>JAGNDO010000015.1:37772-96964 GCA_018003515.1 Caldilineaceae bacterium
GGCAGAGGCCAAAAAACTTGCGCGGCCTGCTTGTCTATGACATAATTTCCAGGCTATGACAACACAGAACCATCGCAACACCCAATTGAATCCTATGCCCTTGCCCAAGCCATCGGCCCGAACCCGGCGCAATCCCTTTACGGTTCTGGTTGCTGGCTTTTATGTTTTGACCATTTTGGCCGCGGCCATCTTTGGCGGCAGCCTGCTCTACAACTGGGCCTTTGACCGCAACTATGGGGAGGGGATCCAGTTCACGCAGATCCAATCCACCATCGCCCAGAGCGGCGCGGTGGCCCCTTTGCTGGATGCCAGCGGCCAGCCCGTGCCCATCAACCCGGAAGATGCCGGGACAGTGGCCGTAAACATCGAAAACCTGCCCAGCAGCCGGGTCAACATCCTGCTTCTGGGCGTGGACACGCGCCCGGACGAGACCGATGCCCCCCGCACGGACACCATGATGTTGATGACCCTGGACCCCAACACGGGCGTGGCCGGGATGCTCTCCCTGCCCCGGGATCTGTGGGTGCCCATCCCCGGCTATGACCTGACCTGGAAGATCAACAGCGCCTATACCATCGGCGAAAACCGCCGCTATCCGGGCGGTGGATCTCAACTGGCCAAGGACACGGTCAGCGCCTTCATCGGCCAACCCATCCAGTATTCTCTGCGGGTGGACTTTGACGGCTTTGTGGAGATGGTAGATCTGATCGGCGGCATCGACATGGTGGTGCCCAAGACCATCCATGATGAGCAATACCCGACCATCGACTATGGCTATATGACCTTCCACATTGACGCTGGCACCCAGCATTTGGACGGGGCCACGGCGCTGATGTATGCCCGCACCCGCAACACAGACGACGACTACAACCGGGCCGGACGCCAACAACAGGTGATCCAGGCCGTGTTGGACAAGGTGCTGCGGGCCTCCATGATCCCCACCCTGATCGCCAAGGCCCCCCAACTCTTCACCACCCTGCGGGGCAGCATCGATACAGACATGCCCCTCACCGAGGCCATCAGCATTGCCCGCTTCGTGGGCCAAGATGCCTTGACCGAGGTGCGCCAACTGGTGCTGGACAACCGCTTCGGCGACGAAACCTACACGGACGATGGAGCCTGGATCTTGCTGCCCAACCGGGAACGCATCCGGCTGGCCATGCGGGACTTCTTCGCCGCCCCCACGGAAATCGTGACCGTGGATGCCGCCATCACCACCACCGCCGCCACCGCCGACGGCCTGGTCGAAGGGGCCGCTCAACTGGATGCCCAGACCATCCGGGTGGAGATCCTCAACGGGGCCGGCTATCCCGGCGCGGCCGCCCTGACCCAGGAGATCCTGGAAGCCCGGGGCTGGAACGTGGTCTCCATCGGCGACGCCGACCGGCTGGACTATCGGCGCACCCTGGTGGTCAACTATCGCACCCCGGCCACCCTGATCGAAAAAATCAGCGCCGACCTGGCCATCCAGCCCACGGTCTCCAAATTGACCGGGCTGGCCAACGAGCAAAACATCGACCTGCGCATCATCATCGGCCAGGACTACATCAAGAACGTACTCAATCAAGAGATTCCCTAACCAGCAGAACAGATCAACGCCGATCGCCAGCGCCTAACGTACCCACCAGAAGGAGAGCGCCATGACGGTTCGGATCGAAGTACGCGGAGGCAGGCAGGCGGACGCCAAACAGATCGTGCGCCAGGCCGCAGACTTGGGCCACAGGCTCCAGGCCTGTCGAATTACCACCATCACCTACTTGTCAGACAACCCCGGCGCAGAGGCCCTTTCCAGGCTCTGCGCTTCTCTTTTGGCTGATCCGGTGACTGAGCTTGCCCGCTGGGTCGATCTGAGCCGGGGGGAGATCTCGGCCACGCACACCGGGGGGGCGGCGGTGGAGGTGGCCCTGCGTCCCGGTGTTACCGATGTGACGGCCAGAGAAACCGTGCGGGGCATGGTCGAACTAGGCCTGCCCCTGTGCGAAGTCACCACCGCCACCCGCTACGAATTGGACGGCGACCTCAGCGACGCCGACCTCCACGCCCTGGCCAACGAACTCCTCTGCAACGACACCATCGAACACTTCAGCCTCGGCCCCATCCCGCCCCAATTTGGCGCAGAGACCACGGCCAGCGACCGGGTGGACTCCGTCCCCCTGGCCGGGCTGGACGACGCCGCCCTGATGCAGATCAGCCGGGAACGCCTGCTCTCTCTCGATTTGGCCGAAATGCGCACCATCCAGGCCGAATTCGAGCGCGTGGGCCGTCCGCCCACGGATGTGGAACTGGAAACCCTGGCCCAAACCTGGTCCGAGCATTGCGTCCACAAGACCTTCCGGGCGCTGATCGACTTCACCCATCTGGACGCAGACGGCAACGTCATCGGCCAAGAGACGGTGGACGGCCTGCTCAATCAATACATCCGGGCCGCCACCCAAAAAGTAGACCGAGATTGGCTGCGCTCCGCCTTTGTGGACGACGCTGGGATCATCGCCTTCGACGAGACCCACGACCTGGCCTTCAAAGTGGAGACCCACAACCACCCCTCGGCCCTGGAACCCTTCGGCGGGGCCAACACGGGCGTGGGCGGCGTGGTGCGGGACATCTTGGGCGTCTCCGCCCGGCCCATCGCCACCACGGATTTCCTCTGTTTCGGTCCCCAAGACTTCCCCCACGACCAGTTGCCCGCGGGCATTTTGCACCCCAAGCGGGTGGCCGCAGGCGTGGTGGCGGGCATCGGCGACTATGGCAACAAGTTGGGGCTGCCCACGGTCAACGGGGCCATCGTTTACGACGAGGGCTATCTGGGCAACCCCTTGGTCTTCTGCGGCGCGGTCGGCCTGCTCCCCCACGGCAGCCACCCCACCCAGGCCCACGTGGGCGACCTGATCGTCGTCCTGGGCGGGCGCACCGGGCGGGACGGCCTGCATGGGGCCACCTTCTCCTCGGCAGAACTGACCCACGACACCAGCGAAACCTCCGGCAGCGCCGTGCAGATCGGGGATCCCATCACCGAAAAGGGGCTGATCGAGGTGCTGGAAGCGGCCAGGGACGCCAGGCTCTACACGGCCATCACCGACTGCGGCGCCGGGGGCCTCTCCTCCTCCGTGGGCGAGATGGGCGAGGCGTTGGGCGTGGACGTGGAGCTGACCGACGTGCCCCTCAAATACCCCGGCCTCACCCCGTGGGAGATCTGGCTTTCCGAAGCCCAAGAGCGCATCGTCATGGCCGTCCCCCCAGCCAACCTGGACGCACTGCAAGCCATCGCCGACCTGTGGGACGTAGAAATCCGCACCCTCGGCCACTTCACCGGCGACGAGCGGCTGATCGTGCGCTATAATCAGCGCACCGTCGCCGACCTGAGTATGGCCTTCCTCCACGACGGCCTCCCCCGCCGCCACATGCAGGCTGTTTATCGGGATTGGGGATTGGGGATTAGGGATTGGGGATTGGGGATTAGGGATTCGGGATTGGGGATTAGGGCAGAGCAATCTCCCAATCTCCCAATCTCCCAATCCCCAATCCCAAACCCCCAATCCCTCCTCCTCACCCTCCTCGCCCACCCTTCCGTCGCCAGCAAAGAGGAGGTGATCCGGCGCTATGACCATGAGGTGCGGGGCGGCACGTTGGTGCGTCCGCTGACCGGGCCGCAGATGGACGGGCCCAGCGACGCCGCGGTGCTCAAGCCCTTGGGGACGTGGCAGCACGACATGGCCTTCAGCCTCAGCGCGGGGATGAACCCGCTCTTGGGCAAGCACGACCCGTACGCCATGGCGGTCAGTACCATCGACGAGGCTTTCCGCAACGCCGTGGCCGTGGGTGCGGACCCAGACCGCATCGCCATTCTCGACAACTTCTGCTGGGGCAACCCCACCCTGCCCGACCGATTGGGCAGTCTGGTGCGGGCGGCCCAGGGCTGTTATGATGGGGCCGTGGCCTTCAACACGCCCTTTATCTCGGGCAAAGACAGCCTGTACAACGAGTTTGACGGCCAGCCCATCCCCGGCACCCTGCTCATCTCCGCCATGGGCATCGTGCCGGACATGAATCGGATCTGCACCAGCCATCTCAAAACGCCGGGCAATCTGCTCTACCTTTTGGGCGAAAGCCGGGACGAATTGGGCGGATCCTTGCTCCACCACATCTTGGGCGTGGAGGGCGGCGTGGCCCCCACCCTGCCCGGCGGCGTGCTGGACCGCTACAAAGCCGCCCACCGGGCCATCCGCGCCGGGCTGGTGCAGAGCTGTCACGATCTCAGCGAAGGCGGGCTGGGCGTGGCCGTGGCGGAGATGGCGTTGGCTGGGCGGTTGGGGGCGATGATCAAGATTGAAGATTTGAAGATTGAAGATTGGGGTGTGGCCCTGTTCAGCGAGAGCAACGGGCGGCTGTTGTTTGAGGTGAGGCCGGAGGATGTGGCGGCGTTTGAGGCGGCGTTGGTGGGCCATTTTCTGGTGCGTTTGGGGGAAGTCACAAATGATGATAGCCTAGTCATCACCCACACTGGCGAATCGGTGGTTGATGTGGAAGTGGGAACTCTGGTAGACTGTTGGCAACGAAACGGTGCGGGTTGATCCACAAGGAGCGAATCATGACGGTTGAGGTAACAATTCGGATTCCGGATATTTTAGAAAAACAGATGCGACGGTTCCAGGGTCGTTTGCCGGAGATTTTGGAACGAGGCATCTACAATCTGCTCGTAGAAGAAGCCGATCCCATACGCACGATGGACGAATTAGCGGTCATGGAGATTTTGGCGAGTCGTCCCACATCAGAGGAAATCCTGGCTCTAAAACCGTCAAACGGCCTGCAAACCCGTGTTACAGACTTGCTGGCAAGGAGCAAAGAGTCCCCGCTGTCTCAGGCAGAAGAGACAGAGTTGGACCGCTATCTCATGCTTGAACACTTGGTGAGGCTGGCCAAGGTAAAAGCTCTTTCACAAATAGGAACCGCCGCGTGAGTCGCTATATCCCGGCAATGACGCGAGAGATGGTGGCCCACCGGGCAGAAAACCGGTGTGAATATTGCCTGTTTCCCCAAGATGCATCCTTCCTGGCCTTTGAAATGGAACACATTATCGCCGAGAAGCACGGCGGATCGTCCGATACCGACAACTTGGCCTTGGCCTGCCCCTATTGCAACCGCAACAAAGGCAGCGATCTGGGATCGTTGGATCCCACTACTGGCCAATTGACACCATTTTTCAATCCGCGCACCCAACGTTGGCGGGATCACTTCACCCTTAATGGCGCTGAAATCATCGCTTTAACCCCCGAAGGCCGGGTAACAGAGCGTATCCTGCAATTGAATGACCCGGACAGGCTGCCCGAACGCCAAGGTTTGGCGCGTATGGGTACGCTTCTCGTTCCGACAGATCCAGAGAGATAAACCCAAGGAACAGTCATGACGAACCCATCCATCCTGATCCTCCACGCTTCGGGCACGAACCGGGACGGGGAAGCGGCCCGGGCCTGTGAGTTGGCCGGGGGCGCGCCGCAGATCGTGCATATCAACCAACTGCGCCGGGGCGAACGTCGCTTTGCCGACTTTGACATGCTGATCCTGCCCGGCGGCTTTTCGTATGGGGATGCGCTGGGCGCGGGCACCCGCCAGGCGTTGGATCTGCAAGTCTTTTTCCAGGATCAATTGCATGAATTTGTTGACAGCGACAAACGGGTGCTGGGCATCTGCAACGGCTTCCAAACCCTAGTCAAAGCCGGATTGCTTCCGGGGGCAGATCCCGCCTCCCGCAAAGTGACGTTGACCGAAAATGCCCAGGGTCGCTTCGAGTGCCGCTGGGTGCATTTGGAAGTCAACGCCAATTGCCGGGCCAGTTTTTTGAGCGAGATCCGGGAACCGATCTTCTGCCCGATTGCCCACGGGGAGGGTAATTTTCAAGTGACGGACGGGGATACCCTGGCTGAATTAGAGACCGAGAACTTGATCGCCTTCCGTTATGTCGATGCCCACGGTTCCCTTGCGGGCGGACGCTACCCTATCAATCCAAATGGCAGCGTGGCAGACATCGCCGGCATCTGCAACCAGCGGGGCAATGTGGTGGGACTGATGCCCCACCCGGAGGACCATTTGTTGGCCATTCAGAATCCAACCGGCGTCCATAGCAATCGGTTGGGTCTGCGTCTCTTTCAATCCTTTATTTCTCAACGGTGAAAATCATGAATATCTTCAAACGGATTTTGGGTGTGCTGGATATTTTGCTCCCGCTCTTCGCGCTGCTGGTGATCAGCTTTTTGGCAACGGCCATTGTCCTGCTTCTGGGATGGTTATTCAGCCTTGTCACCCCTCTGACTATGTGGCAAGCCGTGGTAATCGCCTCTGTCAGCTTTCTCCTCTCCACATATACCCTGTATACGCGGCTTCCCCCAGGGGATCCGATCCCGCTCCTGATCATTCTGACACCATTTGCCGCCCTGGCCATGCTGATAATCACCTTGCCCCTTGTGTGGTTGATTCCGCTTGTCTCCCCCTTTGACCCGTGGCAATCTGCCCAAGTGGGGGCCGCCATGACATTGATGGTTAGTTATGTCGTCCTGGGTTGGATTCTCACTCAAACGAGTGAAGCCATTGAGCAATCCGAGAGCTTGGAACGTCTCATGTATGACGATGATGGCGATGACGAAGACTGGGAGGAGTTTATCGACGAGTTGGATGAGGGGCAGTATGTGATCATCCGTGATCGGGATTCGGGCCTGAACCTGCTCTTGGCCGCGGACAGCATCTCCCCGGACGAACCATGCCCCTGCGAAAGCGGACGCAAATACCGCAACTGCCACGGTCAAGGGCAGGTTCAGAGTCAAGTCGCCAAGCGACGGCGGAGATAGGATTTTAGATCATGTCCATCCCAATCCTACACCAAGCCCTTGATCGACCCTTTGATGGCGTGGATCTCCTTTTTCTCGGCCCCTGCTATCACGGCAAGGTGCGGGACAATTTCACCGTGGGTGACCGCCGCGTCCTCGTGGTCACGGATCGGCTCTCCGCCTTTGACCGTATTTTGGGGCTGGTTCCCTTCAAGGGCCAGGTGCTGAACCAACTGGCGGCCTTCTGGTTCAAGCAGACCGGGGACATTGTGCCCAACCACTTCATCGCCATGCCCGACCCCAACGTGACCGTGGCCCACGAATGCCGCCCCCTGGCCGTGGAGGTCGTCGTGCGCGGCTACATCACCGGGGTGACGGGGACCGCGCTGTGGACTCGATACAGCCAGGGCGAACGCCACATCTACGGCATGGACTTCCCCAACGGGCTGCGCAAGAACGATGCCTTGCCGGAGCCGATCATCACGCCGACGACCAAGGCCGGGCCGGATGATCCGGGCGGCCACGATGAGCGCATCACCAGCGCCGAGGTGGTGGAGAAGGGCTTGGTCCCCGCGGCCATGTGGGACGAGATCTGCACGGCGGCCATCGCCCTCTTCCGCCGGGGCCAGGAGATTGCCTTGCGCGGCGGGCTGATTCTGGTGGACACGAAGTACGAGTTCGGCATCGGCCCGGACGGCGGCGTCATGCTGATGGACGAGATGCACACACCGGATTCCAGCCGCTTTTGGATTGCGGAGAGCTACGCCGCCCGTCACGCCGCTGGGCAAGAGCCGGAGAACTTCGACAAAGAATTCGTGCGCCTGTGGTACGCGGATCACGGCTACCGGGGCGAAGGCGAGCCGCCGTCCATGCCCGCCGAGTTGGCCGTGGCCGCGGCGGAGCGGTATATCCGGGCGTATGAGATGATCACCGGGCGTACGTTTGAGCCGGGCGAGGTTCCGGCGGGTCCGCGGATTGAGCGGAATCTACAGACATGGATGGAGGCGAGTCGATGAGCGAACACCCCATCGTCGGCATCATCATGGGCAGCAAGTCGGACTGGGAGGGGTGCATGGCTTTCGCTGCCGAGACCCTGGCCGAGTTTGGCGTGCCTTTTGAGGCCAAGATCGTCTCCGCCCACCGCACGCCGGAATGGATGGTGCAATACGCGTCCACGGCGGAGGAGCGGGGACTGGCGGTGATCATCGCCGGGGCGGGGGGGGCGGCCCATCTGCCGGGGATGACTGCGGGCCACACGTTGCTGCCGGTGATCGGCGTGCCGGTGCAGAGTCGGGCGCTGAATGGGCTGGACTCGTTGCTCTCTATCGTGCAGATGCCCGGCGGCGTGCCTGTGGCGGCCATGGCCATCGGCAAAGCCGGGGCCATCAACGCCGCGCTCTACGCCGTCGCCATCCTTGCCCTCACCCGGCCCGAGTTGCGGGAGCAGTTGCGGGCCTATCGGGCGATGCGGGCGGCAGCGGTGATGGAAGAGGAGGTTGGTTGATTGGTTGATCGGTTGATTTTTTGATTGGCATGGAAGACGTCCACCAATCAACAAATCAACCAATCAACCAATCCGCCCCACCATGCAAACCCAATCCCAACTCCCCAATCCCCAATCCCCAATCCTCCCCGGCAGTGTGGTCGGCGTCTTCGGCAGCGGACAGTTGGGCCGCATGTTGGGGATGGCAGCCCGGCGGCTGGGCTATCGCCTCCACACCTTTTCGCCGGGGACCGACACGCCCACGGGCATGTTGGCGGACCGAGAGGTCAGCGCCCCGTACACGGATCTGGACGCAGTGCGGGACTTTGTGCGCGGGGTGGATGTGATCACCTTCGAGTTTGAGAACGTACCCGCTGATGTGGCCCGCATTGCCCAAGAAGAGGGGGTGCCCGTGCGCCCTGGGGATCACGTTTTGCACACGGCCCAAAATCGTCTGCGGGAGAAGTCGTTTCTTGTCCATCATGGCCTGCCCGTTGCCCCATTCGCCCCGGTCCACGCCTTGGCGGATCTGGAAATCGCCCTGCTCACCCTGGGCACACCGGCCGTGCTGAAGACGGCGGCCTTTGGCTATGACGGCAAGGGGCAGGTCAAGATCGACAGCCCGGATCAGACCGCGGCAGCGTGGGCGGCCATTGGCCAGCAACCGGCCATTTTGGAGAGCTTCATCGACTTCGAGCGGGAAGTCTCCGTGGTGGCGGCCCGAGGCGTGGACGGCAGCTTTGCCCACTTTGGGGTGATGGAGAACAGCCATGCCGACCACATTTTGGACATCACCGTGGCCCCGGCGGACATCAGCCCGGCGGCCGCGGAGAGGGCGGTGGCCCACACCCGCACGATCATGGAAAGGCTGGATGTGGTGGGGGTGCTGTGCGTGGAGTTCTTTCTGACTTGGGATGAGCATTTGCTGATCAACGAGATCGCTCCTCGCCCCCACAATTCGGGCCACTTGACCGTGGATGCCTGCGTCACCGACCAGTTTGAGCAGCAATTGCGGGCGGTGTGCGGGTTGCCCTTGGGCAGCACGGACTATCATCGTCCGGCGGCGATGGCCAATCTGCTAGGGGATCTGTGGGCGAGTGGCGAGCCAAATTGGGCCGCGGCGTTGGCTTTTCCGAATGTTAAGCTACACTTATACGGCAAGACCGATCCCCGTCCTGGGCGCAAAATGGGCCATTTGACCGCGACCGAGGCCACGTCGGAAGAAGCACGGACGGCAGTGATGATGGCTCGCAAGGCGATTTTATCGAGTATCGTGTATTGAGTATTTTTTGTGGGGTAGGGAAGTCTCGCCGCTTATGAAAGTAGTGCGTTGAGCGATGGGAGAACACGATGAAGACATCTGAATGGGAGGCAAGTGTCCCAGAGGCAATCAAGCAGGATGTTTTGTGGAAGACCACGGCCTATCGCCGTGGTCTATTTGCCGCCGATATTGGCTGGCAGGACGTAGAAAAACTATTCAAGGATGGTCGAACTCGATCATTGGCAGATCAACTCTATCGCTCTCTCGGTTCCATCAGTGCCAACATTACCGAAGGCTATAGTCGCAATTCTGGACGAGATCGGGCGCGATTTTTCGAATATGCTCTTGGTTCAGCCAGAGAAGCCAGAGACTGGTACTATAAAGCTCGGCACGTTCTGGGTGATGCCGTTATCAAGCATCGCATTAATTTATTGACCGAGATCGTCAAACTCTTGACCGTCACCGTCCAATCGGAGCGCAATCGTTCGCTCAAAGAAGAACCAATCGAGTACGAAACGGCCATCGATCCACAATAATACTCGATACACGATACTCGATATCTTCAAGAAAAAGGATCCATCCATGTTTCCCATCGAATTCCAAGACGAGTTCCAAGACGACTCCCCCCACGAAGAGTGCGGTGTATTTGGCATTTATGTGCCGGATCAGGAGGTGGCTCGGCTGATTTTCTTTGGCCTGTACGCCTTACAACACCGGGGACAGGAGGCCGCCGGGATCACCACCTTTGACGGCCACACGGCCCATATTCACAAGGGGATGGGGCTGGTTTCCCAGGTTTTCAACGAGGAGAATCTGCACCCCTTGCGCGGGCCGATGGGGATCGGGCATAATCGCTATTCCACCACGGGGTCGTCCAAGCTGCGCAATACTCAGCCCTATTTGATGGAGACGCTTTTTGGGCCTTTGGCCTTGGGGCATAACGGCAATTTGGTCAACGCACCCCAACTGCGCCGGGATCTGT
The DNA here is from genome assembly GCA_018003515.1 of Caldilineaceae bacterium. Classification (GTDB taxonomy): domain Bacteria; phylum Chloroflexota; class Anaerolineae; order Caldilineales; family Caldilineaceae; genus JAGNDO01. The sequence continues at coordinate 48,314 of JAGNDO010000015.1, forward strand.
TGGAGCGGGGCGTGGGGTTGCACACCTCCACGGACAGCGAGGTGATCATTCACCTGTTGGCCGGGGCCGGAGGGAGCAACTGGTTTTCCCGCATCCGCACCTTTATGGCCAAGGCCGAGGGGGCGTATACCCTGACTATCCTCACCCAAGATGGTGTCTTTGGGGTAAGAGATCCTTGGGGCCTACGGCCACTGGTTTTGGGCAAGTTGGACGGCGGAGGCTACGTCCTGGCCTCAGAAAGTTGTGCTTTTTCCACCATCGGGGCCAGGCTGGAACGGGAGATCGAACCGGGGGAGATTGTGCGCCTGGGCGCGGACGGCTATGAGATCATCCAGGGTGCGCCGCCGGAGCAGCGGGCTTTTTGCACCTTCGAGCAGATCTACTTTGCCCGGCCCGATAGTGTCTTTCAGGGCGAGCTGGTCCACCAACTGCGCCAGCAGATGGGCCGCCAACTGGCCAAGGAGTCGCCCACGGACGCGGACATTGTGGTGCCCGTGCCAGATTCCGGCACGCCCCACGCCATCGGCTATGCCCTGGAAAGCGGCATTCCGTACAGCGAGGGGTTGATCAAGAGCCGGTATATTGGCCGCACCTTTATCCAGCCCACGGATCAACTGCGCAAGGCCGGGGTGGCCATGAAGTTCAACCCCTTGCCCCAAAATCTGGCGGGCAAGCGGGTGGTGCTGGTGGATGATTCCATTGTGCGCGGCAACACCTCTGGCCCCTTGGTGCAGATGTTGCGGGAGGCCGGAGCGACCGAGGTGCATCTGCGGGTGGCCTGTCCGCCCATCAAGTTTCCCTGCTTTATGGGGGTGGACATGGCTTCCCAAAAGGAGTTGATCGCGGCCCAGAAAACCATCCCCGAAATCGCCGCCCATGTGGGCGCGGACTCCTTGGCCTACATCAGCCTGGACGGGATGATGACCGCCCTGGGCTCGGCCACCGGCCCGGCCAGCGGCTATTGCAACGCCTGTTTTACCGGGGACTATCCCTTTTCCACCCCCATCCCTATGATCGAATTGGAAGCCAAACACAAATTTTCCGGGGTGTGGGGGGATTGAGATAGAGGGTAGAGATAGAGATAGAGGGATGTGCCAAGCAGATCCTCTATCTCTATCTCTACCCTCTATCTCTGCACTCTACCCTCTACACTCTATCTTCTCTTAAGGAGCATCACACCATGAACATTCTCATCATCGGCAATGGCGGGCGGGAGCATGTGCTGGCTTGGAAGTTGAGCCAGTCGGCGGAGGTTGAAGCGATCTTTGTGGCGCCGGGCAATGGGGGGACGGGCGATGTGCCCAAATGCCTCAACGTGGATCTGCACATGGACCAGTTTGGGGCCTTGCGCACCTTTGCCGCGGTCCACGATGTACATCTGACCGTGGTCGGGCCGGAATCCCCCTTGGTGGCCGGGATCAGCGAGGCGTTTCAGGAGATGGATCTGGCCATCTTCGGCCCCAGCAAGGTGGCGGCCCAGTTGGAGGGGTCCAAGGCTTTTTCCAAAGAGTTTATGCTGCGCCACGGCATCCCTACGGGCCAGGCGGAGATTTTCGACGACTTTGACGATGCCATGCGGGCCATGCGCATGCTGGATCTGCCGCCGGTGATCAAGGCCAGCGGGTTGGCCGGGGGCAAGGGGGTGATCCTGCCCCGATCCATGGAGGGGGCGGCGGAGGCCGTGCAGGCCATGCTGCTGGATGGGCGTTTTGGGGCGGCCGGCGAGATTGTGCTGATCGAGGAGCGCATGGAGGGACCGGAACTCTCGGTGCTGGCCTTCTGCGACGGCAAGGATTTCCGCATGATGCCCGCGGCCCAGGACCACAAGCGGCTGTTGGACCGGGGCCAGGGTCCCAACACCGGGGGCATGGGCGCGTTTGCCCCCTCGCCCCTGGCCACGGCGGAGCTGATGCGGGAGGTGGCCGAGACCATCATCCAGCCCACCCTGGACGGCATCGCGGCCGAAGGTGCGCCCTATGTGGGGGTTCTCTATGTGGGGCTGATGTTGACCGAAGATGGCCCCAAGGTGCTGGAATACAACTGCCGCTTTGGCGACCCGGAGGCCCAGGCCATCCTGCCCCTGTTGCGCAGCGACTTGGCCGAGATCCTGCTGGCCTGCGTGGAGGGACGGCTGGCCGAGATGGCGATCCAGTGGCATCCGGGCGCGGCGGCCACGGTGGTGATGGCCGCACCGGGCTATCCTGAGAAGTCACCCAGGGGCGTGGCCATCACCGGGATCGAAGAGGCCGAGGCCGAGGGTTGCACGGTCTTCCACGCCGGCACCAAGATCAGCGAGGATGGCCGGCTGGTCACCAACGGGGGCCGGGTTCTGGCCGTCAGCGCGGTGGGCGACACTTTGGACGACGCCATCGAGGCCGCTTACGTGGGCGTCAGCCGGGTCCACTTCAACGAGGCCCAGTTCCGCACGGATATTGGGCGGAAATAAGGGAAAATCGAGTATCGAGTATCGAGTATCGGGCCGATGCTCGATACTCGATACTCGATGAGAATCCTGGAGAAACCTATGACAACCTATCGCGACGCCGGGGTGGATATTGAGGCGGCGACCCGCACGGTGGATCTGATGAAGGCGGCGGTGCGGGGAACCTACACGGACGCAGTGCTGACCGACGTGGGCAGCTTTGGCGGGCTGTTCGCCCTGAACAACCTGCCGGATCGCCCGGTGCTGGTGGCGTCCACGGACGGGGTGGGGACCAAGGTGAAGCTGGCCGCCCAGGCCGGGCGCTGGGAAAGCATCGGCCACGATATTGTCAACCACTGCGTCAACGACATTTTGGTGCAGGGGGCGCGGCCCCTCTTCTTTTTGGACTATATCGCGGCCAGCAAGTTGGAGCCGGAGCAGATTGCGGCCACGGTGACGGGCATGGCCGCGGCGTGCCGGGCCGTGGGCTGCGCACTCTTGGGCGGGGAGACGGCAGAGATGCCGGGGGTCTACGCGCCCGGGGCCTTTGACGTGGCCGGGACCATCGTCGGGCTGGTGGATCGGGCCGCCATCCTGCCCCGCATGGACGAGATGGCGGCGGGGGACGTGCTGATCGGCTTGCCCAGCTCCGGTCCTCACACCAACGGCTATTCGTTGATCCGCAAGTTGATTGACGGGCTGAACTTGGACACGTCCGTGCCCGGCTCGGCTGTCACCCTGGGGGATGCGCTGCTCGCTCCCCACCGCTGTTATGTGCCCGAAATGGACTGTCTGCGGGCTGCCGGGTTGACGCCCAAGGGATTGGCCCACATCACCGGCGGGGGATTTTTGGACAACATTCCGCGCATTTTGCCGGACCATTTGGGGGCGAAGATCGACCGGGCAAGCTGGACCGTGCCGCCTCTCTTCCGGCTGTTAGTGGAATTAGGGGATCTGGCCCCGCCTGAGGCGTATCGGGTTTTCAACATGGGCATGGGGATGGTGCTTGTGGTGGACGCGCGACAGGCGGAAGATGTGTTGGGGCTTTTGGCTGGGGCGAGGGTGATTGGGGAATTGATCCCGGCGGGTGAGGAACGGGTTAAACTCTAAAAGCAAAGGCAAAAGGCAAAGTGCAAAAGGCAAAAGGCAAAAGGGGTGTGGGGCGACTGGTGGTGTTGATTTCGGGTAGCGGGAGTAATTTACAGGCTATCATCGATGCGATTGGGGCCGGGACATTGCAGGCCGAGATTGGGGCGGTGATCTCGAATCGGAGCGACGCCTTTGGCCTGGAGCGGGCTAGGGCGGCGGGGATCCCGGCCCATGTGCATGGGCTGAAGCCCTATCGGGATGCGGGGCGGGACCGGGTTGAGTATGATGCGGATTTGGCGACCCTGGTGGCTGAATCCAACCCAGACTGGGTGGTTTTGGCCGGATGGATGTTGATCCTGAGTGATGCATTCATTCAACATTTTCCCAACCACATTATTAACCTACATCCAGCCCTGCCCGGCACTTTCCCTGGAGCCCACGCCATTGAAGATGCCTTCGCTGCCTTCCAGCGGGGGGAGATCGCCCACACGGGGATCATGGTGCATTTGGTACCCGACGAGCGGGTGGACGAGGGGCCGGTGCTGGCCACGGCCACGGTCCCCATCCTGCCCGCGGACACCCTGGACGACCTGGCCCAGCGCATCCACACCGCCGAACACCGCCTCCTGGTCGAAACTCTGCGCCAGATCACAAGCGATTGATCTTAACCACATAGAACACAAAGAGCACAAAGAAAGGGGCAAAAAAAATGCCTTTTCTTTGTGCTCTTTGTGTTCTATGTGGCTAAGAAAACCCTACCAAGTGGCGTGTTGGACGTTGCCCCAGTCGCCGATTTTGGCGTAGACGATGCCGCCGACGAAGCCTTGGCAGCGATAGCCGTTGACATCAAATTCGTTGGTCAGGGGAATGGCCAGGCCGTGTTCTCTGGCATAGCGGGAGAAGGCGGCTTCCGGGTTGTAGTTGATCCCCACCGTGTCCCAGGCGGCCTGGCGGATGCCAGAGACGCCTTCCGGGTAGACCTTGGGCGGATCTGCGGGCACGTCCGGGGTTTCCAGAATGGCGCTGGCTCCGCTGACCACCGCGCCCACCCCGGCGCTGATGGCCGCCTGCGCACTCCCCACGGCGGCGGTCACCGCCGCGGTCACCTGCGCCAGGGAGCTCGTTGCGCCAACTACCTGGGATCGAGGCACGGCTTGCCAGACCACGAAGAAGGAGACATGCATGCTCACAGGCATCCCCAGGCCAGTGACAATCTCCGAAGCCCCCTTCACCTTCATCGACCAAGGGCCGGATTTGCCCTGATCCGGGTAGTAATTGGCCCCCGGGCTGAGGACCACATTGCCCCAGCCGGAGCGCTCTTTGGTTTTTACATTCACATAGCCGTCATAGCGGGGATCTTCCAACTTGCCCAGACCGTCGGACCAATAGACGATGGGCGCTTCCACCACATGCTTGCCGTCGGCAGCTTCCACCCGGCTGAACAGGTGATGGTCGGCCCCGGCGTCATCGAAATAGTCCGGGGCGCTAAAGGCTCGCAGATAGGTGTCCCTGGCCCATTGCTGCACCGCGCCGGGATCGGACTTGCCCGGCTCCCAGGAACCATCACGAGTGGTGAAAATGTCCTTGACCACGTAGACGGTCTCGTCATTCCCCAACAGATCGGGGCGGTCGGCAAAACTGACAATTTTGACATTGAACTTGTCGATCCAATCACCTTTGCGCATGGGTTTCTCTCCTTTAGTAGATGTCTCTTTGGAATTTTGGCTGTGAGGTGGGGCGTGATGCGTGAATTGTCGAGCAGAGTGTGGGCCTATTGTAGCACGGACGTAAAAAGGATTCAACGCCGCAAAAAGTGGTCAGATCCGGGCCGTTTGACGGCGGGACCGACGGCAGCTATAATCCAGCCCACCCCACCCCCATCATCCCCACTCAGCGGAGATTTACATGGAAATCGATCTGGAACTGTACCGGCGCGAGGTGCGTACGTCGGAATCGCCCCGCATTCGTCTCTCGGCTATCGACATTGCGCCGGACCGACCCTTGCGTACCCTGGTTTTTGTGCATGGATTTGGCGGGCAGGCCGTGCAATGGCGGCATCAACTCACCCACTTCGCCCTGGCCAACCGGGTGGTGGCCCTGGATCTGCGCGGGCATGGACACTCGGACCGGCCCGTGGGCCGCTACAGCATGGACGAGATCCAGGCGGATCTGCTCAAAGCACTGGACATTTTGGGCATTCGGGATCCCTGCGTGCTGTTGGGCCATTCTTTTGGCGGCGCGGTGGTCGCCCAATTTGCAGCCGAGCATCCCGAACGGGTGGAGCGGCTGGTGTTGATTGCGTCCGCCGGGGAGTTTCGCCTTAGCCCGGCCCTGCGCTTTGGCCTCAACTTACCCCTCAACGTGCTGCGCCTGGCGCAACCCTTTGCCAAAAGCTGGCTGCACGCCCCGTTTCATGTCCTCAAAGCCTGGTATGCGAACAATTTGTCCCAATGGAATGGGTGGAGCCTCTTCCGGGACTTGACCATGCCCGTCCTGGTGATCCGCGGCCACTGGGACTTTCTGTTCGAGAAACCCATGTTTGAGGAGGTGGCCAGGGCGATTCCAGGGGCCGAGGATGTGGATGTGGGCACCTCCGGCCACATGGTGATGTTGGAACGGCGGGACGCGGTCAACCGGGCGCTGGACCGCTTTTTGTCCGGCGAGACGACCCGCACCTGGCGGCAGCAGGCGGGCGGCGGGACCAAGCAGAGCCGGGCCACCCTGCGCCAGGAGCGACCCTGGCTAGCCAACTATGAGCAGTCCGTACCCTATACCGTGGCCGTGCCGCAGATTCCCGTCCATCGGCTGTTGCGCTCCGCGGTGCGCCGTTTCCCCAACCGGGTGGCCCTGCTGGCCGGGGACCAGCGCATGACCTATGGCCAGTTGAACAAGGCGGTCAACCGCTGGGCCAACGCCCTGTTGGGCCTGGGCTTGCAGCCGGGAGATCGGGTGGCCCTGATGTTGCCCAACTCCCCAGAGGCGGTGATCGCCTACTTTGGCACATTGAAGGCCGGGGGCGTGGTCGCCTTTGCCCCGCCGGAGGTGACGCCGGATCTGCTGGCTCGACAACAAGCGGGCATCCAGGCCCATGTGGTGGTCACCGACGAGCGGGGGATGGGGATGTTGACCCAAATGCCCGCCCAGGTGAAGCTGGCCCACCTGGTCTTGATCGGGTCGGAACCGCCCACCACGGAAGGGCGGGCCGACTGGCGCTTCCACAACTTCGACGCCCTGCTCCACGCCGCAGCGGAAAGCTCGCCCGAAATCGAGGTGGACCCGACCGCCCTGGCCGTGATCCAATCCACCGGCGGCACCACGGGGCTGCCCAAAGGGGTCATGCTCACCCACCGTAACTTGGTCGCCAACACCATGCAGATCCGCCACTGGATGCCCGAGGCCAAGGAGGGCAAGGAGGTCTTTCTGTGCGTGCTGGCCTTTGCCCACAGTTATGGGCTAACCACCACCCTCAACGTGCCCATCGCCCTGGGGGCCACCCTAATCCTCAAGCCAGCCTTTGATCTGACCGATCTGTTGGAGACCATCAAAAGAGAACAGCCCACCATCTTCCCCGGCGTGCCGGCCATGTACATGGCCATCAACAGCTATCCGGGGGTGCGCAAATATGGCATCGACTCCATCAAGGCGTGCATCAGCGGCTCTGCGCCCCTGCCTGTGGAGGTGCAGGAATCCTTCGAGAAGTTGACGAGGGGGCGACTGGTGGAGGGTTATGGCCTGACCGAAGCCAGCCCGGTGACCCACGCCAATCCCCTGGGCGGACTGCGCAAAGTGGGCAGCATCGGCATCCCCCTGCCCTCCACCGAGGCGTGTATTTTGGATTTGACAACCGGCAAAGTGGTGGCGGAAGCGGGGCAGATCGGCGAGTTGGCCGTGCGCGGACCCCAGGTGATGGCGGGCTATTGGCGAGACGCGGCGGCCACGGCCGAGGTGATCAACCCGGAGGGGTGGCTGCGCACCGGAGACATGGCCCAGATGGACGAGGAAGGCTACTTCCGTCTCATTGCCCGGCGGGTGGACATGTGGTATCCCGACAAAGAGATGGGGCCGCCCGCCTTCCCCAGGGACATCGAAGAAGTGCTATACGAAATCCCCCAGGTGCGGGAGGCGGCCGTGGTGGCCATCGCCAACCAGCCCATCGCCTTCATCTTCACCGGCAAGGACAGCACCACCAGCGACACAGTGATGGCCTATTGCAGACGCCGCCTGCCCCCAGAATTGGTCCCCCGCATGGTGATCTTCGTGGACGCGTTTCCGCGTAGCTTCATCGGCAAAATTTTGAGAAGAGAGTTGGCCCAGCGGTACGGGTCACGAGTGGAGTGAGGCGGGGGGCGAATTGCGAGGGACGAACAAAGGCGGGCGACCAATATCCTTGGTCGTCCGCCTTTTTGGAAATTTTGTTCATCTTCTTCAGGCGTCAGATGGCTCATCGAGCAACAGCGCGGTGACCTGTTCAAGCGTCAGGTCAAGCAAGTCAGCGATCACATCGGATGCGTACCCCTTGGCATACATGGCGCACACATTTGCTCGCCGCTCACGAATAGCACCTTGATTGATGCCTTGTTCGATACCTTGTTCGATACCTTGTGCGGTGCTTTGTTCAAGACGACGCTCAATCTCCGCCCGCTCTTCTGCCAATGCTGTGATCAACATAGTTCTTGCCTCCTCAACTGAACGAATGGATGTCTCAATGGTTGCGTAATCTTCCGAGGGCATCCGCCCGTATTCGCGTAATTGATAAAACCAGTTCAAAAACAGAGCGCCGGCCTGCCGATTCTCTTCGCGTGCGAATAGACTTGGCAACTCTGCGGTCAGCATCTCAAGATCGTAATGAGCCTCGGTCAGGAAGAGGGCGGAGACAACATTGCGGATGCTCAACAACTGCTCTCGGCTGAACTCGTGCTCCACGATCTTGAAATACTCGAAATTCAAGGCATATCGGCCCAAGGATGGGGTGGCCTCGATCAGGTCCGCCACGTTGACTGGGGCGGTCCAGGGGCGATCCCCGTTATAGAGCATGATGGGGAAAACCGCTGGCAGCTTGCCTTTCTCTTTTTGGGCCGAGATGAAATCCATGTAGAAGTTGGTGATGTAATTCAACATGCGCACGGCCATCCAGGGGTCCACGGTGGATTGGAACTCCAGCAGGACGTAGATGTAGACATCCCGCCCATGCAAGCGCACTCGATAGATCAGGTCGCTCTCGGTCTCCTTGTAATGGTCGGAGGTAAACGACTTGTCCACCATCTCCATCTGCTCAAAATCCAGATCCTTGACCCAGGGTTCGGTGACAAAGGTCTGCATGAGCTGGCGGAAGATGGTCTTGTTGCTGAAGAGTCGCTTATAGCCGCTGTCGTGGATGTTCATGATGAGGTAAGCATACAAGAAATTAGCGCAGGTGTCAATCGGAATTTCGGTCTTTCAGGAGGCAATTGGGGGATAATCCACCCCAATCAACGCCTGCCCGTTGGTGAGGCTGACCACGGCCTCGCTGAACGCATCAAGCCCGGCGGCGGGCAGTTCCAGGCGGTAGCTCACGTCCGCGGCGTAGACTTCGTCCAAAATCTCCACCTCGTAATCGGGCAACATGCGCTGGAAGAGGGTGATGCTGGCGTAGTCGATGACCACAGTGCAAGTGACTTTCTCCACCCGCTCGCCCAGAGGTAGCGTTTCCAGGGCATATTGCACCCCGCCGCTGTACGCCTTGACCAAGCCGCCTTTGCCCAACAGTGTGCCGCCAAAATAGCGGGTGACCACAGCCACGATCTCCCCCACGCCGCTGTGGAGCAGGACTGTGAGCATGGGCCGCCCGGCCGTGCCGTGGGGTTCGCCGTCATCGCTCATCCCCACCTGGGAGGTACTGCCCGGCGGCCCCACCACATAGGCCCAGCAGTTGTGGCTGGCATCCCCAAACTCCCGGCTGACCGTGGCGATGACCGCCCGGGCCTCCTCCACTGTGGGCGCGTGGGCCAGGGTGGTGATGAAGCGGCTGCGGCGGATTTCCTCCTCGGTGCGGTGCTGGGCGGCGGGGATGGGGTAGCGTGGTTCCACAAAAAATCTCCTAATCTCCCAATCTCTCAATCTCTGTCTTGAGATTGAGAGATTGGGAGATTAGGAGATTTTGTCGTGCTAATATCGCTGTTTCAGCGCCCGTTGGATGTCTCGTTTGGAGTCCCGGTCGGCGATGTCTTGGCGTTTGTCGTAGTTTTTCTTGCCCCGGGCCAGGGCAATCTCCACCTTGGCCAGCCCCTTTTCGGTGATGTACATGCGCAGGGGGATGATGGTCCAATTGCGCTGGGTGGCGTCACTGTGCAGATCTTGGATCTGGCGTTTGTGCAGGAGCAGTTTACGGGGTCGAGTCTCTTCGTGGTTCTCCCGGTTGCCGTGGGAATATTGGGCGATGTGGACCTGGCGCAGCCACGCCTCCCCATCCTTGATCAGGACAAAGCCCTCACGCAGGTTAACTTGCCCCACCCGCACGGATTTGATCTCCGTGCCCAAAAGCTGAATGCCCGCCTCGATGGTCTCTTCGATATGAAAATCGTGATGGGCCTTGCGGTTGGAAGCGACTATGCGCGGCCCCTTGGCCGCACTCTCTTTGCTCTTTGTAGCCATGTGCCTACTGTCCGGTTTCCAGGAATTGAAGCGCCCGCTCCAGTTGGGGATCTTCGCCGGCCTCGAATTGGGCGTCTGTGATCTCGACCAGAATGTCCGGGTCCAGCCCCGTGCCGTCGATGGTGCGGTCCTTGGGGGTGAACCAACGGGCAATGGTGACCCGCATGATGCTGCCGTCGCTGAGGGTGTGGGGAAGCTGCACGCTGCCTTTGCCAAAGGTGGTCGTCCCGATCAGAATGGCTCGGCCCGAATCCTGCAAGGCCCCGGCCACAATCTCGCTGGCGCTGGCGCTGCCTTCGTTGACCAAGACCACCAGAGGCAGATCCTTGTCGATGGCGGCATTGTCCCGGGTTCTGTAGATCTCCTCGGTGCCGTCGGAGAACCTTTCGATCAGCACATCCCCTTCTTCCAGGAAGACGCTGGCCACGTTGATGGCCTCGTTGAGTAACCCGCCGGCATTGCCCCGCAGGTCAAAGATCAGCGCCCGGGGGTTGCGATCCAGCACATCCTCCACGGCCTGACGCACCAGCCGCCCGCTGTTGTTGCTGAAGGTAGTCAGCTCCACATAGCCGATGTCGCCGTTGGCGCCCACCATCTCCGTGCTGATCACCGGGGTCTCGATCTGATCCCGCACCACCACCACGTCAAAATCATCGGCCTCGCCATCCCGGCGCAGGCTGAGGGTGACTTCCGTGCCCTTGGCCCCGCGGATTTTGCCCACGGCCTCGGTCAGGTCCATCTCTGCGGTCGGCTCGCCGTTGATGGCGATGATCAGGTCGTTGCGCCGGATGCCCGCCTTCCACGCCGGTTGGTTCTCAAACGGCTCCACGATCTTGACCGCCTCGTTCTCCTCATCCCAGGCCACGCGAGCGCCAATGCCCTCGAAGGTACCCTGGATGCTGGTGCGGAAGAAATCCGCCTCTTCGGGGGTCAAAAAAGAGGTGTTGGGGTCGTCGATCAGGGAAAGGACGCCCTTGATGGCCTCGTAGTTGGCGTCGGGCGTGGCGGGCAAGGGGCCAAAGAAGTCTTGATAAAAGAGACCCATTGCCTCGCTAAAGATGCCAAAATCCTGGGCTGGGGCGGCGATTACGTCTTCCGCGCCCTCTTCTGCCGAAGGGGCGGGCTGGACAGCTTGGTTGGGCGGGGTGGCGTTTTTGGCCGTGATGCGGCCAATGCCAAAGCCCAGACCCGTGCCGCCCAAAAAGGCCGCGGCCAGCACCACCAAAGCAATACAGCCGATCAGCACCCGCTGGCTGGTGAAGAAGTTGGTTTTCTGGTTGTCGTTTGGTTGATAGGTCATAATCTCTCTTTGGTATTGTGTGTCGAAGTTTATCGAGTATCGTGTATCGAGTATTTTGTGGTCCGTGACAGCGAGTTTCGATGGCGATATGTGCCATCCCCACACAATACTCGATACACGATACTCGATATTTTCTTACGGCGTCGCCGCCAACTCCTGCACCACATCAATCGCCACGGGCAGGGGATCCGTGCCGGGCATGATGATCACGTCTGGGGTGAGGCCGGCTCCGTCGATGCCGTGGCGGTCCGGGGTATACCAGCGGGCGGTGGTGACATGCAGGCTGCTCATGTCAGCCAGTTCATGCACCAACTGCACGCTGCCCTTGCCAAAGGTCTGCTCGCCCACCAGCACGGCCCGGTCTCGGTCCTGCAAGGCCCCGGCCACAATCTCGCTGGCGCTGGCACTGCCCCCGTCTACAATCACCACCAAAGGCCGCCCTTCGGAGAGATCCCCGTCGTCCGCCTCGAAGGTGCGTTCTTCGCCGTTGGCATGTTTCTCAACCAGCACCGCCCCGCCATCCAGCCACAGACTGGAGACTTCCACTGCGGCATCCAGCAGGCCGCCGGGGTTGCCCCGCAGATCCAGGATGAAGCGATCCGCGCCCTGGGCCAACAGCTCTTCCACGGCCAGACGCATCTCTTGGGCGCTACGTCCGCTGAAGTTGCTGTGGCGGATATAGCCGATCATAGCTGTTTCGGGCTTGTCGTTCAGGAGTCGCCACTCCACGCTGGGGATCTGGATCTCGGCCCGCACCATGCACAGGCGCAGTTGCTGGGACGGCTCAGGGGTGGCGTCCGTAGCCAGCGTGCGCTCCACAGAGAGACAGACTTGAGAGCCGATGGGTCCGCGCACCAGGGCCACCACATCGTCCGCGGAGAGATCCAGAGTAATGGGGGTGTCGTCCACCTTCAAGAGCAGATCCCGCTCCTTCACCCCGGCCAAGGCAGCGGGCTGGCCTCGCATGGGCCGCAACAGATAGCCCGTCTCCCCTTGGTCGATCCATGCCCCGATGCCGCCAAAGCTGCCCCGCAGGGTGTCACTCTGGCGTTGATGGGGTTCCGGCTCGACAAAATAGGTGTAGCGGTCATCAAACGCCGCCACCAGCCCCTTGATAGAGCCATAGGTGCGCTGGGTCATGTCCGGCTGGGGACCGTAGAAGTCCCGGTCCAGCAGTTCCCAGGCCTGCCAATAGACACCCAAATCCGCCTGGGCTGCGCTGCCGCCCAGAGACGCATGGGCCGCAGCCTGGGCCGACAGATCTACCCGTCCCCGCACCACATAGCCGGAGGCAAAGGCAATGGCAAAGAAGGCCAAGGTGACAGTTAGGGAAACGAGCGTGCGGACGGTTTTATTCACAAAGGGGATTGTACCACAGGGCAGGGGCACACCAAAGGTGTAATTGACCCCAAATCCAAACCCCACACAAATCCCACACAAATCCCACACAAAACCCAAACCGACCCAGACCCCATCACCGGGCCTGGGTCATTCCTTGTTCCAGATGCAGCGAAACCGGACTGGTTCCATCCTGCAATTGCACAAGGGCACTTCGGAAACGTCTCTTGCTGGGACTCCAGTCACACGCGCAGATGCTTGTTTCCTGGTGATGTCAAGCCATTTGAACCAAGATGAAGGGTGCGAGATCGCATCCTGCCTGCCATTCTGTTGGTCGATATTTGGGTGGGTCATACATGCCCTTTGTGAAAAAAATCCTAAAATTGAAATGTTTGTAAAAAGGTGTATAGTTGATCGCAAAACAGAAATTGACAATCGATTCCCACTGCCTTTGTGCCACCCTATTGGGCAAAAAGAGGTGGTTGTGGCGGATAGTCTGCATACGTGGCCCCATAGCGCTGGCATAAGATGCCAGTGATAAAAAGGAGATTATGATGATGAACATACTCTTGTGGCTTCTTCAAATCCTGCTCGGCGTCCTGTTCCTCTACAGTGGCACCCTCCATTTCATCATCCCGCCCGGACTGCCCCCCCAGATGGCCTGGATGTATGAACTGCCGACCGGCCTCCATTATTTCAGTGGTACGGCCGAAATCCTGATTGGGTTGGGTCTCATCCTGCCCGGCCTCACCCGCATCCAGACCCGCCTGACGCCTCTCGCTGCACTTGGTCTTGTAGTCGTCATGGCCGGCGCGGCGGTCTGGCAGCTCACTCGAAGCGCATACGCAGATGTCTTGGGGAATATCATCCTGATGGGACTGGCGGGTTTTGTGGCTTATGGGCGCTGGAAGTTCAGCCCGCTCAAGGATAAAGGCTCAACGTAGTCAGGCGTTACGCGGCACGACGTGTCTTTCAGATTCGCAAGAGCGGGTTGACTGACCGCCATTCCCAACACATCCAATCAGCGAATCAACCGACGGAGGCTCGTATGGTTGGCATGTGATTGACCCCAAATCCAAACCCCACACAAACCCCAAACCGACCCAGACCCCACCACCGGGCCTGGGTCGTTCCTTGTTTCGCGGGCGGAGGCATGATAACCCCAGCATTTCACAGAGTTTGGCGGCGAAGAGAGGCAAAAGTGGACCTTGCCCCAACAGACGATTGGCGATATGATACGGATATCCCCTGACGTTGACCCCTGCTTTGGCGACTATTGTCCCGTCAACGTTCAAATGATGGAATTGAGGAGTTCGCATCCTCAGATGCGAACGGCGGGCATCTGAGGATGCCCGACTCCACAATCCATCAAATCAGCGGTGACAGAACACTATTATAGAAATTCGAAAAGAGGATCATTCATGGATGAAACAATGAGCAAGCACGCAGCTCAAGCCGCCTGGCCCACGGGCATTTCGGCCATCACCCTGTTTGTTGAGGACTTGGCCGCGGCCAAGCAGTTCTATCAGTCGGCTTTCGGCCTGCCGGTGATGTACGAGGACGACGCCTCGACGGTCTTCGAGTTTGGGCCGACCCTGATCAACCTGCTCAAGATCACGGCGGCGGATGAGCTGATCACCCCGGCCAAAATGGCCAGTGCCGAGGCCGGTTCTCGGTTTGTCCTGACCGTCACCGTGGAGGATGTCGATCAACTCTGCGCGGCGCTGACCGCCCAGGGCGTGACGCTGTTGAACGGTCCCATGGACCGGCCTTGGGGCATCCGCACGGCCAGTTTCATGGATCCCGACGGGCATATTTGGGAAATTGCGAAGTAAGCGCAACGCTACAAACCAGATCGCCCATCGACATCAAAACGACCCAGACCCCACATCGGGCCTGGGTCGTTCTTTGCGTCTGGGCACAACCCCGCCAGACTCATTACTCGTTACTCGTTTCCCGACTCACCCCATTGGCTGGCGGATCACCGTCTTCCACTTGGCCGGGTCTGCCTTGCGGATGTCGCTGAGATAGATCTCGTGGTGTTTACCGGTCAGGCTGCCCCGGGCGGCGATGAACTGATGCACCCGTTCCACCGTGGGGCCTTCGGCGGAGAAGGGGCCGATGTGCATAATTTGGGCGCATTTGCCCTCGAACAGAGCCTCAAACCGCACCAAGGAGAGGGCCGCTGGGTTCTTCTTCTTTTCCACCTCGGCGATGGCGGCACCGATCATCTCCGCGGTGACGAAGGTCGGCTGCATGATCATCATGGTCCATTTCCAACTGGCCTTGTCATCCACGGAGAAGGTGGCCATGTCGTCGGCCCACCACAACCCTTCCAAGGGCATGACCCCGTAGTCAATGGCCAACGGCCCCTTTTTGACCATGAACTTGACGGCATACGAGACGGCGAACAGGGTCTCCACGGCCTCCGTGTAGACCTGGGAGCCGGGTTCGCCCTCGCCATCCACCATCAAGTAATTCATAGGTGGCACCACCACCTCAACCACCTCTTTGGCGGACGGTTGATACAGATGCTTCAATTCTTTCTTAAAATCGATCTTTTGCATCGTTCCTCCTAACCCCGTTCTGCAAAAACCAACAAATCTCGTCAACCCCATTCACCTTTTGCCTTTTGCACTTTGCCTTTTGCCTTTTGCCTTTTGCCTTACCCTCCCTTCGGCCCTACGGTCAACAGGGTGCGCACGGGGAAGGGGATCTCGATCCCGGCCCGCTCGAAGGCCACCTTGAGGGCGCGCACGCCCCAATCCTTGGCGTCCAACACCCCGGTCTGTTTGGTATCCACCCAATAGTAGAGGGTGAAGTCGATGCTGGAGTCTCCAAAATTGTTGAAGACCGCCTTGGGTGCCGGGTCCGCCAGCAGGCCGGGCAGGTCGGCAATCGCCTGCACCGAAGTGAGGGCCACCAGATCCAGATCGCTGCCGTAGGCCACGCCCACGGTCAGGTCCAGGCGGCGGATGGTGGGGCCAAAGTTGACGATGGCGCTGGTATAGACATCCGCATTGGGGATGATCACGTCCGTGCCCTCCACCGTGCGCAACATAGTGGCCCGCAAATTGACCGTGCGCACGGTGCCCGTGTACCCGGCCACGGTGATGGCGTCCCCAATCTTGAAGGGTTCCTGCAACAGAAGCAGGATACCGGCCATGAAATTTTTGCTCACATCCTGGATGGCAAAGCCGATGGTGAAGCCGATGATGCCCAGGCTGGTCAAAAAGGCGGTGACGTTGAAGTTGATCTGCTGCAAGGCCACAATCGTGCCCAGGGTGATCAGCCCCCAGCGGGTGAGGGTGGCGAAAAGCTGGGTCAGTTCCTTGTCCGCATTGCGATTGGTCATAGTGCGGCGCACGGCTTGGGCCAGTAGCGACGCCGCCACAAAGGTGAGGCCAAAGAGGACCAGGGCCAAAATCAGGCTGGGCAGAAAGAGGATAAATTGGGTGAAGAGTTGGTTGAGGGGATCTGAAAGATCGGAAAAGGTGGTCATGGGTGGGCCTTTCAAAAAACGGTGAAACGATAAACAGACTAAAACGGAAAAGTCCGCCGTTTTACTGGCTTTTGCGTCTTTTCGGCGAAGGTTGATGAGACCGAAATTTCTGTGGTGCGGTGGGCGATCTGGTCCAGCAAGCGGGTGACGGCGTCTGGGGCGGCGAAGTCGTCCCGGCTGGCGTCCACGGTGAGGATGGGGCAGGTATGGGCCGTGGCGATCCACTCGTCCAGCAGGGTCTGCATGGAGGCCAGATCGTCCAGCTTGGCGATCTCCACCGGGCGGCCGCGCTGGGCGCAGCGGCGGCGCACCACGTCCAGGGGGGCGGTCAGGTGCAGGATCAGATCCGGCGGGCCTAGGCTTTGGCGCAGGAAGGTGTGGAGCCGGGCGCAGAGGGCAAACTCGGCATCGTCCAAGTGGCCCAATTGATGAAAACGCCGAGTGAAGAGGAAGTAGTCCAGATCCAGCCCGCCGTCCATCAGGCCGGGCCGAGACTCGGTCCGCAAGGCCCGCTCCTGTTCCGCCCGCAGCAGCAGATAGTCCACCTGGTTAGCCAGGGCGAAGCGGGGTGGGCCGTCGGTCAACGAATGGGCGAAGCGGGCCTGAAAGGGCCGTTCGTCATGCTGTTCCATCCCCAAGGCAAAGATCCCGGAGGCGGCCAACGCCGTCACCAACGTTGTCTTCCCCACCCCCGCATTGCCCGCCACGGTGATCAGGGTCATGAGAAATCACCACAGAGATTTGGTGAAACAACGAAAAGCCTAAAAATGCCATTTCTTTGTGATCTTTGCGATTTTTGTGGTTCAAAAATTTGTTTTTTCATCATTCCTCCATGAAGCCTTGGGCGGCCAGATAGTCCAGGAAGGTTTTGGCGTAGCCCAGGTGGGAATCCCGGGTGTATTTGACCACGGCGTAGATCTGGGCCAAATTGGTCACGCCCGCTTCCTGCACCATGCGGCGCAGACCCGGGTTGGCCATATACCGGTCCCAGCCTTTTACATCTCGCTCCCGGTAGACCTGGCGGATGCGCTCGTCGCTGTATGCCTGGTAGGTTTCGTGGTGGACCAACCCGTCCAGGGGCAGGCGATCCCGGGGGGCCGGGTCTTCGGCGGGCCAGCCCAGGGAGAAGCCGGCCACGGGGACGACATTTTCGGGCAGTTTGAGGATGCGCCCGATCTGGTCGCAGTTGGCCAGGGTGCTGCCCATGTAGCAGATGCCCAGCCCACGGGCCTCCGCGGCCAGGGCTACGTTTTGCGAGACCAGGATGGCGTCGATAGCGGCCACCATAAAGCTGAAAATGTTGTTGAAGTTGGTGTCCGGGGCATCGTTCAACCGCAGCCAGTGGCGCATGCGGCCAAAGTCGGCGCAGAAGGTGAGCAACACGGGCGCGTCCAGCACCATGTTCTGCTCCATGTGGGGCACATAGAGTTGCTCCCGCAGGCCCCGGTCACGGGTGGCGATGATGGAATAGGTCTGCATGTTGCCCGACGACGACGCCCGCACCCCCGCGGTCAGGATCTCGGTGAGCAGATCATCCGGCACGGGGTCGGGGCGATATTGGCGGATGGAGCGGTGGGTGTTGATCTG
This sequence comes from Caldilineaceae bacterium, assembly GCA_018003515.1. Lineage (GTDB taxonomy): Bacteria > Chloroflexota > Anaerolineae > Caldilineales > Caldilineaceae > JAGNDO01. The sequence continues at coordinate 66,182 of JAGNDO010000015.1, forward strand.
GTCGAGCAGATCCGTGGGGTCGAACACGGAAGGGCTTGGGGCAAGGGTCATGGTGTCTCCACATCATCGGTGTATTGAATGGCTGCAATCTTGATAGTGCGCCGAAGGACAAAGCCCAGATGCTCGTACAGGCCCACGGCCCTGGCGTTGGCGGAATCCACATGCAAAAACGAGAGGATTCCCCGCTCGAAATTTGTCTTGACCAACCGGGTGACCAGATGGGAGGCGTAGCCCTTGCCCAGGTGGTCGGGATGGGTGCAGATGGCGCTGAGCTCCCGATAGCCGGGCAGGCACGCCCGTTCTCCGGCCATGGACACAAGCTGGCCCGCCACCCGGACGCCGAAATAGCGGCCCATCTCCACCGTGCGGGGCATGAAGGGGCCGGGCTGGGCCAACGCCACCAGAGCCATCATCTCTTCCGCATCCGCCAAGCCGAGGATCACCACCTGCGTGTCGGCATTGCCTGGGGCCAGTGGCCTATCTGCCGGGGGCTGGGGGCAGATCATCTGCAAGCCAGTGCCGCCAAAGACGAACTGCCACGGCGCTGGGAAGGGAGATGCGAAGCCCCATCCGCCCACCATTTCGCCGGGCGCCACGATCTGCTTCAGCGCAGCATACCCCGCCTCGTCAACATGGGCCAAGGCCACAATCGGCGACATTTGCGCCGGATAGCGCCGGGCGTGTTCGTCCCCGATGGCGAAATGGGCATGCTCCGTGGTCAGCGCGTGCCAGAACGGATTGTCGAGCAGGGGGTGGTTCGGGTCACTGGCGGTCGGTTTAGGCATTGAGGACTCCTATTGAAATGGTGTGTTTAGGCTGAGTTGGGCGACACAATCCGCCGGGGGCTGAAGCGCTCCGGCTGGTCAGAGAAACCCGATGAATCGGGTTGGGTGTAAGCCAGTCCATTCTTCAAGTCAGCCCGATTCATCGGGCTTGTTGTGTCCAGCCGGGGCGCTTCAGCCCCCAGCGGTTTCTCACCCGTCCACACTCCCTCGCAGCTTTTTTATCGCACCTCTCTGCTTCTTCTTTTCAATGCGTTTGCGCTTGGCCGAGCGGCTGGGACGGGTGGGGCGACGACGTTTGGGCACGACGGCGACCGTGCGCACCAGTTGTTGCAGACGGCTCAGGGCCTCGGCCCGGTTCTGCTCCTGGCGACGGCTGCTCTGGGCCTTGATCACCACCACCCCGTCCTGGGTGATGCGCTGATCGCTGATGGCCAGCAATCGCTCCTTGATCTCATCGGGCAGAGACGAGGCGGCGATGTCGTAGCGCAGTTGGATGGCCGAGGCTACCTTGTTGACGTTCTGCCCGCCCGCGCCCTGGGAGCGCACGGCGTCAAACTGGATCTCCGCCAGGGGGATGGTCAGCCGGTTGGTGATGTGGAGCAGGCTCATGGTCGGTTCCGCCAGTAGAGCAGGGTGCTGCCATCGGTGAAACCAATGGGGACCAGCGCACCCAATCCAAACAGGAAGACGTTGAGCAACCCGAACCCCGTCACCCAAGCACCCGGAATATTGCCCATCAGAACCCCCACGGCGATGGCGACTAGCCCAAACGTGGCGCTGAGAATCGGGCCGCCGGCCGCCCGGCGCATGTGGACCGCCGCCGGCAGTTCGCCCTCATCCGCCGGATAGAGGGATCTGCCAAGGATGAACAAAAAGCCCAGCCGGATGCCGGTCATGGGATAGCCGGTGCGCTTGGCAGCCAGCGCATGACCCAGGTTGTGCAGGATCTCCGAGAACCAATAGAGTAGGGTGCCCAGCAATCCGCCGCCCAGCGCGGCCAGGGGCGACATGGCGGCAAAAAGCGCCAGCCCCAAACCGATCAGCCCGGTGAGCAGGGCGCAGCCGATCCAAAACCCGGGCGTGATGGATAGGTCCAGCCCGGCGAAACGGCCTATTGATGTTGAGTTGGATGACATGATGGCTCCTTGAGAAAGACCCACAAATAGACCACGGATTCGGATCTCGCTCCCACGCTCCGCGTGGGAGCGGCTTTTCGGCGCTCTGCGCCGAGGGACGCCGGAGCGTCCAAGGGCATTCCCACGCGGAGCGTGGGAACGAGGTCAACCTTTTTACTTTCGCTGAAAGAAATAGCTCCAAAAGGGTAGCCCCTTACGTCCGCACCAGGCTTCCCGATGGGTGGGGACGTACGCGCCCAAGCGTTCGGCCAAGGATGGATCGTGGTCGGTGAAGGCGGGATTTTGGGCCACAAGATAGCGCACGAGTTCGCCGTATTCTTGCACATCACTCTTGAAATGGAGCAGTCCGCCGGGCCGCAGTTTGGCGGCCAGCAGATCCACAAAAGGCGGCGTGAAGATGCGCTTGATGTGGTGCTGCGCCTTCCACCACGGGTCGGGGAAGAGGACATGCACCATCTCTGCCCGGCCGTCGGGGATCACCAGGGGCAGGCTGAAGCGAGTGTCGTCGTCGCTGAACCAGAGGTTGTTTAGCTTCATCCGCTCGGCCCGATCCAAGGCCAGACGCACGGCCTTGGTCTTGACCTCGTAGGCCAGAAAGAGCGTTTCCGGGTGACGGTTGGCCCGATCCAGGATGAAGTCCCCCCGGCCAAAGCCCACCTCGATCTCCAAAGGCCGATCCCCGGCCAGGTCGGCCCGCCAGCGCGTGCCGTTCCAGCCCCGCTTGTCGTCCAAGGTCAAGCCCCGAAAGAAGGGGCGGTCGATTCCCCAGGGGGGCAGCAGATTCGATCCGGGGCGCTGCCGGGGATCCCCACCCAGCAAGCCCTTGCCCGCGGCCCAGTCCGCATAGGCCTGGGCCCGCTCTTCCGGGGTCAACTCCTCCCAAGCAAAGTCCATCCGCCCTTGGGAAAAGGAGGTGGCGTGGTAGTCGAGGGGGGGTGTCGGTGTTGGGTTTGGCATGGTGGGTTCTTTGTTTGTTGATTGGTTGATTGGCGGGTGGTGGAATGGCGTGATTGGGTGATTGAGCGATTGGGTGATTGGGAGATTGGGAGATTGGGCGGATTCACATGAACCCACACTAAAAATCAACCAATCAACCCATCAACAAATCACCCAACCACCTTCGCCAAATAGACGCCGAGCAGGGCGCAGATCAGGCCGACCAGGTTGTTTCCGGCCACGTTGATCAGGGCACCCCACGGGCTGCCGCCTTGAAAGAGGGCGAAGCTCTCCACGGCATAGGAGGAAAAGGTGGTATAGGAGCCGAGAAAACCCACGGCCAAAAAGAGACGCAGCTCCGGCGACAAGTTGATCTTGCCCATGCCCAAGGTCAACAGAAAACCCAAAACCAGGCTGCCGGTGACGTTGACCAAAAAGGTGCCATAGGGATAGGCAGAACCAAAGCGCTCCCCCGCCCACTGGCCGACAAAATAGCGGGCATTGGCCCCCAACGCCGCGCCCAGAGCGATCACAAGGAATCGATTCAAAAGCTCTCACTCTCCCACAAAATTGACAATGGGCCAACCATCCCTATACTGAAACGGCCCGACCACTACCCCCTCCCAACCTCCCCCAGTTTGGGGGAGGAGCCGGATCGACGCAAATATAAGTCCGGTCAACCCTTATTCTACCCATAAATCCTATGACACGTAAACTATTCGCCCTATCACTGCTGCTGACCGCCCTTTTGCTCCTGGCCGGGTGTGCCAACGCCCAGCCCGTCTTCGTCGCCGTCACGCCCACGCCCAGCCAAACGCCGCCCCCAACCGCTTCCCCCGCGCCTACCTTCACCCCCACACCCACCCCCGCCCCCATCACCGTGGGGCTGGACCCAGCCTTGCCCGAAATTTATGTCAAACCACTGATGGATCGATTGCTCTCCCAGACTCACGTCGAGCTGGCTGGGCAGAGTCACCCGTTGGTTTTGGTTGAAAAGGAAGACAACGGGACTGTTCAAGTCATTGTCGGCTTCACTTCCCTTTCCCTGGCTGGGGAGGTGGTGGCCGAGCGCTTCTACGCCCTGGCGGCCCCCTTCGCCACGGTGCCGGATGGCGCGCCCCTGGCCGAGGTCATGGCCCGCTGGCAGGGCACAAACCCGAACCCGCTGATCATCAGCGAATACGCCGGCGTGGATCTCTCCGCCATCTTGGGCGAAACGGCCCTCCCCCCCACCCAGGCCATGACCTTGCCCGTGGACCTGGCCGCCACACCCGGTGCCTGGGCCATCCTGCCCTTCCAGGAATTGGACCCCAGCTTCAAGGTTCTGCACATCGACGGGGTGAACGTCCTCGACAATCAACTGGACCCGGCCACCTATGCCCTGGCCGTGGCCGTCAGCGTCACCGGCGAGAGCGAGGCCGCTAAAGCCGTGGCGGATCTCCTGGCCGGGGCCATTCAACCCGTCACCAACCGGGATGCGTCCCGGCTCACCAGCCTGATCATGACCGGGGTCACCGCCATGTCCCGAGGCACGGCAGAGGTGATGGAGGCCAAGGGATACGACTATCCGGCCCTGGTGATCTCTGACACATTGGCCGCGGCGGACATTACCCATGTCAGCAACGAGGTGCCCTTTATCGACGGCTGCGAGGTTATGAACTATTCCAACCAGTTGCAACTGTGCAGCGACTACCCCTATTTGGCCGCCCTGGAAGCCATCGGCACAGACATTGTGGGGTTGAGCGGCAACCACGTCAACGACTTTGGCCGGGACGGCGCGGTGGAGTCCATCACCTTTTACCGGGACCACAACATCCCCATCTACGGCAGCGGCATGAACCTGGACGAGGCCTGCGCCCCCCTGCTCTGGGAGGACCACGGCAACACCTTCGCCTTCATCGCCGTGCTGGCCTGGGATCCGCCCGCATCCTGGGCCACGGACAGCCTGCCCGGCACCTGCTATTACTACGATCACAAGGATCGGGTGCTGGACATGATCAGCCAACTGCGGGACGAGGTGGACGTGGTCTCCGTGGAGATCCAATATTTCGAGACCTACACCCCCTACCCCACCTATCAACAGGTCTACGAGTTCCGGGAGATCCGGGAGGCCGGGGCGCAGATCATGACCGGGGTGCAGAGCCACGTGCCCCAGGCAATGGAAGCCTATAGCGCACAGGAGGTCGGCGGGGCCGGCATCATCGTCTATGGCCTGGGCAATCTCTTCTTCGACCAAATGCAGCAATGGTCCACCCGCACAGAACTCTACGCCCGGCACACCATCTACGCAGGGCGGCTGATCAGCACAGAGATCCTCACGGGCATCCTCGAAGACTTCGCCCAACCCCGCTGGGCCACGCCGGAAGAACGAGCGGATTTGTTGCGCACGATCTTTGAGGCTGCGCCGGAACGGTAGAAGAATATCGAGTATCGTGTATCGAGTATTTTGTCTGGCAAGCGACCAAAAATACTCGATACACGATACTCGATAGATCACCCGCCCGCGCTGCTCTGGCTCGTCTTCGCCACCGTGCGCTTCAGCGTCTGCAACAGCACCCGGCCCGGCCCGGTGAGCCGGGTGAGGAAGAGGCCCTCGCCGCTGAAGAGGGCCTTGCGGCAGCCGCCCACCCCTTGGATGTCATAGTCCACCTCCGCGCTGAAGGCGGCCAAATTGCCCGTGCTGACCAAAATCTGCTGCCCCTCGGCCAGGCGGATCTCGTCAAAGTCCCCGCTGCCGTGGATCAGCACCTTGCCCTGGCCGGAGAGCTGTTGCAGAAACAACCCCGCCCCGCCAAACAAGGCCGCCCCAGCCCGCCGGGCCACGGTCACGGAGATATCCACATCCGCGCCCCAGGCGGCCAGGAAGGAGCCCCGGGTGGTCAACACCGCCCCATCGGTCTCCAGATCCCACTCGGTGATGTGACCGGGCTGGTTGGCCGCCAGCAGCACATATTGGTTCGCCTCCTCCGTGCTGAAATAGGTCAAGGCCACCCCTTCGCCGGACAACATGCGCCGGGCCGCCCCACCCATGCCGCCGGGCACCTTCAACACCCACTGCATGCCCTGAGAATAGGCCATCAACGACCCCTTGCTGGCCCAGGCAAACTCCCCTGGCTGCAAATCCAGCCGAGCCTTCTGGGCAATTTCACCCGCAATCGTGTACTTCATGACAATCTCCTTTGGTTGAAAAAAATAGGCCACGGATGACACGGATTTGACGGATAAAACGGATTTTTCTTTTTGAAAAAGATCCGTATTTTATCCGTTTGATCCGTCAAATCCGTGGCCTATTTTTGGCTTTTCGGCCTTAGCGGGGGTCTTTGCCCACGCTGGTGCCGCTTTTGATCTTTTTGCGCTTGCCAAAGGCCGAGTCGCCGCACTCCGAGTGGACGACTACGTTGCGGCCCAGTTCCATGCCCTCGGGGACCACGCTGTTTTTGCCCACCAGGGTGATGCCCGTGTTGAACTTGTCGGGCATTTCGGTGTTGGGCCGGTTGTCATCCCCATGCCCCACCTTGGCCCCCGCGCCGATGACCACACCCTTGTCGATGATGCAGCGGTCGATCACGGCGTCCGCGCCGATCACCACATCGTTGAGGATCACACTGTCCCGCACAATTGCTCCGGCGGCCACCTGCACGCCGGGGGAGAGGACGCTGCGCACCACCGTGCCGTTGACCCGGCAGCCGTTGGAGATCAGGTTGCCGTCCACGCTGGCGCTGGGGCCGATCTTGACCGGAGCCCGCTCTTCGGATTTGGTATGCACAATCCAATTGGGATCGTACAGATTGAGGGCCGGGTCTTCGGAAAGCAGACTCATGTTGGCTTCCCAATAGGCCTGCACCGTGCCCACGTCCGCCCAATAGCCGGGGAAGGTGTAGGTGTAGAGGCTGCGCTTGTCCGCCAGCATGGCCGGCACCACGTCTCGGCCAAAGTCCACATGCTCCGTGCCTTTGAGGATCTCCAACAGCACATCCTTGCGGAAGATGTAGACGCCCATGCTGGCCAGGGTGCCCCGGGTGCGCTTGGGCTTCTCTTCAAAGCTCTGCAAACGGTCGTCCGCCCCGATGTTGACGATGCCGAAGCGGTGGGCCTCGTGGGGGTTGACCCGGCGCACGGCCAGGGTGACTTCGGCTTTGTTCTGGATATGCTGGCGGATCATGGGCCGATAGTCCATGAGGTAGATGTGGTCTCCGGCCAGGATCAGCACATGATCTTCGTGCTGCATCTCCACAAAGTCCAGGTTGCGGCGCACGGCGTCCGCGGTGCCGGTTTGCCAGCCGCCATAAGTGCCGCCCTGATAGGGCTGCAACAGGCGCACGCCCCCGGTGGCCCGGTCCAGATCCCAGGGCTTGCCGATGCCGATGTGATCGTTGAGGCTGCGGGGCTTGTATTGGGTCAACACGGCCACATTGTAGATGTCGCTGTTGACACAGTTGCTCAGGGAAAAGTCGATAATCCGAAACTTGCCGCCGAAATGCACCGCCGGCTCCGACCGAATCTCTGTCAAAATGCTCATGCTGGGGCTGGAGCCACCGGCCATGATCATTGCCATTGCGTTTGCCATAGTTTGTGTCCTCGCTATGAAAAAATCTCTCAATCTCCTAATCTCAGCGTGAGATTGGGAGATTAAGCAATTGGGCGATTGGTGGATGGATTAGATGGTTTTGCCGTCGGCCACAACCCCGTCGTCGGGGAAGTGAGATTCGTCCCGGTCACTGTTGATCAGCACATTGCCGCCGATCTTGGCCTGGTCCGGGATGATGGCGCCCTTGCCGATCACGGTGATGCCCAAGGTCAGCTTGTCGGGCATCTGCTCGTTGACCGGCACATCCGGGCCGCCATTGCCGATCTCGGCCCCGGCCCCGATATGGACATCCTTGTCCACCACCACCTTGTCCAGCATGGCCCCCGGTCCAATCCACACATCGTTCATGACCACGCTGTCCCGCACCACCGCGCCCGGGCTGACATAGACACCGGGACTGAGCATACTGTTCACCACCAGCCCCCGCACCACACAGCCGTTGGAGATCATGCTGTTGACCACCTTGGCCTGGGGGCCCATCTTGACCGGCGGGCGCTCTTCGGATTTGGTGCGGATGGGCCAGTTGTCCGTGTAGAGATCCAGGGCCGTGTCGGGCTTGAGCAATTCCAAATTGGTGGCCCAATAGGAGTCGATGGTGCCCACGTCCACCCAATAGCCCTCAAATTTATAGGCCATGATCTTGTCCCCGCCGGCGAGCATGGCCGGGATCACATGGTTGCCAAAGTCCGTGCGGGGACTCTCCTTGCTGCCTTCGGTCAGCCGCTGGACCAGGCTCTGGGTGTTGAAAATGTAGATGCCCATGCTGGCCAGGTTGCCCTTGTCCCGGTTCTTGGGCTTCTCGTGGAACTCCACAATGCGGTTTTCTTCGTTGACCGTCATGATCCCAAAGCGGCTGGCCTCTTCCAGGGGCACGGGCATGACGGCAATGGTGAGGTCCGCGCCCGATTCCGCATGGTTCTCCAGCATGAGTTGGTAATCCATCTTGTAGATATGGTCGCCGGACAGGATGATCACCGTGTCCGCGCCGGACTCCTGAATGAAATTGAGGTTCTGGGCGATGGCGTCCGCGGTACCGGCGTACCAATCCTGGCCTTGGCGGGCCTGATAGGGCTGCAACAGACGCACGCCGCCCCGGCTGCGGTCCAGATCCCAGGGCTTGCCGATGGCGATGTGGTCGTTGAGGCTGTGGGGGCGATATTGGGTGAGGATGCCCACGGTGTAAATGCCGCTGTTGACACAGTTGCTCAGGGTAAAGTCAATAATGCGGAATTTGCCTGCAAAGGGAACGGCCGGTTTTGCCCGTTTTTCGGACAAGACCGTGAGCCGCGACCCTTCACCGCCGGCGAGAATCATTGCGATCGTTTTCATAAGCGTCCCTCGTTGAGTGAATGGAATGGTAGATGACTATCGATGAGCCAAGAGTAAGGAGTGCTGGTGGGCTGGGGGCTGTTGAGAACCTTTGTCACTGGCCTAATAGTAACCGATTTTGGGCAAAAGTTCAACCAACTAGAAGTGGGTTTCTTTTTGATTTATGGTCCACCAACTGGTATAATTTCAGATTGCATAAGTAGTTGTTAAGAGCCATTCCCTGTAGGCAAATGGTAAAAATACGGGTGTGAACGAAATGAGCTGACGGAATAGGCATCCCCAAGATGCCGGCCCGGTCGCCTCTGATGAGGATACCCCCTCGTTCCGTCCGTTGAAACTACCCAAAACAGTTGACAAGAATTGGAGGAACCGGTGCTGGAGCGTACAACCCAAACTGCCGCTTTTTGGCGTGATCGATTTGAAATTACCCCGGCTGACTTGGACCATATCTATGCCAAGATTCTGGATGCCCAACTCTCCCTGACCACGGAGCAGTTGGCCTTGTCAGTGATCGAAGAGTATCTGCGCCGGGAAAGCGCCCACATGGAGATGGAACTGGCCAAAGGTCAGATCTATCAGCCCAAGGACGTGTACGAAGTGAACCAGGCGCTGGTCTTCCCGGCCCTGGATTTTCAGGTGGGCACCATCACCGGCTTGCGCGCTGGCCGCAACCCGGAGCATGGCCCCTTCTCGGTCATCACCGTCAAATTTGACGAAAATGACGAGGAGAAAGAATTTGCCGCCGGCCTGGGTAGCCCCCATCGCCTCAATCAGAATAATGGCAGCGGCCTGATGGATGAAGCCTCCCTGCTCTCCGCGGCGGAGATCTTCTCCCTCTATCGAGATGACACCCTGGACAGCCTGCTCTTTGCCCTGGAAGAGGGGGAGCGGGCGGAAGAATTTGTGCAGGTTAGCGGACGCTGGTTGCTGGCAGATATGTTGGCCGAGGTGCATGTGGGCCATCTAAACATCGCCGAGGCGCTGGTGGAAATGGCTGCCAAGCCCATCTCGATCCAGAAGATGCTCTCTGATCTGGATCTGGAGACGGATGTCTCCCCCACCATGCAGGTGATCAGCATGGAACATGCCTTGCGCCAGGATGGCCGCTTTGACCAACTGGGGACCAGCAGCGCCCCCCTCTGGTATCTGCGCCGCCTTGAGCCGATCGAGGCTTTGGAAGTCCCCAACATTTTGCGCCACCGGCCTCTGCGCTATAATCGCGCCCTGCTCAGTGTAGAATTGTTGCAGCTTGAATGGGAATTGGACGACGAGTGGGGCGAAAGCGGCCTGAGCAGCGCCGTGCCCAGCATGGTCCCCAGCACCAGCCTCAGCCTCACCTATCCCCACCGGCGGGCCGGCACCCTGCCCCTCAACGGACGCACCCGCAGCTTCTTCCCCGCGGGGGAGAGTGGCCGCTCTATGGTCACCTTGATCGGAGGCCGCTTTGGCAACCGCATGGCTGGCTGGGTGGTTCACGAAGGGCGCTACGTGTGCGGGTTGGGCGGATGGATGGAGGAACACGGCATTCCCGTGGGGGCCCACATCACCCTGGAACGCACCAATGTGCCGGGTGAAATTCTGGTAGATTTCCGTCCCCGGCGGCCCAAGCGAGAATGGGCCCGCTTCGCCAGCCTGGATGGGGATGGCTCCTTGACCTTCACCATGAACAAGGTCCAAATCGGCTGCGAGTATGACGAAAATCTGATCGTCACCGAGGAAGATCCGGAAACAATGGATCGTCTGCGCGCTCACCTGGCCGATGGCTCCATGTCCCTGGAAGAGATGGTGGAAATTGTGGTGCTGGGGCTGATCAGCCTCAACCCGGCCGGCAACGTCCACGCCAAGACGGTCTACAGTGGGGTCAACCTGCTGCGGCGCTGTGCGCCCGGTCCCATTTTCCATGCCCTGATCAGCAATCGCAAATTCCAGGATTTGGGCGGCGGGCTGTTCGCACTCAACTAAAAAATCGAGATTGGGAGACTAGGAGATTGAGAGATTAGAGGTGGACGAGCAGCCCAATCTCCTAATCTCCTAGTCTCCCAATCTCAGGCCGAAGGCCCAATCCCCCCACACCAAACGAAAACGGAGGTCAACTTCATGACGGCAACCAGAAATGTGAGGCGGCTCAATCGATTCCGCCCCAACGAAGATACAAAATTCCACATCGACTACAGTTGGTGGGAAGACACCGGGCGCAATTTCCGCCTCTATCTGCGGGATCAACTGTGCGCCGAGTGCCGGGATCGCTTTGCGGACCATCGAGACACAGAGGATGTGGATTGGGTGGACCCCTCCACCGGCGAGGTACACCGCACGGATGCCCTGTGGGAATGTCTGCGCACCCGCTGCGCCAACGACCCGGACTTCATCAACGAGAAGCTGCCCTTGGCCTCGGCCTGTTTCCGGGTCTTCTTGGCCAACAACAACACCCCCCTCTCCCCCAGCGAGCTGACCCAACTCCTGCCCTGGAAACCCGCCGACGCCATCCTCGGCGTCCTCGGCGGCCAGCGCGTCTATTTGGGCTTGCGCCCGACTGAATGAGCGGGTGAGCGGGTGAAGGGGTGAAAGGGTGAAAAAAGTGTCAAGAGCGGAGTAATTGCTCTTGACACTTTTTGTTTATCCCTTCACCCCTTCACCCCTTCACCCCTTCACCCCTTCACCCCTTCACCCCCTCAGCCCTTCAAAGTGGTCCAAATACCGTCGCGCCAACTGGGGCCAGCCTAGTTCGGTTTCGATGCGGTGGCGGCTGGTCGCGCCCAGGGTCAGGCGGAGGGCTTTGTCCTGGGCCAGGCGGGCGATGGCTTGGGCCAGGGCCAGGGGATCTTGTTCCGGCACGATCAGGCCGTTGACCCCATCGGCCACGGCCAGGGTATTCCCCGCGGCGTCCGTGGCGATGATGGGCTTGGCGCAGGACATGGCATCCAGCACGGTGACGGCGAGACCCGTGGCCGGTTTGGTCACGGCCGGCATCACGGCCACATCGGCCAGGTTGTAATAGACGCCCATGCGGTCAAAAGGCACATTGCCCAGCCAGTGGATGCGCTCACCCAGGCCAAACCCCTGGGCCATGCCCTGCCACACCTGCCACAGATCCCCCTCGCCGATCATCACCGTGTGGATGGGGGGCAGATCCACCCCCAGGCCGGGCAACAAAGCCAGGGCCTTGAGCAAATAGTCGAAGCCTTTTTTATAGACCATGCGCCCCACGGCCAACAGCACGACCCCGTCCGCCGGGATGCCCAACTCGGCCCGCAGCTCGGCCACGCCCGCCGGGTTTGGGATGTGGGTGGTGGGGTCCACCCCATAGGCGATCAGGTCAAACTTGGCCGGGTCCGCGCCCAGGCGATTGACCGCCACATCCCGCAAGGACTCGGCGTTGGCACTGATCAGCCCGGCCTGGGCAAAAGTGAAGCGGGCCATGTTGCGGAAAACGGCGTTGCTGTCCGCCACCGTAGCGTCTGATCCGGGGATGGAGACGGCCACGGGAATGCCCAAAATCTTGCCCACCGTGGCGGCCATGATGCCGTTGGGCAAGGCCCAGTGGGCGTGCAGCACATCCGGCCGAGCGCGCACGGCCCAGGCCAGGGTGGACGCGGCCCCCGCGGCCAGCATCAGCGGACTGAGCAGATAGTTGCTGCGCCGTAGTCCCATGTCCTTTTCCATGGAGCGCCCATAGCCGACGATGTGCTGGTCGTCCGCCCAGGCATAGCGATAGAGGCGCAGGTCCACCCGGCCCGGTCCAAATTGGGCCGACATAGGCCGGTCAAAGGCAGCGTCGAAGGGCGCGATCACCGTCACCTGGCTGCCTTGCCGGGCCAACTCTTCGCACAACGATTCCACAAAATGGCCCATAAAATCACCCACAAAGCGGGGATAATTATGAGTCAATACACCAATTTTCATCGTCAAATCCCCTAGCTTCGTTATCGGGATGGGTGAAGCATGATCCACGAATCTGCACGAATCGGCACTAATCAAAAAAGATTCGTGCCGATTCGTGCCGATTCGTGGATCCCAATCTGTCCGCCCCCAGAGTATAGTTCGTAGAGACAGTTGACCCAAATTCGTTTCTACTTGCGCATCGCCCGTTCCTGTGCTAATCTACCGTCACTGAGGTTGCACATCGTGTGATCTCTGGGCGGAGACAATGGCGTCTCCGCCTTTTTTGTTGCCTAGAAATCACTGCCGAGAGTATAATGGGACCGTTGCCTTGGCTTTGCGCCAAGGCAGGACCACGAACCAATGCCCCAGCCGGGATTCATATTTCGCAAGCAAAAGGAGCAGCCTTCATGACCTCAGTGACGAGCTTTTTGTTCAACGAAGAACACGAGATGGTGCGCAAGATGGCCTACGACTTCACCCGCAAAGAGGTCCTGCCCATCATCAAAGAGTATGACCGCAGCCACACCTTCCCCAAGCACCTGCTGCCCAAGATGGCCGACCTGGGCTTTCTGGGCATCTGCCTGCCCGTGCGCTACGGCGGCGCAGGCATGGATTACATCGCCCTTGGGCTGGTCTCCGAAGCCCTGGAATATGGAGATTCGTCCATCCGGGAGACCGTGGCGGTGCATTTAGGGTTGCACGCCATGCCCATTTTCCAGTGGGGGACCGAGGAGCAGAAGATGGCCTGGCTGCCGGATCTGGCCTCCGGCACCCACATCGGCTGCTTCGGCCTCACCGAGCCGGGGGCGGGCAGCGACGTGGCGGGCATGGCCAGCCGCGCCCGGCGTGACGGGGAAGACTACCTGCTTTCGGGTGAAAAAATGTGGATTACGCTGGCAGATGTGGCGGATCGCTTCCTAGTCTTCGCCAAGACGGACCCGGAATTGGGGGCCAGAGGGATTAGCGCCTTCGTCTTGGAACGGGGTTGGGCAGGACTGACCACGGGCACCATCGAGGGCAAGATGGGCGTCCACGCCAGCAACACGGGCTGGATCGCCATGCAGGATGTGCGGGTGCCCGCCTCCCACCGCCTGGGCGAGGAGGGCGAGGGTTTCAAGATCGCCATGAGCTGTCTGGACAATGCCCGCTACGGCGTGGCCGCCGGGGCCGTGGGCATCATCCGGGCTTGCATGGACGAGTCCATCAAATACGCCTTTGCCCGCAAGACCTTTGGCAAGCCCATCGCCGAATATCAGCTCGTACAACAAATGATCGCCCAGATGCAACAGGATCTGGACGCCGGCGAACTGCTGGTGTGGAAGGCGGGCATGCTCAAAAACATGGGCGTGCGCAACACCCGGGAGACCAGCGCGGCCAAATGGTTCTGCACAGACGCCGCCCGCCTGGCCGCGGACAACGCTGTCCAGATCCACGGGGCCTATGGCTATTCCGACGAATACAACGTGGAGCGTCATCTGCGCAACAGCAAGAGCGCGGTGATCTACGAAGGCACCTCGCAAATCCACACCCTGATGCAGGCCGCCTACGCAATGGGCATGCGCCAGGACAAACCCCTGCGTTGCCCCATGCCCGCGTATGACGCGGAGATTTGGGGCGCTGAATAAAGCTCAACACGTTCGCAACTGTTGATAAACAGTGTAAAAACTTGAAGGACTATACTGGAAAAAGTGCGTCCGCGCACACCCCAAGATGAACCACCCTTTCAATCAATCCTGGTATCTTCTCAACAAGCCGGGGCTGGTCAACCCAGAAGTTCGACTTTTGCCAAAAGTCGAACTTCTTCGCCCCGGAATATTGAGAAGATATCAATCCTGAATCATCAAGGAGAATCGCCTGTGAAAATCGCGGTATTGATCAAACAAACCCCGGATACGGCGGAGCTGCCCAAGGTTTCGGCAGCCGACGTATCCAGCGGCCAGCTCTCGGTGACCCAGATCATCAACCCCTGGGACGAGTTCGCGGCAGAAGAGGCCATCAACCTGGCGGATCGCTTTGACGGCGACTCCTTCGCCATCACCCTGGGCGACGGGGATGCCACGGACGGGCTGAAACACGCCCTGGCTATGGGCATCAACAACGCCGTGCTGGTGGACATGGGCGGCAGCGGACGCATGGACAGTTGGGCCACCGCCGCGGCCCTGGCCGGGGCCATCAAAGAGATCGAAGATGTGGACATCGTCCTGGCCGGCAAGATGAGCGTGGACGGCAACAGCGGCGTGATCTACGCCGGGGTGGCCAGCAAGCTGGGCTTCAACCTGCTCTCCAACGTGGCCAAGATTGTGGATGTGGCCGACGGCAAGATCGTGGTCGAGCGGGCCTACGAAGGCGGCACGGAGGTGGTCAGCACCCCCCTGCCCGTGGTGATCAGCGTCTCCAAGGAGATTAACGACCCCCGCTATCCCAGCTTCATGGGCATCCGCAAGGCCAGCCGGGCCAAGATCCCCGCCCTGGCCATCGCCGACATGGATCTCGGCGACACATCCAACAAGACCGTCTGGTCCAACGTGCGCAAGCCCGAAGAGCGCAAGACCGAGGTGCAGATCTTCGATGGTGCCACTGTCCAGGAAAAAGCCGCCCAATTGGCCGATGCTCTGCTGGCCGAGAAAGTGATCTAGGGGGAAAACTCACATGTCTATATTGGTTTGGATTGAACTATTTGACGGCAAGGCCAGCCACAACGGCTGGGAAGTCATGGGCAAGGGCCGAGAAGTAGCCGACGCCCTGGGCACGGAATTGGCCGCCCTGGTGATCGGGGACGGCGTGGGCGACGTGGTGGCCGAAGTCCAGGGCTACGGCCCGGACAAGGTCTTCGTGGCCGATGGGGCCGACTTTGGCGCCTATCGAGTGGCCGCGTACAGCGCCGCCACCAAGGCCGCCATTGCTGCGGCTGGGGCCACGGTCGTCCTGACCAGCGCCAGCATCCGCGGACGGGAACTGAGCGCGGTGGTGGCCAGTGATATGGACGCGGGTCTGGCCCCGGACGTGATCGACCTGGGCGTGGCCGAGGGCAAGCTGACCGGTATCCGCTCCATCTTCTCCGGCAACATCCTGGCGGACGTCAGCTTTACCAGCGGCGTGCAGTTTGCCAGCGTGCGCCCCCGCTCCTTCCCCACCCCGGATGCCGGTGCGGCCAGCGGCGAAGTCGTGGCCCTCTCGGTGGACGTCAGCGGCGTGGGCGAGCAGGTTTTGGAGGTGCGGGCCGCGGACAGCAGCGAAGTCAGCCTGACCGACGCCAACATCATCGTCTCCGGCGGGCGGGGCGTGCAGAAGGACCCGGAAGCGGGCTTCGAGCTGGTGGCGGATCTGGCCGATGTGCTGGGCGCTGCGGTGGGGGCCAGCCGGGCCGCGGTAGATGCCGGGTTCATCCCCTACAAGCACCAAGTCGGCCAGACGGGCAAGACCGTCAAGCCGGATCTCTACATTGCCGCCGGGATCAGTGGGGCCATCCAGCACCTGGCCGGCATGGGCAACAGCAAGATCATCGTCGCCATCAACAAAGACGGCGAGGCCCCCATCTTTGAAAAGGCCAACTATGGCATCGTGGACGACCTGTTCACCGTGTTGCCCGCGTTGACGGAGGAATTCAAGAAGCGATTGGGGAAGTAGGAGGCGGAGGAGCCGCGGAAGCGTGGCAAAATCAGATCAAAATGGGGGACGCAGCGGATGCTGCGTCCCCCATTTTTGTTTATACTTGCTCTTCCATATCACCATGAGCGCTTTGCCTCTCTTTCGAAAGGGAAAGTTAACGAATCGTGCGAATCACGGAGGTAACGATCTCTTCTTCCGACGTTTGGAGTACACGTTGTCTTCCGGTCGGATTCACATAGTCATGGCGAGTGAGGGCGAGAACAAAGGTGACGTCGCCCGTCGGCAATGCCGCTCGCGGCAGTCGAATCAAGTGGTAATAAGATGCAGTTACGGCTGGCACCACAGGAGAATCGACAAAATGCACGTGAATATTAATCTCATTCTCCTGCTGAGTAATGTTAGTAATACAGAACTGCCAACCGCCGTTGCTCATGCTGGAGAAAGCTCCCACAACAAGAGATGTACCAAAGTCTACCGTCGACAGGTTAGCAATTGCCTCCTCATTTGATAGGTTAGCAAATGCCTCATCATTGACGTGGGGTGTAATCTGGCCGAGATCCTGCGGTTCGGTGATGACGAACAGCCCAGCTTCCGTTTCCGGCCATAACTGAGTTGGTATGGGGTTGCGAGCGATGGTTTCAAAGGAAAGATTCTCAGGACCCTCCTCCTGTTGGGCCAGCTCTTCACAGGTGGGGGGCGGGGGCGGGTTCACCGGGGCAGGGAGAAAGCCCTGGCAGCCTGCCAGCAGCAGGGCCAGCACAACGAAGATTGGTTTCATTAGGGAACTCCTTTCGGTGTAGAAAATGTGGTGCGTGGGCTCAGGACATGGCGGCCTCTTTGCGGGGAGAACATCTACTACTTGAGCATCGGCCGTGCTGTCTCGGCTCAACACGTATCCGATGCAAAGCGCCATCAGGATCAGCAATCCGAAACGTTTCCACGGCATGGTAAAACCTCCTTGTGTTTCAATACCTAAGGGGCCGGCGGCACCGGGGTGAGCACGACGATCTGGAGCACCAGTTCGACCTTCCCTGCTGGCAGATCGTCTTTGGACACCTTGACAAGATGATAGGGATATGTCTCCGCGGTTGTAGACGCCCAATAGGGATTGGGCTGCCAGAACTGGGCATCGACAATCAAGCGATTGTCCTGGCGGGTGATGCGCTGGATGACCGCTCTATAGTTGCTGCTCGGTTGGATTCCCTGGAACAGGGTGACGATAGCGTATTTATCAAAACCCACTCCCTGGAGTAGCGGCCAGGTTTCCGGATTCACCTGATTCTGAATGGCCGTCGTGTCTTGTGCTGATGTCAATAGCAACAGTTGTGGTTCGGGCTTGCGGGCCTCTGCGAGGATGTTGGTATCCGATTCGTTCAGAGCGATGGTCTCGAAAGACACATCAACACCTTCCACGGGCGGGAACGTAGGGAAAGGAACTGGCTCGCTCGTCAAGGAAGTGGGCGTAGGCGGTGGCGTGGCTCGGGTCACGCATCCTGCCAGCAGCAGGGCCAGTACCGCCAATAGCCAACAGCTTGGTGTAAGAATGTGTTTCATGGACGTCTCCTTTCTAAACCTGAGGGATATCGAGGATGCGTTTCCAGTATACCCTGCGATGGGCTGGAGCGATATACGCCATCGTGCGTATATTTTGCCACTTTTTGGGTGTCTCATCGGTCATTTCCTCTCGTCAAGCATCATCTTGCCGGCTGGTGGACTCAAAATCCCAACTGCGGCGGCGGTCTGCCAACCCTCGCGACTTCGTTTCATGGTGAGCCTCCTTTGATGTTATGGCAAGACTGCCGATGTGGTAGCGACGACACCCTGTTCTTGCTTCAAGACAGGCCCGTAATAATGATAAATCGTCTTCATAAGCCGAATCGTGATTTCGCCCTTCGGTAATTCATCCCGGGGAAGCTCGATCATGTGATAGTAAGAATTCTGATCAGCAGATTCGACTGCAGAACGGATCAGGTTCGAGTGTAGAGTCAGGACTTGGTTCTGCAGGTCAACAACCGATAGACAAAAAGTCAGACTACCACTGCTTTCAGTGCCTGAGAAGGCAATCATGACAATATACCTATCAAAGTTGATCTTTCTTAGAGTCTCAATTGCTCCCTCTCGGAGATACAGGCTGATCTGCGCAATCTCATCAGAATCACCTACGACGACCACACCAGGTTTTGCGCGTTCATACGCAAAGCCTGATACATTCTCTCGATCCAAGCTGGTCCAGAGTAGGCTATCTTTAGTTGTCTCGTTCTGAGCCAGTTCTTCACAGGTGGGCATGTCTCGTGTCGAACTCGAACTCAGAAATGGTGGTGGCTGACACCCTGCCAGCAGCAGCAAGGCCAGTACCACCAATAGCCAACAGTTTGATGCACGAATCTGTCTCATGGTCGTCTCCTTTCTAAATCTGAGGGATATCGAGGATGCATTCCCAGCATACCATGCGATGTGTTGGGGCGATATACGCCAGCGTGCGTATATTTGCCACTTTTTGGGTGTCTCGCCAGTCATTTCCTCTCGTCAGGCATCATCTTGCCGGCTGGCAGACTCAAAATCCCAACTGCGGCGGCAATCTGCCAATTCTTGCGACTTTGTTTCATGGTGAGCCTCCTTATCTAGATTTGACGAGAGCTTACGTATAGCTTACCACATAGGGGGGGTAAATCAAGAGGCAATTGGAGCGTTTGGCTGGTGCTGACGAAAGAGTTCAAGAAGCGGTTGGGGAGTAGGAGGCGGGTAGGTAAGGCATAAGTAGAACAAAACGGGGGACGCAGCGTCCGCTGCGTCCCCCGTTTTGTTCTACCCACCCTCACTCACTCCAGGATGCCGCTGATACTGAAGGCCCGATCCATGTTGGGCGGATTGGCGGCATCGTAGTTGCCCACCGCCACAATGGGCTGGGGGCCGTCCGCCGCCACGACACCGCTACCGCTGAATGAGCCGGAGACATGGGCCGGCAGGTACCATTGGTATAAGCCCCACGGGTTGACGGTGGGGGATGGCAACGGATTGCCCTGGTTCGTGCCGTTGCTGTTGAAGAGGCGGAGGGTGGCCGTTGTGCTGCTGGCGCTGGCATTCTGCATGACCACGCTGCTGACCCGATTGTCACTGCTATATTGGCTGACAAGCAGGGGAAATCGGACCCCATGACCGCCGTTCGGAATGGCCTCATACGCCATCCCTTTGCCCAATGGATTGCCGTAGGACTCGGTCACGACCGCCACGATGGGCTGCCCGGATGAGCGGATGCGGGCGCTGAAGATCCCGGTGCCGATTCCCGCGCTCGGGGTGTATAGACTACGATAGCCCTTCGCCGGTACATTGGCGAGTGGCGTTGTGAGTACATATACACCGGACTCATTGTAGTAGTCAACATTGATGGTCGTGGCCGCGGAGCCGACATTTTGCACGGTTAGAGCTGTCACCCAGCCGTAATAGCTGTTCATGATGATGGGGGCATAGAGGGTGGACGCGCCAGTACTGAAAGCGGTATGGCCTTCGTAGACATTGCCGTTATGATGGTACGCAGTGGCCGCAATCTGCGCCGTGTTCCCGGAGACAAGGGGGGCGGCGGTGAGGGTGACGGCGCTGAAGGCGTTGTTGGCTGCGCCGCCGAACGTGTAGCGACCCTGGCTAGGGATATCCCTAGAGTCAGTGCCGACAGAGTTGCCAGCACTGTCATAGTAGGTGATCGTGACCCTAACGCCCGACGCCCCAGTATTTTGAACCGCCACATCCGAATACCACCCATAGTAGTTGTTGAAGACAGCCGGGATGTGGAGCGTAGACGCCGGGGCGTTGCCATTTCGACTCAGGCTTCCTATGCCCGCATAGCCATAGGTGCCGGAACCGGTGGTCTCAACCACCGCTGACAGGTCTTCGCTGCCATCCACAATCGCGCTACCCTGGAAGTTGCTGAAAAAACTGAAGAGTTCAGTAGTCCAGGTCGCATTGGGTTGGAGCATATTGCCGGAATGTTCGGCAACATAGGAACGACTGGCGGCGAAGTTGCCGGGGGGGTGAAAATAGGTGACGGTCACCTCTCTCGGCTCAGTCCCGTCGTTACGGAGGGTGAGGGTGCTGTTCCAGCCGCTGTTGTTGCGCCGTATGTCGGGCAGGTAGGTAGCCTGCTTCGTCCAGGCGATGCCGAGCTGATTGACCCCTGGGTCGGCACTGCTGCCCGACCGCCGGCTGACCTCGATCTGGTACTGGCCTGTATCTGGTGCAACGAACTCGACAATTTCATAGTTGTTGTACAAGGAGAGCGAGGAGGTCGTTTCCTGGCCGTTCGGTCGGAAAACTTTCAATTCGAAGTTATCAAAGAGCGTGTCGTTGTTATAGTTCAAACTTGGCCCATCTGCATTCGACAACCAAGCAATCGCCACACGGATTCGCTCCCCACTCGAAGCGGAAAACAAATAGTAGATCGGGTTGCTGAAAGACGGATCCCAACTTGTCGTCGGTTTCTGCCACCAGCAAGGTTGGTGGCACGTCGTTCCTGCCGATCCCTGTACTTGGGCGATCTGGTCGGCCAGTGCAGCATCGATGGCACCGGCACCGTCTGAGCCTGACAGGGCGCGAGCTCCTTCCAGATTATGGACGGCGGACGCCAGCAGAATGGCTTTGACAGCAGATGGCTGATTCTTCAAGGCAGCGTCGCGATGCATGAGCAAAGCAGCCACACCTGCCACCTGAGGTGCAGCGAGACTGGTACCGCTCCCTGCTGATCCAGCTACCGTCTGGATATTCGTACCCGGCGCTGCCAACTCAGGCTTCTCTACGCCAGTATTCGGGTTGACATAGGCCGAGTCCCCATCCAAGAAATCGTCAGACCAGTTGGCAGTATTCAGATCGCTAGCGCGGCCAACGGCAATGGCATTCCAGCCTTTTCCAGGAGATGTAACATTAGTGATGCCATTATTCTGTGCAATATTGCCTGCAGCCGCAACACTTGTCACTCTTTCCATACGCACCCAATAGTCAACTGCACGGTCCGTAAATTGTAGATTCTGATCTGTTTCAAATCTCAGACTCATGTTGATCACGTCGGCAGATTGTGTTTGCGCCGCCCACTGTAGTGCAGTAACAAATCGCTGTTGATCTTCTGCCCCATTGACTGTCGCAAGCCATCCTGCATCTAAAACTGATGCCCCTTTGGCCACACCAGGCAGTGATGTACTGTTGCACGCGGCAATAGCGGCAACGTAGCTTTTGTGGGGGTCAGTGCTTGATAATGACGTGTCGCGTGTCGCAGCCACCGTCAAGCAATTTCGCACTGTTTGGTTGATGTTGCCCCCTTCCAGAATAGCGATTTTGACGCCCGCGCCATTATAGCCCCTTTGCCAGACTTGCGGTACACGGTCAGTCGCAACGGCGATATCCAATTCGGGCTGTCCCTCACTCTCAATCAGGAATATCTCTGCAACAAGCGGATTCTCGACAAGCTTCTCTATCTCCGGCCTAGCCAACAAGGTACTCAATGCTGGCATGCCTGTAAACTCGGTGACAGGACGAGCTTGTCCGCGTAACTCGACAGCTAGAGGCTCGACGCGCTGTGCGACGCTGGCGTTGAGCAGTTTCACGTATCTGTCGTGGATAGTCTGAGCCTGCTGCTCATCCGGTACGGCCCAGGGAACGCCTTGCGTGTGCAGCGCTTCCAGGGCCGTTGGGTCGCCTTCGGCGGCTTCTATGAATAGCTCCTCGACTGATTTTTCTTGTTCCGATTGCGCCACCCAAATAGCCACCGGTAGTAGTTCTTGTGCGTCAGCGTTCTGAAGCCGTTCGTACAAACCCGGATTCAGCTTGCCATACTTCTGTGCGTAGGCAGCGCGTTCGGCGGCAATCAACCCTGTCACATCGGTCTCGACGGCGTCGCTTGTCATGTCGATCAACAGTTCCGTGTCGGCAGAAGGCGTATCGGTGGGGGCAGCGATCACAAATCGGACGAAGGTGCGATTCAGCGTCGGAAAGCTGACATCTTCGCGGAAACGGATCGCAAGTTGGTCGGGAGAGAGCTTGCGCTGCTCGGCCACGTAATCGAGCGCGCGTTGGGCAGCAGGATCGAGGGGATATTTCTGGTCGGTGGGAGTTGGCGGGGGCAAGGGCGAATCGAATTGTGGAGCAGTGGAGTCCTGCGCCGATGCACCAAAGTTGGCAACTATGAAGCCAGTTGCAGCGATCAACAACATCAGGATGAGAATTCGTGTACGCATATTTCACTCCTTCGGGGTAAAGTTCGATTGGGGATCAACATGGATACTTGCCACCGTCACACAACCTAGCAAGCAAATTGACGCTAATAAAAGACGGTCTGGAATCGCTGGGAAACATGTCTCTCAGGCTAACCTTCACAATATGATAGGGAAACGTATAGGCTTGCGTAACGCCTACCCCTTCTGCTGGCACCCAAAATTGCGCATAAACGTTAAAATCCTCAGACACACTGATTCGCTCAATGAAAGTCTCGCGGCGGCCTTCTCCGCGTAAGCCACGCAACAATGCAAAGACTATGTACGTGTCGTAGTCAATGTCGTGGAGATAATCGACGGTGGCCGACGGCAGAAGACCAATCAGTGGTTCAATATCCTGCACTGATTCGATCTTATAGAGGTGTGACACCGTGGGCATAACTCCAGGCAGGGTAGTGCGCGAATCGAGCTTTTCCGACATCTCAGGAACACCGGCGGATTCAGGCAGCAGCCAGCGCGAGCCATTATCGACATCTATCGTTTGAAATGGAATGACGCGTTCGTCTTCGTGAACCGGCAATATCCCCGGCGTCGATGCGCCAGATGAGCAGGCGGTCAACAACACCCCTGCCAGCAAAATGAAAACAACAGCAAGTTTGGACATAAAGTCACCTCCATCCAATATTATCTAGCTCAAAGAAAACGGTAGATAGAACAACTTGGCACACGAATGTGTTCATGGTCGTCTCCTTTCTAAATCTGAGGGATATCGAGGATGCGTTTCCAGTATACCCTGCGATGGGCTGGAGCGATATACGCCATCGTGCGTATATTTTGCCACTTTTTGGGTGTCTCATCGGTCATTTCCTCTCGTCAGGCATCATCTTGCCGGCCGGCAGACTCAAAATCCCAACTGCGGCGGCAATTTGCCAACCCTTGCGACCTTGTTTCATGGTGAGCCTCCTTATCTGGATTTGACGCGAGCTTACGTATAGTTTACCACGTGGGGGGGGGGGGGTAATTCAAGAGGCAATTTGAGCGTTTGAGCGCTTTGCCCGGCACCTTTTTGCTCAACCATAAACCCGCTCTCAAACTTTCCCATCCCCTGTGGTAAAATCAGGGCACTATTCTATTCGGTCGTGCGCGGTCTCGGCACGCTCACTTGAGCGGTGAAAAATTATGACTGACTATCATGCGTCCTTCCGCTGTTTCCGGGGCTGTCCCGGTGAGTATTCTGTCTACGATGTGATCTATACCTGCCCCACGTGCGGCGGGCTGTTGGAGGTTCACCACGATCTGGCTCCCTTGCAGGAACGCACGGGGGACGAGTGGCGGGCCTTGCTGGACAGCCGCATGGGGGCCACGTCCTGGCCCTATGGCAGCGGGGTGTGGCGGTACAAAGAATGGGTGCTGCCGCACCTTGCCGACGAGCATGTGGTCAGCACCTATGAGGGCAACAGCAATCTGTTTTGGGCCAGCCGGTTGGGCCAGCAGATCAATGTGCCCGACCTGTGGGTGAAGATGTGCGGCAACAGCCACACGGGCAGCTTCAAAGATTTGGGCATGACTGTCCTGGTCAGCGCGGTGAAGCAGATGATGGGGACCGGGAGCAGCCCAGTCCGGGCCGTGGCCGCGGCCAGCACGGGGGACACCAGCGCAGCCTTGGCCGCCTATGCCGCGGCCGCGGGCGTGCCGTCGATTATCTTTTTGCCCCAGGGCAAGGTCAGCCCGGCCCAGTTGATCCAGCCCATCGCCAACGGGGCGCATGTGCTGGCCCTGGACACGGATTTTGACGGCTGTATGCAGATCGTCAAGGAAGTGACCCAGGACGACAGCATCTATTTGGCCAACTCTATGAACAGCCTGCGCATTGAGGGTCAGAAGACCGTGGCCTTTGAAATTGTGCAGCAGTTTGATTGGCAAGTCCCCGACTGGATCATCATCCCCGTGGGCAATTTGGGCAACATCAGCGCCATGTACAAGGGGTTCAAACTGCTGATGGATTTGGGCATCACGGACAAAATGCCCAGATTGGTGGCGGCCCAGGCGGCCAAAGCCAACCCGCTTTATCAGAGCTATCTGGCCGGATTTGCCGACAAGAGCGTCCTCAAAGCCCAGACCACTCTTGCCTCAGCGATCCAGATCGGAGACCCGGTCAGCTATGAAAAAGCTGTGCAGGCTATCCAAGCCACCAATGGCATCGTCGAGCAGGCCACGGAGCATGAACTGGCCAATGCCGCGGCTAGGGCCGACCTGACCGGGATGTACACCTGTCCCCACACGGGGGTGGCGTTGGCGGTGCTGTTCAAGCTGGTGGGCCGGGGGGAGATCCGGCCCGACGAGCGGGTGGTGGTGATCAGCACGGCGCATGGGTTGAAGTTTACGCCGTTCAAGGTGGGCTATCATGAGGGCACCCTGGCCGAGGTGGAGAGCGAGTTGGCCAATCCGCCGACCTATTTGCCGGCGGACGCGGAGATTGTGAAAGAGACGATTCGGCGGCGGTTGGGTTAAGTATATCGAGTATCGTGTATCGAGTATTTCGTGGCGGGGCTAGGTCCATTCGTTTAGACACGAATCTTTGTCAGGCCCCCAAATACTCGAACCACGACACTCGATAAAATTTCAAAAAAAGGAGATCGAACCATGACACACATCGACACGGAACGCTTTCGGGTAAAACCGGGCAAAAAGGTGAATCTGAACAGTTGGGATCCCAGCGGGACCGGGGAGTTTGAGGGGGGCAAGAAGGAAGGCGAGAAGATCACCGCCGGGCTGAACGGGGAGTTGGAGGCGTTGCAGGAGTTGCTCTATGCCGAGGGCAAGCACAAGGTGTTGATCGTGCTTCAGGCTATGGACACGGGGGGCAAGGACGGGGCAATCCGTCATGTGTTTGATGGGGTGAACCCGCAAGGGGTGAAGGTGGCCAGCTTCAAGGTGCCCACGCCGGAGGAGGCGGCCCACGACTATCTGTGGCGCATCCACAAGCAGACGCCGGGCAAGGGGGAGATTACCATCTTCAACCGCAGCCATTATGAGGATGTGCTGGTGGTGCGGGTACACAATTTTGTGCCGCCGGAGGTGTGGGAGAAGCGCTACGCCCAGATCGCCGCCTTTGAGAAACAATTGGCCGAAGAGGGCACGACGATCCTCAAGTTCTACCTGCACATCGACCTGGCCGAGCAGAAGGAGCGCTTGCAGGCCCGGCTGGACGAACCGGACAAGCGCTGGAAGTTCAGCACGGGGGATCTGGCCGAGCGCAAGCTGTGGGGCGAGTATACGGCGGCCTATGAGGCGGTGCTGTCCAAGACCAGCAAAGACTATGCGCCCTGGTATATCGTCCCGGCCAACCGCAAGTGGTTCCGCAATTTGGTCATCTCCCAGGTGATTGTGGACACCCTGCGCGGGCTGGAGATGAAATTCCCCCAGCCGGAAGATGGGCTGGATGAATTGGTCATTGACTAGACGCAGAAGGTGATGGTGGGAATTTGAAGCGAATCAGCTTCCGACAAGGAATCACTTTAGTTCTGTTCGTACAGCTCCTCCTCCTTTTGTGGTCGGGGATCTATCTGTATGTGGATCAGGCGCGCACGAGTCAACTGAGCGATGCCTATCTGCGTCTGGACTCTGCGGCCGCCCTGGCGACGGGTGAATTGAATGGCTGGATCAGCGAAGGGGTGCGGGCTGTGGCCGAGGCGCAACACCTGGCGTTTCTGCACCCAGATTGGGCCGAAACGCCAACCCTGGCCCAACTGGTCGCCCTGCCCAGCACCCAGGCGGATTTTGTCGCCTTCATCGCCCACCATCCGGCTCTGGACATTGTCTCCCTCCTCGATTCCCAAACGGGTATCACCCTGCTCTCCAACCACCCAGATCGACTACTCCACGACCACAGTCAGGACGCGTTATTCCTGAAAGGACAGAGTGGCATCAGCATCAGCCCGTTGATGCAGCCACAAGGCGGCCATTTGGCAACCTATGCCATCAGCGCACCCATTCACGGTGCCGGTGAACAAAATATCGCCGTGATTGTAGTGGAGCTGAACCCCCAATATATCATCGGCAATTTGCCCCTCTCCCAGATACAAACAGAGCAAGATCAGCCCGATAGCTCGAACCAGCTTGGGGATCTCCACCTCTATGTGGTGCCACCCCAGGGCGATCTGATGCTGCAATTGCAGCCCTATGGCACGGTGCCCATTGCAGATCTGGGCGCAGACACAGCCGCGCTGGTGCAGGCCGACAAGGTTGGGCACACAGCCACCCAGTTGGTCACCGGCGAACACATATTGATGGTCCATCGTCCCCTTTCCACCTTTGATGCCAGCGTGTTGGTGTGGATGGAACGCGCCACCGCCCTGGCGGGGATCCGGCGGATTGGCTATTATCTCTTCTTTGTTGCTCTCTTCGCCATCCTCTTCTTGGCCCTGGTCAGCCATTATGTCACCTTTTGGCTGCTGGCTCCCTTGCGCCGGATTGCGGATGGGGCGCGCAGGCTGCAAGCCGGGCAGATGGCGCACCGCATGGAGGTGGATCGGAGCGACGAGTTCGGTCAACTGGCCCAGACTTTCAACGAGATGGCGGCCAGTTTGCAGGCGGGCTATGGCCAACTGGAAGAGCAGGTGCGGGATCGAACGGCGGATCTGACCGCGCAAAATCGGCAGTTGCAGGAAGAGATCCAGGATCGCCAACGCGCCGAGGTCGCCCTGCGCCAGCGGGAGAAAGCCTATTGGGATCTCTTTGAACATGCCCCCATTTCCCTGTGGCAGGAGGATTTTTCGGCGGTCAAGCGGCGGATTGACGAGTTGACCGCCACCGGTGTCACGGATCTGGCCGCTTATTTCGGCCACCATGAAGAGGAGCTAGAGACCCTTTGGCTTCAGATACGCATCCTGAATGTCAACCAGGCCACCCTGCGCATGATGCGCGCCGAGAGCAAAGATCTGCTCTTGGCCGGCTTGCGACCCTTGTACACCACAAGTCAACGCGCTGCTTTTTTGACCCAACTAGAGGCCCTGGCCCAAGGGCGCACCCATCTGGAATTCCCTTCCATCAGCACGCGCATGGATGGAGAAATTGCCTATAACAACATCTACTGGTCCATCTCGCCGGGCCACGAACGGGATGCATCCAACGTGCTGGTGGCCATCCACGATGTGACGGAACTGAAACAGGCATCGGATCTGAATCGCCTGCAATCGGCGGCGCTCAACGCGGCGGATAACAGCATCGTGATCACGGATCACAAGAGTGTTATCAAATGGGTGAACCCGGCTTTTACCCGTTTGACCGGCTACACGCTGGCCGAAGCCATGGGCGCGACACCGAACATCCTCTACTCGGGTCGGCACCCGGACGGGTTTTATGCCGAACTGTGGAAAACCGTCACAGCAGGCAAGGTATGGCGGGGGGTGATCCAGAACCGGCACAAGGATAACCACATCTATTTGGAGGAGCAAACCATCACCCCGGTCATCGCCAGCGACGGCCAGATCAGCCACTTTATCGCCATCAAGCAAGATGTGACCGACCAGATACGCATTGAGGACTCGCTCAAGCGTCAGCTCAACGAGTTGCAAGTACTCCAAACCATCGCCACCCTGGGCACGCAAATCCCCGACGAGGATGCCATCATCCAGCGGGCCACCCAAGTGATCGGCAACACCTTCTATCCCGACCACTTTGGGGTTGTATTGCTGGAGCCAAATGGCCGCTTTCTTCGCCCCCACGCCTCATATCAAGGGGTAGATGAGGAGGCGCTGACCTGGCGGTTGGCGATCACAGAGGGGGTGGCGGGTCAAGTAGTCAGCACGGGGCAATCCCTGTGTATTGGTGATGTGACCAAGGATGCGCGCTTCTTGCCCGCAACCCAGGCCAGCCGCTCGGAGCTGTGTGTGCCGCTGATGGTGGGCAAGAAGGTTCTGGGGGTGATCAACGCCGAAAGCCACAAGGTGGATGCCTTTGGCCTGGAAGACGAACGGCTTCTAGCCACCATTGCCGGTCAATTGGCCACCGCCATCGAGCGGGCCAGGCTCTTTGCCGAGGCCAAGCAGCGCAACCAAGAACTGACCAGCCTGCACGATCTCTCCCTCTCCATTGGCGGCATTCTCAAATCCGATGATCTGCTGCGCTATCTTGCCGAGCGTCTGAGCCAATTGGTGACTCCGGATTCACTTTTTGTGGCTCTGTATGACGAGATACAGGATTCGGTGCGGCTGGAGGTGGTATGGGAAGAGGGGCGCTTTTTGGAGGATCATCAAGGCACGGAGATCCCGTTGAGCGAGGGGGGGCTTACCAACTGGGTGATCAAAAACCGCCAGGCCCTGTTGGTGAATGATCTGCTCGACGACGACGCGCCGGTAGCCCCCCGGCACATAACTCGCCCCGCTCGTTCCTGGCTGGGCGTGCCGCTGATGGTGCGGGGCCAGATCATCGGTGCCATCTCGGTGCAATCTTTCCAGCCGGGTCGCTTCCTGCCCAGTCACCAACGTTTCATGGAATCCCTGGCCAGCCAGGCCGCCATCGCCATCGAAAACGCCACCCTGTTTGATCAGATCCAGGACTTGCTCAGTCATACCCAAGCCCAGGCCCAGCAGGTGCAGCAGATCATCGAGACCGTGCCCGAAGGCGTGCTGCTCTTGGATGCCCGGTATCGAGTCGTGTTGGCCAACCCAACCGCCCAGGGACACCTTGCTATTTTGACCGGTCAAGAGCGCCCCGAAACCATCACCGTGTTGGGGGATCTGTCCATCCACGAGCTGTTGAACCCTTTGGCCGTGGGCGAAAAGCGGGCCAGGGAAGTGGTGACCTCCGGCGCAGAGCGGCGCATCTTTGAAGTGGACGCCCGGCCCATGCAACAGGAGAACGCGCTGACCGGCTGGGTGATGGTGGTGCGGGATGTGACCCAAGAACGCCGTCACCAAGAATATCTGCACGCCCAGGAACGGTTGGCCACGGTGGGCCAGTTGGCCGCCGGCATTGCCCACGATTTCAACAACATCATGGGGGCGATTGTCCTTTATGCCCAAATGCTCAATCGCCAGGCGACCCTCTCCCCCAAACACAGCGACTATCTGCATACCATCCGGGACCAGGCCCACCACGCCTCCAACTTGATCCGCCAGATTCTGGACTTCAGCCGCCGCTCCACCATCGAACGCAAGCCCCTGGATCTGGATCCATTTATGCACAGCCTGGTCAAAATGTTGGCCCGCACCCTGCCCGAAAACATCGAGGTAATCCTCCCGCAAACCAACCTGACCAGCCCGCTCTGGGTCATGGCCGACACCACCCGGCTGCAACAGGCCATGATGAATCTGGCGGTCAACGCCCGGGACGCCATGCCCGGCGGCGGTCATCTGGCCTTTGCCATGACGCGCCTGAATCTGGACAAAAGCGCACCGCCCCCCTTGCCCGACATGCCCCCGGGCCACTGGATCGGCGTGCGGGTGACCGACAGCGGCGAGGGCATCAACCCCCAAATCCTGAGCCATATCTTTGAACCCTTCTACTCCACCAAACCCAAAGACAAGGGGACCGGGCTGGGGCTGGCCCAGGTCTATGGCATTGTCAAACAGCACGATGGGTTCATCGGTGTGGAGAGTCAGTTGGGCGAAGGGACGACCTTTACCCTCTATTTGCCAGCCATGCGCTCCACGGCCAACAAAGAAGAAGAGTTGGCCGATGAGGATCGGATGATTGGCGGCAATGGCACGATTTTGATTGTGGAAGATAACACCGCCGCACGGGTGGCGTTAGAGGATGTGCTGGCGGGGATGGGCTACGCGGTGTTGAGTGCGGTCAATGGCGAAGAGGCCTTGGCGATCTATGCCGAACATCAGTCAGCCATCGCCCTGGTGTTGAGCGACATGGTCATGCCCAAGCTGGGCGGGGTTGAGCTGTTTCACGCCCTGGTCAAACGCAATCCCGGCGTCAAACTGATCATCATGACCGGCTATCCCCTGGATGATGGGGGCGCAAATCTCCTGGAACAGGGCATTCTGGACTGGCTCCCCAAGCCCTTCAACGCCGGCAATTTGGCCAAGAAGGTGGCCGCGGCGTTGGGGTGAGGGGGTGAGCGGGTGAAGGGGTGAAGGGGTGAGCGGGTGAAAGGGTGAAGAAGAAAATGCTCGACGCGATCTTAACGCGTCGAGCATTTTTTCACCCCTTCACCCCTTCACCCCTTCACCCCTTCACCCGCTCACCCCTTCACCCGCTCACCCCTTCACCCGCTCACCCCTTCACCCGCTCACCCCTTCACCCGCTCACCCCTTCACCCGCTCACCCCTTCACCCGCTCACCCCTTCACCCGCTCACCCCTTCACCCG
>JAGNDO010000064.1:0-7646 GCA_018003515.1 Caldilineaceae bacterium
CCCGCCCGCCGGTCCGTGGTCAGGTGGACCGTGAAGGGGGAGCCGGCCGCGGCGGCCATGCGCTGGGCAAAGCCGCCCACTACTTCCAAGCGTTCGGGCAGCACATCCACCAGCCACAACTCGGTCATGGGGAAACTGTCCGCCCGATCCAAAAAGCCCTTCACCAACTCCGGCGTATAGCTTGAGCCGCCGCCGATGACTGCTACTTTCATGGAAAATCTCCTAATCTCTAAATCTCCCAATCTCTAAATCTCCCAGAGATTGGGAGATTTAGAGATTGGGAGATTGGTTAGTGCATTTCTTGTCGAATGGTCGGCCAAATAGCCGGATCTTCCCCGCCCAGGGACCAAATCGAGATCCCCGCCAGATCGGGGTGGGCGGTGAGCAGGGTTTGCAGCCGCACCCGCATGGATTCGGCGTCGTGATAGTAGACGGTCTGGCCTGTGTCCAGGGTGAACCAGGCTTCGCCGTTCTCGTCCCGCTGGAGGATGGGGGCGGACTGCTCGATCAGCTTGTTGACCTGTCGCCAGATCAGGCTTTCGCCCCGGCTGCCTGTCCACCGGTAGCCGTAGACCGGAACGCCCAAATAGGTCTTTTGCGGCGGCAGTTGGGTGGCGGCGAAGGTCAGCACATCGTCCGCCCAGGCCAAGGGGGCGATGGGACCGGCTTCGCTGGCCCCGTTGTGATAATCGTAGACCATGATCTTGAATTCGTCCACTGCCGCGCCCAGGCGCACCCAATCCTGGGCCTGGGGACCGCCCCAGTTGCCCGGCTCCTCGGTCTTGGCGTGGACGGCCATGGAGAGCAGCTTGTCTTCGGCATGCAGGGCCGCGGCCAACTCCTCAATGAAGAGGCTGAAGTTGTCCCGATCCTCCGGGTAGAGGCTCTCATAGTCGATGTCGATGCCGTCAAAATTGTTCTCCATCACCAGGGCCAGGATGGCCTTGATGTGCTGGGCGCGGCGAGCCGGGTCGTGGATGATCTCAGCCACCCGTGCCCGGTCAAAGCCGCCGTTGAGGATGGAGGGCACGATGCGTACCCCGGCGGATCGGGCCAGGTCCATGCCATATTGGCTCTGCACCGCCCCTTTGATGGAGCCGTCACGGGCCAATTCATACCAAAAAAAGTTGATCTCGCCGATCAGATCGGCGTTTTCGGTGACGGTGTTTTGTTCAAGCACGGAGAAGAGGGGCGCCCAAATGGTGACTTCAGGACCAGCGGGTTGGGGCGTCGGGCTTGGGGCGAGGGTTGGCACGGTTGTTGGCGTTGGGGCAGGCAGCGTGACCGGCACCGTGACCGGGGCGGATGCAGAGCCGCACCCGGTCAACAGCGCCGGCACCACAAGGAGGAACAACCATAGGATGTAGTCAAACCGGGCGAATGGCAAATGGCGAATGGCGAATGGCGAATGGCGAGCAACCGTTGCCCGTTGTGCAGTGTCCATTATCTATTCTTCCTTGCCATTCGCCATTTGCCATTCGTTCTACTTGTCCACACCGGTGATCACGATGCCCTGGATGAAGAAGCGCTGGGCAGAGAGGAAGAGCAGCAAGGGCAGGATCAGGGTCATCAACGCCCCGGCCTGGATCAGTTGGGGCTTGCTGCCATAGATGCCGTTGAAGGTGGACAGGGCCACGGAGACCGGCCATTCGCTGCGGTTGGTGGAAAGATAGATCAGGGGGCCAAAGTAGTCGTTCCAGGCATAGACAATATGGAAGACGATGATGGCCAGGAAGACCGGATAGGCCTGGGGGATGATGATCGACCAGAAGACCCGTAGCCGGTTGGCCCCATCCATCATGGCCGCCTCGTCCATCTCCCTGGGGATGGTCATGAAGTATTGGCGCAGGAGGAAGACATCAAAGGCGTTGCCAAAGAAGGTTGGCACAATCAATGGCAGCCACGTCCCCACCCAGCCGATCTTTTGGAAGAAGGTATAGGTGGGGATCACCGTCACAAAAGCGGGCAGGAAGATGGTAGCGATCAGCACCATGAAGAGGAAGTCCCGGCCTGGGAAGTCGAAACGCGAGAAGCCAAAGGCCACAAGGGAGCAGGAGAGCAAAACGCCCAGGGTGGTCCACAGGGCATATTTGGTCGTGTTCCATAGCAAACTGGGAAAGTTGATGGTGTTCCAAACTTCCGTATAGTTGCTCCATGTGGGCGAGAATTCCCAGGGTCGATCCAAGGCCCGCCACGAGACCGCACAGGTGAACTCGCCCCGCTCCAGGTTATCCGGATCCGCGAAGACGCTGGAGCGGGTACCCTTTTTGACCAAGGCCAAACTGGCCGTTCCATTGTCACCTTCGCTGCCTTCACAGCTATTCAGGGGCACGGAATAGACATCCAGATCCTTGCCATCGATCGCTGTGGTCGCCACGGCTGCCGGCCAGATGGGGGCACCCAGAATGGCGATCTGCTCCGGTGTCTTCAGCGAGGTGAAGACCATGAAGGCAAAGGGCGACAGAAAGAGGATCAGAATGAGAACGGTGAATCCGGTCATCAAAATGGTGTTGAGGGAATTACCCCACTTGCGTTTGACTGCGGCAGATGTGGTCATGTGAATCCCCCTTAGGCTCGGCTGTCGCCGGCGTAGTAGACCCAATATCGGGACGTTCCAAACAGAATGCTGGTCACGACCAGGATCAGGGCAAAGAGCAACCAGGCCAAGGCCGACCCATAGGACATATTCTGGAACGTGAAGAAGGTCTTGTAGAGATAGAGGTTAAAGAACATGGTCGCCCCGCCGGGACGTCCCGTGCCGTTGTTGACCACCAATGGCACCAGGAAATATTGGAAGACGCCCACCACACTCAGCACCAGGTTATAGAAAATAACCGGAGAGATCATGGGAAAGGTGACATTCCAGAAGGATTGCCAGGCGTTGGCCCCATCTACCTTGGCGGCGTTGTAAAGCTCCGTGGGCACGCCTTGCAGACCGGCCAGCATGATCAACATGGCATTGCCGACCCCCCAAATTCCCATGATCACATAGGTGGGATAGACCCAGTTGACATCGTTGGCCCAGTTGGGCACGGAAGACCGGGGCATGCCCAAGCCCATCAGGGCCCGGTTGATCCAGCCTGTCTCCGGGTTCAACATGCCGCCCCACAGGAAGACGGCGGCCACAAAGGGCACGATATAAGGCATGTAAAAGAGACTGCGCAGCATCGACTGGGCTTTAACATGCTCATTGTTGAGCAGAAGCGCCAGACCCAGGGGTACAAAAATACCGATGGGCAAGGAGATCGCCCCAAACAGGACCGTGATCCAAAGCGATCCACGAGTGCCACCGCCCCAAGACCAGATCTGAGGGTCACTGGCCATCTGGGCATAGTTGGCAAACCCGATAAATTTGGGCGAACTCAGGATGCCGTCGGTGATATTCAGTTCCATGAAGCTGAAAATCATACTGGCTACCATAGGCAGCAGGGTAAAGGCCAAAAAACCAATTAGCCAAGGGGAGATGAACAGCAGCCCCTCGCGCATCTCACGTTGTTTGATGGGGGAGAGGTTGCGATAGGATCTGAGTGTGGGCAGCTTGGGCAAACCCTGATTGAGTTGTTCAAACATGGCGGCTCCTTGTGGTCAAACCGGTGCAGTTGTAAAAGGTGGGGTGGCCATTCACCCCCCCGCCCCCCTGGCCCCCCAACCTTGGGGGGAACTGTCTGTCCACTCCCTCCCCCAAATTGGGGGCTGGGGCGGAACGGTTCTGAAAAAAGTGGGGTGGCCCAACCGGGCCACCCCACCCTTCACCATGAACGGACTTACTTGTTGAAGATGACGGTCAGATCCGCCTGCAACTTGTCAAACTCGGCGTCGATGTCCAGATCCGCGGTGTTGTTCATCAGGTCACCGAAGGTCTGAATACGGGCGAAGGCCTCGTTCCAGTTGGGCATGTACTGCTCGGCGGACGGGGTGTCCGGGTAGGCCAGACCTTGCACGAAGACATCCCAGCTCTCCGGGGTGACCGTGGGATAGTCCGCAGACTTGGCGGCAAAGAAGGCTTCGGTCTTGCTGGCGATGGCGGGCATGGCACCGTAGGCGGGCAACAGGGTGTCGCCACCGGTGGTGATCATGTAGCTCAGGGCCGCAAAGGCAGCTTCGGGATTCTTGGTGCCCTTCCAGATGCGGAAGGTGTCAGCGTCGATGCGGCCATTGACCACACCGTCGGCGTTCATGGGCTGGATGCCCATCTGGAATTCGATACCGGCGGCCTTCATGTCACCCAAGCAGCAGGTGTACCAGGTCTGGGTCAGGCCCATAGCGGCCTTGCCACTGTTGAAGATGTTGCCAGCGCCGAACTCAGGCGAACCGGACAGGGGGCCATTGGCAATGTAGGGCTGATCGCCGTACATGCCGTCATAGTACCATTGCCAGGCGGCCTTCCAACTGTCAGGAATGGCGGAGGCGTAGGAACCCTTGGCATCGCCATCAAAGATCTTGGCCGCGCCGCCGTAGAAGGTGGCCATGCTGTTGGGGTGCTGCCATTGGGGGCTGTAGCCAACCTGAACGATCTGGGTGGCGTCGAAGCCATCTTCGGTGGAATTGTAGCCATTGACATCAATGGTCAATCGCTTGGCCACCTCGGTCAGGGTCGCCCAATTCCAGTCAACCATCTCGCCGTCCAGCTCATACTTCTCGCCATAAACCTGGGGAGGATAGGCCAGACCCACCTCGTCAAACATGGCGGGGACGTAGTAGGTGGCACCGGGGAAGACGGCGAAGGGCAGACCAACCTGGCCTTCTTCGGTCTGATAGAACTCGATCAGGGCTGGGTCAAAGACGGTGAGGTCGAAGGATTCCAGGTAAGGGGACACATCCAGCCATTGGCCATAGAAGGCATTGGAACCGCCCCAGCCTACCGGTCCGATGATGTCGGGGCCGCTGCCGGAAGCGATCTGGGTGGCCAGGGTGTCACGAGCCGCATCGTAGGGCACGATCTCCAAGACCAACTGGACGGCGTCCTGGGAAGCGTTGAACGCATCCACAACGCTCTGCTGGGCATCGATCTGCTCAGGATTGGTGCCCGTGCCCAGACCCACAAACCAGCGCACGGCAATCTTGCCCGCAGCTTCGGCGGCCTTCACGGCCTCGGCAGCAGCGGCACCGGCAACGGCGGCCTGTTCTTCGGCTGTCAATGTAGCGACCGCTTCGGGTTCAGCAGCGGGGGCTTCAACGGCGGCAGGTGCTTCGGCTGCCGGGGCTTCGGCTGCCGGGGCTTCGACGGCCGCGGGGGCCTCGACAGCGGCGGGCGCTTCGGCGGCCGGGGCCGGAGCGGCACCACCACAGGCTGCCAGAGCCATACCCATAACCAGCAGTATGGACACAACAACAAATTTCATGTTACGCATCTTTATCTCCTCTTGAAAGGTTTGGAAAGAAAAACAGAAAACCTACGGAAAGAAATACGAAAAACTTAGGGTGAACAAACCTGGCAATTGAACGAAAAACGCCTTGTGGGCGCAGAGGGGTTCATTTAGGTGCAGCCACATGAGCGGCGAATCACCAACTCCGTGGGCAACAGGGTAAGCATGTCTACCACTTGCCCCTGAATCTGGGCCACCAGCTTTTCGGCGGCCATGCGTCCCACATCTTCAATCGGTGCCCGCACGGTGGTGAGGGCCGGGGAGAGCAGCGAGGCGAAAGACACATCGTCAAAGCCGACAATCGCTACATCCTCCGGCACGCGCAATCCGGCCAAACTCAACGCGTGATAGGCACCCAGGGCCATGTCGTCGTCCGCGGCAAAGATGGCATCAAACTCAACACCCTGGGTCAACCACGCCATCACGGCTTCTTCCGCCTGATTTTGGCGGAAGTTGCCCACCCGCACCAGGGCCGGATCAAAGGGGATGCCATGCGCCGCCAGCCGTTCTTGATAGCCAGTCAGACGCCATTGGGCATCTTCGTTGTTGGGCGGCCCGGCCAAAAAAGCAATGCGCCGACAGCCATGCACGCTGATCAGATGCTCCACGGCCATTTGGGTGCCGGCCTTGTTTTCAAAGGCCACGCTGGGCACGTTGAGATGGGCAGGTGCAGTACGGTGCAATATCACCAAGGGGAAGTTACGCCGGGAGAAACGGGCCAAATCTTTGTCGCTCAGGCGATCCGTGAAGATCAACAGCCCTTCCGTGTTGTGCTCGCCCAGGGGCATGGAACTGCTGTCCAGGTGATCCCTGGTCTGGTTGGATGCATGGATCAATACTTCGTAGCCGTGGGTGCGCAACACAGATTCGATGCCCCGCACCAAGGGAAAGAAGAAATCCCCGGCGATTTCCGGCAGAAGCAGACCCACAATGGCCGTTCTCTGGCCCGCCAACATGCGGGCGGCCGCATGGGGCGTATAGTTCAACAGCTCGATGGCCTTGCGCACTTCCTGAATTGTCTCGTCCGCCACCGGGGCAGCCCCCGTCATCACCCGGCTGACTGTGGAAATGGAGACCCCGGCCAGCCGCGCGACATCTGAGATGGTGGCACGTTTCTTGGCCCACGAGACTTCCATGTCAGACCTCGGTCATTGATACCCAGCATAGCGCAGAAAGCGCTTTCATATCAAGGGGAAAAGAAGAATCGGTCTGTGTCTTTGAAAACTGTTCCGCATAAAAAGACGCAGAGCGTATCAAGGGCAGCATACAAGAAAGAGCGCTCCCACCATCATCTTGCAAAGGGTTTTGAGCTTAAATTAGGGTATGGGTGGTTAAAAACAGGTGTTGAGCAGTTCAACCGTGGCCGAAATACCAGAACGTTGCGGATCTGTCCAAAGGTTTAGATGGATGCTGGTCAATTCGCAGAGGTTGAAAGGGTTTCTGAAAGCGCTTTCATGGTATCACTGTTTTTCGCCTGTGTCAAGCACCAATTTGTGCTTTTTTGCCACCAATTTTGGCTGTCTCTCATCGTCATCGTTCACCCTCCGCCCCCCTGACCCCCCAACTTTGGGGGGACTGTCCACGACCTCCCCCAGAATTGGGGGCCGGGGGGGCGGAGGGTGAACGATGACGTCTCATCTAAGCCTTGGGTCAACAAAATAGACGGGATCACGCCGCGTCTCGCAAGCATGGAAAATCTTCTTTACACATGCTGATCGAGCAGGATCGGGTTGCCATCCGGGTCCGCGGCCATGAGGCTGGCCGGGCCGCTGGTGAACTCGTCCGCCTCGCTCAACAGGGGGACGCCTTGGGCCTTGAGGTGGCGTTGCAGATCCCGAATGTCGGTGAAGCTGTCCAGGGGCTGGGCGTTGCCGTCCCAGCCGGGGTTGAAGGTGAGGATGTTCTGCTCGAACATGCCCTGGAAGAGGCCGATTACCGCCGCCCCGTTTTTGAGGATCAGCCAATTCTGGGTCACATTCCCGCCAAAGACGGTGAAGCCGAACTTCTCGTAGAAGCGGTAGGATGCGTGGATGTCTTTGACGGCCAAGCTGATAGAAAATGCGCCAAGTTGCATGGTGTGTTCCTTTCGTTGTTAGAAATGCCATTCGTCTATTTGAAAATTCCCGGCAGCCACACCCGGGTATCTTGCCGAAGCGGATGAAGAAAGCCGCCGGAAACTTTATAGTTTGGGCTACCAACCCCATCCGTCGCCGCTTGCCCAAAGACAGATTTGACCGTGTAATGGGCGGAGGTGGCCGAGCCGCCCCCACTGACCCCAAA
>JAGNDO010000064.1:7746-11803 GCA_018003515.1 Caldilineaceae bacterium
GTGGTGCCCAGGTTGGCAACCAGAGATTGGGCAGCGGCTGAACGGTCCGTGACGCCATTTGTGTTGATGCCGGCACTTCCACCAAAATAGGCATCATACCAGCCACTGCCGCCTTGTGCATACATGCCCCGATATTGGTCGCTGTAGATGCGGGCCCCATACCCCTGTTGGCCCGTAGAATCGGTTCCCCGGGCATAGAGGCCCTTGCCGCCTTCAAAATAGCCGCCTTCATTGTAAAAACTGTAGCTGTCGGACGTATCCCCACGCCCGTACACGCCCACCCCCTGATTGCTTTGTCCGTAGACGCCAGGGGCAAGGATGTTGGGATGTGAACGGTTCGCTCCGCTGTAGCCATAGACCCCGATGCCATTTGTGCTGTAGAAGTAGCCAGCATAGCCCTGATTGGCCGTGCTGCCCCCATCAAAGCCATAGATCGCATAGCCATTTTCCGTCTGCCCATAGATGGCGCGACCGTTTGCGGCCAGGCCATAGACCGCATTGCCGGTTGTGGTCTGCCCGGAAATGGCCCCCCGGTTAAAGGCAAACGCATCGTTGTTCATCTGCACATCCAGCATGTAGTTGTTGGGCACGGCATTGGCCGTGCCTTTGATGATGGCCCCCGGTCGCAGGGTGTGGGCCATGGGGGCGGGCAGCATCTCCTGACGCGGGGTGAGCAGTTCGCCGTTGATGGTCTGGGCCAGCCACAGCTCCTCCCCGTTAAAGATGTCCGTTGTGATGTCCAGGCGCGCTTCAAACAGGCCATCGTTCACCGTTATGCTACTGTTGCCGCTGTCCCAGAGCAAGGTGCCGCCGGTCTTGGCGTTGTAGATCTGGAAGCGCATGGTGAATGTGCCGTCAAGCGGCGCGTCGTTCTCATCCGTCGCATAGCCTTGATAGGTGATGGCATCGCCAATGGTGGCGGCAGGCCCCAAGACGTCCCCAAGCGGATTCGCTGCGACCAACTGGGGCCACACCGCGCCCAACCCACCCAGCAAAAGCAAGGCCGCTCCGATAATGATTGTTTGAAAAAGCAGGTTTTTCGATTTCATTTGTTCTCCTTGGTCGACAGAATAGGGTTCATCAAAAGAAGGCTATTTTTGGACGGATCAGGGTGATGCTGAAATGTAGGTGCGGTTTTTAACCGCACGATCCGTCGGCAAATGTGCGTTGTGCGGTTAAAAACCGCACCTACGGCTCTTCACCATCATGTTGAGCCGTACAGAACGGGCTATTTTTCTCGTAATTGTGCTTGCAATGCCAATGCTGGACCATAGGTGGGATCAAGGATCAGACTGCGCGCCACGGCCTGACTAGCCGCTGGAAAATCGCCTTGCTCAAAGTAGACCGTGGCCAGACCGAGGTGGAAATCGGCCGAATTTGGCTGCCAGCGGACCGCTTGCGCAAAGGCGCTGTGGGCGGCGGCCAGTTGTCCGCTGTGAAGCTGCGCCCAGCCCAAGATCCCAAAGGCTATGCCGTCCGTGGCATCCAGATCCACGGCCCGCTGGGCTTGGGTCACGGCCAGATCTCCGTCACCGGCGCGCAGGGCAAGATCGGCATATTGCTGATAGGTCAGGCCTCTGGTTGGGGAGAGGACGATGGCCCGATCATAAGCCGCATAGGCCAGGCCGATGGGCGCAGACTCGCCGCTTTCCCTGGCCTGGCGGGCATAGATGGCGGCGAGTTGGGTATAGGGCACGGGGTCCGTCGGGCGTAGGGCGATGGCCTGATTCATGGCCTGTTCCGCCTGCTCGAATCTGCTCAGTTGGGCGGAGATTAGGGCAACGGCGACGTGATAGGCGGCGCGGTGGGGTTGGTAGGCGATGGCCGTTTTATATGATTGCAGGGCCAGTACCGGATTCCCCTGGCCCAAGGCCTGGGTTCCTCGCCAACTGTGCATGTCCGCCAGCAGGGGAAGCAGACTGCCCAGCCAAATCGTCCCGCCCACAAAAACCAGAACCATCGCCATGATGGTGTTCCGCAACCAACGGGGTAAGGACACCGAGCTGGGTTGTGGACTGCCCTGGCTTGTCGCCGCCGTGATGATCGCCAGCATCAACCAAAACAGAACCGCAGACGCTGCCACCTCAAACAAAAACAGATTGCCCACAAGTTGAGCGCAGACACCCGCCATGCAGGCCGCCAACCAGGAATGCTCAAGGATTTGCACGCTTGAACCTGAGCCATTTTGTGCCGCCACTACCTGTTGCCAACCTGCCCGCAGAATCAACAGAACGATTGCAGAGAAGACAAGGGTGGCCACAATGCCATAGTTGAGCGACCCATCGAGCAGCCAGTTGTGGGCACGGTCCACCACAACCCCACGCCCCTGATAGTAGACAAGCTGGGGCGGATAGACCGACGGGAAGGTCAACTCCAGGGTGTCTGCGCCGTAGCCAAGCCAGAGATGCGGCCAGAGCAGCCGGAGCGAGGCTTGCCAAATTGTCCAGCGGGCCGCAATGGAGCCGCCGCTGGCAATGCCCTGCTGCAAAATCAGCACCAGTCCGCCGGCCAACCCCGCCGCCCCACCCAGTCCGCTGAACCAACGGCCCCGGCGTGACCAACGGGGTGCGTAGGTCAGCCATAGGAACAGGCTGACACCCACTCCCCCTGCAATCAACGCCGCCCGGGCTTGGGTAAAGACAATCACGATGAGTTCCAGCCCAAACAATGTCCCATAGGCCATGCGCCGCCATCGGCCTGTCCCACTCTGGGCAGCGGCCAGGGTCAGGGGCAGCAACAGGGCCAGGTAGGCACCGGTGAAGTTCGCTCGGCCCAGGGTAGTCGTGATGGGGCTGCGGGCGTCGGTGGTCACAGGGAGAGGTTGCCAACCTCCTGCCTGGGCCAGGCCCAACAGGCAGATGGGGATGGCGGTGAGGATGATCACGAATAACAAGCGGCGGCTGCGTTCGGGGTTGATCTGGGTGGCGATGCAGCCGAAAAGCACGAAATAGCTGAGTTGGGTCAACAAGCCGTTGGCCCGGTCCAGGCTGCCAAAGAGGGCGATGGATCGATTGACGCTCAGAAAAGTTGACAGGCACAGAATGAGGAAGAGGGCGATGAGAAGGCGGCGGATCAGGGGCAGGATGGGTTTCGGTTGGAAACCGCTCAACCACCTGCCAAGCCACAGGGCAGCCAAGCCCCACACCAAGGTTCTGACCAACCACACTTTTGATGCCTCAAACTGTTGCTCAACCCAAAAGTTGACGAGCAACGGGGTCAAGAACGCCATGAGCAGCCAGAGCGATTCTGACCTGGATTGTAGGGGGTGATCGGATGTCTCTATGTTTTGTGTCCTGACGGTATCTTCTCAGTAATCCGGGCGGCGTTCGCATCAATGCCATTCAATCACGCTTGACTAGACACTGTAGGCATACTGCTTGGCCAGGGCGATGGCGATCCGGCCAATGAGTTCGACCGGCAGGGGGTGGTTCAACGGGAAGCTGAGATTTCCCTTGGGGCCGAGATAGGGTGCAAGCTCTTGGATGAGCGCAGGATCTGACGAAACCGGGGGGTAGACGCCGATATGCTTCTTGAATGCGGCAAAGTAGAAAAAGGTCTTGCCATCAAGTTTGAATGCGGGCATGTTATAGCTGATGCAGCGAGTGCTGCCGGGGACCAGACCCTCGACCACAGTCTGGATCTGGATCAGTCTGGCACGCACCTCTGGGTTGACTGTGTCGAAGTGTTGCTCGTGGGACTCGAAATGGGTTGAAGGTGACATGAGAGGGTGGCTCCGGTAATTCAGATGGATAAAGTAGTCGCACATTTTGGCAAAGTATTACGCCCGCTGCCCCAGGAAGAGGTGAAGCTGGGCGGCGTGTTCCTCCACATGACGCAGGGTGTAGAGGAGCAGCTCCCCAAAGGGCACGTCGCCCCAGGGGAAGTGGCAGATGTGCTGGGCCTGCTCGGAGGAGAGGGTGCTGATGGTGTCGTGGCAGCGTTGCTGGCAGAGTGCCAGATAGCCGAGCAGTTCTTGGCGGCTATAGACCCGGGGCAGGACTTCGTCGGCCTCCATCTCCACCAGGTCAAAGGGCGCTGGCGGCATAAAGCCCTCCTC
>JAGNDO010000064.1:11903-30505 GCA_018003515.1 Caldilineaceae bacterium
CGTGGCAGCGTTGCTGGCAGAGTGCCAGATAGCCGAGCAGTTCTTGGCGGCTATAGACCCGGGGCAGGACTTCGTCGGCCTCCATCTCCACCAGGTCAAAGGGCGCTGGCGGCATAAAGCCCTCCTCTGCCCCGGTCAGGTAGAGGTCCAGCCAGAAGAGCGTATGGTAGCACAGATACCAATAGGCCGCGAAGCCTTTGGCCACCCACTGCTCCGGCTCGTCCGCCCACAGACGCGCTTCCCATAGGTCGTCCGGGCAGGTGCGCAGGGCGTCGCCAAAGGAATCGATGGATTTGGCAAATTGTCGCCATAACATTTGGTTGTTGATGATGGTCATTGCTTGCCTCTTTGAGATTGGGTGATTGGGAGATTGAGCGATTAACGGCTCTCGCACCCACGCTCTGCGCCCCTTGGCGCAGAGCGCCGGGCTGCGTTCCCACGCGGAGCGTGGGAACGAGACCTGGGGAACGAGACCTGGCGTGGGAACGAGACCTACTTTGTTAAACGGATTTCGAGCCGGACCGTTACGCTGTCTCCTTCTTCAATCTTTTCGGCTTTGCGGATGCTGGCTTTGATGGGGACAAGATAGCGGTCGTCTTTGGGAAAGAGGGAGGTCTGCCACACGGTGTTGCCAATTCGCACATGGACCGGGATGACGCCCCAGCCGTAGGTCACCAATCTTGAGATCCCGTTGATCTCCCGGCTCTGCTGGGCCGGGACGGGGACGAAGAACCAGGGGGCCGGGCCGCGCCAGAAGATGATTGTGTCGGTGAATTCAAGGTTCATCAGCTTGCCTTCTATGGGAGAGGTCGGCCAAGATATCTAGGCCATTATTCTAAAACGTCCCGTGTGCATGGGGAAAATGTCAGTACATTTTGCCGAAGTGGTTTAGATCACATTTGAATGTGGTTTAGACCGCTTTGCAATGTGGTCTAAACCACTTTGCAATGTGGTTTAGACCACATTGGCATAACTTTTCGATCTGTTGACGCATAGATCACGAAGTTATGCCCGTTTGAACTCGGTTTGGGCGATGACTTGTTTGAAGGGTTTGCCGGGCCGGAAGTGGGGGTGGATGCTGGTGATCTGCTTGGCGGTGACGGCTTCCGGGGTGGCGGACCCGTCGCTCTTGATCTTGAGGCGGAAGGAACCGAAGTCGCCAAGCTCCACAATGGTGCCGTTGGCCAGTTCTCTGGGCACAATCTGCAAAAAGGCCTCCAACACGGCCACGGTGTCCACCGCACTGACTGTAGACATGGCGGCGATCTCTTTGGCCAGTTGGCGCAGGCTCATCTTGCCCGAACTGGTGAAGGAGGGGTAATACTTCACCGGTGCGGCCGGGTTGGACGGGTTGCCCCGGGGGATCACGTTGTATTTGGCAGTCATGGGTCTCTCCTGTTGGGGGAGTCAGATCGTGTGGGTCTCCAAGGGTCAAACTGATCGGTTTTGCGCTGGGGGATTCCATCCGTCGATTGAAGTATAACAAAAAAGCCGGATGGAGGCTATCCGGCTTTTTTGTGAAAAATGGGCGCTGCCTGCTCGTCT
This sequence comes from Caldilineaceae bacterium, assembly GCA_018003515.1. Taxonomy (GTDB): domain Bacteria; phylum Chloroflexota; class Anaerolineae; order Caldilineales; family Caldilineaceae; genus JAGNDO01. The sequence goes on from JAGNDO010000064.1 coordinate 13,449, forward strand.
TTTTGGCTATCTCTTCTGTGGAATCGGGTGGCATCTAGCCGTTTGAGGCTTATTCTTCAACCTGGAGGCGGTCAACCTGGATCTGCGAGCCGTTGTAGTCGGGCACATTGCTCAGTAATGTGCCGGTAAGATGAACGATCTTGCCGCTGTCGCGTAGGGCCTCGATCTGGGATTTGACCGTCGGGTGCATGGAATCAACGCCAAAGTAGAGTATCTGTCCCAAGTCCTGCCGCTCGAAATAGTCATCAAACTGCGCGCCGGGCGGTGTACGCTTGATAACGCCCCACCAGTCAGCCATCTCTTCCGCGGTGCCCGGTGGCATGTAACCACCCGACCCGTCTCCTTCTGGGGCACCTCCACTTACTTCTGTGGTTGCCTCAATGGTCGGTGCAGGTGTTGGGCTTTTTTGTGCTTCGGGACCACACTCTCCCCGGAAATAGGCCCATTCGTCGCAAGTGCTGCCGTCCGGGAAAATACACACGCCGTTTTGACTGCCATTGGCGGCTGTGCGAATTTCGAGCTGGTTGCCGTTCTGCTCGCAATAGACCGAGGCGGGGTTTGGCATACCCGCCTGAAGCATGGCTGTCTCGGCAGGTTCAGGCGCCGCCGGAGTTGGGAGCGCCGTGCAGGCTGTCAGTGCCGTCAGAACGATGATGAGTGTAACGATCCTTTTCATTTTCCTTCCCTCCTGTCTGTTAACCGACCGTTTTTGAGTTCACGACGATCACCAATGGAATGATGTAGCACAGGGAGACCATTGCGAAGGCGAACAACATTCCGTATTGGAGACCCGGAACCAGCGAGCCTTGTGGATGGATGACCTGCAAAGACAGCCTCGTCAGCCACAAGATACTTGTCGCCGCAAGCATGACCATGACTGAATATCGGTTCGACTTGTCGCCATAAACCAAGAGAATGTTCACGATGCCAAAGAGTACCAAAGACAAAGAAAAGAATGCATTGATGGCTCGAACGGCGGCTACCAGCTCCGTTGCGTTGCCATCCATGTATGAGTACCACTTCCAGGTTTGAGGCACAGAGAAGTGCCAGACACCAAAACCGATGGAAGCAGTGCTGCCGATCATGACTAATATCTTGACAAGCTGATTCATAATCATACCTCGTGCAAGTAATGTAGTGAAGCCCAACAATCAGCGCGCCAGCCGCCGCGTCCTACCGAATAAACTATACTGACACACCTTGCGCACAAACGATTTAATTGGTAGTCGGCCTTTCGTTCTGTAGCAAGGCGAAAAGGTAATGGTCATAAAATTCCCCGTCTAAATAATAATAATCACGAAGAACACCTTCTTGTTTGAAGCCCAGTCTCTGCAATAGTTGAATCGAGCGATCATTCTCGACATACACCAGAGCCTCAATTCGATGTAATCCCATTTGCTCAAACCCATTGGAGATAACTGCCCGCAGAGATTCTGTCATATAACCTTGCCCCCAACAACTGGGACTCAAATCGTATCCAATTTCAGCACGAAAGCATCGTTTGTCCCATTTATGAAAACCACATGTGCCGATAGGTTGATGGTCGGATTTTCGAACCATTACCCAGCGATTGTGCGTCTTCTCTTCTGGCTCTAAATAGAATTGAATTATCTCTTGGGCTTGAGCAACCTCTGTCACAGGCGGTTCGTCCATGAGATACTGGGACACGGCCGCATCACCGAAGTGCTGGAAAACAAAGTCGGTGTCTTCAAGTGTCATTTGCCGCAAGATCAAACGTTCGGTTTCCAAGGCAGGAAAGTTATTCTGTTTAGCAATTTTGGTCATTATCATTCACCCTTTTGAAATCACTCTTGTGACAGGATGCAAAATCTGTTGTGGACGCCGCCTAACGCTCCGCTTCCTCGCCGTCCACGTGCAAGCGCTGGTCAGGTTTTGTTATGATGCGCCACAGTGATGACCACATTCCCCTTTTTGTGCCCCTGTTCGACATATCGGTGAGCTTCGGCAGTCTGTTCCAACGGATAGCGTCTATCAATGACCGGTTTTATCTTTCCCGCCTCAACCAACTCTTTGAGTAAGATTAAATCTTCAATATGTATCTTTGGCGTCCCCTCATCGACTGATATGTATTTTCCGGTCGGAGTTAGCGCTTTTTTGTACTGTAGTTTTGAGCTATATCTTTTTCCAACGGCATCAAAGATAAAATTATAAGATTCTCCTCTATTCGTAAAATCCTCTTTTGTGTAATCAATTACCTTATCGGCTCCCAGAGATTTTACCAATTCTAAATTTGTGGTACTGCATACTCCAGTAACTTCCGCCCCATAGTACTTAGCAAGCTGTACCGCAAAAGTACCCACCCCTCCAGAAGCTCCATAGATAAGAGCTTTTTGTCCCTTCTGGATATTTCCTTTTCTAATACTTTGACAATGTCACATTAAGGTCCTGAGTGGTTCAGGACACGAGATTTGCGAGAACGAGTACGGTTATCCAGATGCTGAACGACAAGAGAAGCAGCCTCCAAGGGTGAAAGAGTTGGCAACGGGAGAGCCGCCCGGAGTAATTCTCGCACATTTGCAACAGACAGAGCGGGCAAAAGGGTCACTTCGTATTCAGATAGAAGATCTGGGTCTCGCTGGCATTCGACTTCCCATTCGAGACGGGTCCGATTAATAAACCACTGAGCCAAAATAGTAAAGGCGAGTTGGTGTTCCCAAGCCCTGTAGGAAGTGGTTTGGATTTCATCCCACCCGAACTCGGATTTAGCATCCTGATTATCCCGTTCGATGAAGTAGCGTTGGGATTTCCGCAAGGCCATGACCTTAAAGGGTGTGTCTGTGGAGGCATTGCTGAAGGTGAATGAATGCTTCTTGCCTTCTTTACGCATGAGCAGCCATTGTTTGGTCACGGTCATGTCGTCTTGAACGGTCCAAACTGGGATACGAGCAAAATCTGCAATCAACCATCCCCGTTCAGTAGGTCGAATATTTAGGGTAAGCCACAGGACAGCGGGATGATTTGGCAAATCTTTGACTTGGTAGGGTTGGGGTGATAAAACAGTCGGGTTTTTGGCCTTGCGACCTCGTTTATTCTGCGGGACGCCAATTTTCGGCTCACTCAGATAGACCTGGGTATTGGCAGGGACATCTGCATAGAACTCAATGCCAGCCTGATCCATTTTTTGACGAAGCTCGAAGCTACGTCCATATAGCCCATCGCAGGCAACTGCATCAAAAGGGACCCTTTCCGCTTGTGCTCGTTGTAGCATCTGCCAGAACAACTCTATCTTTGTTTGGAATTTCCGATCATCAGGCACACCGGTTTTTTGGCGCAATTCTTTGTGGTCATCATCAAACCAATCTTCGAGAAGAAACAATTCGCCATCGAGCCAGTTATGTTTTCCGTCTTTGATAATCGAAAGAAAAACGCCAGTTTGACCAAAATCTACCTTGCCCAGGCGTCCGATATATTGGCGACCCCCGCCAACTAGAACTCCACCATTCCTGTCCTCAGAACTTTCATCACCCAACAGCATGCTCCCCACTTCAAAATGGGGATGCCAAGCAATTTCCGTGCGGGCCTGCTTGATTACTTTTGGCCCAGACCAGGGTGAGTTGCTGATATAGTGATGCATATTCTGATATGGAATACCCGCAGTTCGGCTGATCTCTGCTATCGTCCGCTTTTTATTGCTGCGCAGGAGACCACTAAGATAGTGATAGCCTTGTTCCCGCGTGTCGCGCGTCTTGGTTTGCGTATGAAACCCATATTCATCCCAAAAACTGCGTAACTTATCGCCTAACCCATCAATCTCTACCAGGTTTAGGCCCCATCGCTCAACTTCTATCCAGTTTTCTACCGTTGATTCATTCGTCTATTCATACCAGATCGGCTCTCATTGAGCTAATGTGACATTGTCAAAATAAAATACAATGCTAAAGTTCCTCTAGAAGGGGCAGATGCAGCTTCCTCATAACTCGCATTGGTGGGTTTTATTGCCACCAGACCATCACCAGGCATAAACAATCCATCTTCACGCATACAAGTGTACTCGGCATAAGTACCAAATTTTCTCCCGGTAAATGCAAAAACCTGGTCACCTTTTTTAAATCGTTTTATATCCTTGCCTATTTCTTCAATTTCTCCGGCTAACTCAAGCCCCAATATTGATCTTCTTGGTCTTCTGAAACCAACGAATATTCGCATTGGGATCCAAAGTAATATATTTACTTTACCACTTCGAACTATACAGTCCGAAACTGTCACTGCTGACGCATGAATTTTTATCAGTACTTCATTATCCTTGGGAGCAGGTTTTTCCACCTCCTGGAGTTGAAGAACATCCGGGGAACCGTATTTTGTGCAGACAATTGCTTTCATGAGTGCGCGCCTCCATTGAGCTTATCGTATAGATGACCAACAACTGTTCCAAGAGCAAGAAACCTTGGCACGTTCATGCCTGTGTCAATCAAAAGGTAGACAGAGGCATTGTTTGGATCAACAAGAGTTGAAAGGAATTCGATCATGAACATGGCGACAAAGCTAAGGGTTAATGCCTTTAAGATGGAATTTTTTGTTGGGATCTTATCAAAGAAACGCAACAGGAAATAACTGACGCAGCATCCGATCATCAGACCGCCAGCCAAGGCTTCAACAAGAGCCATTGGAAGATTAGAAATCGAGAAAGCAGCTCTATACTCCGCAGCGATGGGAGACACTGAGATTGCGAAGTCAGTTATCCAGAAAGCTGCGCCTCCCGCTCCAGTCAACTTAAACAGTTTCTTGTAGAACTCGTGTGACGTCTGTCGCTTGCTTCGACCTGTGGCTTGGGTTTCCATGGTTGTCCACCTATTCCGTCTGAGCAGACTTGGAAGCATTTGCGGATGGATCGAATCCCATGTGCAGCCGTCTGTATAGATAGCCAATAACTATTCCAAGAAAGAGAAACCTTGGTGCGTCAAGCAGTATGCCGATGAGAAAGTAATGCAAGACATCACGCTGCCCAAGAAAACTTTGGGGAACCAGGTTTAGGATTGTCATAATGACCAGGGCGATGAGGCTTATTATCACGGATTTTAGAATTGGATTCTTTGTTGGAATCTTGTCAAAAAAACGAAGCAAAGAATAACTGACACAGCATCCGATAATCAAACCAGCAGGCAAAGAAGCAACCCAAACCGTTTGAATATTCGCTTTTGAAAAGGCAGATCTATACTCCGCTGCGATGGGAAGCAGGGAAATTGCGATGGTAGTTACCCAGAATACTACTCCGCCCCCAATAGTTAGTATGAACAGCTTCTTTGAGAGGATGGTCGAACCTTTTTTTAACATTTGGCTTTCTCCTTGTGATGTGTTGTGTCCGCTTTATTAGGTCTATTCCACGAGCAAAACATGGTGTTGAGCGGGGAGGGGGTTAGGGAGGGCTGAAATCCCTCCCCGACCCCCGATAGTGCGAATCTATGCCGCGTTCAAGACCTCGTTCGTCGCTGGTCTCGCAACCAGCCTCAACTCATGCTGGTTTTTGATCCTTTGCACCCATGATCAGAAGCCACAACATGAGTGAAAATTCCCCAATAAAACCAACCGCCCAACTCAGGTAAGTCAGAACTAAGTTGCCCGGGAAAAAGAAGAACTGAATTGGAAACAAAAGCCAGCCAAAACATTCAACCATCAACACGATGCCCAAAATTCTGGGAAGGAAGCCGGACTTGAAAACAAGATAACCCAGCGGAAAGAGCCAGGCGCTAAAAAATATCTGGGCGATCCCTGAGAACCCATTTTTGTAGATATACAGGCATGCCATGGCCAGGGCTTGCAGTTGATCGGCCTGGAATACTTTCAAGTAATCAGCGCCACTCAAAAGAAGCTGGCTGGCAATTAGAAAAAGATCACTAAAACACCATACGGCGACACCGCCCAGGTTCAATAACAGGAACAGCAAAGCGATGTTCTTATTGACCGGCTTCAGCAACACGTACAAAGCCCAGGCCGTCAAAAGGAAAAGCAGCGCACCAACCAGATCGACCACAAAGCCGATCCGGAATTGCAACGCAGATGCCATGATGTTCCTGGCGGTTGTGGCGGCATCTCCCAGGACAATCAGTTTGGAGCGCACCCCCACATCTGCGAAGATGGAAACCACCATGTAAATGAGATACAGGAACCCTGCCATTCTTGCGTTCTTATTGATTGTGTTCATTTTTTGTCTCCTGTTGTGATTGATTTTGATGAGTTTCATTTCGCTGAGCGGGGAGGGTTTTAGGGAGGGTCTTCAGCCCTCCCTAAAACTCTATAGGAAATCTATGCCGCGCTCAAAAGCTCGTTCTTTGCTGTTTTTGCAGCCCCGGAAGCGACTACAGATGGATTGAATCCCTTCACGATCAGCCAGACCGCCAGAACCATTTCTTGCACGCCCAGTGGTGCCTGCAAGGCGATATGAATCGTCTCCAACGGGGCGATGAGCTCGAACATGACCAGGAGACCCGCTGTCCAGTACAGTACGGCGCCCACAAGACCCCAGGCTGACACCCAGCGAGGCGTGAGCCTTGCCCGATATAGCACAGAATTGAGGATCAGCGCGCCCAGGGGGAAGACGGTCACATCCAGGACTGCATGCCCGCCCCAATCACGTACCGCCAGCAGCAGCTTGCCAGTAGCCTGGAAGTACGAGGTATTTGACGCCCCCGCTCCTGCAAACTCCCGACTCAATGTCACCAGAGTCAGCAGGCTGACTGCACCAATGATGTAGATTACGAACTCAACAATCCTGGTGCCAAAGTATCCGATGGCCATGGGCGCACTGAACTTCCTCAACACCGGATACACCGCGAGCGCCATAGCGACGAGTGCAACGCCCATGACCAGCTCAAGGAACGCGCCGGTTATCACTTTGCCTTCATTTGCAGAAACACCGGCGAGATAGTTCGGAGCGCCGAGAATCGGGTCGGTGAACACGCCAAGACTGATCATTCCTGCAACTGTCCCAATGATGAACAAGACTCCCACGCTTATTGCGGTCTTTCTGTAGGTGTTCATTTCAGGTCTCCTTGTGTTGATTTGCCCTGTTGCGCGAACTCAGCCGGTTCTTACGCGGTCTTGCCCGGCTTGCTGCGCAGCAGCACAATCCCCAGCCAAACGAACCAGATGACTTGGCTCAAGGCAAAAACTCCGACCAGGTCGATCAACCCCGGGAGAATGGTGATGATGCCCACCGCGCCGACCCACAAGCCGAGGATATTCAGTCCCTTGGGCAGCCCGCCAGACCGCAGTGCGGCCAGGCTGACCAGCAGCGCCCACAGGCCGCCCAGGATTTCGCCGTTGCCGTTGCCCAACCCGCTTGCTACGGTCTCAAATCCCTGCCAGGTCAACGCAGCCTGGGCCGGGTCCGTGGCGTAGAGGGCGATGACAGGGGCGATCCCGGCATTTGCCACCATGCCGCTGGCAATCAGCGAGCCAGCCCAGATGATCCCCAGCACGGTTGCCACCTGCATGAGCGCCGGTGCGCCGGACTTTAACAGTTCGTACAGCGCCAGGGACAGGACGATCAGAAAACCGCCAAAGAACACGTACATGAGCAGATTGGTGGAAAAGATCACCATCTGTTTCTCGACGAGCAGGGCCACCTTTTGGGCCGGGTCGGTGATGCTGGGGTAGTCCAGCACGACGAGAAAGAGGGCCATTCCGATCAGGTAGGCGGCTGCCAGGTACAATGCGGCAAAGCCGCCGAATTTCTGCAAGGTTTTCATGGGTTTCTCCTTTTTTGAATAAGATGGATGAATTTGACGATTTGACATTTGACGCATCTGCCGGGCTACGCTTCAGGATTGCGCCACGTCCAGGCATTCCAGATTATGAGCAGCAGACAGAACACTTCAACGGCTGCGATGAAGATGTAATGGGGATAGGTGACGCCGCCGCCGACCACAAAGACAATCGTGATGACGCCAACAATGATGTTGACCCAACGATTTACCCCGACCTTCAATAAGCGGGAAAGGATGATCATGGCAATCGAAATCTCCATCATGATGGCGCCGCCCAGCATCAGTTGGGGAATCGGGGTGCCGGTGCTGGCCGCAGTTTTTGCGACTTCATCCGCTACGCCGGGGATGTAGAGTGAAAGAATATCCGCCTTCAGCATGTTGATCATGACAATGATCCATAGGGTTGAAAGCAGAACTTTCGTATCCATTCTTCCTGTGGTCGTGCTGCTTGTACTCATTTTCTATCTCCTTGTTGAACGAATTTGATGAGTTTCATTGAGTTGGACCTGACGATTTGACCTCTGGCGTACCTGTTTGGCCGAGTTTGAGAGGACAGACCGAAAGCAATGGCATGCCCAGATCACGCACTTTTTTGAGCAAGCCATGCAGCGCGGTTTGGTCGATCACCGGGCCGGTCAGAAGCGTGTTGCCGTCCTCTTCCAGCGTGAGGGTCAGACCGTCAAACCAGTCTGCCCACTCGCTGCCCAAATGGCCCTTGAGCCTGATACGATAGACCTGGGGTTGACTTGTGTCTGGGTTTGGGTTGAGTTCGTTCGACATGACCTTGTCCCTGTGATGAGTGACTGATGCAACCTGTGTTGCCTATTGGTGAACGCAAAAATAGTATAGGGCCTGCACGGTGTTGCCGTATAGACACTTTGGTGTTGATGGGTGGTGTTGTTTTTGCTGCGGAGAGGAGAAAAGTGAAGGGTTTTGGTCTTGCGGTTGAGGGGAGTTTAGCGAGGAATCCTGGCTTTGCTACAATAGATCCAGCTCACGGGCGCGAGCTATGGCTTCGGTGCGGCTTTGAACCTGGAGCTTCTCAAAGATCCTGCGGTTGTGCCCTTTGACTGTGTCCAGGGCGAGGAAAAGCCGTTCGCCAATCTCACGATTGGAGAGTCCCTGGGCTATGAGGTGCAGTACTTTCAACTCGCGTTGACTCAACGGCTCACAAAGAGGTATGGCAGTGGGATGATAAGATTTGTCTTCGCTCTTCCCTGGGCTGGACTGGCGGACAGCCAGGACAGGCCGCTCCTCAGCTCTAAATACAGCCAACAACTTACCTGCATAGTCCGGCATAATCCCCTCAGCAGCCGCCTCAGACAACAGGTGAGCCATCGGAGCGCCTTCGTCCACGAATATCCGGATGAAACCTTCCGGCTCGGCCAGCGCCAGGGCCTCACCCAGCAATTGCAGCGCCTTATCCTTTTCGCCATTGGCACGCAGCGCGACCGCCTGAAGAATCATCGCTTTGAAACGTTCGTCTGCCAAACCCTTTGCTTCCATTTGTTGACGCCATGGCCTCAGCACCGCCATGGCCGCGGACGGCTCTCCCTGGGCCAGAAGTACCCTGGCCCGGATGAGGGGCAGCTCGTATTTCCCGGCCAGATCAGCGGCGGCTGCTAAATTCCCCTGTCGTAGCAGCACCTTTACCTGGACAGCAGCGACCTCAGGCATGCGCTGCACGAAATTATTCTGGCGCACGGACTGCTCGGTCTCCGCTAACATGGCGGCCGCGCCGGCCACATCTCCTCGGGCCAGTTTCTGTCGGGCAAGATATATCTCACAGAGAACGAATCTATCAATACCTTTATCATACTGCCGCGCCAACTGAAGGCTCTGTTGGAAGCACTGCTCCGCGGCATCCAGATCGTTCCATTCGTAGAAGATGCGGCCCATGCCAAGATACGCTTCGGTGGCACTCAGGGTGGGCTGATCACCAGGCAGTTGCAGATAACGCCGATAGGTATCCAGGGCGCGCGACTGGGCATCTATCTGGTGATCATTGAGAGCCAACGTAGCCCGGTGGGCGGCAATTTGCCCAATCAGAGCGCGGCTCTTGTCGTCCGGCTCGGCCCCTTGCAGGGCGACAGCTAGGGCTGTCTCAGCCGCTTTGAGTTTCTCTTCGACACCGGTCGTTTGGCCCCCCACCAGGTATGCCGAAGCATGCCTCACCCACAACGAGGGCCTGGCATCCAGCACCGTTTTCGGCAAGGACGCCAGCCAGTCCAGTATGGCAGCCACACCACGCGAGTGTAGGTGCAGCCCCTTTTCATCTATCAGCTGCTCGGCGCGCCCCACATCATTGGCGGCTGCCGCGTGCTGAAAAGCTTCAAGATCCAGTCCATGGTCTTCATACCACCGGCTGGCACGGCTGTGCAATTCGGTCACACCCCGCCCCTCGCCCCACGCAGACGTGGCTGTGCTCTGGTGCAGTCTCTGGCGCAGCAGATCGGCAAAGAGATGGTGATAGCGGTACCAACGCCGCTCGTCGTCCAGGGGGGCGATAAACAGGTTGGCATGTTCGAGATATTCCAAGGTCTCCTGACCTGTTTCCTGCCCGGAAGCAGATGGGTCAAGCAGAACAGCATCGCACAGCGGGCCACACAGGCGGCTGAGGATCGATGTGCGCAGCAAAAAAGTCTGGACGCTTGCGGACTGCTGTTGCAGAACCTCTTCAACCAGATAGTCCAGCACAAAATGGTGGCTGCCGGTGAAGGATTGGATGAAACTGGCCGTGTCTGAATGCCCCTGCATGGAAATCGCGGCCAATTGCAGACCGGCAATCCAGCCTTCCGTGCGGTTTTCCAGGGCGGCGATGTTGTCTGCCGAGAGATTTAGCCCCATCACTTGGTTGAGAAATTCGGCGGCTTCGACGGGGGTAAAGCGCAGGTCGGCGGCCCGCAGCTCGGTCAATTGGCCCCGGGCGCGTAGTCGGGCCAGGGGCAGATGGGGATCTTCACGGGTGGCCATCACCAAGTGCATCTGCGGCGGCAGGTGATCGAGCAGAAAGGCCAGGGCATTGTCAATCGGTTTGGCATCAATCGCGTGGTAGTCATCAAGGACGAGGATGAACGTGTCCGGGAGGGTGGTGAGTTCATTGATCAGGGCGGTCAGCATGGACTCCATGGGGGGTGGTTGCGGGGATTGGAGTACGCCCAGCACCCCCGCGCCAATGGCCGCCACACCCCCGTCGGCTCGACCCAGGCCAAGTGTCTGCAACGCCGCGATAAGGTAGGTCAGAAAGCGTGCGGGGTCGTTGTCCCCCGCATCCAGTGACAGCCAGGCAGCCGGTCGCCCGCAACCGGCGACCCATTCGCTGACCAGGGTTGTCTTGCCAAAGCCAGCAGGGGCGGCGACAAGCGTCAACTTGCAGCCCGAAAAGAGACCTTTGTTCAGTCGCTCGATCAGGTGGGGGCGCAGAACAATTTTAGGCCGAGGTGGAGGAATATAGAGTTTGGTGGCCAAAATTGGCGTAGACATAAACCAATTATACGGCACACACCCCAGAATTCAGAAAGGGGCAAACCGGCTATTTAGTGTGTGTGGAATCAACCCGCTCTTTTCTCGGTTCATTTTGTCTTACCAATAGTCATCGCTACCATCATCGTCCACTGCATCCAGGAACTCTTCCTTGTTCTCCTTCAGGATCGAGCGCAGTTCGTCCACGGTCTCTGGGTCAAAGCGCTTGCTCTCCACCATGAACTTGAAGAACTTGCGGAAGGAAGCCATGTAGGATCGGGTATTGGTTTTTGACGCCCACATGGCTTTGCGCGGGTACCAATCCAATAGAAATGTACTCACATCCCCGCCGTCGGCTTCGTCCAGGCTACGCACTGGATCGTAATAGACCAGATAGTGGGCGAAGAAATCGATGTTGTCGAGATGGCTTTTCACCGTCTTTGGGGCAAGCCGGCTCTTCTCCAGCCAAGCCTGGAATTCGTCCAAGATGGGCTGGTTTTTGGTTTTGATCTGTTCTACTTCTTGATCGTAGTCGCTCATGGTTATTTGCTTTTCCTGTCTGATCGCATCTTGGTTGCTATCCGTTGCCGGAGTCGGGCGACGACTTCCGGGGTTAGTCCTGGTTCCGTAAACGTGTTGGAATTCTTCCGACAAGCAGATGTGTCCTTTCTTGTCGATCCACGTTTCCAGTTCAATCGCTTGCATGGCTTCCTTCCATTTTTTTACGGATCGGTTTTGCGCTGGGGGACTCCGTCAGTCGATTGAAGTATAACAAAAAAGCCGGATGGGGGCTATCCGGCTTTTTTAAATGTGTTTTGTGGTCTGTCGGGCCTTACCGTAACCGCTATTTGGTGTGTTCAAAATGAGGTGGGCCGTGGGGTTTGCATCCCCTGGCGCAGACCCGTTCGCACCAGGAGGTGCGAATTCAAAATGATCGGAGTCTATTGAAACATTTTCATAATTTGTCTCTTCCACCAGGGAGGGAATATTCTCGTGAGTTGATCACGAATCACACTTATTCGCTGTCCTGAATACACAAGTCCGTCAACTGCCATATATTGATCATAGGACACCTCAGTTGGTATCTGGCTAATCAGTTGACGAGTGTGGCGTTGAGGAAGTCCACATAGTAAAATTGCATTGATACAATGACCGTGGTAGCTATCTATTTTAGGGTTAAAAACCTCAAGAGCAATTCGATTGCGGCCAGGTCGATGATTGTGTCGTCTCTGATGCCGGTCATACTCTGGTAGTTCAACAAATTCAGGCATTTCTCGCTCACCGTCTCCTTTGCATACCGGACAATCTCCAAGTCCATCACATGCCCTACAATCGTTGCCCAAAATTTCACCATCCCCACGACAATCAGGACAAACACCAGACGCGTGACAATATAGACATTCACCGGTATTTGGATCGAAATAGCTCCTCATTAACGACCATTATCCTTTCTGTCAAAGGAGACAGGTTCCGTTTTGGCCAAATCCGTAAGTTGGGTGCGGTGCGTTCGAGGCAGACGTAGGGTTAATCGACTCATTGTAGCTGAATCCTTTGTCTACCTAGCCCTTAAACTTCACCAAACTCTCTCGACCCCATACTGATCGAATATTTTGTCGATGCTGACAACTGGAATCTTCTCTACCAGCGATTGGGCAATGATCAACCGATCAAATGGATCTCGGTGATGAAAGGGTAGATCTGCGACACTTGCCGTGTGTGCCACGGAAATGGGCAAGAGCGTAAAGTCGTTTGTGTGCAATTGGACGTCCCAGAATGCCGCAAAGGGTGTCGGCAAAGTATATTTGCCCAGACTGATCTTGATGGCAATTTCCCAAAGGCTTGCCGGGCTAACAAAGATCACTTCATCTACGGCAACAATGGCTTCCCGTGCCTTCCGACTCAAGCGGTCGTCGTCCAGCACAAACCAGAGCAGTGCTTGTGTGTCCAGCAAAAGGTTCATGACATGTAGGCCTTGAAATCGTCTAGGTGTTCGTCGTCTTCGGACAAAATCGTCAGAATGCCCTTGGCGCTGCCGGGGCTACGTTTCTTGGGCGATTCCGCCTTTTCCGGCAAAAGGACGAGCAAACGGGCTGCTTTTCCGTATGCGTGATGAAATTCTTCCGGCAAATGGATGAGCCCGTTTTTGTCAATCCATGTTTCTAGCTCTAAGGCTTGCATAGTTTCTTTCCTCCCACATCTGTCATAAACTGGCTTTGCAATGGGGCCTCATCGGTCCTCTGAATTATAACAAAAAAGCCGGATGGAGGCTATCCGGCTTTTTTGAAGTTATTGTGTGGCACAACTTCGCTAGTCGCCCCACCGTGGACACCCCCACGATCCCCGCGCCGGTGATGGGGATGTCGGTTGTGTGCGTGAGCGGATCTTTGGGGGGATGGTCATCCAATGCTCAACATAAGTGGCCGCGCGCAGCGCCGTCCGCTGAATGCTGTTTTGGGCAACAGTACACACGGCAACAGTTTCTCGGTCGTGTCACGTTGTCTATTTAAGAATCTTGTTTATCGCGCCGATCAACGTCGTCCACTGCTTCCGTTCGTCTGCGGTCAAGTCGGATGCTTCGTGCGTCCGCGCCCAACGCAAGAACGCCTTGGCGAGCCTGTACTTAGAGAAGTCGGCGACCTCGGCCGCGAAGATGTCTACGATCGGACGGGCATTCTGAGCCGCAGACGTCGCCGTGACATCCCAGCCAAGATCGTCGAGGGCGACCTGAACCAGGGTTTCCCGGAGCAGGTCCTCGATCTCCGGTTTGTTGACCTTCCCCTTGTAAGAATCCTTTGTTCGGAGGATCTTCTTGTTGCCGAGCGTGTGAACGAGTGTGTCTTGCTGCGCAGCTTGATCGCCCGCTGCATCGGAGTCGAGAAGTGCCGCGACCTTCAATTTGTGGGCGTGTAGGATGGTCGCGTAGTACACGACCTTACCCGCGCTATTGGCAAAGATGAGAGCGATCTTCTCGTTGAGGGCAGCCGCGCCTGCTGCACGAAGAAGCAGCGCCATGGCTTCCACGTACCAGTAATCCGTCAGCCCCTCCAATACTAGGTTCCGTGTCTGTGAGAAGAGGCTCTGCGCCAAATCGTACCCGAGTGCCTCTTGGAGCGGCAGCAAAGCGCCGGGATCTCCCGACGAGAGTGTGCCGTGGACTTTGGTTCCGACCTTCCGGTCCGTCATATCCACGACCCGTACCATATCAAGCTCGTCCGGGCCGACCAAGAATGGCGAGTGCGTCGTATAGAGTGTCTGATTCTTGGTGGCGAGGCGGGAAATCGTCTCTCGGAAGTCCCGCTGCTTGAGCCCGTGAAGGTGCAGGCCAGGCTCGTCAAGTAAGAGGATCGCATTCTCGTGCGTGGTTGCTGCTTCGGCGAAGAATACGACGAAGAATGACACAAGCCACTGGAATCCCTCCGAGCGTTGATCTAGCTCGATCTCCACACCCAGCTCATCTTCGACCACAACTTTGAGGTACTGTCCGTCGGCTTGAATCCGGAGACGATCCGCTTCGGCGCGATCTGGGTTCGGCAACCAGACGGAGACGATCTCCTGAGTGAGTTTCACGCTCGCCGCATTGAGCTGATAGCTACGTGAGTCGAGCCTGTCTTTGTAGGTCTTGAGTGCAGTAACGTCACCGACTCTTGGCTGCGGGGTGTTTCCGATATCAGCAAGCTCCTTTGCCGTGAATCCGAGAAGTTTGAGCAGACACAGATTTCCATAGTCGTACTGCTCGTCATCAAGTACACCGCCTTCGACACGCTGCGCAAGGTGAGCGAGATGGATGCGCGGACGTACACGGAAGTAGTTGTTGAACAGCACGAAGATCGGAATACGCTTCTCAAAGTGTTTGAGTACCGCTTTCTGGCTTTCGGCGGTGCCGCACGCTAGATGAAGCCGATCATAGCGCTTTTCCTCGGTGTCGTTGTCCTCGTCAATCAAGGGGAGCGTGTTCTCAAGCCATGCCTTGAGTTGTGCCGCACGCTCGTCGTTGATGAACATCGAATCAGTCCAACCACTCGTAACCTTCGAGAGTGCTACAGTAGACGCAGGATCGTCGTTGCTCTTTCGCTTGTCAACATGTGCGCAGAGCCGCTGAAGATCCTTTGCCAAAGCTCCATACGTCGGAGCCTGCGGCCCGCCGTCGATCCGGTGCCATGCACTGTTGTCGAGGTTGCGGCCGAAAACATAGGTGCAGTCCTCGTAACCTTTTGGGAGGCCCGCTAGGTCGCCCTTCTCAGGTTTGAAGTATCCTTCGACGACCGTGACCTTGGCGGGATTGACTACACCTCGCTTGATGTCATCATATTCAGACCGTGGGTAGTCGCGAAGAGCGTCGAATCCGCCGATGCCCTTCGGCGGGTTGAGCTGTTGGAGCGCCTGGAGAACAACCGTCTTCCCGGCTTCGTTCGGACCGACGAGGATAGTCTTCCCGGTCTCGATCTCGAACTCCCCGGTGTCGCGGATACTGCGGTACTTGCGGATACGAGCCTTGCTGAGTTTCATCGTGATTGTTCTCCTTACTTCCTCTATCCTATGGACTGGCCGGAGCGTCGGCTAAGATGTTTTAGGGTATTTCTGGAACAAGCCGTTCCAGAAATACCGGGTCCGTGTATTCAGTAAAAGACCGCTGCATCCGCTACACGATCCTTCACACGGTTCCCCTACCCCTCAAAATACTTCCCCACCATCAACCGCGTCTGCTCAATCGCCCGCGCCGGGACCATCGACTTATCGCTCATGATCGCATCCCGCAACGTCTCCGCGTACGGGCTGGCCGGGGCGTCGGCCAGGCGGATGATGGCGTTGGCGACCGCTTGCTTGGCCACCTCCGCGTTGCGCCGCACGGTGCGGACCACGGCCTCCACGGTGACGGCTTCCTCGGTCTCGTGCCACACGTCATAGTCGGTGATGTGGGCCATGACCGCATAGCTCATCTCGGCCTCTCGGGCCAGTTGGGCCTCCGGCGTGGTGGTCATGCCGATGATGTCCATGCCCCACTGCCGATAGGCGCGGCTCTCGGCCTTGGTGCTGAAGCGGGGGCCTTCGACGGTGACAAAATTGCCCCCCAGGTGGACCGTCGCTCCGGTCTCCTTCACGGCTTGATAGCAGATCTCGCTGAGGGCAGGACAGAAGGGGTCGGCCACGCCCACATGCACCACCAGCCCGTCCGTCCCCACCGCGGGGTCGTCAAAGAAGCTCAACGCCCGGCCCGTGGTGCGGTCAAAAAGCTGGTCCGGGATCATGATGTCCCCAGGGGCCACATGCTCCCGCAGACTGCCGCAGGCGCTGACGCCGATCAGGTATTCCACGCCCAGCATCTTGAAGCCGTAGATGTTGGCCCGCTGGTTCAGCCGGGTCGGGCTGATCTTGTGTCCCCGACCGTGCCGGGCCAGGAAAGCCACCCGCTGCCCGTGCAACGTGCCCACAATATAACTATCCGACGGCGCGCCAAAGGGCGTCTCCAGGGTCACTTCCTCCACATCTTGCAGGGCCTCCATCTGGTAGACCCCGCTGCCGCCGATCACGCCGATTCGTATTGGGTTGGTCATGATTTCTCCTTGTTGTGGTGTGAAAAAATTAAACGCAAAGGGCGCAGAGCTTTGGCAGAGATGCGCAGAGTAAAACAAGAGATTTTCTCTGCGCCCTTTGCGAAAGCTCTG
The DNA here is from genome assembly GCA_018003515.1 of Caldilineaceae bacterium. Taxonomy (GTDB): domain Bacteria; phylum Chloroflexota; class Anaerolineae; order Caldilineales; family Caldilineaceae; genus JAGNDO01. The sequence goes on from JAGNDO010000064.1 coordinate 30,298, forward strand.
CGCCCTCTGCGTTTCAACAGTTTTTGGATCTACTCGCCGCTCACCGGGGCCAGGAATTCATAGACCGTCCAGCCCACCAGGCCATCTTCGGCCCGGATGCGGTACCAGCGGTAGCTTTCGGCCTCCACGGGATAGCCGGCATAGTCGCTGCTGGGTTCCACCACGGTGAAGAGATCGCCGTCCTTGTAGATGTCCAGGGTGACGGCGC
>JAGNDO010000137.1 GCA_018003515.1 Caldilineaceae bacterium
TCCCCTGACCGTTCCCAGGAGTACTCATCATGACCATGAACGTAGAGAGCCTCACCCGCCGCTTTGCCCCGGTCTTTGCACCGGAGCAGGCCACGGTCTTGGCCGTCGCCATTGACGATGCGTATAACGACCTCGTCAAGGCCGACGACTTCAATGAGTTGAAGGAGATTATGCGTGGGCTGGCCAAAGCTCAAGTGCGCACAGAGAAGCGTGTGGAGGAATTGGCCCACTCACAACAAGGGCTGGTCAAGTCACAACAAGAATTGGCTCAGTCACAGCAAGGGTTGGCTCAGTCACAACAGGAATTGGCCCAGTCACAGCAAGGGTTGGTCAAGTCACAACAGGAATTGGCCCAGTCACATCAAGAGTTGGCTCAGTCACAACAGGAATTGGCCCAGTCACAGCAAGGGTTGGTCAAGTCACAACAGGAATTGGCCCAGTCACATCAAGAGTTGGCTCAGTCACAGCAAGGGTTGGTCAAGTCACAACAAGAGTTGGCCCATTCACATCAAGAGTTGGCTCAGTCACAGCAAGGGTTGGTTCAGTCACAACAAGAGTTGGCTCAGTCACAGCAAGGGTTGACCCATTCACATCAAGAGTTGGCTCAGTCACAGCAAGGGTTGGTTCAGTCACAGCAAGGGTTGGTTCAGTCACAACAAGAGTTGGTCTTGGTCCAACAGCACACGAATGACCGGCTGGACAAGCTGATTGATGTGGTTAGTAACTTGGCCCAAGAGATGGGCGGTCTCTCCCGCAGCGTTAGTTATTCTCTGGAAAATGAGGCCTATCGTCTGTTGCCCGCCTTCCTGGAGGCTGAGTACGGCATTGTGCTGGGAAAACGCGCAGTGCGCACGGTGATCGGCGACGAAGAAATTGACCTTTTCGCCCTGGGCCAGCGGGACGGCGTTCCCATTGTGCTGGTGGGGGAGACAAAATTGCAACTGGACCGCAGACGAGGCGGACGCGACGCCGCGGTGCAGGTGCTAGAGCAGTTGGCGCGCAAAGCGGAAATTGTGCAGCCCCATTATCCAGAGCGAGAAGTGGTGCGCCTGCTGGTTACCCACTTCGCCCGGCCCGCGGTCCACGCCGAGGCGCAGAAACAGGGTGTCATCATCGCCCAGAGCTTTGAGTGGTGAGGCTGACTCAGAACCAATAGGATACACAGCAAAAGAGGCAGGGCGGCCCGTGGGCCGCCTTGCCTCTTTTGCTGTGTATCCTATTGATGTGCGTATCTTGGATGTCGAGATTAGGCCAAGGTGACAACGCCACCTTCGGGCAGACGGTCCATTTCTTCCGGCTGGGCATCGGAGGCCCGGACTTTGTCCAAGACTGTGTCGAATTTCTCCCGGCTACCCCGTTTTGCCCGCTGGGCAAGATAGTCCACGGTCATCAAGGCGGAGACTTTCTCGGCCACGGCCAGGGCGATAAATTGATTCATGGATACATTGTCTTGGCTGGCCAATACCCGCACTTGATCATGAAGGGAATCGGGCAGCCGCAGCTTGAGTGCGCTCATTTGAAAGCTCCTATACCGTACAATAACTCGACAGGGGCACAATCGTCAACTCGCCAAAATCATCTCTGCCCCAACTCCCTCTTACGTGCCGTGGACGTTTCGGCTTGAAGTTTCATGAAACGCGTCCTGCTCCCTGCACGCCCCCACGTTGTCTACCCGTCCCCTCCCTGTTAAAATGAGAGCTTCTCAACCGATCCAGTCCATCTTTTTCACAGCGAAAAGCTCTTCCAACCAAGGATTCCATTATGATTCAGCAGTCCATTGCCAAACCCGAACCGAGCGGCCCCCTGCGCCGTCTGTTGCGCTATGCCCGGCCCCATCGCCGGGCGGTGATTTTGGCCTCGACTTATTCAATTCTCAACAAGGTTTTTGATCTGGCCCCGCCCCTGTTGATCGGCGCGGCCGTGGATGTGGTGGTGACCCCCCAGGCCTCCCTGATGGGCAAGCTGGGGATCGAAGGCTCCTCGGCCCAGTTGATGGTGCTGGGGGTGATCACGGTGATCGTGTGGGCGCTGGAGTCGGTTTTCCAATACCTCTATTCTGTGGCCTGGCGCAATTTGGCCCAGACCCTGCAGCACGAGCTGCGCATGGACGCCTATGGCCATGTGCAGGGGTTGGAGATGGCCTATTTCGAGGACCGCAGTTCAGGCGGGCTGATGGCCATTCTCAACGACGACATCAACCAGCTTGAGCGCTTTTTGGATGGCGGGGCCAACGAGATCTACCAATTGGTGACCACGGTGATTGTGATCGGGGCTATCTTCCTCTATTCCGCCCCCTCGGTGACGTGGATGGCTGTGCTGCCCATGCCCTTTGTCTTCTGGGGATCCCTGGTCTTTCAGCGCCGGTTGGCTCCCCGCTATGCCAGCGTGCGGGAGCAGGTGGGGATACTCAATGGTCAACTCTCCAACAATCTGGGCGGCATCGCCACCATCAAAAGCTTCACCGCCGAGGCCCACGAATCGGCCCGCATCGGTGGGTTGAGCGACGAATATCGCCAGCGCAACCGGGCCGCCATTGTACTCAGTTCGGCCTTCGTGCCATTGATCCGCATGGTGATCGTGGTGGGCTTTACCTCCATCATGGTCTTCGGCGGACGGCTGGTGATCACCGGCCAACTGAACGTGGGCGTCTACAGCGTGCTGGTCTTCCTCACCCAGCGGCTGCTCTGGCCTCTCACCCGCATGGGCGAGACCTTGGACCTCTATCAACGGGCCATGGCCTCCACCAGCCGGGTGCTGGATGTCTTGGACACTCAGCCCGGCATGGTCGAGGGCAAGACGACCTTGCCCGCCCAGGTCGCCCAAGGCGATGTGGCCTTCGAAAACATCAGCTTTGAATACGGCACCCAGTTCAAGGGCGATCAGCAGACCGTGATCCAGAATCTCACCATGCGCATCCCCGCCGGGGAGACCGCGGCCATTGTGGGGGCCACGGGGTCGGGGAAGAGCACGCTGGTCAAGCTGCTCCTGCGCTTTTATGATGTGCAGCAGGGGGCCATCACCCTGGATGGCCACGACATCCGGGATCTGCGCATGGCCAGCTTGCGGGGGGCCATCGGCTTTGTCAGCCAGGATGTCTTCCTCTTCCACGGCACCGTGCGGGAGAATATCGCCTATGGCACCTTTGACGCCACGGACGCCCAGATCGTGGACGCGGCACGGGTGGCCGAGGCCCACGACTTTATCCTCACCCTGCCCCACGGCTACGACACCATCGTGGGCGAGCGGGGCCAGAAGCTCTCCGGCGGTCAGCGCCAGCGCCTCTCCATCGCCCGGGCTGTGCTAAAAGATCCGCCCGTGCTGATCCTGGACGAGGCCACCTCTGCCGTGGACAACGAGACCGAGGCCGCCATCCAGCGCTCCATGGAGCGCATCACCGTGGGGCGCACCACCATTGTCATCGCCCACCGGCTCTCCACCGTACGCAATGCCGACCAGATTTTTGTGCTGGAAAAGGGGCAACTCAAGGAGCAAGGCCGCCACGAGGCATTGGTGGCGGAAGGCGGCGTTTATGCCGGGCTGTGGCGGGTGCAGACGGGGGAGAAGGTGAAGGGGTGAGCGGGGGAGCGGGTGAAGGGGTGAAATTGAAACGGGCGGATGGGACATTGTCCCATCCGCCCGTTTTTGGTTTCACCCCGATTTCCAAAAGAGTAGCGCAGGTTGAGTAGCCGCCACCGAGATCTCCGCTGATCATTCACTGACTTGGCGGCGTATCGAAACCGAAGCGGGTGCTTCTCCCCGCGCTTTGCAAAATTCCAGATAATCGTCCACGGAATCGTGAAACGCCTGGCTCAGTTCATCGATGGTTTCGCCCTGAAACGTGATCACATCCCGCAAATTGATGACATCTCCGTGGAAGATCCCCGCTTCGTCGTCGAGTTCTACTTTTCCGATGTGGTTCTTGTATTCCATCATGACCGTATGTCCGCTCTCCTAAAAATCACTTATATAGGGTGGGCAAAAAGATTTCGATTCCGAGTTTTCTAATAACAGTCGGTTGCTGATCTGGAAATTTATTCTGATCCCGTAGGCGCAAAGAAATACTATTTGCGCCTACGAGATCAATTCTTGGGGTGAATGTTGTAGTAACCGGCACCCCCGGTTGCATATCGATCCAAGGCCCCCAAGTTGCTCCATTCCAGATCGAACCCGAGTGAATGAGTGTGCCTGTGGTTTCCCCGGTAAACGTAATCTCGAATGACTCTTGCATAGATTTCCACTCAGCAGGCATGGTGAGAAAAGCAGAAAAAGTGTTGGAGGAACTGAGTGCAGCAATCTCCGCCGTGAGGATGCCGGGGCTACTGACGTAGCTGCCCACGATCAGCACACGCCCATCCCCTAGGAGCGTGGCTGTGTGAAAGTAGCGTCCCTGGTTTAGGTTGGCCGTGGGAGTGAAGGTTCCCGCCACTGGATCGTAGATCTCTGCCGTGCCGAGGCTGCTGCCGGGGCCGCCCACGACCAGCACACGTCCATCCGGCAAGAGTGTGGCTGTGTGGGCGTAGCGTGGCTGGTTTAGGTTGGCCGTGGGGGTGAAGGTTCCCGCCACTGGATCGTAGATCTCCGCCGTACTCCAACTGGTGCTACTGTTGTTGTCGCCACCCACGATCAGCACACGCCCATCCCCTAGGAGTGTGGCTGTGCGGGAGATACGTGGCTGGTTCAGGTTGGTCGTGGGGGTGAAGGTTCCAGCCACTGGATCGTAGATCTCCGCCGTGCTGCTGGAGAGCACACCACCTGCGATCAGCACACGCCCATCCCCTAGAAGTGTAGCTGTGTGGGAGGAGCGTGGTTGGTTTAGGTTGGCCATGGGGGTGAAGGTTCCATCAACTGGATCATATACCTCTGCCGTGGTGCTGCTGTTGTTGTCGCCGCTGCCCACGATCAGCACTCGCCCATCCGGTAGGAGTGTGGCTGTGTGCCCGGAGCGTGGCTGGTTCAGGTTGGTGGTGGGGGTAAAGGTTCCAGCAACCGGATCGTAAATCTCCGCCGTGCTGAGCGTGCTGGAGTCACCCACAAGGCCGCCCACGATCAGCACACGTCCATCCGGTAAGAGCGTAGCTGTGTGGCTGGAGCGCGGCTGGTTCAGGTTGGCCGTGGGGGTGAAGGTTCCAGCCACTGGATCGTAGATCTCCGCCGTGATTCTGCTGGAACTGTCGTACCCGTACCCACCCACGATCAGCACACGCCTATCCCCTAGGAGCGTGGCTGTGTGGGAGATGCGTGGCTGGTTCAGGTTGGCCGTGGGGGTGAAAACGACAGCTGAACTTAATACTGTCCCCGTATACGTCACGGTCTCAGCCAGCGGCTGTAACGTCGCCTGGCCAGTTTCCATAGGTTGCGACACTTTTTCATGTGGCAAAGCTAGGACGACAGTGTGAAGGAAAAAGAGGGGCAGCAGACAGAAGAAAACACAAAGCAGAAGAAAACGGCGAACGGTCATGGGGAGTCTCCGTAAAACTACTATGGCGGCAAGCGCCATAGTTATTCAGGAATAGTTATTTGGCTGGAAAGAGGTGCGAGATAGAAGCGATCGATGGTCAGACTTAACTTTAACAGGGAATTAGGGCTGTGTATAGGGGCATATGTCACCCCTATAACTTAGATCCGCGCCAGCGCCCTGGCCAACCTCGACCTCGTCTCCGACTTATTAAACCGCTCCCACAGGGCGGGGAAGGTGCGGCGTAAACGGTCGGCGGTGGCCGTTTGCACATCGATATAGTGGGCCAGAAAGGGGCTGTCCGCCCCGGCCTGACGCATGACCTCCAGACTAGCCGCCTTGCCCACGGCGTCGTTGAGATCGCCCAGGTGATTTTGCATCTGCTTGAGTTGTTTGAGCAGGATCTGCCCCTCGGCTCCCAAAAGATGCTGGGCAAAGTCCAGGTTGTAGCGCAGGGCCTTGCCGTCGATGCGCAGTTTGTGCAGCGTGTCGTCGGGGATCTCCGTGTCCTCGTCCTCGGTGAAGAGGATCTCATAGGCCCGCACCTGCTCAAAGCGATCCCACAGGGCGCCGGGGAGGACGTGGCGCACCTGATGGGGCACGGGGGGCATCCCCGGCTGCTGGGTGAAGTTGAACGCCCCCACCTGGGCGTGGGTGCAAAAGGCCGCAAAGTCTGCAATGAACCGCTGATACTTCTGGCTGTCAAACCAGCGCAGCAGATCCGCCTGGGCCGTGTCCCGCTCCTTCACCCAGCGTGCCCGCAGGGCCTGGCTGCCCGCGATCTGCTTCTCCGATTTGCCCCGCATGGCCCGATCCAGCCCGGCCAAGGCCACATCCAGATCCCGCACATCGCCCAACAGACGGGCGGTTTTGCGCAGCCGCTTGGCATAGTCGTCCAGGGTTTTGGCCTGATAATAGGGGCCAAACATGGCCAATGCCGCCCTGGCCCGCCGGGTCGCCACCCGCATGTCGTGGACATATTCCATCTCCTCGCCCTGGCGCACCCCGGCCTCGGCCAGCAACATCTTCATCAACTCGTGCCGCCACACCACCCGCCCGGCCTCGGCCATGCTCTGGGCCGGGCGCATGCCCAACGCTGGCTCCCCACTGCCCGCCGGATGGGTGCTGATCAGCAACAGCCCCTGGGCCGACTTGCTCTGGCCCACCGGGGTCAAGCCAGACTGGGCGGCCAGGGTTTCGGCCACGGCATGGAACTGGGCCAGGGCGTCTTCCCCGCTCTGTTGAAGTTCCAACTCTATTTCGGAAAAATCACCCACTTTCGGCGCGCCCAACCCTTTGGGATCAAAGACTTCTACCCCGTCCACGCTCAATTCGGCCAGAGCCCCTTCTTCCGCATCATGCCCCACCATTCGCACCGACCGCTTGGTGCGCACCTGGGTCAGGATCAGGATGGGGTGCAGCGCCGGCCGCGCCCCGGTGATCGCCTTGGCTTTCTTGCGCACCGCACTAGGCCAGGCCGCCATCTGCGCCGCCGGTTCGCCAGGCGTGACCGGTCCTTCGACCTCAAAGCGGGCATGGACAGCCCCGGCGCTGACGGCCCGGGGCAGGCTGCCCAGCCCTTTGATGGTGACGATAGCCGGTTCGTCCGCCCGCTCGGCCAACGTGCGCAGACGCAGGGCATAGCCCGCCCGCAAAAAGGCAAAATCCGGCGTGTCGTAATAGGTGTCCGTGGCCGTCACCGTCTGCCCCGGCCCCAGCACGGCACCGGGAATCGGCTCCGGCGCCTGGCGCAAAGAATCCAGAAGTTGCGCATCGCTGACCGAAAACTTGGCCTCAATCTCCTGGGGCGGGGCGGGTGTGGGCGGTGCAGGGCGTTTGGGCATGGGTCAATCTCCTGGTCGGGGGGATGGGATGGCGGCCAAGTGGTCGCCAATGGCTTCATCAATTTTGTACCATGTCTTCGGTCCCAGGGCAAATGGCTGCGGAGGATACACCGTACGGACAGGTTTCAAACCCATAGGCATCAAGCTAAGGGATCAGGGTGGACCAAAGCGTTGGAAATAAGCTGGGCAATCCCGGAATGGGCCGGTTCTTCTTGTGTTCATGCAGTAGTTTTGGCCCATTCCGGGATTGGCGGGG
>JAGNDO010000016.1 GCA_018003515.1 Caldilineaceae bacterium
GGCCGGGGGCGTGGCCGGTCTGCTCTTTTTGCCCTGGCTCCAGATCATGCTGCAAGGCCGACTGGCTCGCATCGCCACCAGCATCCTGGCCGCCGGGGGCACGGCGGACACCAGCGCCGAGGGCGAGATGGCTATGTGGGGTTCCACCGCCACCTATTTCCCCGACTATTTCTGGATGCTCGCCCTGGCCGCCCTCGTCCTGGCCCTGGTCTGGCGGCGCACCCTGGCCGTCCCCCTGATCCTGTGGGCCGGGGTCAGCTTTCTCCTCACCAACCCCCACGTCGCCAGCCTGCCCGGCACAGGCATCATCTCCAACTTCGCCCTGATCATCGCCCTCTACATCCCCATCGGCCTGCTTTTGGGCTGGGTTATCGGGGCTTTTTTGGAAAAATTCAGCACAATAGCTTGGCAAAGCGCCGGGGGGGCCACACTTCTGATCGCCGCCCTCATCATCGGCTTGCCTCAACAAGCCAGGGTCGTGGACCCCTTCTATCAACTAGTCACCCAGGAAGATCTGCAAACCTTCGCCTGGATCGGCACCCAAACCCCGGCGGAGAGCCGTTTCTTGGTCAACGGGCTGTTGGTCTATGGGGAAGGGGCCGTGGCGGGTACGGATGCGGGCTGGTGGCTGACCTACTACACCCGCCGGGCCAGCACACTCCCCCCCATCACCTACCTGGCCGAGGCCCTGGCCCCAAGCCTGAACCTGGACACCCCCCGACGCATCGCCGCGGACGTGCGCGCCAGCCAGGGCGACCCGGCCCAGGTCCAGGCCATCCTGTGCCGAGAAGGCATCACCCACATCTTTCTGGGCCAGCGCCGGGGCAGCGCGGCCATAGGCAGCCAAGAATTGATCCCCGAAGCCTGGCTGGTGGACAAACCCCACCTCACCCTGGCCATGCGCATCGGCCGCGCCGACGTATGGGCCTTTGATCGAACAACGTGCGGCGGAGATTCAAAATAGAACGCGGATCAAACGGATCGAACAGATAAAAACGGATCTTTTTTTGATCAGAAGAAATCCGTTTTAATCCGTCAAATCCGTTTGATCCGTGTTCTATTTGTTCAAATTTCCACCGCACCCATTCCTGTGCTACAATTTCTTCCGCACATCCACGCTTTTTTTGCGCCTGTAGCTCAGTGGATAGAGCACTGGTCTTCGGAACCAGGTGTCAGGGGTTCGAATCCCTTCAGGCGTACACGCACAGCCCCGGAACGAGACTCGTTCCGGGGCCGCTTTTTATCTATGCACCACCCATTTAAGGAGTCAACGATTATGCCCGTACCCACTGATCCATTCCACATCCACATCCCCGGCAGCCTGTCGGACCATGCCCGATCTGTGCTGACCGCGGCCCTTGACCCATCCATTGTCCTGGGGCTGAACGAGCCGGGGGCGGACGCGGGGCAATACCGAATTTTGGTCAGCGGGCGGCCCAAGCGAGAACAGCTTGAGGCCAACCCGGATCTGCAAGCCGTGATTGTGCCCTTTGCCGGTGTGCCGCCGGAGACCCGCACGCTGGTGGAGGAGGATTTCCCCCATCTCACGGTCCACAACCTGCACCACAACGCGGACGCCACCGCGGAGATGGCCTTTGCCCTGCTGCTGGCTGCGGCCAAGTTCATCGTCCACGATGACCGGGCCTTGCGCCGCCACGACTGGACGCCCCGCTACGAATCCAGCCGCAGCCTGGGCTTGGCCGGAAAAACGGCCTTGGTCCTGGGCTATGGGGCCATCGGTCAGCGGGTGGCCCGCATGTGCCGGGGCATGGACATGCAAGTCCTGGCCACCAAACGCACGGCCACCCAGGTGGAAAGCCCCGCCGAAGGCATCCACATCCACCCGCCCCAGGACCTGCCCGCCCTCCTGCCCCAGGCGGACGCGGTGATCGTCTGTCTTCCCCAAACCCCGGAAACCACGGGGCTGTTGGGGGGAGCCGAGTTGGCCCTGCTGCCCAAGGGGGCCGTCCTGGCCAACATCGGGCGGGGACCTATCGTGGATCAGGCCGCGCTCTACGCGGCCCTGGCTTCCGGCCATCTGCGCGCCGCGGGGCTGGATGTGTGGTACAACTATCCCGAAACCGAAGAAAGTCGCACCCATACGCCACCGGCCGACTTCCCCTTCCACGAACTGGACAATGTGGTCATGACCCCCCACCGGGGCGGCGCGCTGGAAGAGATCGAAACCGAGACCCTGCGCATGCAGGCTCTGGCCGTTCTCCTCAACACCGCCGCCCAGGGCTCGCCCATGCCGAATCGGGTGGATTTGGGGCTTGGGTACTGAGCGGGTGAAGGGGTGAGCGGGTGAAAGGGTGAAAATCACCCGCTCACCCCTTCACCCGCTCACCCCTTCAGCTTCACGCCGCTCGTTCGGCTTCGATCTCGCCCAGGACGCGGCGCAGGATTTCGAAGCCGAGGTCGGCTTCTTCCATGGTCAGGATTAGGGGGGGGCTGAGGCGCATGACTTTTTGACCGGCGGGCAGGGTGAGTAGCCCGTTGTGGAAGCAGCGCACCATGAGTTCGTTGGTCGCTTCTTTGTCCACCAGTTCGATGCCAATCATCAGCCCCTTGCCCCGCACATCCGCCACCAGGCTGGATGTGTCCAGCAATTCCTCGCAACGGGCCTTCAGGTGTGCGCCGACCCGCTGGGCGTTCGCCATCAGCTCCGTCTCCACCAAATCAATGGTCTCCAGCGCAGCCGCGCAGCCCAGAGGCGAGCCGCCCCAGGTGCTGCCGTGCGCGCCCCGATGCCAGGACATGATGTGCGCCGGGGCCATAAACGCGCCGATGGGCACGCCGCTGGCAATGCCCTTGGCCATGCAGATGATGTCCGGCTGCACATTCCAATGTTCCATGGCGAACATCTTGCCTGTGCGCCCAAAACCACTCTGCACCTCGTCGGCAATCAGCAGGATGCCGTGTTCGTCGCAGATCTCCCGCAGACGTTGCATGAAGCCGTTGGGCGGCACAATATAGCCACCCTCACCCTGGATCGGCTCGACGATGATGGCGGCCACTTCGTCCGCCGGGATGGTGGTCTGGAAGAGCGGATTCAGTTGATGGTCGGCAAACTGGCGGCCCCATGCGCGCTCGTCCATGTCGGTCGGGCAGTCGCTGGCATTGGGGAACATGATATGTTCCACCCCGCTCAACAGGGGACCGAAGCCTTTGCGATAGACATATTTGCTCGCCGTCAGGCTCAGGGAACCCAGGGTGCGACCATGAAAGGAGCCGCGGAAGGCGATGACGCGCTGGCGTTTCGTGTAATAGCGGGCTAGTTTTATCGCCCCTTCCACGGATTCCGTGCCGCTGTTGCTGAGAAAGGCGCGCCACGGGTCTGTGTGCTTGCCCTTGGGGGCCAGGGTCACCAGTTTGGCCGCCAGCTCCCCGTAGCCTGGACTATAAAAGTCCGCACCACAAATGTGGACCATGCGGGCCACTTGCTCTTGCACGGCCTTGACAATGCGGGGGTGGCTATGACCGGTAGTGCAAACCGCAATCCCCGCCATAAAGTCCAAAAAGCGGTTGCCGTCCACATCAGTGACCCAGCAACCCTCCCCTTCTTTCGGCACCAAGTCATAAACCCGGCCCAGACTGGGGCTGGTGGTGGCTTCGTCTTGGGCGATGAGGGCGGCCGCCTTGGGGCCGGGCAACGGGGTGCGAATCTGCACCCCCTTCTGGGCGGAAGACAAGGCGGCGGATTGGACGGGTGATTGGACAACGGGGCGGTTCAGCACAACGGTCATAACAACCTCCTTCGATTGTGTGGACCCGACATCGGCGTCGGGTTCAAATAAATTGGAATCGGTCTGATTCCCAAAAACGACAGTAAGCAGGAACAAAACCGAATATGGCACCCGTGCCCAAGGGCGCGGATGCCATATTTGTACCTGTTCGTGCTTGCTTTCATTGTAAGCTGGGGAAGGATAAGTCGTCAAGATGGGCGGAGGTAGGGGTTTGGGTGGAAACGAGAGCGGGCTGAATTTTCAATCCGGCCCGCTCTCGTTTCCACCCAAACCCCTACTATTCTCCCAAATAGGCCTTTCGGACGGTTTCGTCCTTTTGCAACGCCGACGCCTCTCCCTGCAAGACAATGCGCCCGGTCTGCAAGACGTAGCCCCGATGGGCGATTTGCAGCGCGCCCAGGGCGTTCTGCTCCACCAGGAGGATGGTCATGCCCTGGGCGTTGATGTCGCGGATAGTGGTGAAGATCAGCTCCACCAACATGGGGGCCAGGCCCATGCTCGGCTCGTCAAGCAGAAGCAGCCGGGGCCGGGCCATGAGGGCGCGACCGATGGCCAACATCTGCTGCTCACCGCCGGAGAGGGTGCCGCCATTTTGGTGGGTGCGCTCTTGGAGCCGAGGGAAAAGAGAGAAAACGTAGTCCAGATCCTGCTTGATCCCGGCCTGATCCGTGCGGTTGAACGCGCCCATTTCCAGATTTTCCAGCACGGTCAGCCGGGGGAAGATCCAGCGGCCTTCGGGGGCCTGGCCCACGCCCCGGGTGGAGACCACGTGGGCGGGCAGGCCGTCGATGCGCTGGCCTTCCAGCGTGACCGTGCCCCGGCGGGGGGAGATCAGCCCGGAGATGGTGCGGATGGTGGTACTCTTGCCCGCGCCGTTGGAGCCGATCAGGGTGACGATCTCCCCCTGATCCACGTGGAGGGAGATGCCCTTGAGGGCGTGGATGTGGCCGTAGAATGAGTGGACATTGTCCAAAGTCAGCATGTGGTCCATATCAAGCTGCCTCCGCTGCGGCTTTGCCCAGATAGGCTTCGATCACCCTGGGGTTGCGTTGAATCTCCTTGGGCGTGCCCTCGGCGATCTTCTTGCCATAGTCCAGCACGGTGATGCGGTCCGAGATGCCCATGACCACCTTCATGTCATGCTCGATGAGCAGGATGGTGACGCCCCGCACGTCCCGCAGTTGGCGGATGAAGTCTGTGAGGGCTTGGGTCTCCCGGGGGTTCATGCCGGCGGAGGGTTCATCCAGCAGGATCAGCTTGGGTTCCGTGGCCAAGGCCCGGGCGATCTCCAGACGGCGCTGGCTGCCGTAGGGCAGGTTTTTGGCGATGGAACCCATCTGCTCGTCGGTCAGCCCCACAAAGGAGAGGAGTTCCCGGCCTTTGCGGGCGGCCTCGGCCTCCTCCTTCACCATGCGCGGGGTGCGCAGGAGGGCATCCACCCACGAGGAGCGCAGACGGCAGTTCATGCCCACCAGCACATTTTCCAGGGCGGTCATGTTGTTGAAGAGGCGGATGTTTTGAAAGGTGCGGGCCACCCCCAGGGCCGTGACCTTGGCCGGGCGCAGCTTGCCCAGCCGGTGGCCGTCAAAGGTCAAGGTGCCGGAGGTGGGGGTGTAGATCCCGGTCACCATGTTGAAAAAGGTAGTCTTGCCCGCGCCGTTGGGACCGATCAGGCTGGCGATGATGCCCGGCTCGATGGCCATATCCACGCCGTCCACGGCGGTGAGGCCGCCAAAGCGTTTGGTCAGTTTTTGGGCTTCTAAGAGGGCCATATCAGCTCACCTCCCCGGCAATTTGTACCCTGGCTTCTTCAATTTCGTCCATCTCGCCAAAGAAGAAGTCGTCGTCATCGTCCCCGTGCAGTTCGGCCTTGCGGGCGGCAGAGGGGAAGATGCCCTCGGGCCGCATGACCATGACGGCGATCAGCCCGGCGGCATACATCACCCAGCGCCACTTTTGCAGCACATCGCCGCCGGGCACAAACTGGGGCACCACCTGGGCCAGGATCACCCGGTCGAAGAGGGTGATGATCAATCCGCCCATGAGTACGCCCCAGATATTGCCCATGCCGCTGACGATCACGATAATCAACAGGAAGATGGAGACCAAAAAGCTAAAGAGTTCGGGGAAGATAGCCTGGATCATGGCGGCGTAGATGGAGCCGGCCAGACCGCTGAAGGAGGCACCCAGGGCAAAGGCCAGCAATTTGGTGCGGATCAGGTTGACGCCCATGGCGTCCGCCGCGGTCTCGTCCTCGCGGATGGCCATCCACGCCCGGCCCATGCGGGAATTTTCCAGGCGCAAGGCCCCCACCAGGACGATGATCCCGGCGATGGCGATCAGGTAGTACCACTGCATGGGCGGCTTGACCACGATGGAATTGAAGAGGGTCAGGGTGTCCACCCCCACCTCGTGGCCGAAGATGAAGGGGCGGCCCACGGGGTTCATGCCCTGGGGGCCGTTGGTCAGATTGAAGCCTTTGAGCTCGGTGCCGATCAGATAGATTTCGGTAAAGGGGATCTTGATCTTGATCTCCCACAGCTCCCGGATCAGCCGGGGCACGATCTCGCCGAAGGCCAGGGTGACGATGGCCAGATAGTCCCCCCGCAGACGCAGGGTGGGTGCGCCGATGATCACCCCGAAGAGGGCGGCCATGACCACGCTGATAAAGATCACCACCCAGAAGCTCCACTCCATGCCCAAGTTGGGCCAGGTGAAGACGCCCACGGTATAGGCCCCGATGGCGAAGAAGGCGGCATAGCCCAGATCCAGCAACCCCGCGAAGCCGACCACGATGTTTAGCCCCAAGGCCAAGACCACAAAAAGCAGCGCGGTATTCACACTGATCAGCAAAGACAAGCTGGTCACTTGCTCCAGCCAAGCCACGATGAAGGGGAAGGCCAGGAGCAGGAGGAAGACCGTCACGATGCTCGTGGTGCGGCGCAGGGGCTTGGGCACCAGCCGCATCAGCCGGGTGGCAATGGAGCCTGATTCCTGGCTGCGGGGGGCACGGCGGCGCAGGGGCAGAGTCACCCCGGTGTAGAGCAGGGAGAGGGCCTTTTTCAGCCGGGCCTGGCTCTGTTCCACGGTCAGGACCAGGCCGGGGGTGGCATCGAAGCCAAAATAGGCCAAGATGTCATGCCGGTGCAGGTCGGCAAAGCGCACGCCGAAGAGGAAGGAGGCCGCCCCGCTGAGCAGCAGGTAGATCACAAAAAAGAGCACGCCCAGTTCCAACTGATCCGCCTGGGTTTTGGACGAGGCGGCGAAGAGGACCACGAAGAAGACCACGGCCACAATGCTCAGTGTGGTGGCCGTGCGCCGGTCCCCTTGCCAGCGGGCGCTGAGGATGATGTAGAGCAAGGCTAGAAAAACCAGCCCGGTGATCAGGTTTTGGGTGGTCAGAAAGACCCCCAGCCCGACCAACAGGGAGATGGAGGCCAGCACTTGCAGGATCACCAGGGCATAGTAGCCCAGGCGGTTGCCCACGGAGAGGGTATAGGCCACCCCGGCCAGCACCACGCCCAGAAGGATGCCCAGCCAGCCCAGCCCGCCATATTGGGTGAGCAGGGCCGGTCCCAGGGCCAGGAGCATGAAGGATTCGATGACGACCACCAACTGCCAGTTGGCAATGCCCGGCGGGCGAAGGGGACGAACAGCGTTTTCTTGCACAGGGAGTTTGGGGTTTAGTTGTGCGCTCATGCTTTTTCCGCCTCCCCCTGGCCCAGCAGCCCTTGGGGCCGGAAGACCAGCACCAGGATCAGGATGCCAAAGATCACGGCCCGGGTCCATTGGGCGGCCAGATATTGGTCGCTAAAGGCTTTGATAAAGCCGATGATAAAGCCGCCCAACAAGGCCCCGGTGATGTTGCCAATGCCCCCAAAGACGGCGGCGGTGAAGGCGAAAAGACCGGCGTCAAAGCCCATCAAATAGCGGCCCGTGTGCAGGAAGTTGCCAAAAATCATGCCGGCCGCCCCGGCCATAGCCCCGCCGATGAAGAAGGTGATCATGATCACCCGCTCCACGTCGATGCCCATGATGGCGGCGGCGTTGGCGTTTTGGGCCGTGGCCCGCATGGCCTTGCCCAATTTGGTGCGCTGCACAAAGAGGCGCAGACCGATCATGAGGGGGATGGTGACGCCGATCAGGAGCAGATCCTGGGTGGTGAAGAGGATGTTGGTGTCCATGCCGAACCATTCCCGCAGGATGTCCACCCGGGGGAAGAAGTCGGGATAGTTGATCTGGCTGGGGCCGTACCAGTTGGCGAAGATGTTTTGCAGGGCAAAGGACATGCCCACCGCGGTGATCAACGGGGCCAGCCTGGGGGCTTTGCGCAAGGGCCGATAGGCCACCCTGTCGATGGCCACATTGAGAATCCCCGTCAGCAGCATGGTCAGGGCCAACACCACCCCGAACATCCAGATCAGCTCAAAGCCATACAGGGTGCCCTCGGCCCCGTAGAGGCGGAAGAGGGTGAGGGAGATCAGAAAGCCAAAGGTAAAGAGATCCCCGTGGGCAAAGTTGATCAGTTCGATAATGCCATAGACCATCGTATAGCCCAGAGCGATCAGGGCCAGATAGGCTCCGATGGTCAGGCCGTTTAGGGCTTGTTGAAGTAGAACTTCGGTTAGAGACACGCTGACACCTCGGGAAAGTGGATGGGCTTGGGAAGCCACGGGTGGAGGGGCGTGATGGTGAACGACAGAGGAAAAACCGTGGGTGGTGTGCAGATCAGTTCATCCTCTGCACACCACCCACCATAGAACAGTCTAATTTCCGCAGCTATCGGGATACATTTCCGGGCTGATGGCACCCAGGAAGTTGGTCGGATCACCATTCGCCACAAGATAGCCACCCATGTTAATAAGGGTCGGATCGCCATTCTCATTGAAGCTGAACTCACCGGTGATTCCGTTGTATGTGCCGGTTCGCATGGCGTTCAGGATAGCGGCGCGGTCTGCGACACCGGCCCGCTCAATGGAATCCAGAATCACTTGCATAGCCTGATATGCATAGGTGCCCCAAGGGCTCGGCTCGGCATTGTATTTGGCTTTGTAATCCAGGTAATAGCGCTGGCCGGCCTCGCTTGTCAGTTGGCTACCCGTCAAACCGGGGAAAGTAAGATAAACGTTGCCATTAGCAACGTCTGGACCACCTACTTGCTCGATCAAAGCCTGATCCTGCAAGCCATCCGGCCCCATGAACTTGATTCCTTGGTCGAACAGACCCAGCGATGCCATCTGCTGAATGATCTGGGGGCCGCCGCTGTCAATCACAAAGCCGCCGTAAACCATATCTGGGTTGGCGGCCTTGATCTTGGTGAGCAACGCTCGGAAGTCAATATCTGTGGATTCAACGCCGTCGCGGCCCACAATCTCGATTCCCATTTTTTCCGCCTGCTGGATGAATGCGTCGGCAACCCCCTTGCCGTAAAGTTGGCGGTCGTCAAGCACATACACTTTTTCGAAGCCCAGGCAACGAGCCCACGCGCCAGCTGACCATCCTTGCAGATCGTCCGAGGCGTTGGTGCGGAAGTAGTTGACCTCGCCTGATGGTCGGTAAATGTCCGGTTCGCCCTGATCCCACTCGTGGGTTAGGCCGGGATATGTATTTGCGGGGGAGATGTGAGCAATACCCGCTTTGTTGGTGATGGGCATGGAGACCTTGGCCGCGCCGGAGTTATAGGTGCCAAAGTAAACCATGCAGTCGGGATCGCCAACACACTTCTGAGCGTTCTCAGATTCAATAGTGCCGTCCCAGGATCCGGTGGTGGGCGAAGCATCGTCCATATACGAGACCTCAATATTGAAACCACCTGGTCCAACACCACCATGATCCGCTAAATAATGTTCTAGGGCTAGGTCAACAGCCTCTGTCATGCTGCCACCGATGGGCAACATTGGACCTTGCAGGGGCCAACTAGTAAAGATTTTAATCGTACCACCCGCTGGCGCGGCAGCCGGGGCTTCGACGACAGCGGCGGGGGCTTCAACAGCCGCCGGGGCCGTGGCCGTGGTCTGACAAGCGGTGACAAAGAGGCCCAGTACTAAAACCAGGGCCACGAGCAAAAACAGACGCGAACGTACCATGATGTAATCCTCCTTTTGGATCGATCAAAGTGGGTTGGAAAAGCGTAGATACCCGAAAGAACCAGCAAAAGCGCAACAAAGCTCCGGCTCGACTTAGACGCCGAAAGGGAAAAGACATTCACCCGACGGGAAGTTCGGTGGGGCACTTGATAGATTGACGGACAATTGGTCAATAGAGAGGAGGGTCGTACACAGCCACTATCGGAAGAATGGCCTAACTATAGCCGATCCAGAGCAAATGTCAAGTCACAAATCGAAAAACAGCTACAAATAGGCCACAGATCTAACGGATCAGACGGATTTTTACGGATTATTCAAAAAGATCCGTCTTCATCCGTTAAATCCGTCCAATCCGTGGCCTATTTTTTAGAATGCAGATTTGGTTGTGGCAGCTTCGGGGATGTCCGTGGCCTGGGGCGGATGGGCCGTGCGGCTGCCCAGGTCAAAGGTGTAGCCCTCACCCAGCATGTGGAGTTGGATACCCAACATGCTCAAGGGGGCGTCCTGGGCGACCTCGTGGACGTTGGTATAGGTCATGCCCGCGCCGTCCACCACCAGGACGTTGTTTTGGCCAAAGACCTCCAGGTGATTGTTGGGGTAGATGATCACCCCGGCATCGGTCTTGAGGCCGATGCCCAGGAGGAAGGGGTTGTAGGCCACGGCGTTGAGCAACCGGGCCAACTGCATCCACGTCCCCGCCCGGTCGCTGGGGATGCTGTCCACGGCCACCCGGTTGGTGATGCCCAGGCCGGGCGCAAATTGGATCAACTGGCGGTGCAGGTAGGGGTGGGCGGCAAAATCCTGGCGGGCGTCAAAGGAGATCATGTGCTCGCACAGGATGGCCCCGCCGCTACCCACGCCGCCGATGGTCTTGCCCTGGGCATTGCCCCTTCGCACGGCCTGGGCCAAGGGTGTCCCCCCCAAAAGGGAGGCCAGGCGCACGGGGTTTTCCCCCAACAGCAACAAGCCCGTGGCCTGGTCCACCATCTCCACAAGCTGGGGATTCTGGGCCTCGGCCCGGCTGCCAACGGTTGCCACGGTCACCGAGTCCGATTCCCAACGGTCAAAAAGATGGGCGAAGCGGTGGGCCGCCGCGTCCGTGGCCGCCTCCATGGACAAGATCAGCAGACGTGCCCCATAGGCCCCGGCGTTGTCCCAGAAAAATTGCAACAGCCGCTCTTCCGACCGAGGATCGTGGAGCGGACCAATAAAGACAATCGGGCCACGGGTGTAGCCGGGCAGAACAATAGCGGGCATAGGATGCTCCAGGCGAATGGCGAATGGCGAATGGCGAATGGCGAATGGCGAATGGCGAATGGCGAAGTCTATTGAAAGGTGATGGTACGCACAAGATCCATGAAGAATGGTTCGTGTTGGGCATAGCTTTGGACCGGGGCGGTGAGGGTGACGATGGCCACCTGTCCGCCCCTGTCGTCCAGGAAGATGGCCTGGACTGCCCGCAGCCTCAGATCGGGCACATCGTACAGGGCCGCGCCGTCCAGCCGATAGCGCAGGATGGCGGCGTCCCGGTTGCCCGTGCGCAGGCTGTCCACCACCCGTCCGCTGATCAACGTGGCCGCCGGGGTTTGCTCCACCCCAAAACGGGCCGTGGCCAACAGGGAGGCCAAGGTGGCGCCCTGGCTGGGGGCCACCAGCACGGTGAAGTTGGGCACATAGTCGGAGTCGGCGGCGGTGGGCGTGGTCAACAGGCCGACCATGCGCAGCCCCCCGTCCGCGGCGGCCAGGGCGTCCATGCCGCCCAAGACCTGCTGCATCACCCCGGTGGACGCTTCCGCCCCCAAAGCCTCAAGCTGATCCCCAATGCCGTCCTCTGCCGATGGTGCCAGCACGGTCCAGCCAGCGGGGGCGAAGAGGGAGAGGCCCGCGCCCGGCACATCGGCCTGGGCCGTGTGGTCAACCCAGCCCAAGGGCACAGACACTGCCGGAGACGTGGCCGTGGGCAAAATCACCACAGCGGGGGCCACGGTCGGGGTTGCCGTTGGCGAAGGCATGGCGGTGGGCACAGGCGTCTCGGTTGAGGTTGATGTGGCCGTCGCCGTGGCCGTGGGGGTGGGGGTGGGGGATGGCGTGACCGTTTCCGTCGCAGTCGGTGTTGCGGTCGGCGTTTCGGTTGAGGTTGATGTGGCAGTCGCCGTGGGGGTGGGGGTGGGGGATGGCGTGACCGTTTCCGTCGCAGTCGGTGTTGCGGTCGGCGTTTCGGTTGAAGTTGATGTGGCCGTGGCCGTGGGGGTGGGGGTGGCGGATGGCGTGGCCGTTTCGGTCGCCGTGGCCGTCGGCGTGGCGGACGGGGTTGCGGTCGCCGATGGCGTGGGGGTAGCCGTCCCCGTGGCCGTGGGGGTGGCGGATGGCGTGGCCGTGGGGGTGATGGTGGGCGTCACTGTGGCCGTGGGGGTAGGCGTGGGCATACGCGGGGGCGGCGGCGCGATAATCGAACAGCCACCCAGCCCTATGAGCAACACGATGATCAATATCAACTTGGCGTACACTCGATACTCCACGGGTAGAGTTCCCAACATGGCAAAACATGGCTTTCCAAATAGCTTGGCGAGGTTCGGCACCCACTATTGTAGCAAAAGGCCCAACTTCTGCCCAACCACACCACAGGTAGATCAACACCACGGCCGCGGCATCTTGATGTGCATCACTTATAGGTTTGGATGGACTTGGTTTGAGAAAATTTTCACTATAGACGCGCGCAGAAAACAGGTCTATAATAAGCAGATGCATGGGTTTTCCACTTTTTTCCCCAATAGTCCGCCCCTCGGACTGTGAAGGTTCCGCCCCTCTTCTCCATTGTGCCATCTTCGTCTCTGTTCTGCTTGTCATCACGCGTTGGAGGCTTCTACGCGTTCCTCATCCTCCGACATCTATCTGCACACACCCATTTCGTCTATCCTGAAACATTTTCAAGAAAGGAGTCCAAGGATGAACCGCCAGCGTTGTTTGTCGTTGATTCTTGTTTCCTGTCTCTTCTTGCTGGCCGCCTGCCCAGCGGCCCCCACTCAACCAGCCCCCGCCGCAGCGCCCCCCGCGCCCACAGAGACTGTTGCGCTCGCGCTACCCACCTCCACACCCGTCCCGGCTCTCCCCGGCCCAGCCGACATTGTGCTAGCCGCCATTGCACCCCTTGCGCCCGGCGCGGGGGGTGATGCCGCCGCCGTGACCAAATCCATGACCTTCTATAATGACAAAGTCGTCGCCTCGATCCTGGGCAATCCCGTGGGCGACTTCACCTTTGATGGCAAGGCCCAGATGACGTCCGAATATATCGGTCTGGTCCAGAACGATCACATGCGCATGGCGGTCATGGATCTGGTGGAAACCGGCGACACCGTGACCGGCATGGTGCATATCTTTGGCGACAAGGCCGCGTACTACGGGGCCAGCCCCTTTGTGCTGACCGGCGAGTTCGTGGTCAATGACGGGCTAATCACAAAGCAGACCCTAACCTTCACCGCGGAGAGCGCGGCCCAACTCCTGGCTGGGCTGACGTCTGAGCAGGTGATCCTGGCCTTCGCCAAACAGGCGGCCAACCCCATGACCGTTGATAATGTTGACGCCTATCTCAGATTTTATGCTGATGATGCGGTCTATACCGTGCCCGGTGGACCCGAAACTACCCAGGTCTTTAGCGGAAAACCGGCGATTCGCGCCAATCTTCTCGTCAATGACGCCCAAGAGAGCGCCCACACCGTGAACAATATCACCATCCTGGCCATTCACGGCGACACGGTGACTACACGCAACGTGTCCACTTCCGACTGGATGCAAGATCTGACCAAGGATGCGTGGGTGGCGACCGAAGTATTCGTGATCAAAGATGGCCTGATCGCCGCAGATTATTGGGAACCAGATCCAAATTCCGTCGTAAAAGCTGTTGAGGTCATTGCTGGCAACGGCTACGATCTGCACCCCAAGCCCACCGGAGACGCGGAGATCACCATCGTCCAGTCAGCCGTGGCCCCCTGGACGGGGGATACGGTGACCGCGGCGACGGTTGACGAGTCCCTGCGCTGGTATGCGGACGATGCCACCTTTACCATCCTGGGTCTGCCCGAGGGCATTGAGGTCTATAAGGGCAAGGCAACCCTGCGCCTGCTGATGGAATCGTGGGTCGCCATGCACCAGCGCTGGGAAGTCGAGCCGATCATGCGGGTCAGAAATGAAGTCACCACCCGCACCCTGACCTGGCTTGACCCGACTGTTGCAATGGGCATTGCCCCTATTGAAGCCACAGAGGTCTGGGTGGTAAGCAACGGTTTGGTCCAGAGCGAAACCTGGGTGATCAGCCCAGCTTCGCTGGAGGCATTGATAAAAGCGATGGCGGCTCCATAACCGCAGTTCATCGCCGAATGTCGAGACTACTTTGGGGGTGACGCTGCCAGGGGGTAGCGTCACCCCCGCGCCCATCTGCAAAAAAGCTATAGACATCAGCACAAAGTGCCACTATAATAGATAGATGTTTTTCGTCCCCTGCCCTCCCCACTGGTCCGCCCCTCGGACCCCGTGACAGTGTTGTCTCTTCTTGATCATCCTGCTTGTCTACCTTTTGAAGGAGGAGTCTATGCGCACGTCACGTATTCTTGTCGTTGTTCTGGTCCTTGCTTTGCTGTTGGCCGTTTTCCCGTCCGCGGTGATGGCCGCACCAAGCGAGGGTATCTTCTACAGTTGTGATGTCAGCTATCGGGTGCGGGCCGGCGATACCCTCTCCCAGATCGCCAAGAGCAATGGGGTTTACACGGCCACGTTGGTAAACCTCAACGGCATTGCCAACCCCAACCGCATCTATGTGGGCCAGATCCTTTGTCTGCGCGGGGGGAGCTATTCGGCCGCCGGGTATCGCTATGTGGTGGTGGCTGGGGACACCCTCAGCGCCATCGCCCGCAATTTCGGCTACAGCATCTCGTATTTGGCCTCCGTGAACCACATTGTCAACCCCAACTACATCGTCGTGGGCCAGGTGATCATCATTCCCAAGTGGTAACCCACGCGCAGGAAATCAAAAAAGGGGGCGTGTCCACATGGACGCGCCCCCTTTTTTGATTCAACCCTTCCACCCTTCACCCGCTCACCCGCTCACAAAGCCGGCGTATAGTTCGTCTCGGCCAACATGGGGGCCAGGTATTGGCCGGTGTAGCTTTTGGCTACGGTGATGACGTGTTCGGGCGCGCCTTCGGCGATGATGTAGCCGCCTTTGTCGCCGCCCTCCGGCCCCATGTCGATGACCCAGTCGCAGTTTTTGATCACGTCCAGGTTGTGTTCGATGACCAGGACGGTGTTGCCCTTGTCCGCCAGCTCGTGGAGGACAAGGAGCAGCTTGCGCACGTCCTCGAAATGGAGGCCCGTGGTCGGTTCATCCAGGATGTAAAAGGTGTTGCCCGTGTCCCGACGGCTGAGTTCCTTGCTGAGTTTGATACGCTGGGCCTCACCTCCGGAGAGCGTGGTGGCTGGCTGGCCTAATTTGACATAGCTGAGACCCACGGATACCAAGGTTTCCAGCCGTCCACGCAGCCGGGGGTTATTTTTGAAAAACTCCAGGGCCTCTTCCGTGGTCATGTCCAGGACATCGGAGATGGACTTGCCCCGGAATTTGATTTCCAAGGTCTCCCGGTTGTAGCGCTTGCCCTTGCATTCTTCGCAGGGCACGTAGATGTCGGGCAGAAATTGCATCTCGATCTTGATGATACCGTCCCCCTTGCACGCCTCGCAGCGCCCGCCCTTGACGTTGAAGCTGAAGCGGCCCGGTCGGTAGCCCCGGGCCTTGGAGTCGGGCAGACCGGCGTAGAGTTCGCGCAGGGGGGTGAAGAGACCCACATAGGTGGCCGGATTGCTGCGGGGGGTGCGGCCGATGGGGCTTTGATCGATGTCGATCACCTTGTCCAGATGTTCCAGCCCTTCAATCTCTCGATGTTTGCCGGGGCGGGTCTTGGCCCGATACATGGATTGGGCCAGTTTGGCATAGAGGACATCCACGATCAGGGTGGATTTGCCGCTGCCGCTGACCCCCGTGACCGCCACAAATTTGCCCAGGGGGATGCGCACATCCACATTTTTCAGGTTGTTCTCCGTGGCCCCGGTGATGTAGAGATACTCGCCGTTGCCTTCCCGGCGCTGGGGGGGGATGGGGATGCGCTCTTCGCCGCGCAGATAGCGGGCGGTGAGGCTGTCCGGGCATTTGAGGAATTCGGCCTGGGGCGCGGAGCAGACCACTTCGCCGCCATGCTCGCCTGCGCCCGGCCCCATATCCACCACCCAGTCCGCGGCGCGGATGGTGTCTTCGTCGTGTTCCACAACCAGCACGGTGTTGCCCAGATCCCGCATCCCCTCCAGGGTTTCGATCAGACGGTGGTTGTCCCGCTGGTGCAGGCCGATGCTGGGTTCGTCCAAAATATAGAGGACGCCCATGAGCTGGCTGCCGATCTGGGTGGCCAGGCGGATGCGCTGGGCCTCGCCGCCGGAGAGGGTGGCGGCCATGCGGTTCAAGGTGAGGTAGTCCAGCCCCACGTTGACCATGAAGCCAAGCCGGGCCGCGATCTCTTTGAGCACCTGGTGGCCGATGGTCATGTGCCGGGGCTTGAGGGGGGCAGGCAGGGTCAAATGGTCCTCGTTGCCGGCTTTTCCGCTGCCATTCCCGTTGCCGTTGGTTTGACTAAAATAATTGGAGATCACCTGCACCTCTTCGCCGCGCAGGGCCTGGACCCAGTGCAGGCATTCGGCCACGGGCATGGCGGTCATCTGCCAGATGTTGAGACCAGCCAGGGTGACGGCCAATGCCTCTGGGCGCAGACGCTTGCCGGCGCAAGCGGGGCAAGGGCGAACGCTCATGAACTCTTCCATTTTGCCGCGGATATAATCGCTGCCGCTCTCGTTGAAGCGCTTTTGCAGCCGGGGGATGACACCCTCAAAGTTGGTCTCGTAGGCGTAGATCTGGCCGTCGTTGTTGCGATATTGCATCTTGACTTTATTCTTGCCCGGCGGCGGCCCGTATAACAATAGATCTCGCTGTTTGAGACTGAACTCTTTGACCGGTACGTTGTAGGGCAGGGAAAACTGCTTGGCCGTCGCGGCCAACAGCCCGGCATAGTAGCCTCCGTTCTCCCCGTCCCCATCGCCCTGGCGGCGGAAGGGACGCACAGCCCCATCGGCCAAGCTCAGATCGTCCTCCAGGATCAGCTCCGGGTCGAACTCCTGAAGCTGGCCCAAACCATCACAGCCGGGGCAGGCCCCATAGGGGGTGTTGAAGCTGAAGGTGCGGGGTTCGATCTCCGGCAGGCTGATGCCGCAGATGGAACAGGCGAACTTCTCGCTATAGCGCACATCCACCGGGTTGTCCCGGTCGGTGATGTCGGCCACGATCATCACCCCTTCGCCCAGACGCAGGGCGGTCTCCACGGAATCGGCCAGGCGCTGGCGGTCCGTGCCGGGGACGCCCTGCTCCGGATCGTCCGGGTGGGCGGGGTCGGGCTGGGGGGCGCGCACGACAATGCGGTCGATGACGGCTTCCACGGTGTGCATTTTATAGCGGTCCAGATCCGGCACTTCGGTGACTTCGTAGACCTCACCGTTGACCCGCACCCGCACAAAGCCTTGCTTTTGCAGGGCCTCGAAGACAGTTTTGTGGTGGCCTTTGCGGTCTTTGATGATGGGGGCCATGATCATGAGGCGGCTGTCTTCGGGCAGTTCCAGGATGCTGTCCACCATGGCCTGGGGGGTCTGCATGGCGACGGGCGCGCCGCACTGATGGCAGTGGGGCTGGCCGATGCGGGCATAGAGCAGACGCAGATAGTCATAGATCTCCGTCACCGTACCCACGGTGGAGCGGGGATTGCGGCTGGCCCCCTTCTGGTCGATAGAGATGGCCGGGCTGAGGCCTTCGATCTGCTCCACGTTGGGCTTTTCCATCAGCCCCAAAAACTGGCGCGCATAGGCAGAGAGGGACTCCACATAGCGGCGCTGCCCCTCGGCATAGATGGTGTCGAAGGCCAAACTGCTCTTGCCGCTGCCGGAGAGACCGGTGATCACCACCATCTTGTCCCGGGGGATCTCGATGTCCACGTTTTTGAGGTTGTGTTCCTTGGCCCCGCGCACCACCAATTTATCCAATGCCATCGCCCTTGTCCTTTTCGCTCACTCACCACAAAGAAGTTCGACTTTTTGCAAAAGTCGAACTTCTGGTTGTCGTCACAGATGCTCCGAACATGCGTTCGGAGCATCCTTTATTTTAGTCGATTTCAAACTGAATCACAAGTATACAACAGGGGGTCAAATGTGGACTGTGGCGGCGCGTCCAAAAGGGAGTTTGCCAAGAAAACTGACCAAAAAGAGACCGGAACCGCTTATGGTTCCGGTCTCTTTTTGGTTTCAGTCAAAGAAGGGCGGCAAATCCGGCTGCATCTGCCAGGCCAAAGCGTGGCGGATGCGGGGACCGTGGCCGAGGGACAGGGTCAACTCGGCGATCTGGGATGGGGTGAACCAGCCCAGGTCCAGGATCTCGTTGGCGGTAGACGGGGATGCTGGGGGCGTGTCCCCGGGGGAACCGGCGAAGAGGATGTGATAGAGGTGGCGGCTGGTCTGTCCGCCGGCATGGGTGCTGTCGAAGAGGCCGAGGAAGCGGTCGATCTGGACCGTATAGCCGGTCTCCTCCAAGACTTCTCGGGCCGCCCCCAGGGCCGGAGTTTCCCCCACTTCGCAGGCACCGCCGGGCATGGCCCAGCAATGGTTGTCCGCCCGCTGGATCAACAACATGCGCCCGGACGGGTCAAAAACGGCGGTGTCCACCACGGCTAGGGGCGTTTTGAAATCCAAATCGGCCAAAAATCGCTGTTCGATCTGGCCAGATAACTCCGGGTGGACCAACCCGGTCAAGCGGGCGGCGATGGCCATGACCGTGTGAAAGCGCTCAATCTGATACGGATCCTCGGTGAAGTTGAGACCGTTAGCCGCCAACGAGCGGAGTTGATCCGCCATCAACACCAACTCCGGGGCCACATCCGCCACGGGAATCCATCCGTTGTCACCCATCGGTTTGCTCCTTGCCCTGAGCCAACGCCTTTTCGATGTAGATCAACCGCACAAACTTGATCCCCACCTTGACCCGTTCGCTCTCCCCGGTCATGGCAAACCCCAGACTTTCCAGAAATTTGAGCGCTTTGGGGTTGAACTGTTCGATCCCCGCCCGCACGGTGGTGATCCCGGCGGCGTCCCGCAGCCAGGGGTGGAGCAGATCCCAGGCGGACGTGGCAATCCCCTGGCGCTGCACGGCCTCGGCCACCATGATCATGCCCAAATAGGCGGTCCCCTCGGCGGGCCAGTGCAGGCGGAAGTCCACCACGCCGATCATCTCCGCGCCGGCGGATGGATCACCGGGCACATTGGGGCGCACGATGCCCATGAGGGTGCGGCCGGTGTCCTCGGATGCGGTGCGCAGATCCCGCTCCGCCTGGCCAGCGGGGCTGCTGGGTAGGTTATAGAGTTGCCAATAGCCAGGGGTGGCCCGGTAGACTTGTTGGAGGGCCTCAATGTGGTGGTCAGCGGAGAGGGGGATGAGGGAGATGGTCATACTTCGTCCACCGACAACGCCAGAAATTCACAAAAGACTTCCAAATCTGTAACCAGTTGTTGATGACAGGCTGGTAAACCCTTCACCAGTTCGCCGATCTTGGACGGCACCAAGTTGAAAGTGTAGATATTGCGTACCAGATGTCGAAAGCCTCGATAAACATCCAGGCAGTTTCGGGTCTGTTCAGAAATGACCGATGGACGAACCTCCGAAATGGGTCGAGCCATTTGCACAAGCAGGGCCTGATGCCAATGGCTCCCATCCGGCACTGATTCATCCACGGAACGAGCGATTCGTTCAAAGATGCGTTCGATCCCGGCGTAAAAGCCATGCAAATTCAAGGCCACACCGTCCAGATAATCTAATAACCCCAAACGGACGGCCAGGTCATAGACAACTTGGGTCCGGTCCACTGCGCGATCCAGATCTTTCATTTCCTGGCGGATTATGTCAGCTAAAAAACGTGTTTCCCGGCTCATAGCTCTTGACCCTCCGCCTCAACGGTGCGGCGCAGATACTCCCGTGCGTGGATCAATTCGACAAGATCAAATGAGAATTCGGGATCAACATCCAAAAGCAGGGAGACGGCCCGGTAGAATTCGGTGCCATCAATCGATTCGACTGCCAGATCGATGTCCGAGCGACTGTGGAACCTTTCCGGGTGGAGCAGAGAACCAAAAACCCAGACTTTTTCCACGCCAAATTGTTTCCGCAGCAGATCTGCACCCAGACGAGCCACTTTCCAAGCCCGCTCATAGCGATCCTTGAGCAGGGTACGATCACGCTTCGCCCGCTTTGCCCAACCGGCGCGGTAAACTGCAATCTCTTCAGGCGTTAAAGTAGCTGCTGTTTTCTCCATAGTTCACCTCACTTCAAACTACGCACATCTTCATTCAAAGTAGCCAATTCCGTGTGCAACCGGGCCAACTCCCCATCCAGCAGATCCAGCTTCTCCCGCTCCACGCGCACGAAGCGGGTGTAGGGGGCGATGGCCTCTTTGATGCGCTGGACGCTCTCTTGGAGTTCGCTGTTGAATTGGCGGGTCATGGCCGCGTCCAGCCGCTCCCGCAGATCGGTGATGCGGGTGCGCAGGTCGGCCTTGATCTTCTGGCGGCGGTAGGGCAGGACGTACAGCCCCAAGGCGGCCACGGCGCTGGCCCCCAGCACCCCGGTGACATCCAGCATGGTGGTTTGCAGCACGGCCACCAGGACCGCGCCCAAGCCCAGCGCGCCCACCTCCACCGCCGCGGTCTGGATGATGGCCCGTTGCACCTCTCGGCCCAGCTTGAGGGCTTCCGCGCCCCGGTCATAGCTGTCCACTACCTCTCGGGCGCTGCGGCCCACGCTGGCCAGGAGCTTTTGACGATTGAACTCGAACTCGCTGCCCACCTTGCCCACCATGCGGTCGCTGTGTTCCGCCACCCGCCGGTTGAGGTACTCCATCACCGCCTGCCATTGGCGATAGTCCTTGTCCACCATCCAGTCGATCAACTCGCCCACATATTGCTCGATCTCCCGGCTGGTGTCGGCCATGACCACCCGCTCGAACTCGCCCCGCATACGCTCGGCGTTGATCAGCTCCAAGATGCGGGTGATGCGCAGGGTGTCGTCAAAGAAGCTGTCCCCCCGCTCCATCATGGCATAGAGGACGTTGTCCACCCGGTCTCGTTGATAGCGGAAATCCCGGCGCATGTCCACCTGATAGGCGTCCAACTGCTCGTCGATCACATCCAAGGTCTGGAAATCTTCCCGCAGCAGGGTCTGGCGGTTGACGATAATCTCCCGATAGGAGCGCAGAAGTTGTTCGGCCACCCCCAGGGGGTTGCCCAATTTGAGCCGCACCCGTTCCGTGCTGTCCAAGCTGATGCGGATGAAATTTTCCAAGGCCTCGAAGCGGCTGAGGGCCCACTGCGGGTCGGTGTTCACCTGGCCGCCGTTGAGTTTGGCGGCCTGTTTGGCCTTGAGGGCCAGCCGGGCGCTGACCGGGAAGATCTGGGGATCGCTGCCCAGGAGTTGGCGGGCGTTGGTGCGCACAAAGTCGATCACCTGGGCCAGGTCGGTCGCGTCTTCCATCAGGTCGATCTTGTTGAGGACGATGACGATCTTTTTGCCCCACTGGCGGATGCGCTCCAAAAACTGGCGTTCGCTCTCGGAGAAGGGGCGGTCGGCGCTGGTGACAAAGAGGACCAGGTCGCTGCGGGGCACAAAATGCTCGGTGATCTCTTGGTGGCGTTGGATCACGGCGTTGGTGCCGGGGGTGTCCACCAGGTTGACCTCTTGCAGCCAACTGACGGGGAGGTAGAAGCGCACGACCTCGCTTTCCAGCCGCTCCTGGGTCACCTCCGGCCCTTCGCCATAGCGCAAGAGGTTGATCTGGCCCGTGGTCGGCGTCACCCCTTCTTTGAGATAGCGGTCCCCCAACAGGGCATTCAGAAAAGCGCTCTTGCCGGCGTTGAACTCCCCCACCACCACCAGCAGAAAAAGCTCCTCCAACTGCTTCAAGCCCGTGAGCAGCAGCCCCAAGTCCTCCTCGGAGGCGTCCAAACGGGCCAACTGCACCCGCAGCTCGGCCAACAACTCCCGTTCCCGGCGCAAAACCTTGTCTTGTTGTGCGGTCAATACTCGTTGCATGTGTTGGTCCGTAGTCCGTAGTCCGTGGTCCGTGGTCCGTGGTCCGTGTTACGTGAAACGTAATGGGAGGCAGGATAGTCCCCAATCCCCAATCCCCAATCCCCAATATCCGCATTGTAGCACAAGGGTATGGGCTGGGCGAATGGATTGTGAACGCTAAAAGATGTGGCCCGGAACCGTCTGGCTCCGGGCCACATCTTATCTCACCTTGTCAGTTGCGGCCCCCGGTCCCCAAGGTTGTGGGGGCGGAGAGCGACGAACGCTCCTAGGACATGACCGGTTTTAGCAGGCCATAATTCTCATCCCGCCGCCGGTAGACGACGTTGATGCTGTCCGTGTCCACATTGTAAAAGAGGAAGAAGTCGTGGCCCAGCAGTTCCATCTGATCCACCGCTTCCCGCTCGCTCATGGGCTGGACGGGAAACTCCTTTACGCGCACGATCTCGCCGCCAAAAGATGCTTGGGCGGTCTCTTGCGCATTCTCTTCTTCCATCTGGGCGATGGCTTCGGCCTGGGCGCTGGCCACCGCAGCGGCAGACTGACGACGCTTTTCGTGGTATCGCCGCCCCTTGTAGCGCTCGATCTGGCGATACATCTTGTCCACCGTGGCGTCTACCGAGGCAAAGACATCCCCGGTCGCCTCTTCCGCCCGCAGGATACGGCCATCGGCCCAAATGGTCAACTGGGCCGTATAGCGATCCTGGGCGGAGCGGGTGTCGGCGTGGGTCAGCTCCGCCCGGGCCTCCTTGGCCTCCGGCAGGTAGCGTTCCAGCTTGCCCACCTTTTTCTCCACATATTCGCGAATCCAATCGGTCACTTCCATGTTACGGCCATGAACGCTTGTCTTCATAAGACGAGACTCCTTTCTGGGCATCGGCTTAGTTTGGTCCGATGCGGAAGAAAATATAGATAGACCACCGCCCGCGCAACAGCCGCGGGCGGAGAGACTACACTGGGTTGAGGTTTTGGGAAAGCGGGAGAGGAAGAGAGATACAGCACTCGGTGAGCGTCCTTTCGATAAGGCCAAAGACGGCAGGAGGGTGAACCGAGATGCTGGGCGTTAGATTTTCATGTGTGCTTACCCATCAAATGAGTTGAAAAAAGAAGGCCAATTTGTTGACACCCCTATTGTAGTCTGCTTGGAAGGGCTTGTCAACTGAGCTTTTTGGCCCATTCCAACCGGGCTTTCTGCCGAAAAGTACCCGTTCACCCCCACCCCCCTAGCCCCCAACTTTGGGGGGAACTGTCCAACACCTCCCCCAGAATTGGGGGCCGGGGGGGCCAAGGAGAGTATTTCACGCCTGACGGGTCGGCAAAGCCAGGGCCAGGGCATAGACTTTAATCGCCCCGGCTTCTCGGGCCACCTGGGCGCAGGCGGCCAGGGTGGCCCCCGTGGTGTAGACATCATCCACCAAAAGCAGGGATCGCCCCGCCACCTGTTCCTCCGCCCAGAATGCGCCCTGGACATTGGCCCGCCGCCCCGCCGCATCCAGCCCCACCTGGGGACGGGTGGAACGCTGTCGGTGCAGCCAGGTGGGTTCCAAAGCCAGCCCCACGGCTTCGGCAAAGGGCTGGGCCAGAAGTTCCGACTGGTTGAACCCCCGCTCGGCCAGGCGTTCGGCGTGCAAAGGCACAGGCACCACGGCGTCGATCTGCCCGGCCAAATCCAGCCAGGGGGCGGATTGATAGGCGGCAACCAGATAACGAGCCAGGGGGCGGGCCAGTTCCCGTCGCCCGGCATATTTGAGATCATGGATGGCTTCCCGCACGGGCCAGGTGAAGAGGGTGGCCGCCCGGCTCAGGGTCAGCATCTCGGCCGGGGCGGGGGAACCGTCCGGGCTGGGGGCGCACATGACGCAGCGGGCCACGGGCCGATCTTGCTGGCGTCCGCAGTGGGCGCACAGGGGAGGGTCCACCGGGCGCACCTGCTGGGCGCAGGCATCGCAAAAATGGCTGCCGGATCGTCCGCATCCCACGCACGAGGGGGGAAAGAGCAGGTCAAGCCCTTGGCCGGCCGCCCCTTTGCCCCACTGCCGGACGCGGGGCCATAGTTGCCGGTGCAGATGGCGCAGGGCACCAAATCGTCGGATTGGCGGCTGGGGCAGGAGGGGAGGCATGGGGAGATGGGATTTGAGAATTTAGAATTGAAAATTGAAAATTGGAAAATGGGATCAGGTTAGCAGGGTGCGGATCAGGGTTTCTGCTTGCTCTGGGAACCAGGTTTGGAGCAGATCATTGATCAGGGTGCGCAGATCGTTGCCCCAGATCAATAAGATGGCCAGAAGCACGATGGCGACCAGGATGATCATGAGGGCAAATTCCAGAAAACTCTGCCCGGTGCGGTTGGAGGGTAAACGAGACATGCTAATTCCCTTAATCTGATTCTTCTTCCGAATCACCCTGGACGGCTCTATCGTCAGAATCCCGGAACTCGTCCGAGGGGCTGCCGCTCTCGCGCACGGTGTCTTGCAGGCGGATCCAGCCCCGGCGCAGGGCCAGGACGGCGGCCTCCGTGCGGTCGTTGACGTCCAGTTTGCGCAGGATGTTGCTCATGTGGTTCTTGACCGTCTGGCGGCTGATGCCCAACTGATAGGCAATCTCTTTGTTGCTGGCCCCCTGGGTGATCAAGCGCAGGATCTCCATCTCCCGGGGGCTGAGGGGGATAAAGACCTCGTCGGCGGGTTCACCAAAGACGGCCAATTTCTCAAAATGTTCGATCAGCCAGCGGGCCACCTGGGCATTGTTCATCACCTCGTCGCCGATGACATAGTATTGGTTGGCCACGGCGTGAATGGCTCGGATCAGCTCGCTGGGGGCCACATCCTTGGAAAAATAGGCCGCGGCCCCGGCGCGCAAGGCGTGGAACAATTGCTCATCATCATGATAGGCCGTCAAAATAATGACGCTGATGGCCTGGCCCTCAGGCAAATTTCGGATCTCTCGGGTGGCTTCCAGACCGTTTTTGTTGGGCAGGTTGATGTCCATGAGGATCACATCGGGCTGGACAGCCAGGGCCTGGGCCACGGCCTTGGCCCCATCCTTGACCTCCGCCACCACCCGCAGATCCGGTTCCCCTTCCAACACACGGCGCAGTCCTTGGCTAAAGAGAGGATGATCTTCCACGATCATGATGCGCAACGTATTTTCCATGGGTTTTTGTTCGTCGGAGTACATGGTCGGTTTCCTGTCTTTCATAGAGGCTGCGAGCGTCAACCCTCGGTTTGCCATAAGCAGTATAACATCTGGGTGGCCTAGATTCAACTGGGGTCAATGGCAAATTCAGGGCTTCTCAAAAGTCGCAGGGACACGGCAGGTCAGCATTGACAAAACAGATCGTTTGCCGCCGGATCAGGTCAATGCTATAATTGCCCCATCCGCTCTTACCACCAACAAACTCATTCTCACCCACCGGAAGGAAATACTGTGGCCACGGTAGGAGAACTATACCAATTGCAGGAGATCGACAACAACCGCCAGGATGCCAAGCGCCGCTTGTTGGAGATCCAGGCGCTGCTCACCGAGACGCCAGAGGTGGCACAAGCCCGGCAAGCGCTGGAAGAGAGCCAGGCGGCCTTGCACAGTTGGCAGGCCCGGCAAAAGGATGCTGAACTGGAGTCCCACTCCCTAAAGGGCA
Organism: Caldilineaceae bacterium; assembly: GCA_018003515.1. Classification (GTDB taxonomy): domain Bacteria; phylum Chloroflexota; class Anaerolineae; order Caldilineales; family Caldilineaceae; genus JAGNDO01. The sequence continues at coordinate 25,678 of JAGNDO010000016.1, forward strand.
AGATCGAGGAGAATGACCGCCGATTGATGAGCGGCACCATCCGCAACCCCAAGGAGTTAGAGGCCATGCAGGCCAACGGCGACTCCATGCGTCGGCACCGGGCCGCGGTGGATGAGCGGGGCATGGAGGCCCTGCTCTATGTGGAGGAATTGACCGCCCAGGTCAAGCAGCGAGAGGCCACATTCAATCAGGTGCGATCCGTGTGGGCTGGGGAACAGCGCAGCTTGATTACCGAGGGACAAGGGCTGCAAAAGCAGTACGCCCAGTTGAAAAGTCAGCGGGATGCCCAAGCCGCCCGCCTGGACCGGGCCGCTCTTGTGGAATATGAGACCCTGCGCAAACGCAAGGGCGGCGTGGCCGTGGCTCGCATCAACGTTGACACCTGCGGGGCCTGCTTTGTGCGTCTGCCCACGGGGATCATCGGCAGCGCCCGCAACAGCACCCACACAGCCGGGGTGCCCCACACCTTCTGTGCAAGCTGTGGGCGAATTCTTTATGCCGGATAGGTGAAGCCCGCACAAAAACATCAACACAAAAATGGCTGGACCAGTTGGTCCAGCCATTTTTGTGTTCAGTTTTTGTGTTCAGTACAGGTCGGCACCCTCTACGGTGTGACCAAAACCGGCAGATAGATCGAGTATTCGCCCACCAAAAGCGTCGTGGCGGCTAAGGGGACGCTATGCCCATTGTAGCTGACGCCGCCGCTCACGGTCAGCAGGGTGCCCAAAGTAGCTGAACTGGCCGGGTTGACCACGTAGGTGAGGATGCGGTGTTCGCCAGGGGCCAGGTTGCCCGTCCACTGAACCAGTCTTTGCGCCGAGTTGTAGCTAAAGGACTGATTGGGTGGCGAGGTGTCCAGCCCGGCGAAGGTGGCCCCAGACGGGAGCGTGCCGGTCACCGTCACCCCTTCGGCCAGGGCATCACCTCCGTTGATCAGGTGGATGCGATAGACAATGGCGTCACCCAGAAAGCTTGTGGCCGGGGCCGCCAAGGACGAGGTGCCAAGAGCCGGGGCCCCCACATGGCTGCTGGCCCATGCGTTCACATGCGTTTCGGTCTGCGCGCCCCAGCGCAGAAGATGTTCTGCCCCCAGGCTGGCGGTATTGGTGAGGGTGGCGTCGGCGCTCACATCCCCATTCACCCGGGCGGTGATGGTGGCCGTGGCGCTGGGCGCGCGCCCAACGGCCAACAATTCAACGGCGTCAAGCATGACTTGAGCGCCGTCATTGCCCACATAGCGGAAGGCAAAGGCCACGGGCAGATCAACGGGCACACCGGCGGCGGCCAGATCGAAGCTGGCTGGCGACCAGACAAAGGCGTCGGTCCAGAAGGCATCGGCCAGACCCAGCAGGATATCATCCTCACCGCCCAGGCTGCCACCCACCACGGCCCACACCTCCAGGTCGCAGTTGTCGAAATCGTCTCGGCACCAGTAAGGGCTGCCCGCGGTCTGGAAGGTGAGGGTATTGGCCCCCAGATCCTGGAGCATCATCTGGGGGGTCATCAGGGTTTCGTCCTGATCCAGCAGATTTTCGTCATAGAGAACGCTGGCACCGAAGCCGCCTTCAAAGAAGTTGAAGCTGTCCGCCAACCAGGTCCAGTTGGGGTTGGTTTGGACCAGGGTCCACTCGGCAGGGGGAACGCCATGCTCGAAGCCCTCGAACCAGGCCCTGACCGGCTGGTCACCGCTGATGGGGAGCGGGCCTTCATAGCTGACCGTGTTGGTGCCGCTGTCGTAGACGAAGTCCGGGTAGGTGATCCGTGTACAAGTGGGGTCATCGCCCCCCACCCGCACATCATCCACCTGCCAATACCAGGCATCCCCCGGCGCGGCATAGCGGAAGCGCAGATGGATGCGGCGGCCCGCATAGGCGCTCAGATCCAGCGTGCGCATGACCCCGCCACCGCCCACCCCCCCGGTGTCGTCCTCGGTTTGGGTATAGACAGTGGACCAGGTGAGTCCGCCGTCGCTGGAGAGATCCACCCAGCCATCGCCAGCACCGATGTAGTCCTGGAAGTTGCTGGCAAAGGTGAGTTCGGCCACGGTAGACCCGGTCAGATCGATGGCCGGGGTGTGCAGTTCTGTGTCCATGTCCAGATCATAGGCATCCGAATCCGCGGCGGCGGCCAGACCGCTGCCCGGCGTGTCGTTGCCCCGGCCCCAGCGGCTGTTGGTGTTCCAGCCTTCTGCGCCCACTGTGTTGGTGACAACCCAGCCAGGGGGTGGGAAGCTGGCCCCTTCAAAATTCTCGGCAAAACATTCGCCCAGAGGGGCAGCGAAGCTAAAGGTCAGATCCACGAAGTCCACACCCGTGGGCAGGGGATCCGTGAAGCTGAAGGTGGCATTGGGATCGCTCAGGTTGTAAAGATCCAGCGTGTAATCGATCTCCATCTCCTCAAAGACCGTGGCGTGGCTGACCGACTTGTCCAGGGCCGCGCTCCCGCTCAGACGCGTCACGGTGATGGGGAGGCTGATCAGGGCGGGCGATTCGGGGATGCCGTAGACCACCAGACCGCCATAGTCCACCCCCGGTGTCATGGGCGCATCATAGCCCACGGTGAAGCTGAAGGGGGTGTTGGCGCTGACCGCCCCCTGGGGCACTCCGGTCAAGCTAAAGCCATCGCCCTGGGCCGCCAGGATCTGGACATTGAAGGTGCCGGCGGGACCGGACCAATTATTGATGGCCACGACCCACACCCCATCCTGGGGCTGGTTGATGAAGACCCTCTCATCCGCTGTGGCAGAGGCGGAGGAGCCGCGCAGGGAACAGCCTTCCGCACCCGTCGGCCCACAGTAGAAGATCCCAAGATCAATATCCGAGATGGTGGCGCTGGACGTGGTGATTTCCAGGTAGAGCGCGCCCTGGGTCGTGACCGGATAGGTCCATTCATAGACGTTGGGGCTGACAAAGGGCAGGGGGACGTTGGCCAGGGTTTGCGGGCCAAATGGCCCCACTGCCGCCGCCACGATGCCGTTGACATCCAGGCTGATCTGCCCCGTCACAACCCCGGCGATGCCCTGATCCAGATAGCTCTCGGTCTGGAGCAAACTGGGCGCACTGTGCAAGGTGCCCAGGGTGTTGGTAAAGACCACATCGATCTGGGAGCCGCTGAAGAGGACATTGTGCTGCAAGAAGGCGTGCAGACCATCCTGCAAGGGGGCGGAAACCCAATCCTCGCTGCCGCCGCTGGAGGTGTCGTAAAGCCACAGACCGCCGCCAGCGTTGGCGTTGGGGCTGCGGCCCACGGTGTCCAGCACATAGGGACCGAAGAAGCCGGGGGTCGGATCGGTCAGGTTTGTGGGCGTGGGGCCAAGAATGAGGGTGTCGTTGTCCGTGGGGGCCGGGTCGTTCCACTCATTCTTGACCAGGATCTGGGTTCCCGGTGCATAGACCGTGGTCACCCCGCCGATAAAGAGATCGTCGATATACCACTCGTCGGAATAGTTACCCTGATAGACAAAGGCCAGGGTCACGGTCTGCCCGGCATAGTCGCCCAGGGCGATGCTGATGGGCATCCAGAGGTCTTCGCTGCCGGGGCCTAACTCGGCAATTTCCACAAAGTCGCCATCCGCCGGGTTGCTGCTGCCCACGGAGAGATAGATACCGTGATAGGTATACAAGTTGGCAAAATTCTGGTTTTGCATAAAGCGCAAAAAGGTCTGGGGCATGACGGCGAAGGGAGGCGTCACCAGCCAGGCGTCTTGAGCCGTGACATCATCACCGTGGAAGGCGCTGGAACCGGACATGGCCCGTACGGCCGTCTGCCGCCAGGGCTGACCCGCCCGTGCGATAGCTTGCCAACCCAGGGGCGGAAAGCTGCCGTCGAAATTCTCCTCCACCAGGGGCGTGACGGACTCGGTCTGCACATCCACAAAGAAGAAGCGCCAGTCGCCGGATTCGGCCCGCCAGCCCCAGTCTTGCAAACCCCGCACCGCGGCATTGTTATAGGGGTTGTCTATGTCCGCGGTGTATTGATCCATGCCGCCCAACTGCAACCCGTCGCTGAAGGTGGCGGCCACGGCCATGGAGACCGGAACCACCACGGTGTTGGGGGTCACCCCAGCCGTTTCCACGATGTTGAAGGCCGCCTCTACCATGCCGGGGGCCTGATCCGCTGGCACAGTGACCGTGCCGGTGAAGACGGCGCTGCCACCGGCCGGCACAACCAAGGTACTCTCCTTGGCGGTCAACCAGCCGGCCGCCTCTTCTTTATAGAAGTCAATGCGCCAGGTCAGGTTGACCTCTTGGCGGGCACCGACACTGGTAAAGAGATGGCGGCCACCGATAAAGAGACCGTCCAACATGCGCGCCGCCGGGTTGTGGACCCACATCTCGCTGCGGTTGCCCGTGGGCCGGTTGTAGCTAAAGCGGCCAAACTCCCAGCGGTCAAGCTCCGTGCGGGGATCGTCCCAGACCAGCTCCACGGCCCCATCTGCCTGGGTGCCATAGGTTGAGGGATCGTTGATAAAGTTGACCACCCCGTTGCCGTTCTTGTCTTCCCACACATTGCCGTCGCCGTTGATGTCCTGCCAGTTATAGACGCTCAGGAAGAGCCGATTGTCCCACGTGTAGTTGCCGCCCACGTCAAAATCCTCGTTGGGCATAACTTGGCGCACGATCATCAGGTCCGCATCGGCCGGTACGGCCACGTTGTACCAGGTTGGGTCCATCCCCGCCGTGGCGGTGATGGGCACAAAGAAGTTGAAAGCCTTAAAGAAGTTGTCCCGGTTTTGCGCACCATAGACACTCTCCGCCGCAATCATGGCCGGGGTGATGGTGTAGTCGATGGTGGCCGTCTTGATGCGCTTGAGGGCAACGGGCTGCACCGCCACGGTGACGGGCGCGGGGCCGTGGTTGTCCACGGCAAAGGACCGCTCCCACGTCTCGCCGGCATAGACCAGGTGGGCAAAGCCGGGGAACTCGTCACCCCGGAAGTCGCCGGGATTCCACTCGTCATCCCCCGCCGCCATGCTGATACCGGCCAAACCCGATGCCACTGCCGTCCCCACATCCGCGTTGACCGACCCGGCCCCTTGGGTAAAAATGTCATAATTCAAATCCGTGGCCGTGGATTTGAGCAGGGCCTTGGCTGTGAGAAAGTCCGGCCAAGTGTCGTGTTGGGTCTTGTAGGCTTGATAGATCAGGGCCATCACCCCAGCGGCGATGGGCGCAGAGCGGCTGGTTCCGCCCCAAGAGGACCAGGCCAGGTTGCCATCCAACACCCCCCAGGTGGGGCCGACATAGTAGTTGATGGCCTGAGCCCCGGCCGCATACGCCCCCCCCGCCACCACATCCACCCCGGATGTGCCTCGTGCCCCCGGTCCCCGGTTGGAGAAGGGGGTGACATCGTTGCTCATGATCTGTAGGGTATTGGTGATGCTGTCCCAACCCGTGGAGCCATACTGGGTGGACGCGCCCACCCCAATGCCGCCCCACGGGCTGGGGGGAGCCGTGGTGCCATAGGCCGGCGCGCCGTTGCCCGTGGAGAAGAGGAACTGGAGATAGGGGGCCGATTCAAGCTGAAGTTGGGTCACAACTTGGCCAGGGTAGTCCCAGCCATCGTTGTCCACCTCGCTGCTGCCATAGGAGTTGGAGGTTATCTGGATGCCGTCGGTGTCATCGTACCCAGGGCCGTCGTAAAGGCTGAAACCGGTCTGATCGATGGCATCATACCCCACCGCGGCAAACAGATAGCCGTCAAGGGTGGAGCTGGCATAGTTCCAATAGATATTGGAGATGTCCACAAAGTCTGCGCCGGGGGCCATGCCATAGACCGCGCCGGTGGGTTTGCCCCCGCTCATCTCCGCCCCACCCAGATCGGAAAATTCTTGCAAAAAGCTGTTGCTGACCCCCTGACCCACGATGTTGGAGGCGCACTGGGTGCCGTGGCTATAGCCGCCGCCCAGGGAACCACCGGTAAAGGCCACCAGGTTGCCCTTGCCGGGACACATAAAGGCATCTGTCCCACAGCGCGCATCCCACAGCCAATCCGCGGCAGGGGGTGGGTTTATCCCGTCGGCAATATAGTAAAGCAGACCGCCGGAGATGTCGGCCACGCCATCGCCGTTCATGTCCCGATAGGCCACCATGTTATTCTTGGTTTTTGCCAGATTGTTGACATCGGCCTTGGTCAAGGGCTTCTCGTCCCGGAAGTCATAATCCATGTCCAGATCCACATAGACCGTGTCATAGACCCCGGCCACATTGGGGTCCGTGACCAGCAGCGCTGCCTTTTCGCCCCACACATAGTCCCGCAGGTTGAGGTCAGGATGCGCGCCAGCATGGACCACGCCGCTCTTGGACATGGTGTTGCTGATCACGAAGGTGTGGGCCAACCCAAGCGTGGCGTAATCGATCAGCGGGGTAAAGTTGAAACAGGAGATGCCCACGCCACAGGCCGACACAACCGGCATGGCGCTGGTATCCGCAAAGCCTATGCCGGGTTGACCGCTGGCAATATACGAACTCCCCAGAGACTGATCCAAAGCGTAGATGAATTGGGAGAAAGGGCTAAAAACCATGGGCCAGCCGTTATATTGGCTTGCAACCGTGCTGGAATAGATGCGCTGGGTTCCCATCAGATCCGGGTGGGCAAAATCCGTGCCGTCATCCAACACGGCCACGGCCACCCCCTCGCCCCGGAAACCCCTGGCCCAGGCCACGCTGGCCTTGTGGGGACCATCGGGCTGGACTTCAAACCAGTCCGCGGGCAGCAGCAGATCCTTGCCGTCGCCATAGGCCTGGGCCTGGCTCCAATCCGGGCTGTCGGCGCGCAGGCTTTCGGCCTGACCCCGCAGCGCCGCCCATTGTGCCGGGCCGGGGGCCGGCGCGGCGGTCACATCGTCGATGGGCATGTCCATCGGCTGCCCATCCTGCTCAACCGACAGGGGCAAGATGGCCTCCACGGCGGCTAAATAGGCCAGCTTGATCACGTTTTGGGGGTAAATCTGGCCAAAGAACATCTGCACCTTGAACTCACCCTTGCCAAAGGCGGGACGGGCGTAGACCTTGCCGTCCACAAAATAGGCCGAGAGATCCGGAACCGTCTCCTTGGCGGACGGGTTGGCCTGGACACGCAGGGCCACCTGCACCAGGATGGGTTCCTGGACCGCGGTGGCTTGCATACCATCCACAGCCGGGAGGGCCGGGGCGGCGCTTTGGGCCACCGTGCGCAGACCCGGATGCAGCTTGGCCAGAGCCTGGGCCGCCGTCACCCCCGGCTGGGCACTCTGCGGTGACTTCTGCGCAGTCTTGGCGGCCAGATCCTGGGCCGTGTGGATGTCGCCGTCGAATTGGCCGTAAACCTCAGCCGCACTCTTGGCAGTTGGGTCAACGGTTGGCGGCAGCGACTGGGCCAGCAGCCCCGTGGGCATGAGGGAGATCAACAGGGCGGCGATGAGGACGATGTTGATCCAACGCCGGTTGATGGATTGACTCATTGGCTATATGCTCCTTGACTGAAGAGTGGGGTGTGCCAGCAGGGGGTAAAGAAGTCAGACAAACATGGGCTGTCCTCCCCAAGTATAGCGCATCTTGGGAGACCATCCAATGAAACCACAACGCCCACACGGAGTCCGTGTGGGCGTTGTGGTTGATTCTAGTTAGCGCAGGGGCCTGCGCGCTTGCCTTGTGCTAGTTTTTAACGATACCCGGCAGGTACAGTCGATACTCTGGCTTTGTCGGACAACCGGTCACACTCACAACCTGGCTGGAGACAACCACGTTGCCCCAGTTATTGGTGGCTTCCACCCGCACAGTGTAGTCACCGCAGGCCGCATAGGCGTGGCCGGCCGTTCGGCTGGCAAGGGGTCCGAGGATGGGGCTGCCATCACCAAAGCTCCAGCGATAGCGGATGCCGTTGGTGATGTTGGCCTGGAACATGGTCATGGGGCTGCTATTGCCGGCCGGGGTCACGTTGCTGATCACCACGGTCGGTTCATTCATTGCCCAGGTCATGAAGGCACCGATCAAACCGCTGCGGCTGACGGTACTCTTGCTGTCGTTCACACCCTCCAGACCGAAGCTGGTGTAGATGCTGCGGCCCTTGTAGGCCGTGCCCGGATTCTCCAGGGAGGGCTGATCCCGATGGGCCATAGCTACGACCCCCTGATCCATGTTGCTGGCGCTGGGGTAGGTGAACAGAGGCACATAGCCCGGGGCCAACAGCGCCGGATTCTCGGCCCGAGAGTCGGGCAAGTGATAGAGCTCATCCACATAGGCCTGGTTGCCTGCACCATCGGGTACCTTGACCGTGGTCAGGCTGGTCTGGCCCCGAACTTCGCCGCCGGGATAGTCACTGGTGTGGACGTTGATGTACGCCCCACCGCTGGCGATGGTGGCCAGGTTGGGGGAGATCACCACACTGCCGGTGAAGGTCAGGGTGTTCGTGACGTAGGTGGGGGTGCCGAACAGGGGATACAACACAGTACCATTCACACCCGCCGTGCCCGTGTGGATGTGGGCAGCGGTGACGGTCACCGGGTTGGTCACATTCACGGTCACAGAGAAGTTTAGGTTGCCTGTGGAGATAGTATAGTCCAGGCTGGCCGTGCCGCTCATGGCTGTGGTATTCGTGGGCACTTCGTTGCTGCCCAGCAGGGCGACCATCCCGGTCATCTTGTCACTGTTGATCAACACAGCGCTCAGATCCAGGGAGACCCCGGCCAGAGCTGTCGGTGCCGCGCCATGGGAAACGATGGGCTGGGTGGGCAGGGCATTGTTGGAGACGCTGTCCCGCAGATAGTTACCACCCAAAACAACACCGTAGAAGAAGGAACCGTTGTCTTTGACAGCAGAAGCCAGCACAGCGGGCAGATCCTGGCCCATGGCGATCACGATGCCACCTTGATTGGCGTACTCGGTCAGACGGTCCTGATCCCGAAGCGTCAGCGGAGTGGGAACCGTGAAGGTGCCGTTGGGTCGATAGTTGTCACCTGTAAAGTAGATAACAGCCTTATATTGGGTAAGCAAGGCCGTATCCGGAATGAAGTTGGCAACCGCACCGGCGCTTGCATCGGTGTTCAGATAGTCATAGGTGAACCCAGCTGCGGTCACAGCATTGGCGTAGTAGGATGCGTAGTTGGGATGACCCAAGGAAGAGCTGCCATCATTGTCGATGATCAGCACATTGGCTGTGCCGCTCAGACCCGGCACCACACGACCCCACACAGGCATGTGGGCGTGGTGACTGCTGCCTGTCATGACAATGTAGCCCTGGTTATGACCAAGCCCCATGCTGGCTGCCGAGTCCAGGGTCACTTGCACCTGGGTGGAAGCGCCGGGGGCCAGGGTCACCACCGCCGGGGAGACCGAGACGCCAGCCATCACCGTGGTGGTCACAAAGCCACCGCCGGTGTAGAGGGTACTCAGGGTGTAGGTCTCGGTGGCGCTGGCCACGCTGGTGATAGTCACCATCACGGACTTGGTGCTGCCCGTCACCACCGAGCCGAAGCTGACGCTGGGGGGAGCCAACAACACACCCGGATCCAGCACGTTGGTCAGATCGATGCGACCGGCACCCATGTCCAAAGGCTGGGCAGGCGTACCGCTCTGGTTGAAGATGTCCATGTACTTGGAGGTAGACATCAAGGCGGACTTGATGGCGGCGTTGGACCAGGTGGGGTAGACCTGACGGATCAGGGCTGCCGAACCGGCCACATGGGGCGACGCCATCGAGGTACCACTGGCCTGGCCAAAGCCCAGATGACGCACCTCACCCGTGCCCGGACCGTAGCCCTGGGACATGATGTTGACACCCGGCGCAGCGACATCTGGCTTCAACACCTCGCCCACACCGGGGCCACGGCTGCTAAAGCTGGCGATCAGATCCGGGGTGTTGCCAGCCTGGAAGGCAGAGTTGTCCAAGGTCACGCTAGCGGCAGCACCCTTTTGGGCACGCCACGCCAACAGGCCTTGACCATTGGTCTGACCGATGAAAATGGACGGGATGGTAACCTGGGCGGCGAAGTCACCAGGAGCCATATTGATCAGACCGTCGCCGGCATTGTTATAGATGACGGCAAAGGTCGCCCCAGCCTGCTGGGCGTTGTAGACTTTGAGCGAGAAATTACAAACCCCACGGCTGATCGCCGCTGCGCCGCCGGCGAAAGGCGTGCCGGTGAAAGGCACACAGCCATTCGTATTGGCTGGCTCCACCGCAGCGGCTGTGGTGTACGTATAGGTAGCTATCTGACCGATCGGAATCGCATTACCAAACTGAGCCGTACCGTAGGGCATGTTCTTCAGCGTATCAGAGACCGGAGTCGGGGCCGAAACGCTGAATCGACCGGAGGCAAAGGTGCCGCTGGTGGTGCTGGCGGCTACGTTAATGTACTCGGCAGAGGGATGGTCTCCCGTGCCGTAGTTAGGACCGGCATTGCCATTGGACATGGAAACAAAGACCCCAGCCCGATAGGCGTTGAGCAGGGCCGTGTCCAGGGGATCAAAGACCCCGCCCACACTGCCAGGACCACCGCCCCAGGAGTTATTAAGCACATCAGCGTCGTCCCGTACGATGTCTTCCAAGGCAGCGATACCTTCGGCATTGTAGAAGGAGCCGTTGTTGGTGACGCTGTTGTAGAAGACCCGGTAGCTCATGATCCAGGCACCGGGGGCCACACCGCTCATCTTGTCGATGGTAGCACCCAGGTAGTCCACGTTGGTGACCACATTACCCACAATCGATCCCGACGTGTGTACACCGTGCGAGGTGCCCTGGGTACCTGGCCACGGATTCTCATCCCCGGCAGACGGCGGATCCCAGGAGCGGAAGTAGGCTCGGGAAACGATGATCTTGCCATTGTTATTGGATGTCAGGCCATAGCCGTTGACCGGATAACCGGCCGGATAGTTCCAGCCCGTGCCGCTAAACATGGCCGCATCCTTGTGGACGCCACCATCCATGCTGGCAACCTTCACACCCTTGCCGCCCATCTCCTGGCCGCCGACCACGTTCCAAACAGCCGGCGCGTTGATCAGCTGGGTGCTGGTGTACATCATGGGGGAGCGGGCATAGTCGGCATGGACGGCCTTGACGCCGGGCAGACTCAACAAGGCTATCGTGGCCGCCTTGGTGTCCATGCTGCCGGGGTCAACCGCCATGCCATTAAAGGTGATCTGGTATTGGTTGGCCTCGGCCTGCCCCAGCTCGTTGATAAAGCTGCTGACCTGGGCACCGGGCACATTGGCCTGCATGGTGTTGATAAAGGCCTGCTGCTCACTCTGCAACTGGGCCACATAGGACTGGGCGGCCGGCGAGTTCACATCCAGCCTGCCGCCGGCCGATTGAGCCGACAATTCACTTTGGGCCCAAATCGCCAAAGGCGCAGAGTCCAGCTCAACAATCAACCGATGGGACGCGGCAGGCACCTGGGTATCTGATGCCTCGCCCATATAGGTGGGGGCCGGCGTGGCCGCAAAGGCCATGGGAACAAACAGAATCCCGACCAACAAAGCCAGGGTAGCCGCAGCAAAAAGCGCTGTCAGCCGTTTCTTTACATAGGACATATATTTCTCCTTTGAAAAACGGGTGGAAAGAGAGAACAGAAAACGATGGACAGATGACCATAGTCTATCTTGAAACCTAAAATCCCTACATGTAAGGCTTTTGAAGAAAACTGAATTGCAGAACGTCTTGAGGTGAAAGCGAGTGGGGATCAAGATAGACTAAGAGCCTATTGACATACTGAAGCGGTCAAGCAAAAAAATTATCCACGATTTTTGTTATTTACGCAAAATTCCGCAGACAAGTGAAAAAATTACGTAGCCTGTTTACGACAAACAGCCATTCTCAAATCGCCTTCAAACTGCCGAGAGCGCTGAGAATTTGCAGAGATTCACCGAGAAAGGGTCTTGTTTTTCTCAGCGAGTCCTCAGCGTTCTTGGCGGCTCTACTGGATTTTAAGGGGTAAACGTCCCCGGCACTCGCCACAACTGGTTTCATGTTCGAGACTTCTGGTGGCGAGTGCCGGGGACGTGGCTTGACCCTCTGAGATCCCAAAGAACCGCAAAGTCATCACTTGACAACTCAATTAATCTGAATTATAATTTTAGCCATGACTAAAAAAGAGTTTATCCTCACCTCATCCCACGAAGATTACCTCAAGACCATCTACACCCTGCAACGCCAGGGGCAGGAGGTCAGCAACTCCGCGCTGGCCCGCAGCATGAGTGTGGCCCCGGCGTCGGCCACCAACATGGTCAAGAAGTTGGCCGATCTGAACCTGGTCACCTATGAACCCTATCAGGGCGTACTGCTCTCCGAGGCTGGGCGGCGGGTGGCCTTGGAGGTGCTGCGCCATCACCGGCTGTTGGAGCTCTTTCTGCATCAGGCCCTGGACATGCCCTGGGATCAGGTCCACGCCGAGGCCGAGCGGTTGGAGCATGTGATCAGCGAGACCCTGGAGGACGCCATCGCCGCGGCCCTGGGCCATCCCACGGTGGACCCCCACGGGGATCCCATCCCCAGCAAGGATCTGGTGATCCAGCCCACGGCCGGCGTGCCCCTCAGCCAGGCCCCGGTGGGTGTCCCCCTCTGTTTGGTGCGGGTGATGACCCAAGATGCCGAGCGGCTCTGCTATTTGGGTGCCCTGGGCCTCTATCCCAACACCCAGGTAATTGTTGACGAGAAGGCCCCCTTCGACGGCCCCCTGCTCATCGCCGTGGCGGGCAACCACCATGCCCTGTCGGTGGAGATGGCGGAGATGTTGATTGTGCAGGTTGTCGGGGAGTAGGGGATTGGGGATTGGGGATTGGGGATTGGGCGTCGAGAGGGGATTGTGAGCAATCATCCCAAATCCCAAATCCCAAATCCCTACTCCCCAATCCCCAATCCCCACAAAAAAGACGAAAGGAACGAACCATGCCACAACCACTGCTGTACCTATTGATCGCCACGGGGTTGATCGCCCTGACCCTGGCCTTGGTTTGGCCCATGCACGGGATCATCCCCCGCATCCGCCAGGCCCGGCGCTCCACGGAGCGGGTGTTGATCGAGGATACCCTCAAACATTTGCACAGCCTGGAGACCCGGCAGCGCCGCCCCACCTTGGAGAGCGTGGCCGGCGCGGTCAACATCTCGGTCAACCGGGTGCCTCCTCTGCTGGAGACCATGCAGGATCGGGAGTTGGTGACCATGCACAACGGGGACTTTCACCTGACCGACCACGGCCGGGAGTATGCCCTGCACATGATCCGGGCCCACCGGCTGTGGGAGAGCTATCTGGCCGACACCACGGGCTACGGTGAATCCGACTGGCATGGGCAGGCCGAGGCCATTGAACATACCCTGGCCCCCCAGGATGTGGATGCCCTGGCCGCCCGCCTGGGCAACCCGATGATCGACCCCCACGGCGACCCCATCCCCACAGCCGCCGGGGAGTATGTGCCCCACGGCGGCCATCCCCTCAGCGGCGTGCAGGCCGGGGAAACCGTGCGCATTGTGCATCTGGAGGACGAGCCAGACATGGTCTATGCCCAACTGGTGGCGGACGGGCTCTATCTGGACCAGATCATCCAGGTTTTGGAAAACGATCCCCAGCGGGTGCGCTTTTGGGCAGATGGCCACGAGCACACGTTGGCCCCCCTGGTGGCAGCCAACGTCTCGGTCCTGCCATTGCCCCCGGAAGTCAGCACGGATATCGCCCCGGCCCAGCGGCTGGATGGTCTGCAAGAAGGCGAACAGGCCAACATCACCGCCATCAGCCGGGCCTGCCGGGGCGCGGAACGGCGACGCTTGATGGATCTGGGCATCGTCCCCGGCACCCAAGTCACCGTGGAGATGCACAGCCCGTCCGGCGACCCCACGGCCTACCGCATCCGGGACACCATCATCGCCCTGCGCCGAGAGCAGGCCCGGCACATTCGGATTGAACGCGCTGAAGCGTAATGAATATCGAGTATCGAGTATCGCGACAATACTCGATACTCGATACGCCTTCAACACCTGGAGAAAACCCTATGTCAACACAAACAACCTCACCACAACCTCAATCCTACACCCCCACCTCCGCCGCCTGCGAAGGCTGCGCCATCCACAACGCCGCCATGCTCAAGAAGTTGGGCGTGGACATGAGCAGTTGGGATTATGTGGTCGGTCTGGCCGGCAACCCCAACGTGGGCAAGAGTACGGTCTTCAACGCCCTGACCGGGCTGCGCCAGCACACGGGCAACTGGCCGGGCAAGACCGTCAGCCGGGCCGAGGGCGGCTTTCTCTATGCAGACAAGCGCTACAAGATGGTCGATCTGCCCGGCACATACTCCCTTTTGGCCACCAGCCTAGACGAGGAGGTGGCCCGAGATTTCATCCTCTTTGGCCAGCCGGATGTGACCCTGATCGTGGTCGACGCCACCCGGCTGGAACGCAACCTGAATCTTGTACTCCAGGTCTTGGAAATCACTGACCGGGCTGTGGTCTGTCTCAACCTGATCGACGAGGCCCGCCGCCACAAGTTGACAGTGGACGAGCGCCGCCTGGCCCGAGACCTGGGCGTGCCCGTTGTCCCCACCGCGGCCCGACAGGGGGAAGGGCTGCCCGAACTGCTCCAAGCCATCCACCAAGTGGCCACGGGGGAGATTGTCTGCCGTCCCCACCGGCTGCAAAAAGAGCCGCCCGCCCTCAAGCGCGCCATGCAGCCGGTGATCGAACAGTTGCAGACCCTCTTCCCCGGTCTGCCCAACGCCCGCTGGGTGGCCCTGCGCCTGCTGGACGGGGACGAACGCATCATGCAGGCCGTGCGTAACGGCGAACTGGGCGACCTGCGCCGGGGCGACCCGGAACTGGTGGCGGAGCAGTTTAGCATTCAATTGACACCGGCGTAGCGAATGAGCGAATGGCAAATGGCGAAGCAATACACACCATTCGCCATTCGCCATTCGCCATTCGCCATTCACCATTCGCCATTCGCCATTCGCCATTCATAAGGACTATCAACCATGACCACAACAACCCTAAAACCCGATGACCTGCTGGCTGGGGTGATGAGGAGCCGGCGGGAGTTGAGCGGCGATGTCCACGAACAGTGGGTGGAGGCCATCTATACCGAGGCCGCCCAGTTGGCCGACCGGGCCGTGACCCGACCCAATACGCCCACCCGGTTTGACCTTGACCGCACCATCGACCGCCTGGTGACCAGCCGACTGTGGGGCTTTCCCATCATGATCCTGCTCTTTACCGGCGTGCTGTGGCTGACGATTTCCGGGGCCAATGTGCCTTCCGGCCTATTGGCCGACCTGCTTTTGGGCACGATCCACCCCTGGCTGAAGGGGCTGGCCGCCGCCATCGGCCTGCCCTGGTGGCTGGACGGCTTTCTGCTCGACGGCGTCTACCTGGCCACGGCCTGGGTGATCGCGGTCATGCTGCCGCCTATGGCCATCTTCTTCCCCCTCTTTACGCTGTTGGAGGATCTGGGCTATCTGCCCAGGGTGGCCTTCAACTTGGACAACATGTTCAAAAAGAGCGGTGCCCACGGCAAACAGGCCATGAGCATGATGATGGGCTTTGGCTGCAACGCCGCCGGGGTGGTGGCCACCCGCATCATCGACAGCCCGCGGGAACGGCTGATCGCCATCATCACCAACAACTTCTCCCTGTGCAATGGCCGCTGGCCCACCCAGATCCTGATCGCCACCCTCTTTGTGGGGGCCTTGGCCCCGCCTGCCCTGGCCGGGTTGATCTCGGCCACCGCGGTGGTGGCCATCGCCCTGCTGGGCATCTTTCTCAGCTTTGGGGTCTCGTGGGTACTCTCCCGCACCATGCTGAAAGGGCAGGTCTCCACCTTTAGCCTGGAACTGCCCCCCTATCGTCCGCCCCAGATCTGGCAGACCATCTACACTTCGTTGATCGACCGCACCATGTTGGTGCTGTGGCGGGCCATCGTCTTTGCCGCCCCAGCCGGCGCGGTGATCTGGCTGATCGCCAACGTGCATGTGGGCAACGCCTCCGTGGCCGAATGGACCATCACCTTCTTGCAGCCAGCCGGCTGGCTACTTGGCCTAAACGGGGTGATTCTGTTAGCCTATATCATTGCCATCCCGGCCAACGAGATCGTGATCCCCACGGTCCTAATGCTCACCGTGCTGGCCACGGGCATGAGCGGGGTGGGCCAGGGTGCCGGCGTCATGTTCGAGCTGGACCAACTGGGCGACACCCTCAACGTCCTCAACGCCGGGGGCTGGACCCTGCTGACCGCGGTCAACCTGATGCTCTTCAGCCTGATCCACAACCCGTGCAGCACGACCATCTACACCATCTATAAAGAGACCGGCAGCGTCAAATGGACCACGGTCGCCACCCTGATCCCCGTGGGGTTGGGGATTGTGGTGACGTTCTTCGTGGCGCAGGTTTGGCGGTTGTTTGTGTAACATCGGGTGTTTGATGTGGGATCTGTCTTTTGGTTGCGCGGTTAAGATGATTTGCAATTCCCAACCGGGCGGCCAATCATGCACCACCGCCGGGGGCTGAAGCGCCCCGGCTGGACAGAAAAAACCCGATGAATCGGGTTGGGTGGGTTGAGCGGATGGCGTAATCATGCACCACCGCCGGGGGCTAAAGCGCCCCGGCTGGACAGGAAAACCCGATGAATCGGGTTGGGCGGGATCGTGAGACAAATGAGGATCACCCGCGTTCGGGGGGTGGAGGCAATTCGTTGTTTTCGCTCCAACGCTCCAAGCGTGCGATGAGGTTGTTTGTCTTGTGACGGGCCTCTTGGGATTGGACGTATTCGATCACCCAGCCAAGGTGTCTGGCCCCAAAAGAAACAACGCCATAACTGTCTTGAAAATAGAGACTCTGACCGCCAGGCCGAGCAATCCTGTTGACATGATAGGATGTGGACCCTTTGATGTCATGCACAAATGTCGCTATGGCGATCTTCGGATGAACAGAGGCAACGACATGGACGTGATCGAGATAACCGCCCACGGCATGAACATAGGTATCCTTGCTTGTGCCTTTTCGGGTTAAAAACTCAAACACCTCTGGCGCAATCTCAGGAATAATCAGTTCTGCTCGATTCTTCGTTGCCCACACGATGTGATAGTAGAGTCTCCAGTAAGCCATTGCGATTCCTTTCTGGCTGGCAAGTTGACAAGTTAACCGCTACCACCAATGCTACACGCATCCAAGCCCCATGTCATTACGCACAATGGCGTATTTTTGGGAGGCCAAGCGGGTACCGCCAGCACACGAGCCTCCCCATCACCAACCCGATTCATCGGGTTTTCCCTGACCAGCCGGGGCGCTTCAGCCCCCGGCGAATGCCGTCAACACACGAGGTCCCCAATCACCAACCCGATTCATCGGGTTTTCCCTGACCAGCCGGGGCGCTTCAGCCCCCGGCGAATGCCGTCAACACACGAGGTTCCCAATCACCAACCCGATTCATCGGGTTTTCCCTGACCAGCCGGGGCGCTTCAGCCCCCGGCGAATGCCGTCAACACACGAGGCCCCCAATCACCAACCCGATTCATCGGGTTTTCCCTGACCAGCCGGGGCGCTTCAGCCCCCGGCGGACGCCGTCAACACACAGGACCCACCTATGAAAGCAACCACCACCCAACCCGCCCCCCAAACCTTCACCATCACCGGCATGGACTGCGCGGATTGTGCGCTGACCGTGCAGACCGGCGTCAACCGCCTGGACGGGGTGACAAAAGCCGAGATCAACTTCGCCGTGGCCAAGCTGACCGTGGACGGCGAGATCGACGCCGATTCCGTAGTCAAGCGCGTACGAGAACTGGGCTACGACGTGGCGGACCCAGACGAAGCCGCCGCCCCGATCCAGGCTTTGCCCAATTTTTTCGGCTATCTCCTCACCGGTCGGGACACCCGCCTGGCCCTGCTGGGCGGGCTGCTGATCTTGCCGGGGCTGATCTTTAACGAATTTCTGCCCATGTTGGGCATCGAGCATTGGCTTTTTGACCTCACTTCCATCGGAGCCATGATCGTGGCCGGGTTGCCCATTGCCCGCAGCGCCTGGGCCAGCCTGACCATCAACCGGCGCATCACCATCAACGTGCTCAT
The DNA here is from genome assembly GCA_018003515.1 of Caldilineaceae bacterium. Taxonomy (GTDB): domain Bacteria; phylum Chloroflexota; class Anaerolineae; order Caldilineales; family Caldilineaceae; genus JAGNDO01. Next base: position 43,699 of record JAGNDO010000016.1, read on the forward strand.
GACCATTGCCGCCATCGGTGCGGTGATCATCGGCGCGTACACCGAGGCCGGGCTGGTCATGGTCCTCTTTGCCGTGGGCGAGGCGCTGGAGGGCTACACCATGCAGCGCAGCCGCCACGCCATCCGTAGCCTGATGGAAGTGGCCCCCAACACAGCCACGGTCTTGCGCCCGTGCATGGACTGCGGCGGCCACATGGGCAAACCCCTGGACGACGGCACGATCTACACCGGCGGCCCTTGCCCCATGTGCGGCGTGGAGCAACAGATCGTCTCCGTGGATGATCTGGCCCTGGGCGAGACCATCGTCGTACGCCCCGGCGAGCGCATCCCCATGGACGGCGTGGTGCTGACCGGCCTCTCCGGGGTCAACCAGGCCCCCATCACCGGCGAGAGCGTGCCCGTGGACAAGCAGCCCGGCGACGAGATCTTCGCCGGCAGCATCAACGGCCAGGGCGCGCTGGAAGTGGAAGTCACCCGCCACGCCGCGGACAACACCATCGCCCGCCTCATCCGCCTGGTGGAGGAGGCCCAGGCCCAAAAGGCCCCGGCCCAGCGTTTTGTGGACCGCTTCGCCGAAGTCTACACCCCGGCAGTGGTGGTTCTGGCCGCCCTGATCGCCATCCTCCCCCCGCTGATCTGGGGGCTGCCCTTTTGGAACACAATCGACGGCGGCCAGGGTTGGCTCTATCGGGCCTTGACCCTGCTGGTCGTGGCTTGCCCCTGCGCCCTGGTCATCAGTACACCGGTCAGCATCATTAGCGCCATCAGCAACGCGGCTCGCCACGGGGTGCTGATCAAAGGCGGGGCCTATTTGGAAGCCATGAGCCGGGTGCGGGCCATCGCCTTCGACAAAACCGGTACTTTGACCGCAGGCCGTCCCGCCGTGGTGACTGTGCGGGCCGTGGACTGTGTGGACCCGGCTGGTGAGCTGTGCGATCCGTGCGGAGAGCTACTCTCCCTGGCCGCGGCGGTGGAGGGACGCAGCGAGCATCCCCTGGCCAGGGCCGTGGTGGCCGCGTCCCAAGAGCGGGGACACAACGGCTATCCTGCGGCCCAGGCCGTGACCGCGTTGATGGGGGCCGGGGTTTCCGGGACCGTGGCCGGCCAATCCGTGTTTATCGGCAGCCACGCCCATTTTGACGCCCACATCGCCCACACCGCAGATCAATGCGCCCAGATCGACGCTGCGGCCGGATTGGGCCAGACGCCCCTGCTGGTCAGCGCGGCGGACGAATATCGGGGCTACATCACCGTGGCCGACACCGTGCGGGAGAGCAGTCGCCAGGTTTTGGCCGACCTGAAACGGGCGGGCATGAATCATTTGGTCATGCTGACCGGAGACAACCCGGCCACGGCCCAAGCCATCGCCGACCAGGTCGGGGTGACGGATGTGCGGGCGGGGCTACTGCCGGCGGACAAGGTGGCCGCCGTGCGGGATCTGATGGCCCAATTTGGCGATGTGGCCTTTGTGGGGGATGGCATCAACGACGCCCCGGCCCTGGCCGCGGCCAGCGTGGGCATCGCCATGGGCACATCCGGCGGCGGCACGGCCCAGGCTATGGAGACCGCGGACATCGCCCTCATGGGCGAAGACTTGGGCCAACTGCCCTTTTTGGTCAGCCTCAGCCGGGCGGCCATGAACACCATCCGCGCCAACGTCATCTTCGCCATCGGCATCAAACTCGTCTTCCTGGCCCTGGTCCTCACCGGTCTCGGCTCCATGTGGCTGGCCGTCTTGGCCGACGTGGGGGCCAGTTTGTTGGTGACGTTGAATGGGATGAGGCTTTTGAATGCGTATCGTGTATCGAGTATCGAGTAATTTTGTGGTCGAGAACTGGGTTGTTTCAAACGGCGAATTGTCGTCAACAACGTTTACTCGATACGCATTACTCGATACCCTTCCCCAAGGAGAAAACCAATGGCAACACCCAATCTAGTCGGCCTGATCGTGCAAGACATGGCCGCGGCCCTGGCGTTTTATCGGCTGCTGGGGCTGGAGATTCCCCCGGAGATGGACGCGGAGGGGCATGTGGAGGTGACGTTGGATGGCGGATTCCGCCTGGCCTGGGACACGGTGGAGGTGATCCACTCTTTCAACCCGGCATGGACGCCCGCCACGGGCCACCGCATGAGCCTGGCCTTCCTCTGCGCCGACGCGGCCGAGGTAGATCGCCTCTACGCCGCCGTGATCGCCGCCGGATATCACGGCCACACCGCCCCCTGGGATGCCTTCTGGGGTCAGCGCTACGCCATCGTCCACGACCCGGACGGCAACCCGGTGGATCTGTTTGCGCCGCTTGGGTGAGAAGCTGAGCGGGTGAAGGGGTGAGCGGGTGAAGGGGTGAAGGGGTGAACGGGTGAAGGGGTGAACGGGGCCATATGACCAATCAACAGATCAACCAATCCACCATCACCCCCCTGCTGGCGGAGGATTGGCCCCAAGTCCGGGCCATCTACTTGGCTGGTATCGCCACGGGCAACGCCACCTTTGAGACCTCTGCGCCGGATTGGGAGAGCTGGGACAAGGCCCGGCGGCCCGATTGTCGGCTGGCGGCCCGGTCCCAGGATGGCGGACTGTTGGGCTGGGCGGCCCTCAGCCCGGTCTCCAGCCGGGCGGTCTATGCCGGGGTGGCGGAGGTGAGCGTCTATGTGGCCGAAGCCGCCAGGGGCCAGGGTGTGGGACTGGCCCTGCTCTCCGCCCTGGTGACGGCGTCCGAGACCGCCGGGGTGTGGACGCTGACCGCTGGCATCTTCCCGGAGAACGCAGCCAGCATCCGCCTGCACCAACGCTGCGGTTTCCGCGTTCTGGGCACGGCAGAACGCCGGGGCCAACGCCACGGCGTATGGCGGGATGTGGTCTTGATGGAGCGACGCAGCACCCAGGTTTAGTTCATAGTTAGCGCTTCATCGCCCTTTTTCGGCCCATGTGTGAACGGATTTGGGGGCTACCGCCCTTTGGTGTACTATGTCCTGACTGGTGGATGTCCCCCGGATGGGAACAGAACTAGGCCACCAACGAGCAATCTAGTCACTAAAGGAGTGAAACCATGGCATACAGCCACACGAACAGCAAGGGCAACACCTACTACCTGCACGGTCGCGAGCGCAAGACCAAGAACGGCAGCACCACCCTCTACTTCTTCTCCAAGGAGAGCGAAGGCGGGCTGGACGCCGTGCCGGCCGGCCGCGTGGTGGCCGAGACCGCCAGCGGCATGCTGGTCCTGAAGAAGGAAGTCGAGTAAGCAGCAGATCGGTCTTAGGACCGCCAAGACAAAAAGACCCTCGGGGGGAAACCTCCGGGGGTCTTTTTTGTTTCCCGACCCGGTGACGTAGCAATCGCGTGATGACCCTTGAACTATTCATCATTTCACGGTATCATCAATGCAACCCGTTTCACCGAGCCTGAACGCCACCCAATCTCAGCGCCCGCCCTCAACAAGCCCAAACCCCATTTCAGGAGGAGCCCCATGTCAAAAAAGAAAGAAAAGGATGTTGAAAGAACGAAGGTGAAGGAGAAAACAAAGGGTAGCAGTAAATCAGCTAGTGCCGAAAAGCCCCCGGTGGCCCCACTCCCGCCTGTCATTGATGAGGCTGTCCAGGATGAGGAGCACGCGAACAAGGACATGTCCGAAGAATCCCGGGCCAAGCCTAAGAAGCTGAAGACGAAGTATTATGAAAAAGAGTTGCTTCGTCTCCAGGTCGAATTAGTCAAGCTACAAGAATGGGTGAAGGCCGATGGGCTGAAGGTGGTGGTGATCTTCGAGGGCCGGGACGCGGCCGGCAAGGGGGGCGTGATCAAGCGCATCCTGGAACGGCTGAATCCGCGCGTGGCCCGGGTGGTGGCCTTGGGCACCCCCACGGAACGGGAGAAGGACCAGTGGTATTTCCAGCGCTACGTGCCCCATCTGCCCGCGGCCGGGGAGATGGTTCTCTTCGACCGCAGTTGGTACAACCGGGCCGGGGTGGAACGAGTGATGGGCTTCTGCACCCAGGAGGAATACCAGGAATTTATGCGCTCCTGCCCAGAGTTCGAGCGCATGTTGGTGCGTTCCGGCATTATTCTGCTCAAATACTGGTTCTCGGTCAGCGATGACGAGCAGGAACGTCGCTTCCAGAGCCGCATTGTGGACCCCACCAAGCGCTGGAAACTCAGCCCCATGGATCTGCAATCTCGCGCCAAGTGGATGGAGTATTCCAAGGCCAAGGATGAGATGTTCGCCCACACGGACATCAAACAGGCCCCGTGGTACGTGGTCAACGCCGACGACAAAAAGCGCGCCCGGCTCAACTGCATCAGCCACCTCCTCAGCATGATCCCCTACCAGGATCTGACCCCCGCCGCCATCGAACTCCCCCCCCGCCAGGACAACGTGGGCTACGTCCGCCCGCCCCTGGCCGACCAGACTTTTGTGCCGGAGAAATATTAAGGAATCGAGTATCGTGTATCTCTGTGTGGACGACACCCAACCTGGCCTAGCCAGAACCACAAAGATTTACCACAAAGATCACAGAGAACACAAAGATTTCAAAAGAATAAATCCCTCTTTGTGTTCTTTGTGTGGTAGGACTGCACGATAGCGTGATCTGATCACTTTGATTTCGATTACGCCAGATTTGGACGGAATGCTATCTGAATCACCCGCTATATAGTATCCGCAGCCAAAAAAGTACTAAATCTCGCGTTAACCCTTCAAGCAAAATCGTGCGTTTTTGGCATCACGCTATCGTGCAGTCCTACCCTTTGTGTCCTTTGTGGTAAAAATTCTTGCACAAAAAACAAGGATTTCGCTGGTTAGGTACTAATACTCGATACTCGATTCTCGATTCTCATCCCCCCAAAGGAACCCCATGACAAATTGGCTACTTTACGGAGCGTATGGCTATACGGGCGAATTGTTGGCGGAAGAGGCTGTGGGCCGGGGCCATCGTCCTGTTTTGGCGGGACGAGATGAGGCCCGTCTGCGTCCTCTGGCAGAGCGGCTGGGGCTAGAGTGGGTGGCTGTGGATCTGACCGATAGCCAAGCCCTGCGCAAAGCCATCAATGGCGTCGATCTGGTTATGCACGCGGCTGGCCCCTTTGTCTTCACCAGCCAGCCCGTGGTGGATGCCTGCCTGGCCGTGGGGGCCCACTATCTGGACATCACCGGGGAGATCCCGGTCTTCGAGGCCATCCTGGGCCGGGACGCCGAGGCCAAAGCCGCCGGGATCGCCCTGATCCCCGGTGTGGGCTTCGATGTCATCCCGACCGACTGTATGGCCCGGTATGTGGCCGAGCGCCTGCCCGACGCCACCCATCTGGAACTGGCCATCGCCAGCCTCAGCAGCATCAGCCCCGGCACGGCCAAGACCATGGTGGAACAGCTTCCCGGCGGCACCCTGGCCCGGGTGGATGGTCTGCTCACCCCCATCCGCATGGGCAGCGACGTGCGCCGCATCCGCTTTCTGGACCGAGAACGCACGGTCATGCCCATCCCGTGGGGAGATCTGGCCACGGCCTATCGCACCACGGGCATCCCCAACATCCGCACCTACATGGCCTTCCCCCGGCGCATGGTCTCTGTGATGGCCGCCACCGCCCCTGTCAGCAACCTGCTCTTGCGCCCTGCCTTTGTGCGCCGGTTGATCCAACGAGTGATCGGGCGCACCATCACTGGGCCGGACGAAAGTCTGCGCACCAGTGGGCGATCCTATGTGTGGGCCAAGGCCATCAACGCCCAAGGCCACAGCGTGGCAGCCCAGTTGGAGACCTTGGAGGGCTATCGCTTCACCGCGGTGGCCGGTCTCAACAGCGTCGAGGCCCTCCTGGCCCATCCCCGGGCCGGCGCGCTGACCCCGGCCCAGGCCTTCGGCGCGGACTTTGTGCTGGCCGTGCCGGAGACCCGGCGGGTAGATGGATGAGGGGGTGGTGGACAGTTCCCCCCAAAGTTGGGGGGTCAGGGGGGCGGGGAGTGACCGCTTACGCGACAACAACGAAATAGCAACGAACATGGACCCCATACGCCTTGTATGGGGTCCATGTTCGTTTTGGTGTATGCTGGCCAATTTGCCTGGCCGACCGCCCTATCATCCTGGGTTCCTACACAACTGACTAGGTCTTACCCTGGACAAATTACACACTTTCCTTACAGAAAACTTTCAGATCAATCTACAGGTAAATACGGATGTGATCTCTGCCTCAGATCAGCTATAGTATCAAGAGACCCTTATCCCCTTCAGAGTACCCATTTATGGGAACCATTTATTAGAACCATCTATGAGTCCACTGCAAAAACCTATCAAACCGCCGAAGACGCTGAGATCGCAGAGGATTCGCCGAGGAAAAGGCTTTCTTTTCTTTGTGATCTTTGTGGTGAAAAGAAGCTTTTTGCAGCAGGGTCATCAATGCAATGGCCAACACCGTTATCCACCCAACCCGCAGACTTGGCGAGTACATCTCTCATCCTTCGCAGATCGGATGGTATCAAACCATGGAAATGTCTAACAGTACCCTTTTGAACCGAATCGCCAGGGCCGCCATGCGATTGAATGGCCGCTCTACCGTGCCGTTCACTGGAAACACCGGAAGTTTACAGATCAATGGAACCGTAAACGGAGCCGACAGGCAAGCGAATGGGCACAAGCCAGCGCAGCGGGTCTATACAAGTGCGGAACCCCAGCCCCGGTCCCAGCCCCAGCCCCAGATCCAGGCGACCACTCTGCTTGAGCAGGAATTAGCCAGCCAGCGTCAACTCACGACCGGACTACTGACCCAGGTTGCCGATTTGCAAGCCCAACTTCGAGAGCGCACGATCCAGATCCAAGAGATGGACACCTATGCCTATACAGTTGCCCACGGGCTGAAGACACCCCTCTCGGTGATCACCTTTGCCAGCGAGATGCTCTTGCAAAGCGAAACAAGCGGCGTGGCAGATCCCGACGCGGCGGAATTATTGGAGAGCATCAATCGTATGGGCCACAAGATGGCCCACATTATCGAAAACCTGCTCACCCTCACGGGGCTCAGCCAGGCCGAAGTGGTGGGGGAACCCTTGGAGATGGCCCACATCCTGGATGAGGTGCAAGAGCGCCTGGCGTCCACCCTGGCGGCATCCAAGGCAACGCTGGTCTTCGCCTCGCCACAGGAGAGTTGGCCCCAGGCCAAGGGCAGTCGCCCTTTGGTCGAAGAGGTGTGGGAGAACTTCATCGGCAACGCCATCAAATATGGCAGCACACCGCCCCACATCGAGCTTGGGGCCAAGTGGATCGAGGAAAACATGGTTCAATTCTGGGTTCGGGACAACGGCTATGGCATTCCTGCCCTGTCCCAGAGTCAGATCTTTGAACCGCTTAGTCGGCTGCATGTCAATTTGGCCGATGGCCACGGCCTGGGGCTGGCCATCGTTGAACGCATCGTCCGCAAGTTGGGCGGCCAAGTCGCCGTCGAAAGCACCGGCATCCCCGGAGAGGGGAGTACGTTTAGCTTTACCCTGCCGGCGGCGTAACGATGAAGGGGTGATACCGCTGTCCTATCTTACGAAACTGTGATTAAACTCTCGAAAAAACTGCTTGCAACACTCGAATCCTCCGAAATCTACTCAAAAACACTCGATTTTTAGGTGATTTGAGTGGATTTCAGTAAACATAACAGTCTTTTTGAGTAAAGACAGCAAATCGGCATCGAAAAATCAGTTATTGTAAGTGATTCGTAAGATAGGACAGCGGTATCAAGGGGTGAGGGGGTGAAGGGGTGAGGGGGTGAGCGGGTGAGCGGGTGAAGGGGTGATGAAGGTGGTTTACCTTTTCTCGCCCCTTTCACCCCTTCACCCTTTCACCCCTTCACCCTTTCACCCCTTCACCCTTTCACCCCTTTCACCCCCTCACCCCTTCACCCCCTCACAACCCCGCCCCGCTTTACCACAACGTCCACCAAATTTGTGCCGAAGCGATAGCCGAGATGGCGGTAGTCGTCTGCGGAGAGGATGAGGAAGTCGGCCTGTTTGCCGGGGGAAAGGCTGCCGACGGTTTCGCCGCGCCCGATGGCGTGGGCGGCGTTGAGGGTGGATGCCACCAATGCCTGAGCCGGGGTGAGGCCCATGTAGCGGCAGGCGATGGCCATGACCATCTGCATGGATTCGCCCCACGCCCCGCCGGGGTTGATGTCTGTGGCCAGGGCCAGCGCCCCGCCAGCCTCCAAGATGGCCTGGGCCGGAGTGAACTTGGTTTGGCCCAAGCCGAAGGGGGTCTGGGGCAGCCCCACGGCGATGGTTTTGCCCTGGCCCAGGGCCATGATGTCGGCGTAAGGGGTCTCCACCAGATGGTCGGCGGAGATGGCCCCCATCTCGACCGCAAGTCCTGTGCCACCGATGCCCACAAATTCGTCGGCATGGACTTTTAGCCCATAGCCCAGATCCACGGCCCGCTCCAAGACGCGGCGACTTTGGGCCACGTCGAAAACCCCTTCTTCACAAAAAACATCGCAAAACAACCTTATGTCATGTTGATGCGCCCAAGCGGCCCCGGCGGGCAGGATCTGGTCCACGATCAGGTCGATGAAGTCCTCCGTGCGGCCCCGGTATTCGGCGGGCACGGCGTGGGCGGGCATGAAGGTGGGGACCAGATCCACGGGCTGGGCCGCGTCCAGGGCCAGGATGGCATCGAGCTGTTTGAGTTCCGTGGCCGTGTCCAGGCCATAGCCGGTCTTGCATTCGGCGGTGGTGGTGCCGTGGGCCAACATGGTGCGCAGGCGGGGCAGATTCTCGGCCACCAGTTGGTCCAGGGAGGCCCGGCGGGTCTTGCCCACGGTGGCCATGATGCCGCCCCCGGCCTGCATGATCTGCATATAGGTGGCCCCGCCCACCCGTATCTCGAACTCTGCGGCCCGCTCCCCGGCCCAGGGCAGATGGGTGTGGGGGTCCACAAAGCCGGGGATCACGCAGCGCCCGGACGCGTCCATCTCTTGCTGGGCGTGGAAGCGGGCACGCAGGTCCGTTGAGGTTCCCACGGCCAGAATGCGGCCATCCTGCACAGCCAGCGCGCCGTCTTCGATGATGGCTAGATCGCCCAAATCCTGCCCCCGCTGGGGGCCGCCGGGATCGGCGATGGTGCAGAGTTGGGCCGCGGAATGGATCAGCAGGTCAACGCCTACTTTTGCCTTTTGCATTTTGCCTTTTGCCTTTCTATATTGCCGCAAACCAGCCCATCGCCCCATGCTCGGCCAGCCAATGCTGATGGGGATGAAACATATACCGTCCCCGCTCCGGCAGGGTGAACTCCAGCACGGCCCGCTCGGCCATGCCCAGGGTGATCACGTCCGTGTGGGCGCTGGGGATCAGGCTGGTGCCTGTGGGGAAGACGTCGAAGGTGCGGGCGTGGAGGTGGAATGAGCCGATGGGTTCGTATTCGAGCATGTTGACCACGTAGAGACGCACCAGCTCCCCCGCGGTCACTTTGATGGGGAACTTGGAGAAATAGCTGGCGATACCGTTCCACGTCACCACCTCGCTCTTGCCCACCTGGGCCGGATCCCAGCCGCAGAGGATGAGTACGACTTCGTGGGCGGGCGGGCGGGGCGTGGGCGGGTCCACGATGAGGACGCCGTGCATGCCCCGGCTGATGTGCATGGCGATGGGCATGACGTGGCAATGGTAGGGGTGCAGGCCAAAGGGACCGGCGCTGATCTCGTAGACCGTGCTTTCGCCGGGCGGGATGGGTTCCCAGCCGTCCATTTGGGGGCTGTGCTGGCCGTGGAAGTGCAGGTTGTGGGCATGCTGCGTGCGGTTGTTGAGGGTGATGCGCAGCAGATCCCCCTCCTTGGCCCGCAGGGTGGGGCCGGGGACCTGGCCGTTGTAGCTCCAGGCGTCGACCATCACTCCCTTGCTCACTTCAATCGGGCGTTCCACCACGTCGAAAGTGATCTCCCGCAGGGAGCCGGGGGGCAGATCGTCCGGGGGCGGGGGCAGGGTGATGGCGTCAAGGGCCTTGGCGTCCAGGGCGTCGGGGGGATCGAACATGCCGCCGTAGGGGCCACTGGCCGGCATGGGCATGGCCATCAACATGCCCATGTCCGCGGGGGCGACAGGATCGGCATGGCCGGACCGACTATGCCCCGCCAGCCACCCCGCGCCCACCAGGACCGCGCCGCCCAGCCCGGCCCCGCTCACCAAGGCGCGCCGGGAGAGGGTCAGCTTGCCGTCCGCACCCGGCTCTTTCCCCTGGGTCATCAAGCCACCCCACCCACCAGGTTGCCAATCACCAAGAGGATACCATAGGCCACCGGCCCCCCGACCAACAGAGTCACCCGCTGCCAACCAGGAATCGTCGACCGACCCAGGGCGTAATAGATCACAACCCCGACAACGGGCACCAACAAGATCAGGGCCATCCAACCCAAACTGACCGCCCAGCCGCCTTCCTTGCGCGTGCCCAGATCATAGAGGGCGATGGCCACCCAGGCGGTGTAGATGACGATGGGGAGCAGATAAAGATAGACCGAAAGCAAAGTTGCCATGAGATTTTCTCCGAGAAAAGATCGTGGATAAGGGATGGTTGAGATTGGGCGATTGGGAGATTGAGAGATTGGGAGATTGGGCGTGCCAATCTCCTAATCTCTCAATCTCCCAATCACAGCTTCAGACGAACCAGTTGATCTCCTGCCCTTACAACACCCCGCTGCCCACGAGGGTGCCGACGACGATGCCGATGTAGACTAGCAGGGGCAGGACCATGAAGACCACCCGCTTCCAGCCGGGGATGGCGGATTTGCCCAGGATAAAGTAGCCGATCACGCCCAGAAAGGGCACGACCAAAATGGCGCTGGTCCAGCCGATGACCCGGCCTCGGCCCCATTCGGCGGCTCGGCTGGTCAGTTCCCACAGGGCGATCAGCACCCAGATTGCATAGAGGGAGGCGATCATAAACCAGCCGAAGAAGCCCAGAAAGGCATTATAGGTAGAATAGCCCAGCAGAATGCCAAAGATGGTCGGGCTGGGCCGGGCGATGGTCCCGGCGTCCGCGGGCATGTCGGGGACGGTGATGGCGTCGATGTCCAGAGGATAGTTGACGAAGACATCGACCGCCGGGCGCACGGGGGCCTCCGCGCCGCCGGGCATCTGGGGCTGGGGACCGGGTTTGGGCGCATAGCCGGCCGGGTGATCGGGACTCAGGCCCAGCTTGGCCTCCACGGCCCGCCCGGCCAGGTCCATAAAGCTGACCACATCGTAGCGCAGGGGCAGACGCCATCCGCTGCACGAGAGCAGGGTGTCCAGCCCCGGGGGCATGGAGGTGGCGGCCACGTTGTGGTCAAAGCAATTGCCGGGACCGGCGGGACCGCCCAGGGCCAGATCTGCCCGGCCCGAGCCGGAGACCACATTTTCCCGCACGATGTTGCCATCGCTGGTGTAAAAATTGTCATCCAACATGGCCGAGACCAGGATGCCGTTGGCTGGCTGGTTGACCACTCGGTTGCGCTCGACTAACGTATTCTTGTTGCCCATGAGGGCGATGCCATTGCCCAGCAGGGGCCATTGCAGCTTGCGGAAGGGCACCTCCGTGTTGCCGTTGTTGTAGACCAGGTTGCCCACAATGGTCACATCGTGGACCGGGGCGTAGAGTTCGCCATCCAGGGTGTTGGGGGCGATCCCCGCGCCGTTGAAGCGCCAGATGGAGTTGAGGATATACATCTGGCGGCTGGAGTTGGTGCCGGAATAGCCCAGGGCGTTGTTCTCGGCGATCACATGGTCCACCACGGCGTCGCAGGGGTCGCATTGGCCCACATAAAAGCCGGAATCGTCCGAGCCGCTGGCGTAGGAATGCTCGATCAGGCCGTCACGGGAATCGAAGGCGTAGACACCGTAGACATAGGCGTCAATGGCGGTGATATACGACGCCCGATAGCCTGTGACCCCGGTCCAAAAGATGCCGTTGACATTGGCATTGCGCACGGTCAGGTTCTCCACGGCCACCCCATTGGCCCCGGCCACAAAGATGCCGTTGTCCCGCTGGAACTCGCTGTCGATGATCACCGTGTTGCGGTCCGTGCCCCGGATCACCAAATTGGCCGTGCTGACCGTGACCTGCTCTTTGTAGACGCCGGGCTGGATCAGGACCAGATCCCCGGCGTCCGCCGCGTCCACGGCGGATTGGATGGTGGGGTAGTCGGTCGGCACGTTGCGGGTGATCCCGGTCCACTGGCCAGACTGGCTCTCCTCGACCGCGGCCACCTCTTCCACCTGGGCGTCGCCCACGATGATCGTGGCCGCCATCCCCGCGCCCTGGGCCGTGCCGTGGAAGCTGCAAAAGTAGGAAAAGACGCCGGGTTTGTCGAAGACCAGGGTGGTCTCCTCCTCGCTCAACATGACCAGGTTGCCAAAGCTCTCCGTGGTGGACCAAGCATCGTCCTCTTCCAGGGCGTTGTGGGGGGCGCGGCCCACGTTGCGGAAGGTTACCCGTGCCCCCACGGGCACCCGCAAGACCGCTGGCTCAAAGACGTTGTCCCGCATCTCCACCACAAAGGCGTCGTCCTTCGGCTGGTCCGCGGTGCATCCGGCCACGGCCAAAAGGGCCATGATCAGCAAAACAAAGATCCACAAACGGCTACTCGATCGCGGCAGCCTGGGTCGCAACCATGATGACATGAGTTTGCTCCTGATTGAGAAGGGAAAAGCGAAGAAGAGAGGGGATTTTACCCCAAAGGCGGGCAGGACGCAAAGGAAGGCAAAATAGAACACGGATCGGACGGATTCGACGGATTTTTACGGATTTTTACGGATTTTTTTTGATCCGTTTTGATCCGTCCGATCCGTCCGATCCGTCCGATCCGTGTTCTATTTTTTCTAAATCTCTTACGCAAATCCGCCGCGCTGGGCAGCGGTGGCGGCGATTTCGGTGACGATCTGATCGACTTCAGTTTCGATGACGGCGACCTCATCTAACCAAGCCTGGGCCAGAACCCGGTCCTTGAGGCCCACGGCGTTGGTCTTGACATTCAACCCGGCGGCTTTGACCGCGGCCTGGGCCATGAAGCCAGCGGCCCCGGCGTCGCTGGCCGCGTTGACATTGCCGATCCCGGCGATCTCCCGCAGCAGCCCGGCCACCTCCCGGCTCAAGCGCATCACCTCCAGGGGCACCTCCCCGGCGTGGATCATGGCCGTTTCGATGGCCGCGGCCCGCTGGTCCTCGCCCACGGACTTGTCCCGGAAAGCGGCCATCACCGTCACAAAGGCAGCGGCGTCCTCGGCGATGGCGGTGGTCAATTGGGCCCGCAAGCCCTCGGCCCCATCCAACACCGCCTGGGCTTGGTCGTTCACGGCGGCGTATTTCTTGCGCCCCACGGTCAACCCGGCCACCATCTGGGCCAGGGATGCGGCCAACGCCCCGGCCAGGGCAGCCACGGCTCCACCGCCGGGGGCGGGGTCGCTGGAAGCCACGGCGTTGATGAAGGTGCCCATACCGCTCATCGTGTCCTGGGCGGCGACTTGGGCCAGCTTGTTCTCCAAAACCAGCAGATCGTCCAGGTCGTGCAATTGCAAATACCACTTGGCGGCGTCGGTCAGGGCTTTTTGGGGAATCATCCCGATCAATTCGGCGCGGGTGACCGTGAGGCCATGTTGGGCCGCCAGCCGCTTCACGGTCTCCTGGACCAGATGGAGCGAGGTCTTGTCGAAGTTGGTCAAATTCATGCTGACCTGGGCTTGGCCCTCCACCAAGAAACCCTTGGCCTGCACAAAGCGCAATCCCCCGCTGGTGAAGCGAATGGACCGAGAGATCTGGTCCGCAATGTCCACCCGGTCCGAGTTGAGATACAAATTGTAGGCGATCAGGAAGGGCCGGGCGCCGATCACCGTGGCCCCCCAGGGCTTGGGGACCGCCGGGCCGAAGTCCGGCTCTCGTTCCGGTTTCAGCCCGATCTCCGCCTTCCAGCCCTCGTACTGCCCCTTCCGAATGTCGGGCAGCTTCTCCCGTTCGGGCCGGGTGGCCGCGTCGCCGTAGAGGTAAACGCAGATCCCCAACTCGTCCCCCACCCGGCGGCCCAAGTCGCGAGCGATGGCCGCGCACTCCTTGGCCGTGACATTCTTCACGGGCACAAAGGGCACCACATCCGTCGCCCCCATGCGGGGATGTTCGCCCGTGTGCTGGTCCAAATCAATCAACTCCGCGGCCTTGGCGATGCCACGGAACGCGCCCTCGGCCACGGTCTCCGGGCTGCCCACAAAGGTCACCACCGAGCGGTTGTGGTCCGGGTCCGAGGTGACATCCAACACGGTCACACCGGGCGCGCTGCGGATGGCGGCCACAATGGCGGCCACGACCTCGGGTCGGCGTCCCTCGGAAAAGTTGGGGACGCATTCGATGATGCGGTTCATAAAAAGCTCCTGGATTGGGTGGTGGGGTGTGAGATTGGGAGATTGGGCGATTGGAAGATTCAGGGGTCTGGATCGAGCAGATCTTCGCCGCTGCCTTCGACAAGCTCAGGCTGCGAGGGCGGGGTGTGACCAACCCACATCCCCGGCGCTCGCCACGATTATAGCAAGGTTTAACGAAAAACGAGAGTTTTCGTAGGGCGGAACGTTTACGCCTTGAGATCCGGTTGAGATCAGCTTAAAAACAGACGCGCAGGGTCTTGATCTCGTAGGGAGCAAGCGTACACTTGATCTGTGTGTCCTTTGGAGAGATTTCTGTTTCGTTATTTTCCATCAAATCACAAGTCCAGGCCTGTTGGATTGAACGATCAAGGTCCAGGGTGATGGTGCCAGATTTGTTGTGATTTTCGACCAGTCGGATGATCACGCCCTGCCCGTCTTCGGCTTGTTTTACCGCTTCAAGGGTAACGTTTTCTGCTACACATGATATGAACGAATGGCTCGTTTGATCCGATGGATGATCTGACGGATCATTATTGACCTGGCACAACAGGGGATGGTTAAGATCGAGTGCCTGTTGAATGGTGCCAGCATCTTCCCAAGAAGCTGGATGGGGGTAGAGTACATAGGTGAATTGATGCCGCCCCAGGTCTGCAAATTCATCTGGGAATATGGATCCCTTCAGCAGGCTCAGACGGATTGTTTTTCCGTTGGCTTCGTGCCCATACTTGCAATTGTTGAGCAGAGATACGCCGTACTCTCCCTGGGAAACATCCATCCATTTGTGCGCGGGGACTTCAAATTTGGCGGCATCATAGGATGTGTTGCGGTGGGTTGGGCGTTGCATGTTCCCATAGGCGATGTCATAGGTAGCATGGGTAGCACTGATCTCCACGGGGAAACCCACTTTGAGAAGTTTCTGGCGTTCAGCCCAATCGACAAGGGTTTCAAAAGACAGTTGTCTGGAGCCAGCCTGCAAGCTGATACGCTGGGTGATTTTTGACCCCAAAAACACCTTCTCCAGCAGGAGCGATGCCCGGATGGGGCCGTTTTCGTCAACGCGCAAAACGCACTCACCGGAAATATCGATCTCATGGTCGGCGTAGGTGGCGACAATATCCCAGGCATCATATTTTCCGGGAATGTCTTCATAGAGTTGGAAGCGATTGCCAACTTCATTGGCAACGATCACCTCGCGGTCTATTTCTTTATCCCAGATCGAAACGATTTCACCTTGGCTGTTGAAGGAGATTTGCAACAAATCGTTTTCCAGCCTATTTTCGGCGGCATGCACCGAACTCGGCGTTTGCGTATGGGGGGCTTGGCCCAAATTGAATCTTCGATAGCCTACGCCCGGCACCTCTGGGATGGCGATCAGCGCATATTCTTCGCCATCTAAGCCAGTGATAGACTGATTCAGCAGAGGTTCACCATCATTCGCAATTGGTAGATTTCCGCCTAGCGCATTCTTTGATAGCATCACCGTGCTTTCTCTGGGATGAAGAAATGAATTGAACATCGTTAGTGCTGTTGGTTTCGACTCAGTTTGTGCGAGGAGAAACCCTGGAAGAACCGCTGGAATTGCTTGCTGCCGCAAAGCGGAAGTGCGGGATCTGAACTGCTCTAATTCCTTGAGCAAATCGTCCAGGACAGGGTTGATGTGGGTGCCCGGCAGGGAGTCGTGGAATTGGGTGGTGAGAAAGATCTCCCAAACATCATTCAGCTCTTGGGCCGGATAGGATGCGCCATGCAGCCAGGCAAATGTCGCCAGCAATTCAGTTTCACGGATCAAAAACTCGCCCTGGCGATTCAGCTTTTTAAGAATTCCTTTATTTGTAGCCGTTCCCCGATGTGCCTCCAGGTAAAGTTCATCCTGCCAGACAGGGATTGGCTGTGTTTCTGCTTTCGCCCTAATATTGTCCAGGGTTTCTTCGGCGCCAGCCTGTTTTAGCTCTGGCAATCCCATGATTTTCTGATATCTGCGGATGCTTTCGAGCATCTCAATATCGACACCGCCCCCCCCATCGCCCCAACCATAGCAGTACATCGACTCCCCAATGGTCTCCTTGTCAGAAAAATCTCGCCAATGCTCATGGACGTGATCGGGATCAACCATGCCAATGAAATGGCTTGGGGTGACGACTGTGAGCACGCGGGAACCGTCCAATCCTTGCCACCAGAAGGTGTTCTTCCGCCAGGGATTGGTGTCATTCCAAATGAACATCTTGGTCGTCATCACATAGTCAATCCCACTGCGCGCCAGGATTTGTGGCATTGCGGCACTCATCCCGAAGACATCAGGCTGCCAACAGGTGCGCGAGCGAACGCCAAACTCATCGCTGAAAAACTTCTGCCCGTGCAGGATTTGACGCACAAATGATTCCCCGGAGATCAGGTTGCAATCTGGCTCGACCCAAAAACCGCCGATGGCTTCCCAACGGCCTTCGGCAATCCGCTGTTTGACCTGTTCGTAAATGTGGGGGTGGTGGACTTTCATCTCTTGATACGTTTTGGCCTGGCTCTGGCAGAATTGGAACTCTGGATATTGTTCCATCAGCCTCAGCATGGTGGCATGGGTGCGCCCCACCTTGCGGATGAACTCACGGTATGTCCACATAAAGACCAAGTCGAGGTGAGAATGCCCCACTAAATTGATCTTGCCCGGAATCTTGAACAAATCACTGGCGTAGATTGTTTTCTGGAGTTGCGATTGAGCGGACAGCAACCGATCTTTGAAATCTATCCCGGCCTCAACTTTGGGCGGAACCTGTTTTAACGCTGCCCAGAGATGCTTTTCCAGGTAACCGCGCATTTCAGGCAGCATTCCCTTCATCCATAGCAACTTGTACGCACACCAAAAATCCCAATAAGCTTCAAAAATATCTTGATCCATGATGCCTAGCTCGGCAACATGGAGGCGTTTATTGTCGGCTTCATCGCTGTGCCAGCTCACATAGGATTCAACCTCGATCAAAAATGATTCTCCGCCCTCGGCTTGGTTTGTGAGGAGTATCTCATTGCGGAAAGGATCAAGGCCATGATAGGGGAGGCCATCGATAGAGAGCAGGGAGTCACCGCCCACATAGAAACGAAGATAGATCTTCTCGCCTTTCCATTCTGCGGGTATGTCAATCCGGCGTTTGAAGAATGCCGTAACATCCGCCCCGCCCCAGGGATCACCGGGATCGATGGTCCGCCAATCTGAATCGATGAATTCGTATTGGCCAACCGCACGAAAATACCCCTCTCGGATGAGCCAACCCGGCAAAGGTATGCGTTGCGAATAGATCTGTTCTTTGATGGCGTTCAATCGGATTTGGGCGCGCTCTTCAAAAGAAAAGATTAATCGCTTTTTATTCTTGATCACATTTCGCCATTCATCCATGACTTCGCGAATAGATTCTTCTGTTTTCATAGCTTTCCTCGAATGGTTTGTGGGACGGAAATTTGTGCTTGACAATGGTTGTGGAGTATTGTAAACTGGATATGTCCACTTGTCCAGCGGTCCAGCAGGAGATCCACTTATGCCATCCACAACGATTGATCCCGATAGCCCAATCCCCCGCTATTACCAGGTGTACACATCATTGCGCAGCCGTATTCGCGGACATGAATTTCAGCCTGGAGATGCATTGCCGTCTGAGCGTCAACTGGTGGAAGATTTCGGGGTCAGCCGGATCACCGTCGTCAAGGCTTTGGACATACTGGATCAGGAAGGCCTTATTGAGCGGCAACATGGGCGGGGCAATTTTGTCACCCAACCGACGGATCAGCAGAGCTCTCCTCAACGTACAAAAATCGCCTTTCTTGTCCCCCATATTCTCGATAGTTTCCTGATGGGGATATTGAACGGCGTCATAAGCCTGGCCCATCAAAACCAGATTTACGTTCAAGTAGTCAGTGCTTTTGGTGCCGTTGATGAAGAAGCCATCATCGAAGATCTGCTTGCAAATGGCATAAGCGGTATTCTGGCCTATCCTTTTACGGGATTCAATAACGCGGCTGTTTACGCCCAATTGCAGGAACGCCAATTCCCCCTTGTGATGTTGGACCGTTATTACCCAAAGCTAGACACCGACAGAGTCGTTTTTGATGATGAAAAAGCTGGATATGATCTCACAAAGTTTTTGATCGACCAAGGGCACACACGTATTGTGGCCTTGCCCGGCCATGAGGTGTCGGTCTCCAGTATTCATAACCGCTTGAAAGGCTATCGGCGTGCCTTGGAAGACAACAACCTCCAATACGATGAGGAGCTAGTCTGGCTGGACATCTATAGGAGATCCCTCGAATTACCCCCCCGGACAACATCAAGAGTCAATGATACCTATATTAGGTTGCAAGAAAAAATAGATTTGTTCTCCCCCTCTGCGTTCCTCGGATTAAACCACCAGGTTGTTGAGCAGGTTCACGCCGATCTAATGACCATCAATTTGCAACGTATCCAAAAAGTGCTACAGCAAGGACACATGGAAGGTTCCTTGGATGTGGGGATCAAATTGGCCGGGATCGGTTTTCAACGCATCCTCCACAACGATGGCAGTGTCGTTGCCACTGCAATTCAAGATGGGCACATGCTGGGCGAGAAGGCGACGGATCTATTGATCCAACGCATGTCGGGGAAATCGTCACAAACACCTACTACCATTGGCCTCTCAATGCAGATCCAGGTAAATGAAGAACTGCCAGCATGATGGTGCATGCTGTCAGCGAAGCCTTTTCACAATCTTGACATCCATTCGCTGCCAAACCGAATGAGAAAGGAAGGAGCCATTAACGATTGCACCAAAGAGTCTATCTGTTGCCGATTATGTTACCGAATGTCTAACAGAAAATTCAACCCTACCCGGAGGTAAGAAATGAAGAAAACGATCCTCACACTACTTTTGGTTTTAACTGTTATTCTGGTTGGCTGCACCACAGTCGCACCCGTTGTAGACACAGTGGCTGATCAACCTGTGGCACAACCTGCTGAGACGAAAGTCGAAGAGCCTGCTGTTGAACCAATAAAAATCAGTTGGCTGATCTTTGAAACGCCCGCGCTGACTGCCACATTCTGGGATGAAGTGATTGCCAATGGGATCAGCGACTCTGGCGTGGCCGGTCTCACTGTTGAGACGTACGTGACTCCAGGCAGTGACCGTACAGCCTATGCCAAACAACTCATATCTGCCGGCACTGTGCCTGATCTTATGCAGTCTATTAACACCCAAGATTTTGTTGATTCTGGCCTGCTCCAGCCGTGGGATCAAGCCTGGAGTGAAGAGAATTTCATCATGCCAATGGCCACCTCGATCGACGGCAAGATTTGGCAAGCCCCCACAAACTCGCAAGTGATCCCGTTTGTGTTCTACAACAAAGATCTGTTCAAGCAGGTTGGCGCGGAAGTACCTACAACTTGGACAGAGTTCCAAGATGTGGTGATGAAACTCAAGGATGCTGGCATCAAGCCGATTCAGGTTGTTGGCGGAGGCGATGGTGGTTGGGCTGCCGCATTTACCCTGGAAGGGATTATCTCGGCAGATGTGCTCGGTAGCACACCCGATTGGGCGCAGCAGCGCAAGGCAGGAACGGTCAAATTCACTGATGCGGATATGGAAGCAGCCGTCAACAAGTACAAATGGCTTGTAGACAACGGTGCTTTCGACATCGCCGATATGGGTGTTGGATTTGCCGATGCGAACAGCGCCTTTGGTGAAGGCAAAGTCGCAATGTACTTCATGGGAAGCTGGTTCCTGCAATACGATGCGATCAAAAATGCAGCGTTTGAGCCGGGTGTTTTCCTCTTCCCGCGGGACGACGGTAAGCAGGTGGTCCCATTCTCTGTTGGCGGAGGCATCCACATCTCCGCCCAAAGTGCTCACCCGGACGCAACCAATGCATTTGCCAAAGCTGTAGCACTCTCACCTTCCTTCATGAAAACCCTGATCGAATCAGATGGTGCAATTTCAATGGTGAAGGGCATGACAGTTGAAAAGTATGGAGCAACGGTCACTGATGTCTACAAAGAGGCTATGTCTTTCGTTGGCGTAGAGGGGCTTCTCAACGTGGACGCGTTCGATTGGGTCTATAACGATTTTGCCCTGGCTCCCGGAATGCAAGGTGAACTCAACATCTCAGCCCAGGCCATTATGAATGGGGCCGATGTTATGAGCGAGCTTCAGCGCCTGGACGAAGCCTGGGATCGCGCATCAGAATAGTTTCGAGAAAGCGTAAGAGCAATTGCGTAAGAACAATTGAGACACAGGTTTGGCGGTTCCTACCAAAAACCGCCTTTCATTCTATCTAGGCCCAAAAACATGAATTCAAAAAAATTCTTAAAACTCGATTACATTACAATCATGGTAGGGATTGGCGTCGCGTTATATTCGGTTGTGCTTATCCTGCCGTTATTGTTGAGTTTTTACTATAGCTTTACCAATTTTAACTTGCTGAAAGCCACAAATAGCTTTGTAGGCGGCAAAAACTACATTACGATGTTAAGCGATAGCACCTTTTTATCATCGCTTCAATTCACACTAAAAACCAGCATCATCGTTACCCTATTAGCGAATATTTTTGGGTTGTTAATTGCCTTGGCGTTGAACCATACTGGGCTTTTCTACACGATCTTGCGCACTGTGTTTTTTGTTCCCCAGGTGTTGAGTTCGGTCGTCATAGGCTTTATTTGGAGCGGCATGTTGAATAGCCAACGAGGGTTGGTGAATACCCTGCTTCGTCAGATTGGGCTGATCGGAGAGGGTGGCAATATTTCTTGGCTCGGAACACCGGAGCTTGCTACATTTTCGGTGATCTTGGTCTGTGTTTGGCAGATGGTAGGCTTCTGCACGGTGGTTTATTTAGCCGCACTTCAAGGTGTGCCGCCGGATTTGAAAGATGCGGCCAATGTAGATGGGGCCAATTCTTGGCAAGTGTTTTGGAATGTAACATTTCCGCTACTCTCTCCAGGCATCACCGTGAATGTGATCATGCTCTTAATCATGATGTTCAAACTGTACGACATTATCCAAGTGATGACCGCCGCGGGGCCAGCCGGTTCGACAGAGTCCCTGGCCTACTATGTCACACGGATGGCCTTCACTGTGAATAAAGTGGGCTATGCATCAGCCATGGCCGTGGTTCTCTTCATCTTTATCGCACTTATTTCAGCAGGTTTAGGAACGTTTCTGCGAAGCCGAGAGGTTGAGTACTGATGAAAGCAAAACGGTTTGCGTTACCCATTGTACTCGTTTTGATAAC
Source organism: Caldilineaceae bacterium (assembly GCA_018003515.1). Lineage (GTDB taxonomy): Bacteria > Chloroflexota > Anaerolineae > Caldilineales > Caldilineaceae > JAGNDO01. Next base: position 65,274 of record JAGNDO010000016.1, read on the forward strand.
AAGTTTGTTTGGCCTGCCGCTGTACATGGCCGTGCTCAACACATTCAAAACCCAAGAGCAAATTTTGGGTGATCCCCTTGGCTTCCCTGTCCCATTCACATTGCAAAACTTGGTGGAAGCATTTAGTCGACCAGACAACCTGATTGCGCGCGGATTGATGACCAGCGTAATATTGGTGGTCGTTTCCGTATTCTTCATCGTCATATTGTCTTCAGCAATTGGTTATTATATTGCGCGCCACAAGACACGTTTTTCAAAAATTTTGCAGTTGCTGTTCATGGCTGGCCTGATGATTCCAGCACAAATCTATCTGATTCCGATTGTGCAGATATTTAGAACCTTCAAGCTAATCGGTTCATTGGGGGGGATGTTGGTCGTCTTCATCGGCGGCGGATTGCTCTCCTTTGCGGTATTTGTGTATAGCGGGTTTATAAAAAACATCCCCCTCGATCTCGAAGAAGCCGCATTGATTGATGGCGCAAATAAATTCCAGATGTTTTGGAAAATCCTTTTCCCCTTATTGCGGCCGGCGACTGCAACTGTCGTGATTTTCTTGACTTTATGGATCTGGAATGAATTTCTTTTGCCCCTGATTTTGCTCGGGCCAGGCAGCGGCGTCACCATCACACTGGGCATCTATATGGCGCTCGGCCAGTTGTACACAATCAACTATGGGCAGATGTTTGCCATGATGATGATTGCCTCATTGCCAATGTTGATCTTCTTCTCCGGCTTCCAAAAGGAATTTATTGCCGGGTTAGTCGGCGGTGCCTTGAAAGGATAGCCATGAAAAACACCTACACCCCCAAACAGCGGTTCTTGACAGCGCTTTCGGGTGAGCAGCCCGACCAAGTGCCACTTTTCGATTTCCTGTTCAGCCAGAATCTATACGACCATGTTTTGGGGCACAAACCCGAAGCCTACAATTCAGAAGATGCCATCGCCCTCACCAATGCCTTGGAATTGGACGGCGTCCACATCGCTGCTGGGGCGGCAGAAACGTTCGAGGCGGCTTATTTATCTCCCGACGTTGTGGTTGATGAGTGGGGGACTACTCAAAAAATCGACCCGTCCATATCCTGGCCAACGGGTGGCCCGTTCAACCACCCGGTAAAAAATCGTTCTGATTGGAAGAACTACCATATGCCCGATCCTGCGGCCAAAGGTCGCATGGAGCCGGTAGCCACCGCGGTCAAACTGGCCGGAGACCATCTGGCTATCATCGGCAGCGTCAGCGGACCGTATTCACACAGCACCTGGATCACCGGGCTGGATACCCTGTCCCTGTTGTTCTACGATGACCCAGCCCTGGCCCACGAGATCATCGGCGCAGTTGCCGAGTGGGATATTGCTGTGGGGCGGCAAATGGTGGAAATCGGCGTGGATGTTTTGCTCGTAGCCGATGACATGGGGGCCAACCAAGGCCCCTTGCTGTCAATGAAGCACTTCAGGGAATTCGTGCTGCCCTATTTTGGCAAAGTTGTGCAAGCTTATCGAAAAATGGGCGTCCCCGTCATCATGCACAACGACGGGCGCATCTGGAATTTCCTGGACGATCTGGTGGCGACGGGGATCAACGCCTACCACCCCATCGAGCGCTCTGCCAGCATGGATTTGGGGATCGTCAAGCAGAAATATGGCCACCAGATTTGCCCCATTGGGAATGTGAACAACAAAGAAGTATTGCGAGAAGGAACAGTTCGGGAAGTTGAGCAGCAGGTGATCGAATGTTTGCGCCAGGCTGCGCCGGGTGGCGGCTACATCCTGGCCTCGGATCACAGCCTGAATAGCGGGCAAAAGAACGAAAACATCCTGGCCATGTTCGCCGCCGCCAAGAAGTATGGACGTTACCCCCTCAATCTTCCCGAAAAGGATGACCGATGATCAGCTCCCGCGAGTTAGTCAAGCAAACCCTGGAATTTCAAAACCCCCCTAGAATACCCCGCCAAATCTGGTCATTGCCCTGGGCGCAAGAAAACCACCCCGTGGAATTTGCCCGGATCACGTCCACCTATCCAGACGACATTGAATGGGCGCCCCAACTGCTATCCAAACCGCTGAGGACGACGGGCGATGCCTATGCCATTGGGACGTATATTGATGAGTGGGGATGTGAGTGGGAAAACAAACAACGGGGTGTGGTCGGGGAGGTCAAGAATCCCCTGGTCAAAAGCTGGGATGACATGGCAAAAGTACAGATCCCCGAAAACATCCTGAGTGTGGATGTGGATCAGATCAACGCCTATTGCCGAGAAACTGACAAATTCACCCTGTCGATTACCTACACCCGTCCATTCGAACGCCTGCAATACCTACGCGGAACAGAGAATGTTTTCATAGATTTAGCCTTGGGCACGCCAGAGTTGCTTGACCTATTGGACATCATCCATCAACTCTTTGTCAAAGATATGCAAATCTGGGCCAAAACCGATGTGGATGCCCTGTTCTTCCAGGACGATTGGGGATCCCAAAACAATCTACTAATCTCGCCGAAAACCTGGCGGAAGGTTTTCAAGCCGCTCTACAAAGAATATGTTGACATCGCCCACAGCCACGGCAAATATGCCTTCATGCACTCCGATGGCAATATCGAGCACATTTTCCCCGATCTTGTCGAGATCGGGCTGGACGCCATCAATTCACAACTTTTTTGCATGGACATTGAAAGCCTGGGGCAGAAATATGCCGGCGACATCACCTTCTGGGGGGAAATCGACCGCCAAAATATCCTGGCCTATGGAACCCCAGTTCAGGTTGAACAAGCCGTACATCGGGTGAAAAACGCCCTCTATCGGAATGGGGGCGTCATTGCCCAATGTTCGTTTGCAGTGGGTGATCTGCCCACCAATGTAGAGCAGGTTTTCAAAACTTGGGAGACATTAGCCTGATGACCCTATCTTCCCGTGAGCGAGTAAAAAACCTGTTCGCAGGCCATCCGGTCGACAGAGTCCCCCTCCGGGAAACCTTCTGGAACGAAACCCTGGCGGGTTGGGTACAGCAAGGCTACCCAACCCGAACAGTTCACAAGGATATCGGACAACAACATTGGCGCAAATCCGATGGACGCTGGATAGAAACCACCCAGCCCGGTGAATATGTCGAGCCGATTCCGCCTTACCAACACTTTGGCTTCGACATGGGGGAGATGGATTTCCTGATCGATTACGAGCCGCTCATGGGCCACAAAGAGATCATCGAGGAAACCAGCGAATGGGAGATGTACCGCAACGGGGCCGGCGGGGTGATGAAATATTGGAAAAAGAAGACTGGCACCCCGGAACATGTTGATTTTCGCATGACGTCACGCCAGATTTGGGAGAGTGATTACCGCCCTCACCTGTTGGAACTCAACCCCGCCAGAATTGATCACCGGGAAATTGAACCACGCTTGAAAGAAATCAAGGCGCACCACAAATTCAGTGCGCATAATCACGGCTTTGTCTGGGAGTGGATGCGCTATTGCATGGGCGATCTGACCCTCTACACCACCCTGCTCGATGATCCCGGATGGGTGCATGATTTCTGCCGCGTTTACACGGATTTCTACAAGGCCCATTACGCTTACTTCTTCGAAAATATCGGAAAGCTGGATGGTATTTATATCTGCGAAGATTTGGCATACAAGACGAACCTGTTTGCATCCCCAAAAATTTATGAGGCCTTGATCTTCCCCTACTATCAAGAGCTGATCGATTTTTATCACGACAACGGCGTATTGGCCCTTTTCCATTGCGATGGAGCAGTCAAAAAAGTCTTGCCCATGTTGGTAGATTTGGGCATCGATGCGTTTAATCCCGTGGAGGCCAAGGCGATCGATAATGATATTTTCAGCTTTGCCGAACAGTACGGCGGGAAAATTGGCTTCATTGGTGGCCTGGATGCCCGCATTTTCGAGACCAACGATAAAGACATCATCCAAAAAGCTGTCGCAAATTTCATGGAAGGGATGAAATCTCGCCATGCCAGATTTGTTTTTGCATCCGATCACTCCATCTCGCCACTTGTCGAATACGACAGTTACCGTTATGCCTTGGATATTTATCATCAACATCAGGAATACTAGAAAATGAGCGTACTCACCGCCAAGCAGAGATTCCTGACGGCACTTCAGAGGGGTATCCCCGACCGATTGCCCGTCACCACGCATCATGTTATGACTTCTTATCTGGAGAACTATCTGGATGGGGCCAGCACACAAGAATTCTTCGATATTTTTGGGTTTGATCCCATCAGTTGGGTGATGCATTTCGACACCGTGCCCGGTGAATCACATCTAAATTTGGGTCAGCCTGAATCCGGCTGGCATGTCATAAACTATGTGACCAGCCCCGATTGGCAGGTTAATATCGAAGAGCTGCGCGGGTACGATTACAAAACCAAACGCTACACCATCACAACGCCTGGGGGCACACTCAACCTAATCTTGCAGGGGAACGAGCATACCATCTGGGTCCAAGAGCATCTCATAAAAAGCAAAACAGATATTGACCTATTGGGCAAATACCTGCCGCCCATCTTTTGCGATGTTGCAGCCATCAACCAAGAGGCAGACGCTTATGGCGAACGTGGCTTGATCCGCAGCCATATTCCGGGGTTCGATCTTTTCGGGCAGCCGGGCTGTTGGCAGGATGCGAGTTGCCTGGTTGGGATCGAGCGTCTCATCCTGGAAACCTTTGACGATCCGGGCTGGGTACACGAACTTTTGGGTATCCTTCAGCGGCGCAAGCTCGCCTATATTCGTTCCATGCAAGGGGCCCGTTTTGATATCCTGGAACTAGGCGGGGGCGATGCTTCGACAACCGTCATCTCCCCAAAACTATTCCGCAAATTCGTCGCCCCCTATGATAGCGAACTTGTCTCCGCCGCCCACGGGGCAGGTCAGCGCATCGTTTACCACACGTGCGGCGGCATGATGCCTATTCTGGAGGATATCGCCGATTTAGGCGTGGATGCCATGGAAACCTTCACGCCTGTGGCAATGGGCGCGGATGTGGATTTAGCAAAGGCCAAAAAACGCATCGGAAATCGTGTCTGCATGATCGGGGGGGTTGACCAGTTCCACTTTTTTGTGGGCTGCTCGCCCGATGAGACCCGAGCCGAAGTACGGCGCTGTTTCGAAGCTGCGGGGAATGGCGGCGGGTATATTCTTTCGGCATCTGACCACTTCTTTGAAGCCCAGCCAGAGTTGTTACATGCTTTTGTGGACGAAGCTCGGAAATGTATTTACACCTAAACCAGGGAGATTCCTATGCCACCTTTTCAAAACGATTATCGCCAAATGCTTGCTGTACTCGCCAACAAAAAGCCAACTCGTTTACCGCTCTACGAGCACATCATCTGCCCAGAGATCATGGAAAAGATTCTGGATGTGCAATTTGCCGATCTAGGCAACGGGGATGCAGCCGACCAAAAAGAGTATTTCCAACACTACAGCCGCTTTTTTCAAGAGATGACCTACGACACGGTCTCCTTTGAAGTGACCATCTCGGGCCGGCTCCCCGATCATGGTGCCATCTACGGTGGCAGACCAGGCCCCATTCAAACCTGGGATGATTTCAACAAATACCCCTGGGAAGAGATTCCAGCGCGTTTCTGGGCCGTTGCGGCCCCAAGATTCGAGGCCCTAAGCGCATCCCTGCCCGTCGGCATGAAAGCCCTGGGCGGGGTCGGCAATGGTGCCTTCGAGATCAGCGAAGATTTGGTCGGTTTTGAGAATCTGGCTTATCTGCAAATGGATGAGCCAGAACTCTATGCCGCGCTTTATCAGAAAATTGGCGATGTGATGGAAAGCCTGTGGCGTACCTTCCTAGAGCGCTATGCGGACGAATTCGTCATCTGCCGTTTTGGGGATGACCTTGGTTTCAAAACCAGTACATTGACCTCCCCAAAGAACATCCGCACCCACATAATTCCCCAATACAAACGAGTGATCGACCTCATCAAAGGCAGCGGGAAGCCCTTTTTGTGGCATTCGTGCGGCAAGATATTCTCGGTGATGGAAGACGCCATCGCCCTGGGAATCAATGCTAAACACTCCAACGAAGATACTATCGCCCCCTACGAAGAGTGGATCACGCGTTATGGAGATCGGATCGGTTTGTTGGGGGGAATCGATGTGGATCTTTTATGCCAGAAAGACCCTGAAGATGTTTTCCAAATCGTGCTGGAACGAGGTCAAAAATACCGCGGGATGGCGAATGGCTACGCCCTCGGTTCGGGGAATTCTATCCCTGATTACGTCCCCGTTGAAGGCTATTTGGCCATGATCGAAGCTGTCAAAAAAATCCGAGAATTAGAACTTACTTCCCTGCAAAAACCACGAATGACACGAATCAACACGAATTTTCCTCAGAAATAATTCGTGAAATTGGTGAAATTCGTGGTTCTCGCAGTAGAGCCAGAACTATCCTGACCACCACAGAAGGAGTTTGACATGAGTCAACTAGACTTAATTTACCAAGGAATCTTAACTGGAAATCGAAGTGAAGTCAGCGAAGGCGTTCAAAAGGCCCTGGATGCCGATCTATCACCGGAAACGATCCTGAATCAGGGCATGATCGCAGCTATGCAGGAAGTGGGGAAACTATTCGAAGAGGGTGAATACTTTGTGCCGGAGATGCTGATTGCCGCCCGGGCCATGCAGGCTGGTTTGGTGATCCTAAAACCCAAATTAGCCGAAGCGGATATTCAGCCAATCGGCAAGGTCGCAATCGGAACGGTCAAGGGAGATCTCCACGATATTGGCAAGAACTTGGTCGCCATGATGATGGAGGGGGCTGGATTTAGCATTGTCGATTTGGGGACAGACGCTTCCCCCGAAGATTTTGTCACCGCCGTCCAGAACGGGGCTCACATTATTGGGCTTTCGGCATTACTCACAACAACCATGCCCGCCATGGAAAGCACCATTCGGGCCATTGAAGCAGCCGGTATCCGCAAACAGGTCAAGATCATCATTGGCGGTGCGCCAGTAACAGCCGACTATGCGACCAAAATCGGCGCCGATGGCTACGCCGCCGACGCCGGCCAAGCGGCAACTCTAGCCAAATCTCTAATTTCCTAGGAGCTTGGGCTCCCTCGCCAATACACTCGACAGGATCGCTGCCAGGCTTCGAAGGCTTGCAGGAGGGAGTCCTGGTCAATAATGCGATCTACGACATGTTCAGGATCACGCCCAGAGTGATGTGGGTTCCTCGGATGACGGGGTGTGAGAGTGGGCGATTGGAAGAGGTTCCTGCGAGGGATTATTGGGATCGTCCGTGGTTCGCGGGTTAGCGCAGGTTGAGTGACCGGGGCAGTTTCCGGTTGTATCGAAACCGCAGCGAGTTGACCACGGATGTTCCCAATCAGCCCCTGCGAGACGATGGATGACTGGTGTCAGAGGTCGCCGGAGATGTCATGATCCGACAGGAATCTTTCCAGTCGGTTCATGAGGGTGTCCAGATTCTGGTACGCGCCTTCTCTCGATGATACGTCCAACAGTAAAATGACCAGACGTTCATCAACAACGGCGTAGATGATGCGCCAACTACGCCCGACTGGGACACGATAGAGAACATTGCGGGGCGTCCTCAACTGTTTACAACTTGCCGGACGCGGATCGGTACGCAATGCTTGGATTGTGGCGTCAACCCGCGCCATTAGCTTGCGATCCGAGCGCGCTAGCTTTCTGAGCACCTTCTCGCAATCAGGATCGATGGAGATTTCGTAAGAAGAGTCAGGCGTCAACATCCAGCAAACCCTCAGTGATCAACTCTTCCCTGAATGCCTGATAGGAACGCGCCCGCTCCGGCTCTTGCTTCCACGCCTCGAAAGCGGCATCCGCACGATTTAAGGATCGCAATTCATCCAACATCGCTTGCAGGATCTGATAGTGGTCAAAACTGATCACGGCGGAAATGGGCTTGCCGTAGCGCTCGATCACGACATCGGTATTCCCCGTACTGGTCACGTCCAAGACGTTTCGCCAGTTGATACGGGCATCTTCGCTTTTCATCACTTGCACGCTCATAGATCCTCCTCTGCATGGTCATGGCAGTTGACGCTGCCGATGTTGGCAATTCGCAAAAATCCTTAAGATTCTTACAGATCTTACGGATAGCGTGATCATACAGATCTGAAATAGTTTTGTCAACATCAGATCTCACGCTCATCACCCCCATCATCGGAATCTGCACCCCGTGCGCCTTGGCCACGTCCACGGCGTGGGGATAGCCCGCGTCCACGTGACAAATCACGCTTCCCACGTCCATTCAATCGGATTCCAGAGACCGTGCCCTTGATCTCGAAGCACCGGATCGACAAATTGCTGTGCGGCCAGCGTTGCATCGTCAAGGTTCCGCCACGGGAGACCGGTTTCATCTGCCATTCTGCGCAGGGGTTGGGCATATTTCATGTGACATTCACCGTGGCGAGTGTCAGTTCGATCAAGCGGAGCGCTCGTCCACCCTGGCGATTGGCCGCGTCCCGAAGTTGATCAGCGGTCACCATCCCGCGGCGGAGGGCGTCATCAATCGCTTGCCTGACCAGTTCCTCGCTGAGACCCCTGGTGATCATATCAACAATCGTGCGCGGAACCGACGTGACTGGTAGACCGGCGTACTGTGTGACATCGCCGGATTCCAGCCGGTTGGTATGCAGACGCAGGCCCGGATGTCGCCGCGATGCCGTGCGGGGCACGATCAGGTGGATCGCATCGGGCAGCAGATCTGAGAGATCATAGAGGGCTAGGGCGCTGTCGTGGGAGATAACCGAGTGAGGGCCAACACGCAGCCAAGCAACAAAGAGATCCTCATTTGGGGAGGCAGGAAAGCGCTTGAGGCGATAGATGCCAGGACGAATGCGGTCGAACAGGTTTGTCCGGGCATGATAGGAGAGCAGGGCACGGCTGAACCCGGCGTGCCTGGCTTGGACCGCGGTAAAGTAACCGGCCTGGGCTTCGGCAGTTCGGTAGAGATGATCGTGATCGGGTGAAGAAACGGTTTTTGTATTCATATGTGTAAACAGTCAAACAATACTTTGCATTTTGCACACATTATCCAGGAAATATCATATTTTGTCAAATGAATTCAATCACCCCATCATCGGAATCTTCAACCCGTGTGCCTTCGCCACCTCCACCGCCTCAGGATACCCTGCATCCACATGCCGAATCACCCCCATGAACGGGTCGGCGGTCAACACCCGCTCCAGGCGGACGGCGGCCTCTGGCGTGCCGTCGGCGACGATGGCTTGGCCGGCGTGCTGGCTGAAGCCGATGCCCACGCCGCCGCCGTGGTGGAAGCTGACCCAGGTGGCCCCCTGGACGGCGTTGAGGGCGAAGTTGAGCAGCGGCCAGTCGCTGATGGCGTCGGAGCCGTCCAGCATGGCCTCGGTCTCCCGGTTGGGGCTGGCGACCGAGCCGCAGTCCAAGTGGTCGCGGCCGATGACGAGGGGGGCGCTGACGATGCCTTTAGCCACCAGGTCGTTGAAGAGCAGCCCGGCCTTGGCCCGATCGCCCAGACCCAGCCAGCAGATGCGCGCGGGCAGGCCCTGGAAGGCCACCTTTTCCCTGGCGAGGCGAATCCATCTGGCCAAGGCCCGGTCTTCGGGGAAAAGCCCTAGGATGGCTTCGTCCGTACGATAGATGTCCTCCGGGTCGCCGCTGAGGGCCACCCAGCGGAAGGGGCCTTTGCCTTCGCAGAAGAGGGGGCGGATGTAGGCGGGGACAAAGCCGGGGTAGTCGAAGGCGTTGGTGACGCCGAAATCCAAGGCCCGTTGACGCAGATTGTTGCCATAGTCGAAGACGATGGAACCGGCCCGCTGGAAGGCGAGCATGGCTTCGACATGGGCGGCCATACTGGCGGCGGAGCGGTGGGTGAGTTCCCGGCGGCCTTCCTCGCCCTCGGTGAGGGCGGCGGCCTCTTCCTCGCTCATGCCCACGGGGATGTATTTGAAGGGGTCATGGGCGCTGGTCTGATCGGTGACGATGTCGGGGATCACGCCCCGTTGCACCAATTCGGGCAGGATCTCGGCGGCGTTGCCCAGCAGGCCGATGGAGAGGGGCGTGCCGCTGGCCTTGGCCTCCTCGACCCAGGTCATGGCCTCTTCCAGATCGTCCGTGGCCCGGTCCAGGTAGCGGTCGTGGAGGCGGCGGTCGATGCGCCATTGGGCCACTTCGACGACCAGGGCCACGCCCTCGTTCATGGTGACGGCCAGGGGCTGGGCGCCGCCCATCTCCCCCAGCCCGGCGGTGAGGGTGAATTTGCCCCGCAGGCTGGGCCAGCCCTGTTGCCGGGCCAGCTCGGCCAGGGTTTCGTACGTGCCTTGGAGGATGCCCTGGGTGCCGATATAGATCCAACTGCCCGCGGTCATCTGGCCGTACATGATCAGCCCCTCCCGCTCCCATTTATCAAAGTTTTCCTGAGTAGCCCAATGGGGGACGATGTTGGAGTTGGCGATGATCACCCGGGGGCCGTCCGTGTGGGTGCGGATGATACCCACGGGCTTGCCGGACTGGACGAGCAGGGTCTCGTCGGGCTGGAGCGAACGCAGACTGGCCAAGATAGCGTCAAAGGCGGGCCAACTGCGGGCGGCCTTGCCTCGGCCGCCGTAGACGACCAGCTTGTCCGGCTCTCCGGCCACTTCCGGGTCCAGGTTGTTCTGGATCATGCGATAGACGGCTTCGATCTGCCAGTTGGCGCAGGTGAGTTGGCTGCCACGGGGGGCGCGCACAGGGCGGGGACCGGACATGGGATCTCTCCTTTGGGAAAAGGTGGTTGATTTGTTGATGGGTTGATTGGGCGTGGGGTGATTATACGATGGATTTGGGGGAATGGGGAAGTGGGTTTGGGGATCGGTCCAGTTCACCGTCCCCGGCACGTCGCCCCAAGCGAGGCGAGATGGGGTCAACTCATCCCAACAGCATGTTTTTGGAAACGAAGGGGGCAATCCCGGAAAGGGCCGGTTCTTCTTGGGTCGGGTAAGAAATTTTGGCCCATTCCGGGATTGACGGCCAGCTCTCCGCATTCCGCGCTCATTCCGGGAATGGGCCAAGACTATTTACTCGACCCAAAAAGAACCGGCCCTTTCCCGGAATGCTCAAACGCATTCAACGCAAGCATGTTGAACCTGAACATACTCATTTCCAGTCAACTTACCCCCAAACAAAAAAGCCGCCATCTCCCTTGGGAAACAACGGCTCTCGACTCTCTTCAACAACGGCTGGACGATAACCCGTTCACGACGCCTCCACCAGCCCAATCCATGTAAACACCGCGGCCATCAGCCCCGCGGCCCCGGCGGCAAGCGCGGCCCGGAAGATCACAAATTGGGTCGGGCTGACCTGTGTTGTTTCCGCCACGGCCAACAGGCTCAAAGAGAGGGGCACGATCACCGCGGCAACGGCCAGGCCGACCACCACGGTTCGGGCCAGCGCGTCTGTGGGCAACCGTTGGACCCACACTCGGCTGCGGCTGCGCCGGGCCACGGGGGGCAATTGGGCCCGGCGGATCTTTTGCACGGCATGGGGCATGACGGCCGGGCCGATGAAAAAGGCGGTCAGGATGACCATGACCAGGGCATCCGCGCCCACAATCACCCCATTCCGCGGCAAGGCCATGAATTGATAGAGCAGCCAACCCAGCATCCCGTTGAAGAGAAAGCCAAACAGGGCAAAAATCCCTAACTGCCGACGAAAAAGATAGACCCGATGCGCACGTTTCATTGAAAAAGACCTTTGTTGGGCGGATTCAACGTCAAGACCAATATGGTATAACACACAAGTAACAAAGACAAGATTTCGCATGTCTAACCGACAAAAGAGGCGCACCAATTGGCCACAGAGATCACAGAGATCACAAAGAAATCATAACTCTTTGTGATCTCTGTGATCTCTGTGGCCGATTGGTTGCCACCCCCGCCTTCCCACCGTATAATACCCTCATGAACCCAACCACACCTGCAAAAACCACACTTCCCGAAACCATCATTTCCGGCCAAACCCTCACCATCGACGAAGTGGTGGCCGTGGCCAACGGCGGACGGGTACGCCTGGACCCATCCGCCCTGCCCGCCATGCTGCGCTCCCGCCAAGCTGTCGAGGATCTGGTCGCCCGGGGCGAGGTGGCCTATGGCATCACCACGGGCTTTGGCCGCTTCAAGGATCGCATCATCTCCGCGGACGAGACTAAACAATTGCAGCTCAATTTGGTGCGCAGCCATGCCGTGGGCGTGGGGCCGGATCTGCCCCAACCCGTCGTGCGGGCCATGCTTTTGGTGCGGGCCAACACCCTGGCCCTTGGCTATTCCGGCGTGCGCCCGGTGATTGTGGAGCGCCTGCTCGACCTCCTCAACGCGGGGGTCCATCCCCGCATCCCCAGCCAGGGCAGCCTGGGGGCCAGCGGCGATCTCTGCCCCCTGGCCCATCTCAGTTTGGTCTTGATCGGGGAAGGCGAGGCGGAAATCGAAGGCGTGGTTCTGCCCGGCGACCAAGCCTTGCGGCAGGCGGGTCTCTCGCCCTTGGAGCTGGGGGCGAAAGAGGGGCTGGCCTTGCTCAATGGCACCACGTTTATGGTGGGCATGGGTGCATTGACCGTGCGCCGGGCCATCAACCTGGCCCTCACCGCGGACGCAGCCGCCGCCCTCACCCTGGAAGCCCTCAACGGCACGGACCGGGCCTACGATCCCCGCGTCCACGCCGCCCGCCCCCATCCCCGGCAGATGGATTGCGCCGCGTTTTTGCTCAAGCTCCTGGACGGCAGCGGCTTCCTGCGCGCCGGGGACCCCAACAACGTGCAAGATCCCTACACCTTGCGCTGCGTGCCCCAGGTCCACGGCGCGGCCAGGGACGCCATCGCCTATGCCAAATGGGTGATCGACATCGAACTCAACGCCGCCAACGACAACCCGCTGATCTTCGTGGACGCCGAAACCGGCGCGGTGGATGTGATCTCCGCCGGCAATTTCCACGGCGAACCCATCGCCCTGGCCATGGACTACATGAAGCTGGCCCTGACCGAGATCGGCAACATGAGCGAGCGGCGCATCGCCCGCATGGTGGACGCGGACAGCAACCAGGACGTGCTGCCCATGTTCCTCACCGAACATGGCGGTCTGCAAAGCGGGCTGATGATCGCCCAATACACCGCGGCCGCCCTGGCTTCCGAGAACAAAGTCCTCGCCCACCCGGCCAGCGCGGACAGCATCCCCAGCAGCGCCAACGTGGAGGACCATGTGAGCATGGGGGCCACGGCCGTGCGCCAAGTGGCCCAAATTCTGGAACACACGGAGACCATCGTCGCCATCGAACTCATGTGCGCGGCCCAGGGCATCGACTTCCGCCGCCGGGTGCTGGGACCGACCACCCCCCTTGGCCACGGCACCCAAGCCGCCTACGCCCTGATCCGGGAACGCATCCCCTTCCTCGATCAAGACGTCGTCCTCTCCCCCCTCATCGAACAAGCCCGCCAACTCGTGGCCGACGGCACCATCAAAGTGGCCGTAGAGGCCGCCACGACCTAGCTCGTAGTAAGCGCTAAAGCGCTTACTACGAACGTTCTCCCCCCACAGGATCCCATCCATGAGCGAAGCAGAGACCATCGCCGCCACCCCCGGCCCGCCGGTGACCATGACCCAATTGATCCGGGATCTCTCCGCCCTGGGCGTGACGCCGGGGATGACGTTGATGGTGCATTCCTCTTTGCGCTCCCTGGGCTGGGTGTGCAACGGGCCGGATGCTGTGGTCTTGGCTTTGCAAAGTGTCGTGGGCGAAGCCGGAACCCTGGTCATGCCCGCCCACTCCGGCCAGTTGACCGAGCCGGCCCATTGGCAAAATCCCCCCGTCCCCGAAAGCTGGTGGCCTATCATCCGGGCCGAGGCCGCGCCGTATGACCCGGCCCGCACCCCCACCCGCAGCATGGGGGCCATCGCCGACGCCTTCCGCACCAGCCCGGACGTGCGGCGCAGCGACCATCCCCACCACTCCTTCGCCGCTTGGGGCCGCCACCGGGATCGGATTGTGGCGGGGCATTCCCTGGACGTGGCAATGGGCGAGGGTAGCCCCTTGGCCCACATTTACGAATTGGGCGGCTGGGTGCTGCTTCTGGGCGTCCCCCACGCCAACAACACCTCCCTGCACTTGGCCGAATATCGGGCCGACTTCCCCGGCAAGGCCAACGAGACCCAAGGCGCGCCCATGTTGGTCAACGGCCAGCGGCGCTGGGTCGAATTCGAGACCTTGGCCGTCGATTCGGATGATTTCGACCAGATCGGCACCGCCTTTGCCAAGCAGACCGGGCTGGTGAACCGGGGCCGGGTGGGCTACGCCGACGCCCTGCTCATGCCTCAACCCGCCCTGATCGACTTCGCCGTGGGGTGGATGGAGGGAAATAGAAGACGGATTGAACGAATCTGACGGATCAAAACCGATCAAAAAAGATCCGTTTTGATCCGTTCGATCCGTCAAATCCGTGTTCTATTTTTTGACTCTCCTGCAAAAAAGCTTCTGAAGCGCCGAGGGAAAAAACTCTCTTTTCTTTGTGATCTTTGTGATCTTTGTGGTGAAAAGAGCCTTTTGCAGCAGAGTCATTTTCTGGGGTTGATCCTGGCTCAAAGAGACCTTTGGACAAGCCATTCAGATGTGCTAAGATATGGTTTGAGTATCAACCGCAATTGTCCCGGCGTCTCCCCCTTGGGAGCGCCATTTTATCCCCACACATGGGAAAACAAGGAAAGGGAAAACCATGAAGAAACTATTTCGCTTCCTCTTTTTCGGCGTCCTGATCGGCGCCATCGTCTATTTCGTCAAGCAGCAGATGGCTCAGGGCGAGACATCCAGCGCCAGCGGCGTGGTACCGTCCGAACCCATCAAGCCCCTGGAAGAGCGACCCCTGGGCGGCAGCATCAGCCCGGAACTGCTCAAGATCTTGGTCTGCCCGGAGGACAAGGGTGCCCTGGAACTGGTTAACGATGGCAAGTTCCTGCTCAACCCCCGCAACGGCTACCGCTACCCCATCCGCGACGGCATCCCGGTGATGTTGATCGACGAGGGCAAGAAGAACCAGGACGCGAGCATGGTCCGGGGCAACGGCGCGGCCAAAAAGGTCGCCCAGCCCGCCGCGTAGAACAGCCTCAAAGCCCTCCAAAACCGAATTGTCAACAAGAGATTGGGAGATTGAGAGAGTAGGAGATTGGCGCACAACCAGCCCAATCCCCCAATCTCTCAATCTCCCAATCTCTTTCCCCCTTCAACCAGTCAACAAATCAACAAATCACCCACCCACACCATGCCCACACCCCAAGTCACCCTTCAACCCGATGCCGGGGCGCATCTGCGTCTTGGCTTTGATCTGCTGGCCGATCTGCTGGCTCCCACTTTGGGGCCGGTGGGCGGACTGGTGGCGAACCAACAGCACACGGACACCCAGCCCGAACTCCTGGACGACGCGGCCACGGCCGTGCGCCGGGTGATGAGCTTGGGCGATCCCCGGCTGGACGTGGGGGCCATGCTCATGCGCAACCTGGTCTGGCGCATCACCCAGCGGGTGGGGGATGGCGGGGCCATGACCGCGGTGCTGGCTCGGGCCATCTTCCGGGATGCCCTGCGCCTGACCACAGCCGGAGTCAACCCCATGATCATGGCCAAGGGGTTGCGGGCCGGGGCAGAAGCCGTCCGCCTTGCCTTGACCGAACAGGCCCACCCGGTCCACACCGAGGACGAGCTGGCCGCCGTGGCCCTCACGGTCACCAACGACCGGCCCTTGGCCCAGATGTTGGGCGAGATCAGCTATCTTTTGGGCGCAGATGCCCATGTGATCACGGAAAAGCTGGTCGCCCCCTATTTGGCGCGGCGATATTTGGCCGGGGCCAACGTCCCCGCCCAAATCGCCAGCCTCTACTTTTTCACCGACCCGGCCCGGCAAAGCACGGTGATGGCCGGGGGGCTGCTGGCCCTGGTGGACGGCACGCTGACCCGCGCGGACGACGCCATCCATCTGCTCACCCTGGCCGCCCAAGCCGAGGCCACGGGGCTGACCATCCTGGCCACGGGCTTTGGGGACGCCGCACTCAGCGTGCTGGTGACAAACCATCAGGCCGCCGAGCCAAAGCTGGCCGTGGCCGGGGTCAAGCTGACCGCGGTCAACGAGGCCCTGCGCCACGGCTTGGACGATCTGGCTTTGCTCACCGGGGCCACCATTTTGGGCCGTCCCCACACCCGACCCGTGGCCAAGGCCCAACCCCAGGATCTGGCCCCCATCCGCCGGGCGGAGATTCTGGGCGGACGGGTCTACATCCAGCCCCAACAGGCCGCCACCCCCCGTCTCCACAACCTGACCGCCGAACTGCGGGCCGCCCTGGCCACCCTGCCCCAAGACGCCGAGGAACGCCCCCTGCTTCAGCGCCGCCTCTCCGCTCTCACCGGTGGCATGGGGCTGCTCCAAATTGGCGCGGGCACCAAGCGGGAGACCGACCTGCGCAACGCCAACGCCGAGCGCGGGCTGAAGGTGCTCTCCGCAGCCCAGCACACGGGGGTGGTGGCCGGGGGCGGCGCGGCCCTGCTCCACTGCCGCCCGGCCCTGGCCCCCATTTTGGCCCAATTCGCCCCGGACAGCGACGAATATCGAGGCGTGCAAGTCCTGCACCGAGCCTTGGCCGCCCCCCTCACCCAAATTTTGGAAAACGCCCAGGTGGACGCCCCCGCCGTCTGGCTGGACCGGGTGGCCGCCGCCGGTCATCGGGCCACCTACGATGTCCTCAGCGGGCGGGTGGTGGACGCCTGGGATGCTGGGATTTTGGACGTTGCCCAGGTCATGGATCTGGTGATCCAAACCAGCGTCAGCGGAGCCAGCATGGCCCTCTCCACCGACGCCATCGTCTATCACCGCAAACCCGTACAAAGTTTAGAACCGTAAAACAAATCCAAGCACTCGTTCCCACGCTCCGCGTGGGAATGCAACTGGGCGCTCCTGCGCCCCTCGGCGCAGAGCGCCGGACAAACATTCCCACGCAGAGCGTGGGAACGAGATTCGTGCTAATTCGTAAAGAAAGAGACGCCGATGAACGAAATACCGATTCTTAGCTTTTCTGTGGGGCCACAGATCTTGTGGGCTGGTGGGCCAGGCGGATTACTGGCCATCGACCCGGCTGGTGCCGAGCGCCTCGTCCCCCAGCCCATGCGCAGCCCGGCCTGTTGCCTGGCCCACGGAGAGCGCATCTTGGTGGGCGGGGCACCCTACGGCGTGGCCGTCCATCCCCGCAGCCAAGCCCTGGCCGCGGGCGAGGCTGGGGCGGAGACCGGCTGGCAAGCCGCGTTCATGGACCACGTCACCGCGCCGGTGATGTGCCTGATCGCCGACCCAGAGGCCGCGGAGACCGGGCAGCTCTTGGCGGGGACCGACGGCGGCGGCATCCTGCGCAGCGCAGATGGCGGCCTGACCTGGCAGAGCAGCAATTTCGGGCTGCATAATCAGACCATCCTGGCCCTGGCCTGGACCACCGCTCCGCCCGCCCAAGCATGGCCCCGCTGGTCCGTGGTCTTCGCCTGCACGGAAGAGGGCGTCTATCGCTCGCCCAACGCCGGCCGGGGCTGGAAACGGGCCGATTGTCCATCCCACTTTTTTCAATGCATCGCCCCCGCCCCAGATTTTCACCGCTCCCGGCGGGTTCTGGCTGGCACGGAAGAGGCCGGTCTCTTCCGCTCCACAGACGGCGGACGCAGCTTCCAGCCCGTGGCCGGGACGCCCAGCCAGGTCAACGCCATCACACCGGTCCCCGGCGGCTGGGTGATGAGTGGCAGCGAGCAGCTTTGGCAATCGGCAGATGGCGAAGAGTGGCAGCCCATCCCCGACAGCGTGGGCGGACTGACCCTGCTCTACCGGGGCAACGCCATCTTGGTGGGCACGGATCAGGGCATCTTACACATGGAGGCACCCTCATGGACCTAATCTGGGCGCAGAAACAGCTTGCCCAAAACGCCGACCGCATCAAAATCATGGTTGACGCCGTCACCGACGACGAGGCCCGACGCAAACCCGACGCCGATTCCTGGTCGATCCTGGAGGTGGTCTGCCATCTCTTGGACGAGGAGCGCTACGACTTTCGGGTGCGCCTGAACCACATTTTGGCCGGGAGCGAGGGAGCCTTTCCGCCCATCCACCCCGGTGACTGGGTGACATCCCACCGCTACAACGAGCAGGATCTGGCCGCAAGCCTGGCCGACTTCCTGGCCGAACGCCAAACGTCCCTGGCCTGGCTGGAGACCTTGGCGGAGCCGGATTGGGCCGCCACGAACCCGGTCCCCTGGGGCGTCATCAGCGCCGGGGAGATGTTGGCGGCCTGGGTGGCCCACGATCTGCTGCACCTGCGCCAGTTGGTGGAACTGCACTGGTTCCGCACCACCACCCACCTGGCCCCCTACCGCCCGGATTATGCCGGGGAGTGGTAGAGCCGAATGGCTGCCTTGAGGACCAAATCTTGACCGCCAAGATCGTCGAGAAACGCTTTTTGGTCAGTTGCACAACCACCAAATGCCTGTTATGATGTGATCGAATGCAGCACATCAAATGCGCCCGCGTTTGCTCCCATTGTTTCACCACCAACACTTCTCATCATTTTGCGTAATCCCCCCTCTGCACCTAAACCCGCTTGGCTTTGTATGATCGACAGCGTGCTGGTTTGGGTGTTTTTTTGGTTGGAGGAGTTCGCATCCCCTGCTCAACTCACTTTTTCCACCCCAACCCTTCTTGTTTCCCCTCCCGTGTTTGTCAGCGGCATGTCCAAGTTAGACCAATATGCACACAGAAAGAGGAGAACTGATTATGTCCAACCCGAAAGTCAAAAGACCCAAGTATCTTCTATTGATGGCGATGGTTCTGCTACTTGCCGGCTTGTTCCAGGCATGTAGCGCGCCAGCAGCACCCGCACCCGCCGCCGATAGTGGTGCAGCGGTTGCGGAATCCAGTGGACCGGTGGTCAACGCCTTGGGCAAGGAGTTGCCCGCCGACGCCGCACCCCTGGACCAACAGGTGCTGGTCTATGCCTATGCGGCCGGCAATACCTTCACCACCCTGGATTTTTTTGAGGCCGTCTATCAGCGCGCCGATAGCTTGACCGATCTGCTTTCCGATGCGTTGGTGCGAGTCGACAAGAATTTCGAATTGCATCCCGGTGCTGCCACAGATTGGGCTGTGGATGAAAGCGGTCTTGTTTGGACCTTCAATCTCGACCCAAATCTGATGTGGAATGACGGCACACCGGTCACCGCCGATGATTATGTCGCCACCTTCCAATATGGTGCCAACCCGGAACATGCATGGGATTTCACTTGGTACTACAATGGTGTGATTAAGAACTGGACACAGGCCGTTGGCGGCGAAGTGGCGCTTGATCAACTTGGCGTGCGTGCGGCAGATGCCAACACATTGGTGATCGAGACTGAATCACAGGCCCCTTACCTGCCGGCCATGCTCATCTATTCCGCCGCCTTGCAGAAGAAGGCGCTGGAAACACACGGGGCGCTCTACAATTCCAACCCGGAAACCTCTGTCTCCTCCGGTCCCTACAAGCTCACCGAATGGGCAAGAGATCAGCGCGTGGTCTATGAGATCAACCCGGATTACAAGGGGACCAACGTGCCCTACATCGAGAAGATCATCTCTTTGGGCATCGGCAACGATGTATTCATGCCTGCGTATGAGGCCAACGAAATAGATTTTGCCTTAGGGCGCTACCTCTCCCCGGCAGACATTCAGATCACGCTCGCGGATCCGGACCTGTCGGCTCAGTATCATCCCCACCCGGCTGACTTCCGCACCTATTACTTCTTCTTTGATGACACAAAGCCGCCGTTCGATGATATCCGTGTGCGCCAAGCCTTTAACCTGGCCTTGGATCGAGATGGGCTGGCCACGAACGTGATCAAGGAACAGGGTATTTCTGCCTATTCGTTCCTCATGCCTGGCTTCCCCGCCGCCAATTCAGCGGCCTTTAAGGAGAGCTACCCGTACGATCTGGATAAGGCTCGGGCATTGCTGGCCGAGGCCGGGTATCCGGGCGGGGAGGGCTTCCCGCAGTTGACCTTGGCTTTGCGCAACGAACCGGCCATGCCGGCCTCAGTGGCCCAGGCCTACGCATCGGCGCTCAGTGCAGAACTTGGGATCGATGTGTCCGTCAGCAACATGGAATTCAAAACCTATGTGGACGCCCTGCTGGCCGACCCCACCGAGGTCCAGTTCTCGTTGATCTCCTACGGCATGGACTATCTGGATCCCAGCAACATGTTGGGCGTCTTTGCCTCCGGCGGTCGTCACACCTGGAGCAACCCCGACTTTGATGCCCTTGTGACCGAGGCGTCAAGCTTTATTGGGGATCCGACCGAACGGATTCAGATGTTCCAGGATGCCGAAAAAATTCTGGTCGAGGATGTCGGCGGCATCTTTGTCTATCACCAAACACCGGGCGATCTCTACAAGCCGTATTTGAAGGGTGCTGCCCTGGAACCGGACAACAACGGGGTGGCCGCATGGCACTGGCCCGGTTTCTCCGCCTTCAGCACGTTGATGCAGGATGTCTATATCGGCAACAATGTGACCGACTATCGTCCGACACCGCCGAAATAAGATGTTGCAGTCCAGCGTTGAACCAACATAGTTGATATGAACATAGCGGGTTAATGCGGACCGGCTGAGATCGGTCCGCATTAACCCGCTTTATCTGCTCAGAACGCACCCATCATTGCCCTTCAGAAGGCTGGCTCTCGCCTCCCGAAGGGCAAACGCTTAATGGACCTTCCCGATGATACGTTATATTCTCGGCCGACTGTTCGGCATCGCAGTGGTCATGGTGATTGTGAGCATCATCATCTTTGGGCTGATGCATGCCATCCCTGGCGGCCCTTTTGATGAAGCAAAGATGCCCCTGCCCGCAGCCGCCAAAGCTAATATCCTGCGCAAATATGGTCTGGACAAACCGCTCTACGAGCAATATGGGCGCTATGTCTGGGCAGCCCTGCACGGCGATTTCGGCATCCCCTTTCAAAGCCCCACCGAGACCGTCACTGGTCTGATCGCCCGCACTTGGCCGGTCAGCTTCAAACTTGGCATGGTCACCCTGGCCTTCGCCCTGCCATTGGGCATATTGGCCGGGGTGCTGGCTGCCATGCGCCAGAATTCATGGATCGATTATTCCGCCTCATTCCTCTCCTCCCTGGGCCTCACCATTCCCAACTTCGTGATCTCGGTCTGGCTGATCCTGCTCTTGTCTGTGCAGTGGAAGTTCCTGCCCACAGGAGGATGGGGTAGCTGGCAGCACTACATCATGCCTGTGATCGCGCTCGGACTTGCCCCCATGGCCCTGACCGCCCGCTACACCCGCTCCAGCCTGCTGGAGGTCAAGCGTGCCGACTATGTGCGCACGGCCCACGCCAAGGGCCTGTCGCCAAACCGGGTACTCTGGCGGCACAGCATGAAGAACGCGCTGATCCCGTTGATCACCGTACTCGGCCCCCAAGTGCCCAACCTGATCACCGGCACCATTTTTGTGGAAAGCATCTTCCGCATTCCAGGGTTGGGCAAGTTTTTTGTGACCAGTATTTTCCGTCGCGACTATCCCATGATCATGGGCACCCTGTTGTTGGTGGCGCTGGTCTGGTCGGTCGTCTACCTGATCACCGACGTCCTCTATATGGTGGTCGATCCCCGCGTGCGTCTGGACAAGAAATCATCATGAGTACAACAGCCATCCACCCCAAAGAGAACGCTCGCCTGGAAGAAGATTTGGCGCAACGCGGCCTGTTGAGCGATGCCATGAATCGTTTCCGTCGCAACAAACTGGCCATGTTTGGCCTGGCCATTGTGACGCTGCTGGTCTTTGCGGCCCTCTTTGCCAATATCATCGCCCCCTATCCTTTTGACGTGGCCAACATCTCCGAAGCACTGCGCTACCCCAGCGCCGACCATTGGCTGGGCACCGACGAGGTGGGGCGCGATGTCTATTCCCGCATCATCTATGGCGCACGCATCTCCCTGCTGGTTGGACTCAGCGCCCAGGCCATTGCCCTGCTGATCGGCGTCCCCCTGGGGCTGGCGGCCGGTCTGCTGGGCGGGAAGGTGGATTGGTTGGTCATGCGGCTTGTGGAAATCATGACCGCCCTGCCGGCATTGTTGATCGCGCTGTTGCTCATCTCCATTTTTGGCGGCGGGCTGTCAAACGTCATCATCGCCATCGGCTTGGTGGCGTGGATCGACGCCTGCCGTCTCCTGCGTGCGCAACTGCTCTCCCTGCGTGAGCGGGACTTTATCCTGGCGGCCCGGGCCACGGGCGTCAAGAACATGCGCATCGCCATCCGTCATCTGCTCCCCAACGCCGTGGCCCCGCTGATCGTGGCCATCACCATTGGCATCCCAACCGCCATCTTCACCGAAGCCGGTCTCTCCTTCTTGGGATTGGGCGTCAATGATCCCATCCCAAGTTGGGGCAAAATGGTGGGCGGCGCCCTGCCCTACATGCGCGTCTACTGGTATCTGGGCGTCTTCCCCACCCTGGCCATCGCCCTGACCATGCTCGGCTTCACCTTCGTGGGCGACGGTCTGCGGGATGCCTTTGACACCGCATCGGGTGAATAGCCACCCGCACAGCATCCGTACAAAATAAAAAAGAGAGAAGCGCAGTCCGAGGATGGAGTGCGCTTCTCTCTTTTTTATGTTCGCTTTCGCGGCAGGAGTGGCGTCTGGGTTACGCCTTCACCGCCGGATGCATCATGATCACGGGCACCTTCACCTGGCGCATGACCTCTTCGGCCACGCTGCCCCGCACCATGCGGGACAACCCGCTGCGGCTGTGGGTGGACATGGCCACCATGTCCGCCGCCCCGGTGGAGACAAAGCTGGCGATGGTGTCGGCCACATCATGGCCAAACTTCACCTCGCTCTTGGCCTCGAAACCGGCGTTGCGCAACTGTTTGACCATGGGCGACAGAGCCGCCTTGGCATCCGCCACCGCACTGTCCCACTCCTGGCTGGCATAGATAAAGCGGCGGGCAAGCTGGCGATCATCGCTGCCCATATTCGATTGGGACGCGAACGCATTGGGTGCCCGCAAAGGCTCCGACCGGCCCGAAACACCGTTCGGATCCCGGGTCACGATCGTCAGCAACACCACTTCCGTCTGTGCCGGGTCCAAAAAACTCTGCACAAAAGGCAAGACGCCACAACTAAAATCGCTGCCATCCATAGGGATTACAACTCGACGCATGTTCACAAGAACTCCTCTACTGCGGGAACTTTCCGCCCACCCCCATTGGTGGGATCTGGATCGTCCGACACTCTTGGGTGCCGCGCTCGGACGTGAATTTAGTATATCACCTAATGCGGTTTAGTCCAAAAACAAATGTGCATTTTTTCACAATCAGGGCGTGATGAGTGATGCGTGATGCGGTAAGATCTTCGCTCACCCTTTCACCCTTTCACCCTTTCACCCTTTCACCCTTTCACCCTTTCACCCTTTCACCCTTTCACCCTTTCACCCTTTCACCCTTTCACCCCTGCCCCGCCATAGCTTCCGCATATTGGAAAGGTTGGCCCACAGGAGGAGGATCACGAGCAGGATGATGAGGGCAACCGCGGGCTGAGAGTGACCCATGATCCATGCGTAGACGGGGGCGGCCAGGATGATGGTGACGCCGGGGAGGTAGTAATTGCGGGGAAGTCGGCGCAAGCGAGGCACGGCCAGGACGATCAAGTAGAGGATCACGAAGAGGCCGAGGAGGGCGACAAAAAGCAGGGGGTCAAAGATCAACAGACCGCCGATGCCACAGGCGATGCCTTTGCCGCCCCGAAAGCCCAACTGCATGGGCCAAATATGGCCGGCCACCACGGCGAGCAGGGCCAGCATCCACACCCAATCTGCCGGGTGAAGCCAGCGGGCCAGCCCCACGGCCAGGGCCGCCTTGGCCGCATCCCCCACGCCGGTGATGAAGAAGCCCGACTTGCCCAATGTCCGCCCTGCGTTGGTGGCCCCCACCCCGCCGCTGCCCAGGGCGCGCAGATCCTGCCCCGTGCGCCAGCGCACCAGGTAATAGCCAGGGGTGAGACAGCCGAGGGCATAGGAAATGGTGAGAAGGATGAGAAGGGTCATGGGATTGTGGATTGTGGATTGTGGATTTTGGATTGTTGCGATAGGTTTGGGACGAACTGGGTCATACCGGCCTCGTCCAGGAAACCGGCGGCGGCCTCGGTTTCGCCGATCTTGAAGGAGGCGAAGATCACGGCCCGCTGAATGGCGGCGTAGGGATCCCCCGTGGCCGCGAAGAAGTGAAGAAAGCTGGAAAAGAGGGCATCCCCGGCCCCGATGGTGTTGACCACGGGCCGGGTGAAGACGGCGGGAATGCGCTCCAGAAAGTTGTCCCGCTTCACCCACAGCAGACACCCATCCCCGCCCAGACCGACCAAGGCGATCTGCGTGCCATAGCGATTGACCAACTGCCCCACCCACGCTTCAGGGGAAACGGGCAGGTGTTCGTCGCTCATGGCCAAGAGGTGGGCGGCGGCCATGAAGTCTCGGTTGTACGGGTCGTCCAGGTCGGCGATGGTGTGGACATCTGTGGCGATGGGGACGCCGGCGGCCTGGGCATGGGCCAGCATGGGCCGGGAAAAGTTGACGTTGCACAGGGCGGCCATGTCACACCCGGCTAGGGCGGCCCGCACTTGATCCGGCGGATAGATCTGTTCCTGCACATCCTTCAGATCCGTGTTGATCATGCGCCGTCCCGTGGGATCGTACAGGATGGCGGATTGAGCGGTCTGGGCCAGTTGGGGCAACACTCCGGCGGCGGGGATGCCATCTGCGGCCAGCGCGGCCGTCACCAACCCCCCGGCGTTGTCGTCGCCGATCAGCGAGAGAAAGCGCACCTCGTCACCCAGGGTGGTCAACGCCTTGGCCACGTTGTACCCCACGCCGGAGACGCTGCTCTGTACGCCAAAGAAGGGATAGCGCACAGGCGTGTAGTCGATGGGAAAGCCCTCCACCCGCACCGTCGTCTCAATATTGATCAACCCAGAGACCACGATTTTGGATTTTGGATTTCCGATTTTGGATTGGGTGTCACGATGCATCATTGTGCATTGTCCATTGATTATTGTGCATTTTTTCACACCACCGCCACCGCCCCACCCCGGCGGGGATCCCCGGCGGCGATCAGGGTGCCGCCGTCCAGGGCCACGGCGTGGGTGCCGCCGAAGTACATGTTGCGGTCGGGCCAGTGAACCACATTGTAGCCGGTTGCCCGCATTTCGTCCACCGTGCTTTGGAGGATGCCGCCTTCGATCTGGAGAATGTTGTGTTCAAAATGGATGCGGGGGGCGGTGACGGCGTCGGCCAGGGGCAGGTTGAAGTCCAGGACGTTGCTGATCACTTGCAGGATGGCCGAGCGGATGCGGCTACTGCCCCCGCTGCCCACGGCCAGGATGGGCGCACCATCCCGCAGGACGATGGCCGGGCTCATCATGGTGGTGAGCCGGGTGCCCGGGGCCAAGCGGTGGAAGCCGGCCGGGTGCAGGTCGATCTCCCCCAGCATGTTGTTGAGGCAGACCCCGGTCTCCCCCACCACAAAACCCGCATTCTCCCCCGCCGAGGTGGTGACCGCGGCGATCAGCCCGTCGTCATCCACCACGCTGATGTGGGTGGTGTCCCGATGGCCGTTGGGGTGGGCGGGGTCCGGGGGCATGGGTGATCCGGCGAGGGCGGCCCCCAGGGAATGGGCGTACCCGGCCACGTGGGCCGGGTCCAGAAAAGCCTGGATGCGGGCAGCGTCTGGGCCGATGGTGCGCTCCCATTCCGAGCGGGCCAAGTTGGTCTGGCGCATGGTCTCGGCCAGGATGCGCAGATGGGCGGGGCTGTTGTGGGCAAGGGGGGAGAGGTCCAAGCCATCCAACAGGCGCAGGCCAAAGGCGATCAGGACACCGCCGCCGGAGGAGGGGGGCGGCAGCAAAATGGTGTGGCCGCCATAGGCCACGGTGATGGGGGGCTGGGTGCGCACCCGATAGGTGGCTAGATCCGAATGGGTGATCAGGCCACCGTGGGCCGCTTGATCACATAAGATCGTCTGGGCCACGGACCCGGTGGTGAAGAGATCAGGCCCTTCTTTCCCCAACCGCTCCAGGGTATCGGCCAATTGGGGCAGGCGGATGGCATCCCCGGCCCGGATCATACGTCCAGTGGGGGCATAAAGGGCGGCCAGGCCAGGGGTGTCGGTGAAGATTTGGGTGAGCAGCCCGGCCACAAAATCCAGGCCGGGGGAGAGGATGGCCCCGTTGCGGGCCAGCTCCACGGCGGGGCGGAGGAGTTGGGCCAGGGGCAGGCGTCCCCGATCCTGGGCCATGCGGCAGAGACCGGCCACCACGCCGGGCACGGCCACACTGGCCCGGCCAATGTGGAAGGATTGGGTGGTCGGCCCAAAGTCCAGGATGATCTCCCGGAAGTCGGCGGTGGGGGTGAGGAGGCCGGAGGGCATGGTGCTGAAGAAGTCGTAGGCCGTGGCCCCAGCCTGGGGATCATACACCAGCCCCACGCCGCCGCCGCCGATGTTGACCAGGACACTTTCGGCCACAAAGGAGGCAAAGGCGGCGGCCACCACCCCATCCACCGCGTTGCCGCCCTGGGCCAGGATGGCTGCGCCAGCGGCTGCGGTTTGGCTGTCTCCGGCTGCGATGACGCCGCCCATACGCTTCTCCTTAAAGGCAAAAGGCAAAGTGCAAAAGGCAAAAGGCAAAGGGGTGTGGTTGTGAACCTATTGGGGTTTCCAGTGCCGCTTTTGTCTTTTGCCCGATCTTCTCAATTACTCGGGTTCTCGCCCCAACACAGTTCGCAAAAACGAGAACCCGTCCCTCGACCCAAACCTTTTGCCTTTTGCACTTTGCCTTTTGCCTTCCTCAGATCACAACAGCCCGATCATAGTTACGCAACAACTTCTTCAAGAAAAAAGAGGGCATGTAGTGCATTTCCCAGCGCTGTTCCATGCCGGGCAGGATGGACTGTTGATAGATCAGGGCGTTGTGGATGGCGGCCAGGGGGCGAGCCAGTTCGAAGGCTTCGATCAGGTCGGCCATAGGGGCGTAGACGGTCCACGGCCCCAGATAGGCGTTGCGCAGCCGCTCGCGCAGATTGGGCACATCGGACAGATAGCCTTCCATCTCCACGATGTCGTCGAAGAGGCTGAGGCTGAAGAAGGGGTGGGCGATGGAGCAGTCGGACCAGTCGATGAAGACTGGGTGGCTGGGGGGCGCGGACGGCTGGCGAGCCGGGACGCGTCCGCTGTTTTGGGCCGGAGCGGACGGCTCGTCTTCCACGATCAGCACCTGGCCGGGCCAAAAATCCCCATGTTCCAGGGTTTGGGGCAACTTGATCTGGGCCAGACGCTGGGTCTTGAGTCCCAGGGCAGGCAGCATGGCCCGGATGGTCGCCCGATCCTCGTCCCCCAGCCCGGCGGGGCGATTGGGCAAGAGCAAGGCTGAATCATCCAAAAGCTGGGCCATTTGGTCGGCCATCTCTTCCAGCCTGCGCTGGGGGCAGCCCAGTTCCACCAAGCGCTCGACCCGACCCGCCAGGTCGATCTGGATCAGGGCGAAGGTGCGCAAGGCGCTCTCCCAGGCCGCAATGTCCTGGCGCTGGGTCAGGCTGATGCCGTCCACCTGGGCCATGAGGAACCAGGGCTGGCGGGGATGCCGGGCCAGCACCGTGGGGATGTGCTGGGGATAGCGGGCGGCCAGGGCATGGGTGATGGCCGGTTCGTGGCCAAAGACCGGCGGGGCGGCCTTGAAATAGACCGGTCCGGCGTCGGTCTGGGCCTGCAACAGGCAAGAGCGCTGCCACGACCGCACCTGGACCACGGGACCGGTCAGGGTGCGCCCGATCTGAGAGAGAGCCAGGGCCATCCAGCTTTCGGCCTGAGCAAACCAGCCCGGCTCGTACCAGGCGGCCCGGTTGGGCGGGGTAACGGTGCGCTGGCAGAAATCAAGCCAGGTGTACAACAGCTCGGTCAGCTCCGGCTGGGCCAGGGAGATGGCGTCCAGATCCGCGGCGTCCGCCCAGCGCGCCCCGGTCGGGGGAATCCACTCGGCATCCTGGCTTTCCAAGACGTAGAGACTGCGCACCCGATCCTGGGCGGGATCATAATGGGTGTCCAGACAGCGCAGGGTGATGGCGCGCAGCCCCAGCAGCTCCATCACCCCGGCGTTGATATGGGCCACCTCTTGCCAAAAATGGCGCTGTTTGTGGCGAAACCAGGGCAGGATCCACCCGTCCCCCTTGGGCAAGAGCAACAGTCGCTCACCCGCAGGGTGACGGATGAGGAGGGAGTATTCGTAGGTGACGGAGGTATTGGTGGAATTGGGCATTGGGTTATTGGGTTATTGGTTGATTGGTTGATTAGGCACTAAGGGTGCCGAGATCGACAAAGAATTGTCGATATTGTAAGAACGAAAAAGCTCATATAGCAAAGCCTAACTGCTGAAACAACTGGTGAAACAGGAGCTGAATGGAGTGATAGAGTT
>JAGNDO010000138.1 GCA_018003515.1 Caldilineaceae bacterium
GTCATGGGAAAGTAGCCTCCTTGTATGATCCCGATGTTTTGACCCAACACCGGAACTTTACACGAAGTGCTGCTTTCCCTCCTCATTCAATTGTTAACGTGCTCAACTATCCCGCTGAACCATGCCCGCTTGGCAATTGCGCTGCTGTCCAGATAGAAGGCGCTCATCCTCGATCCTCGATAATGGACTCAGAAATTGGTTTACCCGGTATAACCATCGGCTCAAACGGAGTTGGATCGACTTCACCTGACGGGATGTGGGTAATCATGCCGATTTCCAACAGATGTTCCAAGAATATCCGGTGAGCATCTTTATCATAAGAGGCCGAAATTGGCACAGATTCGATCCTCACTTCAACTTCTGTATTTCTCGGAATCGAGACCGGTTCCAGCAGATCAACTGTCACACCGTTATACATGCCTTTGACTTTGAACATATTTTGCCTCACTTGAACGAGAATTGCCTGCGCTGTCAGCAGTGTACCATAACCCAATCCGATTTTCAACGCACTTTTGCGCCTTAG
This sequence comes from Caldilineaceae bacterium, assembly GCA_018003515.1. GTDB lineage: Bacteria > Chloroflexota > Anaerolineae > Caldilineales > Caldilineaceae > JAGNDO01. The sequence goes on from JAGNDO010000138.1 coordinate 524, forward strand.
TTTTGTAGGGAGAGAACCCAATGAGTGAACTGAAACTGACCGTCAACGGCGTGGAACACACCTTGGATGTGCCCGCCAACCGATATCTGGCCCAGGTGTTGCGCTATGATCTAGGGCTGACCGGCACGAAGATCGGCTGCAACGAGGCCGAGTGTGGGGCCTGTACCGTGATCGTCAACGGCAAGAGCGTGGACTCGTGCATCTACCCGGCCTTCAAAGCCCAGGGCGCGGACGTCCTCACCATCGAGGGCGTGGCCGATGAATGGCGAATGGCGAATGGCGAAACTGACCACGCAACGCGCAACACGCAACACGCCCTCCACCCCCTGCAAGAAGCCTTTGCGGTCCACGGCGCTACCCAATGCGGTTTCTGCACCCCCGGCTTCATCATGCAGGCCAAGACCATGCTGGATGAAAACCAGGACCCTAGCGACGAGGATATCAAGCACTGCCTCAAGGATACCTTCTGCCGCTGCACGGGCTATACGTCCATCATCAGCGCGGTGAAGGCGGCGGGGGAGAAGATGCGCACGGGGGAGATGCCCATGCCCGTGCTGCCCGATGTGGTGACACCCCTGGAGCATATCGGCCAGCCCCGCCTGCGCCCGGACGCCATCGAAAAGGTGACTGGTGTCACCCTTTACACGGACGATTACAATTTCGAGGGCATGTTGTACGGGGCCACCCTGCGCAGCGAACATGCCTATGCCAAAATTCTGTCCATCGACACCGCCGCGGCCGCAGCTTTGCCCGGCGTGGTGAAGGTTTTGACCCACGAAGACGTGCCCGGCGACCCCCGGCATGGGCTGGTGGAGAACGATTGGCCGGTCTTCGCCGGCGGCAAGTTCCCCGCCCGCTACGCCGGGGACCCCATCGCCCTGGTGGTGGCGGAGAGCGAGGGGATCGCCCACGCCGCCCTGGCCGCCATCCGGGTGAACTACGAGGTCATGGCCCCCATCACCGACCCGGTCTTTGCCCGCAGCCCGGAGGCCCCCATTCTGCACCCGGACCGGCCCACGGGCAATCTGCTCAAGCATATCAAGGTGCGTCAGGGCAATGTGGAAGAGGGTTTCGCCCAGGCCGATGTGATCATCGAGCGCACCTATCGCACGCCCATGACCGAGCACGCCTTTATGGAGCCGGAGTGTTCCATCGCCGTGCCCGCGGGCTATGACGAAGACCATCACAAGATGACCATCTATGTGGGCAGCCAGATCCCCTATAGCGACCGTCACCAGGTGGCCAAGAGCCTGGGTTTGCGGGAAGACGAAGTGCGGGTGCGGGGCACGGTGATGGGCGGCGGCTTTGGGGGCAAAGAAGACATTGCCGGTCAGCTCCACGCCGCCCTGGCCGCCCAGATCACGGGCCGACCGGTCAAGATCCTCTATCGCCGGGACGAGAGCCTGCGCTTCCATCCCAAACGCCACGGCACCATCATCAAGGTGAAGACCGGGGCCAAGCGGGACGGCACGTTGACCGCGGTGCTGGCCGAACTCTACGGCGACAGCGGCGCCTATGCCAGTCTGGGCGAAAAGGTGATGACCCGGGCCACTACCCACGCCACCGGCCCCTACGTCATGGATCACGCCCAGATCGACTGCTATGCTATGTACACCAACAACGCCCCCTGCGGCGCGTTCCGGGGCTTCGGCGTCACCCAGTCTGCCTTCGCCGTGGAGAGCAACATGGACATCCTGGCCGAGGCCCTGGGTATGGACCCGGTGGAACTGCGCCGCAAAAACGCCATGCGCGTCGGCACCATGACCGCCACGGGCCAGCCGTTGAAGGAGAGTGTGGGGTTGTTGGAGTGTCTTGAAAAAGTGGAGGGGGAGATTGGGAGATTGGGAGATTCGGAGATTGGGGCGGGCGAACAATCTCCGAATCTCTCAATCTCTCAATCTCAGTCTAAGAATCCCTGGTCCCCTGTGACTGTCGGATCCAAACGCTATGCTTGGGGCGTGGCCGCGGGGTACAAAAACACCGGGTTGGGCGGGGGTGCGCCGGACAAGGCGACTGCCGAGGTGGAGGTCTTCCCCAACGGCACCGCGGCCATCCGCACCAGCAGCGCGGAGATGGGCCAGAACTTGATCGGCGTTCTGGCCGCCTGCACCGCAGAGGAGTTGGGGCTGCCCTTCGACAAGGTGAAGGTCCTGGTCATGGACACGGACCTCACCCCGGACGGCGGCCCGACCACGGCCAGCCGCCAGACCTACGTCAGCGGCAACGCCGCCCGCCTGGCCGCCCGCACCATGCGGGAACGGCTACAATCCGTCCTGGCCGAAAAGTTCGACGTCCCGCCCAGCGTCATCACCTTCCACGAAGGGCTGGCGTATGTGGACGAGGCCCGACTGGCCCAGGTGCGGGGGGCGGATGGCGAATGGCAAATGGCGAATGGCGGCGGGATGCCCGATGAGTCTCGCCATTCGCCATCCGCCATTCGCTCCGTCTCCTTCGCCGAAGCCGTCAACGCCATGCTGGCCGAGGGCCGGGACGCCAAGTTGCAGTACGAGTATTGGGCCCCCAAGACCCAGCCTTTGGGCACGGGTGGGGACATGCACTTTGCCTTCAGCTATGCGGTCCACGCCGCCCTGGTCAGCGTGGACACGGAGACCGGCGAGGTGGCCGTAGAGCGGGTGATCACCGCCCATGACGTGGGTCGGGCCATCAACCCCCTGAGCCTGAACGGCCAGATCGAGGGCGGCATTGTGATGGGCATGGGCAACGCCCTCACCGAGCACTATATCGTGGAGAACGGCGTGCCGTGGACCACCCGGTTGGGTCAATACAAGATGCCCGGCATCAAGATGACCCCCCACATGACCAACTTCATCGTGGAACACGCGGCCGCGGCCGGCCCGTACGGGGCCAAGGGCGTGGGAGAGATCAGCTCCGTCCCCATCAGCCCGGCCATCGCCAACGGCATCTACAACGCCGTGGGCGTGCGCTGCACCTCCCTGCCCATCGATCAGGACGCGCTGTTGTTGGCGATGAAGCGAGGCGAACACGAGACGGACCGGCGTTGGGGCGATGCGCCGTAATGCAAAGCACGGGCATAAAAAGAGCGGATGGGGCAATGCCCCATCCGCTCTTTTTATGCCCGTGCTTTGCATTACTCCAACCGGCGCAAAGAGGGAAAACGCACGAAAACAAAAATAGCAGCGATAAACACGATCACCCCACCGGACGCAATGGCTACCGGTGCGCCAAAGCGTTCGGCAATGGCCCCGGCCAGGAAGCTGCCCAAGGGGGTCATGCCGAAAAACATCATGATGTAGACACTCATCACCCGGCCGCGCAGGGCGTCGGGGACAGTGGTTTGGAGCAGGATGTTGCTGAGCGCGGCCCGCAAAACCAGGAAGCCGCCGATGCCCACCAGCAGGATCAGGGCCACGGGCATGCTGCGGGAAAAGCTGAAGGCGATCAGCATGAGGGGAAAGACCAGGTCGCCCACGGTCAGGAATTTGCCCTTGCCCTTCATGTTGCTAAACGAGGCCAGGGTGAAGGCGCTGATCAACGCGCCCACGCCCGTGGCGCTGAGGAGCAGTCCGTAGCCGTTGACATCCGTGTGCAGAGCGGCGTCCGCAAAGACAGGCATGAGGGTCGTGAAGGGGATGCCGAAGAGACCAATCACCGCCACCATACCGATCAACGCCTGGGTGGGCGGGTCCGAGCGGATGTAGGTGAAGCCCTCGACCAGGTTGTCCTTGACCGAGCGGGTGGTGGAGCGGATGATGCCTTCGGGCATGTTGATCATCCACAGGCCGATGAGCACGGCGATAAAGGTGAGGCCGTTGATAAAGTAGGCGGCGGCGATGCCCACGCTGGCGATCAGGATGGCGGCCACGGCCGGCCCAATCACCCGGGCCAGGTTGAAGACCGTGGAGTTGAGGGCCACGGCGTTGGGCAGATCCTGCTTGGCCACCAGATCCACCACAAAGGCCTGGCGGGTTGGGGTGTCGATGGCGTTGATAATGCCCAAGGTGAAGGAGAGCAGATAGACATGCCAGACCTGAATATGGCCGCCCCAGATCAGCCCGGCCATGATCAACGCCTGGATCATGGCGGCGGTTTGGGTCACCATCAGGATATTGCGTCGGTTAAAGCGGTCGGCGATCACCCCGCCATAGAGGGCCAACCCCAGCACGGGCAGGGAGGTCGCCACCCCCACCATGCCCAAAGCCAGGGCCGACCCGGTCAACTGATAGACCAGCCAGCCCTGGGCTACGTTTTGCATCCACGTGCCCACCAAGGAGATCATCTGGCCGAACCAGAAGAGGCGAAAATTGCGGTGGTGCAGAGCCGTATAGCGGGCGGATAAGCGATGGCTACGGGCGATCAAGGTGGTTGTGTTGATATTTGCTCTCATAATTTCTTTTCCAAAACAAGCGACATTTCTGCCCAAATTGACGGTGACTGCCCGGTTACTAATCCGGTTTAGATAATTGGCAGTTTACGCCCATATTGTGCAGTCGTCAAGTTTTTGGTCTACTGGGGCCAGCGCAGGTTGAGTAGCCGCCGCCGAGATCTCCGCTAACCATTCACGGACTCGGCGGCGTATCGAAACCGCAGCGAGTCAACCCGCCCCCGCTGGTTTGGCCTCGCTCCCACGCTCCGCGTGGGAGCGGTTTTTGGCGCTCTGCGCCGAGGGGCGCAGAGCGCCCGACTGCATTCCCACGCGGAGCGTGGGAACGAGGAATGGGAATGCAAAGAGCGCAGAGGCCACATGGCCTCTGCGCTCTTTGCGTGATATGGGATTAGAAACCACCAAGTCAACTACTTCTGCTTGCCCACGGTGGAGATGCGCAGGATGCCATAGAGAGGGCAAAAGCCGATCACGGAGGTGACGATGAAGACGGCCCCCACCAAATAGGCGATCAATGCCCAGGGCATGGCCAATTCAACCGGCCACTGGAACATGGCCCAGAAGATCAGGGCCACGGCGACGACAAAACGCACAATCCGGTCAATATTGTGTTCGTTTACTTTAATCATGGGTCTCTCCTCAGAGGTAAATAATGGAATGCGGTCATCCATCGGATGATCTGCCCATTAGATGCAACTGACCCAGAGGGCGTTACGCCAAGTTTACAATCTGATCAGGGACAAGTATACTGGCAAAAGACCACTGATCCTACCCACTCATTTTAATGGAGTTCCCTATGTCCGTCGTTGACCTGTCCCACGTTACCAAGCGCTTTGGCCCCAATTTGGCTGTGGACGATCTGACCTTTGATTTAAAAAAAGGCGAAATGTTCGGCCTGCTCGGCCCCAATGGGGCGGGGAAGACCACCACCATCCGCATGATGTTGGACATTTTCAAGCCCGACAGCGGCGAGATTTCCGTCTTTGACGGCCCCATGAACGAGGCCAAAAAGAACCGCATCGGCTATATGCCCGAGGAGCGGGGGCTGTATCGGGAGATGCCCTTGGAGCGCAGTTTGGCCTATTTGGGCACCCTCAAAGGGCTGTCCGTGGCCGAGGTGCGGGAGCGGGCCGAGGGTTATTTGGAGCGCTTTGACCTGATCCAGCACCGCACCAAGAAGATCAAAGAGTTGAGCAAGGGCATGCAGCAAAAGGCCCAGATCATCGCCACCATTTTGCACCGGCCCGAACTGCTGATCATCGACGAACCCTTCTCCGGCCTGGACCCGGTGAACACGGAGTTGGTAAAGGACTTGCTGCGGGAATTGAACGAGTCCGGGGTGACGGTGATCATGTCAACCCACCAGATGCATCAGGTGGAGGAGCTGTGCGACCGCATCCTCTTGGTGAACCGGGGGCGGCGGGTGCTCTACGGCAACCTGGCCGAGGTGCGCCGCCGCTTTTCCGGCCACGAGGTGCTGGTGCAGACCACCGACCCCCGCCCAGAGATCTTGGCCAGCGTGCCGGGGGTGGCCGAGGTGCTGCCCCACAACGGGGCCATCAAGCTGCGGCTGGACGACGACACCTCCCCCAACCAGGTGCTGCGGGCCTTGCTGGCCGCGGACGTGGATGTCCACTATTTCGAGATCGCCACGCCTTCGTTGAGCGAGATCTTCATCCGCGTGGTGCGGGGGGGTGAATCACGGGAAGATCCTGCGGACGAGTCAGGGGGGGCAGAGTGAGATTACCCTGGAATTTGGCCAAGATCGGCCATGTGATCACCTTTGAATATAGCAAACTGGTCTTCACCCGCCGCTTTCTGCTCAGCATGTTGACCTTACCCTTCATCATCGGCCTGATCGCCGTGGTGGGCATTTTCGTGGCCCGCATGGAGACCAACACGGCCCCGATCGGCTATGTGGACCGGGGCCAGATCTTATCCCAAGTCTCCCCGGACCGCCTGCCCCCCGTGGCCGCAGACGACGCGGTCGCCCTGATCGCCTATGCCGACGAGACCGCCGCCCAAGCCGCCCTGGACCGAGGGGAGATCCAGGGGTATTACGTGGTGGCCGAGGATTACGCCACCACGGGCCGGGTGCGTCTGGTCTACGCGGACCGCGCCCCCACGGGCGTGGCCCAGCGCACCTTCCGGGATTTCCTGCAAGCCAATCTGGTGCGGGATCTGCCCGTAGAGGTGGCCCGCCGCCTGACCGCCGGGGCCGATTTTGTGTTGCCCAAGGCCGACGGAGGCCGTCAGCCCATGGATTTCTCTCTCTTCATCAACGCCTTTATGCCCGCCATCCTGGGCTTTGGCTTCATTTTGACCATCTTCACCACCTCCGGCTATTTGATGCAGGCCGTGGTGGAGGAAAAAGAGAACCGCACCATGGAAGTGCTG
>JAGNDO010000017.1:0-87277 GCA_018003515.1 Caldilineaceae bacterium
TTGGATAGATGTTGGATAGATCTCAGACAGATCTTTCGTGTTACTGTGGATCTCGTCCGCTTCCGTAGTCATCTTTGCTCTACCCGTCGTTGTCTGCGCCCATGAAAATCTTGTCATTTCCCTCTCTACCTTTTGATGCCATGCATCAGATGCGACGGTTCACACCTATCACACAGAAAAAAGGAGAAACACCATGAGCGACCAGCCTACTACTCTTCATGCATTGCTGATCGGCATCAACTGCTACATGGATCGAACAATCGACGCCTTGCCCTGCTATGGCAACCTGAAGGGATGTGTCAGTGACGTCGAACTGATGGAAAAGTTTTTGAGTACACAGGTTGTTGGCCCGCAAGTTCGGATTACCAAGCTCACGGCATCGGGACGCGGGAGTGAGCCAACGGAACCGCAAACTAGCTGGCCGACCAAAGCCAACATCGTGGCGGCCTTTCGGCAGATCGGCAAGGTTGCTCATCCGGGGGATCAAGTCTACATCCATTATTCGGGCCACGGCGGGCGAGCAGTGACCCTTTATCCAGATGTGAAGGGCGACCAAGGGCTGGACGAGTCCCTGGTTCCGACTGATTACGGACAGATCGAAAACTTGACGAACCCGGAGGATCGGTATATCCGGGATCTGGAAATCGCCGCTTTGCTCCAATCGCTTGTGGATAAGGATCTCTACGTCACGCTGGTCATGGACAGTTGCCATTCGGGGGGAGCCAACCGGGGAATTGAGGATGAAGATCAGATCGGGATCGCTGTGCGAGGCAGCCACGAAATAGACTCGGTCCAGCGCACACCTGTGGATCTTGTGGCTTCTCCAGATGATCTGGTGGCCGGGTGGAAAGGTCAGGGGACGCGGAGTACCGCAGTGGTTGAAGGCTGGCTGCCCGATCCCACCGGCTACACCTTTCTTTCTGCCTGTCGCTCTTTGGAATTGGCGACCGAGGGTCCGACGCCTGGTGGACAACGACACGGCTACCTGACCTATTGGCTGTGGGATACGTTGCAAAAACCAATGCGAAACTGGGAGATGGTACACCAACAAGTTGTCTCACGGGTCAAGACTTTGAACACTGCCCAGACGCCTTTGCTACAGGGTGCCGGTGATCGGGCCATATTCGGCGACGCCACGATTGCCCTGCCGTCTGGCATCAATGTGCTAAAAGTGGAAGGCCAGCGGGTGCAGTTAGAGGTGGACCAGTCTGGCGGCGTGGGCGTGGGGGCAAAATTCTTCATCTACCCGGCGGGCGTGACTGATTTTAAGCAGACAAATGAGCGGTTGGCGGTGGTAGAGGTGACCGAGAGCAGCAACACGTCTTCGTGGGCCACCCTCCTGCGTCAATTGGGGGCTGATGCTGTGAAAGTTGGCGATCAGGCGCTCCTGTTCGACCCAGGCACGAGCCAACAACGGGTGGTTCGTGCCATGCGGGGCGGCGGGGCATCGGCGGATATAGAAACGTCCGCCCTATCCGCCCTGTCCACTGCCCTGGCAGAAGGGGCAGATCAGTTTGTACGACTGGGGAAAGACGGGGAATCCGCTGACTTTTGGGTGGCAGTGATTGACCAGGATCAGTACCAAATTCGCAACGGCCTTGGCCAGCCCATCTCGAACTTGCCACTTACGCCCATTAGCGATCCCTTGTACCTGCTCGATGTGTTGACCCATCTGACCAAATTCCGCAATGTGGCGTCCTTGCAAAACCCTGATTTGGCCTCCTTCCTGGCCGAGGGGTTGGAGGTGACGTTGATGGACTCCTTGGATACCCCACTCAGTCTTGCCAGCGGTGTCGCCACTGTGAAGTCGGGCAAGCAAATCTACTACTTGCGCATCCGCAACCGATTTGAACCCGTTGCGGACCAGCCCAGTGACAGCCGCTGGCATATCGAGCAGACCCGTCGGCGCACGCTCAATATTACTGTACTCAACCTCTCGTCGGATTGGAGTATCAGTCGCATGATCCCTGATCCGAAGGACGCTGCCAAGCAGTTCGAACTTGGACCGGGTGAGACCTTGTTGCTTCCTCGATCCGACCTGCCCGGCAGCCCCATGCAACTGCCCGCCTTCCGATCCGAACTCCCGGCAGGTGCCACGGTAGCGGAAGACATCTTCAAAGTCTTTGCCACCACCGAGACAACTAGCAGTTATGACGCCATGCAACTGCCACCGCTGACCGGGTTGACCAGAAAGGCCTCCATGCTGGGGGCACCCGAACCCCAATTCCCCGAGCAGTTTTGGACAACCGCCCAGGTTCATGTGCGTGTTGAGCCATAGAATGTTCTCAAGAAACGTTTGCGCCAATCCAGAATAGGTTGGTTATACACAAAATAGATCAATCGGAGACGAACACATGGCAGCTATCACAGACCTCCTGAATCTGTTTAACCAGGCAGACGGGGACGAGATGGTGGACCTTCTCACCAATGCATCGGTCATGGATGAGGCGCGTCTGAACACGGCCTTTGGCGAAAAATGCTACGCACGCTTGCGTCACCGGGCGATTCGATGCCGTCTCCTCAGGGAAGAACGTTTCCAGAGTGCGCCGGAGAGACGGGAAAATCTGGTGGTTATCCCTGGGCTGTTGGGCACAGAACTTCATTCTGTGCAGGCCAACGGTAGCTGTGAACGGATCTGGCTGGACGCCCAGGCGGTGATCCAGGGCAAGCTCCAACGGCTGCGGCTGGCAAAGGACGGGGTAGTCGAGGCCGATCCACAATACCAGATCAAGACGGGGGGTGTACTCAAACGATTCTACGGCGAATTGATGTTGAGTCTTGCCCATGCCTTTCGGGTAAAGGTCTTCGCCTATGACTGGCGCAAAAGTCTGGATCTGGCAGCGACCGAGTGTTATACCTACTTGCGACGAAATTTCTCTTCAAACGAAATTGTCCATCTTGTGGGCGTAGCAGAGGGTGGCTTGGTGGCGCTGCTGGTCCAGGCCCGCTATCCTCAATGTGTGAAGGGCCGCACGTTGCTCCTGGGAAGCCCCGTGTACGGATCCTTGGCCTATGTTCAGGCCTTGGCCGGCCACAACGAACGGGTGAATTGGGTCGATACGATGGATGTCGGCCACGGTCCCTTGGACTTCCTGGCCCTGGCCCGATCCCTGCCCAGCTTCTATCAACTTCTGCCCTCCCCGTCCATCAACTCAGCGTGGGAAGCCTTCTATACCCCGGCGACCTATGGCGACCAGGTACAAATTCAAGAAGATTTACTGATCCAGGCCCGGACCTTGCGGACAGAATTGGACCGGGTGCCTGCTCATGTCGATCGGATCCTCTGTGTGAACGGCTTCCACCAGCCCACGGTGGTGGAAGCCGACCTGGCCGCCCTGGCCCGCAGTCAACAGAGCGGTTCCGATTCATCTGGGATCGGTTCGATCTATACCTTGGGGGATGGTGACGGTCGCACTCCTTGTCAGATGGCGGACATGAGCGCCCTGGGTGTGGAAACCTACTATCTGGATACGCTCCAGCACGGGGATCTGCTCTCTGCGCCCCAGTTGTTGACGGGGCTGGCTGACCTGCTCTTGGCCGAGTCGCCGGAGAATCGGCGAGTTGTGGCGAATCGATTGAGCTTGCAGACAGCCCCTGCCCAAGACAGCCAGAGCGCTTGGCTCGACCGTCACACACTACGCCGTGACGGGATACGATTGGAGTTTGGCACGGTTCTTGCAGATTGGCAAGGCGAGCAGCGCCGCTCGGCAACCCGTGTGGGTCAGGTTGCCCCCACAGAAAAAGGCCGGATGATCGAAGATATGCTGGCCCGCCTCTATGTTCTGGATGGCGCAGAGATGGGACCGCCTCCCGCCTCCCTTGGCCCAGGCGATGTGCCCAAGCTGAAGATAGACGTAAAATTGGGGGATATTGCCAAGATCATCGGGTCAGACTATGATGCGATTGTGGTTGGCAACTATTTGGGCGAAGAGCCTCAAGGAGCCTTCGCTGCCCTTGAACAGAGCATCCGTCGCCAGCCGGATGGCGACCCAGGCCCGATCTTTACTGAGATGATCCAACGCAATGTCATTCGAAGCGATCTTGGCTCTATCTTCCTGGCCCCTGATCCCAGACGAAAATCAAAAGCGTTCCTGGTGATAGCAGGGCAAGGCGTCCCTGGCCGGTTCGGGTTGCTGGAACTGAAGGTGCTGACTCGTGAACTCTGTTGGAGCCTGAGTCGCTTGGGCATGCGTCGGATCGCCACGGTCGTTCTGGGCGATGGGCGGGGCGGAGAATCCATAGATGAAGTGATTGCTGTTTGGATGCGGGGGATCAAGGGGGCGATTACGGGTCTTGAGCATACGGATGGGCCGGCCATCAGCCTTACGTTCATTCAGGACAAGCCCCTCAAAGTTCTGCAAATCAATAGCGCTCTGAAGCAAGCCAAGTTGGATCTGGAAGGGCGCATGCAGATCGAATATTTGCCTTTGGCCGAGGCTGAACAACGCACGCTCCTGACGACCCACACCAGATTGCAGGCTGCAAAACTGGCGGAGAAACTGGAGGCAGATCTGGCACTTATCCAAGCAATGAGTGATAAAAAAGATGACCAGACACCCGTATCTCAAGATTCCAATCAGCCGGAGCGGGACCGAACACCTATCCGGCTACATGCGGAGTTTGATGATTCGGCCATTCGCTTTGATGCCCTGACCAGCACCGCCGCCGTGGCCGTCCGCCAGACCGACACCCCCTGGCGCACATTGATTGAAGCCAACACCGCTCTCTCCGCCAGCCGCAGCAAAGAAGAGCGGGCGCGTAATGGAGAGATCCTTGCCCGCCAATTCCTTCCGCCAGATTTAATGGGCTATCTCTCTGGAAACGCGCCCTTGGTGGTCAGCATGGACAGCAAACTGGCTCACATTCATTGGGAATTGCTTCGTCTGCCAACGGATGTGGAACGAGATCCCGGTGCCAAAATTGATCTAGACCTCTTCCTCGGCCTGGGGCGGGGATTGACCCGGCAATTGCGCACGATTTTGGCCCCCCGTCCGGACATACTCCCCACTCGCAAGCGTCGGTTGCGGGTTCTGGTGGTGGCTGATCCGGCGTCTGATGCCCACCTGCCCGGCGCTCGGGCGGAGGGGGTGGCGGTCGCCGATCTGTTCGAGATGGTCAACCAACTTGAGGGGACGGAGAATCAGGTGGAGGTGGTGCGGCTGATCGGCCCCAGCGAGGCGACCCACGGCAACGTCTTGGGGGAGCTGTTGACCCGATCCTACGATGTGTTGCATTTTGCCGGCCACTGTCGATACGACCCTCAGAACCCGGTCAATTCGGGCTGGCTCTTTAGCGACAACGTTCTGATGACCCCCCAGGAAATTCAGCGCACTGGACGCATGCCAGCCTTTATCATGTCCAACGCCTGTGAATCGGGCATCACCTCGGACCGGTCCGTGGTACGGGATGCTGGCTTGGCACCTACCTTTGCCGAATCCTTTTTTGCCAAAGGGGTCACCAATTTTATCTGCACCGGCTGGGCGGTGAACGATCGGGCGGCCCGAGATTTTGCCATGATCCTGTATGCAGAGTTATTGGGACTCACGTTCAATGAACAAGATGCGGCGAAAGGGTACACTTCTCGATTGACCCCGGCTTCCTATGACCGACGTGCCGGTACACCCAAGCCCATGTATGTAGCTATGCGTACGGCAAGGGAGAAGGTTGAAAAGAACCAATATGACGACGAGTGTTCTTGGGGGGCCTATCAGCATTACGGCAATCCTTATGCCCGCCTCTTCGCTGCCCCCAAAAATTCAGGAGAAGAATAGATGGCCGACCCGCCTGTGATCGTCCTCGCCTATGCCAATGATCGGGAGGATCGGTTGCGCTATCTGCGCAATTTGCCCGAAGAGGCGCGCCAGTTGCGAGCCGCATTGGCACCTGCCATCCAGGCCCACCACTGTGAATTGGTCGAGCGCCCCAATGCCACTCTGGGCGAGATCTTTGACCTCTTTCAGGCCAGTCGCTACCGGGGTCGAATCGCCCTCTTCCACTATGCCGGCCATGCCGACAGTTATCAACTTCTCTTTGAATCTGCCGCGGGCAAGCCTGCCCCCATGAACGCCGCGGCCTTTGCCCGATTCCTGGCCCAAGAGGCAGGTGCGGCCTTACAGTTGGTTTTCCTCAACGGCTGCTCGACCCGGGGCCAGGTAGACGCCTTGCTGGATGCGGGTGTTGCCGCGGTTTTGGCCACCAGCCAGGCCATTGACGACGGGAAAGCGACCCAATTTGCCGCCCGTTTCTACGCCGGGATGGCGAATGGGTTCAACCTGGGAATCGCCTTTGGCATGGCCCAGGCTGCGGTTGAGGCCGGAACTTCCTCCGCAGATCGTGGGGTGATCCTTGTGGGGTCTGCCCACACAGAATCAGGCATCCCGCCCTGGGAACTCCATGTCCGCCCCGGCGCTGAAGTCATCAGATCCTGGAGTTTGCCCCAGGCCGCGGGCGATCCCCTCTTTCAACTTCCCCAGCCCCCGGCCCAAGATCTGCCGGCGGTGCCATTTCTTCATCTGCATTGGTATGATCGCATCCACGCCCAGCTCTTCTTTGGCCGAGGCACTGAAATTCGCCGCCTGTACGAGTCGGTGACCGCCGAGGATGGGCCGCCGATCCTGCTGCTTTACGGCCAGTCCGGTGTGGGCAAATCTTCCTTGCTGGCCGCCGGTCTGCTGCCCCGATTGGAGAGTCAGTTCACTGTTCGTTATGCCCGGCGCAATCCGTCTCTCGGCTTGCGGGGCACCTTGGCCCAAATGTTTGGGGAGGCATCGACGGCACAGGTGGTCGATGCCTGGCATCGTTTGGAGGCCGATGAGGGACGGCCATTGCTTCTGGTGTTGGATCAGGCCGAGGAAGCCTATGCCCAGCAGGAAGACAAGGGCAATCAGGAGGTGGCCGATTTGCTGGACCTGTTGCAGCCCCTGCTGATCGACAAGGGCCGCCGTCCCAAGGGGCGTCTGGTGCTTGGCTTCCGCAAGGAATGGCTTTCCGAAATTCAAAAGCTGATGGCCGACAAGCGCCTGGCCTATGATGAATTCTTTGTGAGACGATTGGATCGATCTGGGGTGATTGAGGCGGTGACCGGCGTCACAAAGGACGCCCGATTCCAGCGCAAATATGGGTTGCAGGTGGAGGCGGGTCTGCCCGACCTGATCGCTGATAATCTGCTGGAGGATGCGGACGCCGCGGTGGCACCGACGCTTCAGGTTTTGTTGACCAAAATGTGGCGGGAAGCTAAAACTCGGAGCCACGATCAGCCAACCTTCTCCATTGCGCTTTATCAGGAAATGAAGCGCAATGGCATTTTGCTCAATGATTTCCTGGAACAGCAGATGGCCCAACTTCAGCAGCAACAGCCCGGTCTGGTCGAATCTGGTCTGGCGCTCGATCTGCTCAACTTTCACACCACACCCTTGGGCACGGCCCGGGAGCGCACTCAGGTCGAATTGGCAACCGAGTACGCCCATCTGGCGGACGTCTTGCCTGCGTTGGCAACAGCATTGCAGGATCTCTATCTTCTGACCGACGTGGCCGCGCTGCGGCCAGATCAAGCGCCCTCTACCCGGCTGGCCCACGATGCCCTGGCCCCGCTTGTGCGTGATCGCTTTGCCCGTTCCACCGCTCCGGGTCAGCAGGCGCGGCGTATCCTGGAAAACCGGGACGCTGAATGGCGGGACGGGAAAACCGGCCCCGTGCTGGACAAGACGGATCTGATTCGGGTTGGCGACGGACTGCCGGGCACGAGGGCGCTCCGTCCAGATGAGGAGAGACTGCTGACAGCCTCGCGCGCCCACGGCGTGGCTCAAAGGCGTAACCGACAGCTTCTGGGCGTGTCCTTTGGGATGCTTTTGGCCTTGTTGTTGTTGATATGGCAGTTTGATGCGCTTCTAAATGTCTACCTGCACAATCAGGTCGGTCGAGAGACGCAAGTGGTCCAGAGTGCCGGTCTTATGGTGGATAAATACGAGGTGACGACCCGTTTTTACGCGATGTGCGCACGGGCCAGTAAATGCGATCCTCTCCAGCAGGGCCAAACTGAAGAAGTCAATGGGGATCTTCCCGTTACCAACGTAAGCGCTCTCCAAGCTCAACAGTATTGTGGCTGGCTGGGAAAGCGACTGCCGACTTCCCAGGAATGGGGGCAGATTGCCAGGGAGGTTTATCCCCCGGTTGGGGAAGATGGATACCGGTACGATCCGGCAGAGATGAATCTGGACACGAACGGCGTTGTCTCGGTTGCCATGCTGGTGGAGACCCAGGCAAACAGCCCCGTAGGATTGATTGGAAACGCCTGGGAGTGGTCAAGCACGGTAGTGTCTGATTCGCGTGACCCCGAAGGCACCGATAACCAACAGTGGGATGGTCAGGATAGCAGCAAGAGTCTCTTTCTGCGCGGTGGATCGTTCCAGACCCGTTCCCGACAGTATGACTTGTCCGCACTCAGCGCCACCGCCGGGAGTGACGTGCCAAGCCCAGATTTTGGCATTCGTTGCGTCAATCACAGCAAATAAGCCATGTTCAGCACGCCGCTCTTGTGGATTTCAACCAATAGTGAACCAAAAGGAGAAGAACGATGACCGACCTAATTCAGTATAACCTGCGCTATAACGAACAGATTACATTTGAGATCATGGGGACGCCCGATGCCATTATGGACGCATTTGGCACATCTTCCCGGGGCGCGGCCTCCCCGATCCTTGTCTCCACGTACACGGACAAGGGCTGGATACCCATCAATCCCGTGGATGAGTTTCAGGATGATTTGCTGGCATTGCAGGATTTGTTGCCAACATCCAGAGGGGGCGAAACCGCGGGAGAAGGCGAAGACAAGGGATACTTGCTCGATCAGGGGTTGAATCCGTACCTGGATGAATTGCCCGAACATTTGCAGGGAAATCTGGTCTATCCGATCTCCGGCGTCTTGGATCGGGGGGCATTCTTGCCGGCAGCCGCTGCTGAACAATTGAGACAGGCGGCGGCAGTGGAAGACATGGAAACGGTGTCGGCAATAATTGGTCACTATTTTGGACCCGATTTGGAGTTGTCAGCCAGTTCAGATATCGGCCAATTTGCCTCGTCAGAGCGCGGTGCTGCTCAAAACCCGAGGAATGTGTACGGCTTCATGGTGGTCAACATATATCGAGTGGGGCTGGATTGTGAGCGAATCGAGCTAAACAATGCAGTTGATCAGCCCGCCAACTTCTTTCATTACTATACGTTTCCCAAGGCTGCCGATGAAATGAAAGTGACCGTTGACATACAATCAGGCCAGGCTAATGTAGCGATTGATGATGTGGGGGGCAACAGGATCCACGGTCATCCCGACCCAGTTTTTGCCGTTAGTCAGTGGAAAAAAACGATTCGACCCAATCAGGTCACGCGGAAGGTCGGGATTTACCTGCGCAACACCAGCGATGTTCAATCATGCAGGTACAATCTGTCCGGTGAGTGTTATGAGCAAAACGGTGTGCTTGGTGTCATACCCTGATCGTCACTTGTCTGCTTTTGTAATCGTTCACTCCCCGCCCCCCTGACCCCCCAACTTTGGGGGGACCTGTCCACGACCTCCCCCAAAATTGGGGCCGGGGGGCCGAGGGGGGTGAACGATTACCTGCTTTTGTTGATCCAGCGCAAAGGAGGTAGCCAGATGGCAACCAAGAAAACCCGTCATATCGGCACTGTCGAGGAAGCGGGTAAATTCACGCCCGTAGGTCGATCCTTCGTGGCTGTTATCGGGATTGACAACTATGCACATCTGCCGAAACTCAGCAATGCGGTTGGGGATGCAGTCGGGTTGCGCGACCTTTTTGTGAACAAGTTTGGATTCACCATGGCAGGTGAACTCTTCAACGTAGACGCCACCAAAGAGGCGATCTGGTCTCTGGTGGAAGATACGCTGCGCAAGATGATCGAGCCGGACGATGCCCTGATCCTGTTTTTTGCCGGCCACGGACAGACCCGGGTTGATGTAGTTGGAAAGAACGAAAAAGAGACAGGATTCCTTGTTCCTGTAGAGGCCCATCCTGACAAGTGGAGCGAATTGATCGGGATCAACAGCCTGTTGGAATCCGTCGGCACCTTGGCGGCAAGGCATCTACTGGTGATATTCGACGCCTGCAAGAGCGGTATCGCCCTGGGAAATGCTATGCAGAAGTTTCGAGGTGTAAAGGAATACGAGCAGGATCTGGCTGGACGCATGAGCCGGAAGATCATGACCTCTGCACAGCGTGATCAGCTTGCTCTGGATTCTGGCCCAGTGGCGGGACACTCGCTCTTTACGGGGACGCTGATTGAGGGGTTGAACTGGGGCAAGGCGGATTGGGATGGGAATGGAATTGTTACCGGCTCTGAATTGGCCTTGTTCGTTCAGCAGCAGGTTGGCCAATATTCGAAGTCCGAACAGACGCCGGATTTCGGCGAGTTTGGTCTTGACGATCGAGGCGAATTGGTCATCTCGCTGAAAGATGATTCTTTTGATGCAGTCAAAGCACGAGCCTTTGCCGCCCTGCGCCGGGGGGATATGAAGACCTTCCGAACCCTCGCAGAGCAGGCAGCCAAGGCGAAACCTGACAGCCCGGAGGCGCTTTACCTTGGCTACCGAAGCGCCATGCATGACAACGATTACGATAGGATTCTCCAATTCGTAGGCAGACTGAAGCAGATCCCCCTGGATAAAGGCACCATTCCGCTCTCTAACGACGATCTGTGGGAGTTAGAGATTCAGCTTCCCTATTGGCAAGAGCTCCTGGCCATTCCAGATGGCAACTTTGTCCCCACCATAGAGATCAGATCTGGGCAGAAGATCGCTCATCAAAACCCACTACAGATTGGTACCGTAGATGAGCGTGTCGGCTACCGTATCCATCAGGGATCTCTGTACAGCTTCCGAATCACGAATCCAAGCGACAAACCTCTGTATATCTACCTGTTACGCCTGGATACCGATGGCAGATTTCGCTACGACTCGCTTTGGGATGACGATACTCTCCTGGTCCGTGGTCTGCTGCCGGGGGTATCAGCCGATTCGTACCCCTTTGCCACCGGCGCTCCCGGCATTAATGAGCTGCGCTTCTTTGCGTCAGAGACCATGGTGCCAAAGCTGCTGTCCCCACCCCAAGTAGCCACTCGTGGACTCTTGACGCCTTTTGGCGCAACAGCCGGAATTACCCGGCAGACTTATCTCCATGTGGTGATGCCAAAGGAACTCACGATCTCATGACCGACTTCGCCCATTCTATCGCCCTCATCATCGGCATTGACGCCTACAGCAACGGTATTCGGCCTCTGACCACCGCCGTCAATGATGCCACGCGCCTGGCTGATCTGCTGCGCACCGCCCACGGCTACGAGACGATCCTTCTGACAGAAGAGGCCGGCGGACAACCGGTTACACAGCAGCAATTACGCTTGATCTTGGAGGAGTTGGAGAGTCGCCTGGGCGAGGATGATCGACTGCTGTTCTATTTCGCCGGTCATGGTGTGGCTTTGGACGGCGATGACGGCCCCCGAGGTTATTTGGTGCCCCAGGACGCCAACCCCCAAGACCCCGCCAGTCTGCTGGCCATGACTGACCTACATGGTTGGTTGACCGCGCTACCCTGCCGACACATGCTGGCTATCCTGGACTGCTGTTTTGCGGGTGCATTTCGCTGGTCCGCCACCCGCAATATCGGTGCGCTGCCCGATGTGATCTACAGAGAACGTTACGACCGCTATCTGGTCTCGCCTGCCTGGCAGGTGCTAACCTCTGCCGCCTACGACCAGAAGGCGCTGGATGTACTGAACGGCAACACCATTGGGGTCAGGGAAAGCAATGGCAGGCCGCAGTCCCATTCCCCTTTCGCCTTGGCCCTGTTTGACGCCCTGGAAAAAGGGGACGCCGACCTGATACCAAAGAACGGCGGTGATGGGGTCATTACCGCCACCGAACTCTACCTATATCTGCGGGAACAGGTGGAGGTGCAGGCCGATACGCAGGCCAACCACGAGCAGACACCGGGACTTTGGCCGCTGAATAGACACCGTAAGGGCGAGTTCATCTTCCTGGTTCCTGGTCATGATCTGAATCTGCCCCCAGCCCCAGACTTAACGGCTGAGGCCAACCCGTATCGTGGCCTCAAATCCTACGATCAGAAGCATACCAAGTTATTCTTTGGCCGGGATGCGGAGATTCAGGAGTTAGCGGACAGAGTGGATCAGCAGCCCTTTGTGGCAGTTTTGGGCGCATCGGGCACTGGGAAGTCGAGCCTGGTCAAGGCAGGGGTGTTGCCCCGTCTCCTCGCCGCAGAGGACAAAGCGCTGGCGGCAGACCCGGTCTTCAAAGTATTGACCCCGTTTCGTCCCACAGATCACCCGATTCAAGCCCTGGCTGTCCTCCTGCGCGCTGAACTAGGCGAGTCTCTGTCGGGCATAGCCGATGACAACGCCCTGTCCCGGATCGTCGACCGCTGGTCCGAGAGTCACCCTGGCCAGCGTTTGGTCCTGACTATCGACCAGTTCGAGGAGTTGGTGACCCTCTGTCAAGACCATGAACGCAAGCGATTCCTGGGTCTGTTGGCCGCAGCCGTACAAGAGCAGCCCGATGCCTTTCGTCTGATCATCACCCTGCGCACCGATTTTGAACCTCAGTTTACGCGTAAAGAGGAGACTGAGCAGGGAGCATTGGCCGATCTATGGCCCGCGGCTCGGTACGTCGTGCCGCCTATGGACATCGAGGATCTGCGCCAGGTGATCGAAGGGCCGGCCTCGGTGCAAGTGCTCTATTTTGATCCGCCGGAACTGGTGGATGATCTGATCAAAGAAGTGATTCAAACCCCTGGTGCCTTGCCCCTGCTCTCTTTCACCTTGAGCGAATTGTATGTCAAATATGTGCATAGTGGGCGGGACGACCGGGTGCTGTCCGGCGTGGACTACAAAGCCTTGGGCGGAGTTGTGGGGTCGTTGCGCAACCGGGCGACCGAAGAACATGATCGCCTGCCCGACGACGCCCATCGTCTCACTATGCAACGGGTCATGCTGCGCATGGTGGCCGTGGAAGGCAGCGAACTAGCCCGGCGCAGGGTTGCACAGAGCGAGTTAGACTATCCGACACAGGAAGAAAACGTTCGAGTTCAAACCGTACTTGACCGACTGGTGGAGGCCAGGTTGTTGGTGCGGGGCACGGCGGATCATTCGGACGGCACACAGGGTGAAGCCTATGTCGAGCCGGCTCACGATGCCCTCGTGCTGGCCTGGGATATGCTGCTGCGCTGGAAGAAGGATGCGGATGAGTACCTGCCCTTGCAGCGCCGGCTGACCCTAGCCGCTACGGAGTGGGACAAGGCGGAATCAGAAGAAAAGTCAGGTTTGTTGTGGGATGATGACCCCCGGCTACCACAGGTGGAGGAGACGCTGTGCCCGGTGGATGACAAACGAACTGGGCTGATGCGGCGGATGCGCCGGGCAAAGCAAGTACTAATCCCTAATACAACTGCACCGAACGATACCAAATGGCTCAATGAGACTGAGCTGTCCTTTATGCAGGCCAGTGTACGGCAACGGTCACGGTCCTGGTGGCGCATTGCCGGAGCTGCGGCCACTTTCGTGTTGGTATTATTTGTGGCTACAGTTATTTCGCTATGGTTGCTAGACCGGGCGGTAAAGGCAGAAGCAACAGCCGTGGCAAATGAGCAGATTGCGAAGGAAAACCAAGCCAAAGCTGAACGTGAAGCTAGAATCGCTCTGTCAAGGCAGTTGGCAGCCCAATCGGAGGGGGCCATAAACCAGGATAGGGATTCCGAGCTCAGTTTGTTGCTCGCGATTGAGGCAGTTCGGGCTACCCAGGACGCCCACCTTCCGAACGTCCCCGAAGCCGATGCCGGTCTCCGTCGGGCGCTCAACAATTCATTCCGTAGCAGCATCGGCGTGAAGAATCGGGTGTTGGAGCTGATGCAGACGGAAGCAGGGCTTCGTATGGCGACGGCTCTGGAGGATGGAACCGTCCAAGTTTTTGACGTGATCAGTGGTTCCGAGCTTATGCAGCTCAAACACTCCCAGCGGGTGGAACAGGCCCACTTCAGTGACGATGGCATGTTCTTGACAACTGTTACTGAGAACCCACGGACAATCACGCTGTGGAGCTCGGTGACTCGGGACAAACTGAATAGTCTCTCGGCGGGGGATTCAATCTATCACATTTTTACGGATGGTGGAGAGGCTTTTGCAGCCACCCGCGAAGATAACGCGCTTCAACTTTGGAACATACATGATGGTCGTAAGATAGACCTGGAGACTGTCGAACCGATTAGCGATCTCGTTTTTAGCGCCGAAAAAAAACTGTTTGCTGGCCTTCACCACGACGGATCCATCTCTCTTTATCGCGCAGATGGACGTAAGGTAGCTAACTTGACGCGGAGCGACAATCCGTCGCTGATGATCTTCAGTCAGGATGGCGCGATACTGGCGACGACAGGGGAGTTAGGGGAGATCCGATTGTGGGATACTGCGGATGGTAGCGCTTTGGCTAAACTCAACGCCCCAACCGAGGAAATCAAAAATCTGACCTTTGCCCCCAATAATTTTTGGTTGGTGGGTCGTACAGCCACGTCAGTTCTCATTTGGAATCTAGAGAACGGTGCCTATCTCACAAAACTAGAAGAACCCAGGGCATACTTGAGAAGCTTCACCTTTAGTCCGGACGGAAGCAAACTGGTCCTCAGTTGGCCTGAGAGCAATACTGCTGTTCTCTTGGATCTGGCCACTGCACAACCCATTGCCGAGTTGATGCACGAAGATTGGTGGATCAGAGACATAGCCTTTAGCTCTGACAGCGCGTTCATAGCAACTGCCAGCTTGGATGGTACAACTCGCCTGTGGGATGCCAATAGCGGTGAGTTGTTGACAGTGCTGCCACATGATGTGCCCGCTCTCCAAGTCCGAGTGAGCCGTGACAGCAAGCTAGTCGCCACCTTGTATGAGAACAACGATGTGCGAGTGTGGGCGGTCGCGGGTGATGAAAGATTGTTCCAAGTGGCGGACAGTGGCGGTGATTTCGCTTTTTCCGCTCAAGGAAAATGGTTAGCCTCCTCCTATCAAGACGTTGCCGGCAATAAATCGGTGGCACACGTCTGGGATACGACAACGGGCAATGAGATATGGCAGCACGCGTTTGACGCCTCACTTGTTGACATAGCGTTCGTTGAAGAGGAAACCGTAGTGAAACTAGTGGGGCGCCAAGGGATCGGGCAATTATGGGACATTATGACCGACAA
This sequence comes from Caldilineaceae bacterium, assembly GCA_018003515.1. Classification (GTDB taxonomy): domain Bacteria; phylum Chloroflexota; class Anaerolineae; order Caldilineales; family Caldilineaceae; genus JAGNDO01. Next base: position 15,249 of record JAGNDO010000017.1, read on the forward strand.
GCCGGCCTTCATTTCCGAAGATTATTCGCTGCGCAAGGTGGCGTTGGGTGATCAAGGCAAATACGCTGTCTCTTTCGACGAATTTGGCCAGCTTGATATCCAGAATCTGGCAAACAATCAAACCTCAAAGCACCTAAACCCTGTGGCGATCAGCACCATCATTTTTAGCCCTGACGAAAGTCTTGTAGCTTCCCTCGATATTGATGGCACGGTTGTCATTTACAGCACCAGTTCTGACAGTGTGATGTACCGTATCGCCAGCGAAGACCCGGTACAAGACCTGGCGTTTGACGGTACGGGCAGTTATATCAGCGCTCTGACTAAGAATGGCACTGTGGAGTTGCGGAGCCAGTTAGACGGCAGCCTTTTGAAATCGATCCCGTATCATGATCCAGTCACAGACATGGCATTCAGCCCAGATGGATCCCTGCTCGCCACGGCAATCAAGGATGTGGTTCCTGGCTTTGACATTGCCGGTAGCACCGTTTACGTTTTGGAAATACCATCGGGACGACAGTTGGCTGCTTTCTCTCATGAGGGCCTTATTAGCGACATCATGTTTAGTAGTGACTCAGAGAGGCTGATCACTGTGTCCATGATCCAGAGTAGCGTGGTTGCACTGATCTCAGACAGTACTGTACGTTTGTGGGATATCGCAGCGGACACAGAACTGGCTACGTTTCACTTTTCGACTTCAGTCGTTGACACCAGCTTTGGCGTCGATGACCGTAGCCTGCTCGTGGCAACCGAAAACGGAGAGGTGTTCAGATACTCACTTGATTTGGGGAGTCTCCTGGCGACTGCCTGTGCTAGAGTCACTCGTTCTTTGACATCTCGAGAGTGGTCAACTTATCTCGGTGGTGTTATGGATGTGAGGCCGACTTGCGAATAAAATGCGGGCGACGCCGTTAAGAAACGCTGGTTTGGCTGATAGCGGGCAGCCTGCGTTCCATCCGATCTTAATGTTACGAAGAGGGTACACTATGACGGCAACAAAACGTATTATCTCAGTCCTCATGTTTTGCGTTGTATGGATTTTTCGGATTTTTCCTATTCCTTGTAGTGAAGACGCCTGTGGCTGCACTACCTTCTGATTGGCCGGCTCCGCCTTGCTGGCTTAATGGCAATGCCATTCAAATGAAGTAGTTTAGCTATTGGGGTCAGCGATAATCAAAGTTTGACCTCTCAGACACAAACAGAAGTAACGACATTATCTATGTTGAAAAGGAGCAGAGTATGTTTGTTCACATGAAGAATTCACCAATGAAGATGTGCAAGAACCTGAAGCAGATGGTCATAGTATTCCTGATGCTGATCGTCCTCTTTTGTGTGCCAACCCCCTACCTAACTACGGTGGTTCAAGCGCAAGAGCCACCACCTACTATTTGGACAGACGAAGTCTTAGATCTGCCAGTACCAGAACAGCCAAATCCAGAGGGTCCGTTATCCCTAACTGGTATTGATGCGACGTATATTGCCTTGCCACAAGATCCTTCCGGCTATGCGCTTGCTGGCACGAACGGGTCGAATTTTCTAGATCTAAAGAATGTAGCCAGCAACGGTAAGGCATCGGTTCAAGAGTATCCAACATATACTACAGCCCATTTCTGGTATCAGTATAGACCTGGAAACTGGAGTCAGGGTCGGTACAGAGACGATGCCTTCAATGCGGACGAGGCTGCAGCGATCAAGACTGGGGTCAACCTCATGACGTGGGTGTTGGATACCCAATTTGATAGCCTAATGACCTGTGCTACAAGCATTGATCAAAAGGTTGTCCCCAACAGTTATATCATCAATCGTAACGGTGTACGTCAATTCGATACAGAACGGTTTTCTCGCGATATGCGTTTGACATTTCGGTCAAATAAACAGGTGTATATCGTGATCGGCGCTTATGACGATCGGAGAGATAGTGATGGATTTGTGTCTGAAGGAATAACCTGGTCATCAGTAATAGATAGCTCCCCAAAAGGACTTGGCTCGTTGAAAGACATTGCAACTGTGAACAACGCGCTGATTGGCATCAATCTGAACGTCGGTCCAGATATGAAAAATTACAATTTCCCATTTGATGGACCCAACGCTGCTGCGACTATCTTTCACGAAATTTTACACAATTTTAGCTTTAATCATAGGGTAGGCGAAAGCCCTAAGAATAGCGATTACATAGACCGCACCAAATCGATACTTAGGCTTGAAGATTGTTTGCGTGACATTGCCCGAAACCATGCCACGATCATAAAGAGCGAAGAAGATCAGAGTCTATGGGATCATTTGAATAGATCGATGGCCTCGGCCCCTGTACAGACATCCTATCAAACTGAGAGAGGCGCATTCACCGTAGCATTGGTCGCCAGTCTTCCCAAATTCAAGCTACCTGACTTCGGGATTACTCAATCCACAATGACCGCAGCCCTGATGAGGCCTGATGTCGGAACAAGAATCAATGGCATCATCAATGGCGTCTGGGGCAATTGGCAGCGCGATGTTGGCCAGGGTGATCCGTTCTGGATCGATCCCGCAGACTTTGGTCAATCGCCCATGCGCGAATTGGTGATTCGAATGGTTCAATTTAGAGGCGATGGCCTGAGTGCATCTCAGCAACGTGCGTTATTTAGCCTTTTCACCCGTCAGGAATCCGAGCAGAGTTGGCAGAGCAACATTGATGGGATTGTTGGCGCTATCAACCGTGAGAGTTTTACATGGTCAGGAAGTCCAGTCAACAATCCGTCACCTGCCAGCAACCCCCAACCTGTCGGTAACCCGTCGCCCGTTGTTCAATCAGGGCCGAAAGAAGTCCGACCGCGTGTGATTATCGATACGAAAAGATTAACAGATTTCGAGGTGTTTGGTGTTTGGCGGCGAGGGGATGAAAGCTGGGGTACGTTCAATCAGTCCAGCGAGCAACACCACAGCGGCACGGCTGCCGGAAAATTCACGTATAATTTTCCCGCCAATGAACCCAATAACTACCTCGTCTTTTTACGCACCTTGCCAATCGCCGGACAGCCAGACGCTCTGCGAGTATGGGTCTACGGAGATGGCTCGACGCACTTTTTGAATACGTGGGTTCAGGACGCCAACGGCCAGACGTGGCAATACACTTTCGGACGAATCAACCACACGGGCTGGCAAGAGATGGTGGCGCCTTTGGATCTGACCTTGGGTTGGCCCAACCAGGCTGTCGGTAGTGCCACGAGCGCTACGCCGGTATTTCCTATCAAACTCTACGCCCTGGTGTTGGACGGTTACACGAGTGATCGCGCTTTTCAAGGAAATATCTATATTGATGACCTCGATGCCATCACCTACGAGGGATCGAACTCGGCCAACCCGACGCGGATCGACACCGGTGTGACAGTTGGCAATCAGGAAAGTGTATCGATCACGTCGGCTGCGCTCAACGTACGTAGTGGACCGGGAACAGCCTACGGCATCGTAACAAAAGTGAAGCAAGGAGAAATCTATCCCGTTCTAAGTCGAGACGTCGCAACAGGTTGGGTGCAAATCGCCATTGATACGGTGGCATCCGGGAATGGTTGGGTATCTGGTCAATATGTGAGTATTTCTTCAAGTACTGCACCGAGAACCCAGCCCACCTCAACTCAGCCGAGCAACGGACCTGCACCGCAAACACTGGTAACAGATTTTGAGACCTTTGGGACCTGGCAGCGGGGCGATGAATCTTGGGGAACTTTTGTTCAGTCCACCGAGCAGAAACAGAGCGGCCGTAATGCCGGCAAGTTCACCTATGATTTTCCGGCCGGTGAACCCAATAATTACATCGTCTTCCGTCGCACGATTTCTATCGCAGGCCAGCCAACAGCACTGCGCTTACAGGTTTACGGCGATAGTTCGACTCACTTTCTCAACGCATGGGTCCAGGATGCCAGGGGTCAGCTTTGGCAATTCACCTTTGGCCGCATAAATCATTCCGGCTGGCAGTCCATGGACGCTCCGCTGGATCTGGGTGCTGGCTGGCCAAATGGAGCCATCGGTCACTCTGCTACCAGCATCACCTATCCCATCAAGTTATACGCACTGACTTTGGATGGCTACACTAGCGACAGAGCCTTCAGCGGCGTCGTCTACGTTGACGACTTGGAGGCAATTACTCAATAATGGCCAAACTGGCGAGGCATTTCTTTGTGACGGACATGCCACCTCTTCCCGTCTGCTGAAAAGAGGAAAAGGAGAAACCATGAGCAGCGATCCCAAACCCACCCTCTACGCCCTGTTTGTCGGCATCGACACATACCAACCCCCGGTGCGTTCCCTGCGCGGCTGTGTCAACGACGTCAGCCGTGTCGAAGCCCTGTTGCGGGAGCGTACTCAGGGCGACAACGCCCTCATGCAATTCGAGCCGCTGCTGTTGGCCAACGAGGCCGCCACCCGTCCGGCCATCATCCAGGCTTTTGAGGAGCATCTGGGCCGGGCCGGGGCCAACGACGTGGCTCTTTTCTACTACTCTGGCCACGGCTCTCAGGAACCGGCCCCGCCCGAATTCTGGCATTTGGAGCCGGATCACCTGAACGAAACCCTGGTCTGCTATGATAGTCGTCAGCCCGACGGCTGGGATCTGGCCGACAAAGAACTTTCCTATCTGATCGCCCAGGTGGCGAAGAATGGCCCCCACGTCGCCGTCATCCTCGATAGCTGTCACTCAGGTTCCGGCACCCGAGACGCTGTGGACGACACCGCCGCCGAGGTGCGAGTACGCCTGCACACGACCGATCAGCGTCTGCGCCCCTTGGATTCGTACATCCTGACCCTGGCCGAGGCCGACCTGCTACAACCGAACAAGTCTGGCCTGAGTACTCCCTGGATTGCCCTTCCCCAGGGCAGACACATCCTGATGGCGGCGTGTGGCGATAACGAGTCGGCCAAGGAGACCTGGATCGACGGCGAGCAGCGGGGCGTTTTCTCCTACTTTCTGCAAGACACCCTGCAAAGCGCCGGCGAAACCCTGACCTACCGAGATCTGTTCAAACGTATCAGCGCCCTGGTGCAGACCAAGGTCACTTTCCAGGCACCCGTGTTGGAGGCTACCCACGCCGACGAGGTGCAGCGGCCATTCCTGGGCGGAGCCATTGTCGAGCGCACCCCCTATTTCACTCTGAGACAGGACAAGGAGCGCATTTGGACCATGGACGGTGGGGCCATGCACGGTGTGGCCCCACCGGTCGGCTCCGAAACCACTGTGCTTTCCCTCTTCCCCTTTGACGCCGACTTGGGAACGTTGACTTCGTTGCGGAATGCCGTCGGTGAAGCCAGGGTGACCTCAGTCGGGGCTACCCAGAGCGAAGTCGAGGTGACGGCCCGAGGCGGGGGTAGCTTCGACTCTGCCACAACCTACAAAGCCCTGGTGGTCGGACAACCCTTGGCCCCTCTGGTTGTCGCTTTTGAGGGCGACATCCTCGCGCTGGATCTGGTACGGCAGGCATTGGCCAAAGCTGGACCGGGGGGCGCACCCTCGCTCCTGGTCCGAGAAGGCCCCTTGGTCGAGGCAGATTACCGACTGAACGCCCAGGGGTCGGTCTCGATGGCAGGGTACAAGTACGTCTATCGTATTGGCCGCAAAGCCGATGCCTATCCTATGGCCGTGGAAACCCATGGCTTTGACCCGGCAGGGGCTGCCCTGGCCGTGGCCCGGCTGGAGCATATCGCCCGTTGGCAAAAGCTTGCAGAACTTGGCAACAAATCGACGAGTATCGGTGCGGATGAGATCAAGGTGGAGTTCTTCCAGGTTGACGAAGGGGGAGAACTGGTTCCGCTAGATGCGACCAACGGATTGCACTTTAAATATCGCCCGCCATTTGAGAAATGCGACCACCCCATCCTTCAGATAAAACTTACCAACCAGGGCACACGAACCTATTATTGCATGCTCATCGACCTGTCCCAGGATTACTCCGTGTTTGTCGATCTGGTGCCCGAAGGGGTTGTGCGATTGGAGCCGGGCCAGGAAATATGGGCAGAGGTCAGGGATAACAAAGGCAGGCTGCAACGAAACCTTGGTATCACTATCCCAACAGAACTGTATGAAAAAGACGTGACGCAACTTAAGGATATAATCAAGCTCATTGTCAGTACGGACAAGGGGGATGCCACCCTGCTATCCATGGACAAGTTGCCAATGACCGCAAACCGGGCAGTGACCCGAGGGGCACCACGCGCCATGAGTACACTCAATCGGCTCATGGCCAGGGTGCAGACCCGTGCCATACGCGTCCTTCCAGAGGATGACGAACCATACAGCGACTGGCGCACGGCGGATTTCATCTCAGTTGTCGAGCGTCCCAAACTGTCTATGCTGGAACAACTACCCCAACGTGCAGACCTGCCCTTGCAGCGCATGTTCACGTTGGAGGAGTACGAACTGATTAAGCGGGGCTTCCGCCCCCAAGATATGGATGACAAGTGGGCCATCGAGTTCGATAACGGCTGGCTCAGCTTCTACCGCACCTGGGGTGCGGTGATGGTCTTCTTGCTGCATCTGACCGTGGAGGCCGAGGGTGTGCGGGTGGATCAGGCCTATGCCGCTCGTGACACGGACATGTACACCGGGACGGACACGGACGAAGAGGTTCGGCTGATCAACTTCATGATCGACCGATTGCTCCTGTACCGACCCGATGCCGTCCTACGCAAGGCGGATGGCACCCCGATCACTGGTTTACACCTATATCACGAGGTCGGAAATGTATAGCAACAAACAGAACGGCGTAGTCTATAGCGGAGAGAGAACAATGAATCCAAATCAGCTTGCCCTACTCATCGCCGCCCCCCAGGAAGGGGAGCCGGCTATGCACAACGACATGACAGCCATGACCCAGGCTCTGCTGGATCGCGGGCTATCTGCTGACCGCATTCTCTCTCTACACGGACGGCTCGATCGTACTCTGGTATTGGCTTGTTTGCGGACCGTTCGCCGCCGGATTACTCTCTGGGAAAATGGTTCGCTCTTCATCCATGTGAGCGGGGACGGCTTCTTCATCGGAGATACAAGCGAGACGGCACGAGCCGGTCTGCTCTTTGATGAAAGCAACGATGTGACCGATGACGGGCATCTGTTTTGGGATAACTTCTTCGCTGCATTGAACCTGCCGACAGGCATTCGGCTCATCCTCCTGCCTGACCTCTGACACTCGAATCTGCTGGCCGGCCGTGTGCCGGTCAACACTGCCGCCCTACTGATGCGGGCGGAACCTGGGACGGAACTGACATGTCGGGGCCACAACTACAACCTGCCGCCCGGTAGTCAGGCTCAACCGAGGGGAGTTCTCTCCTACTACGCCACGGCCACATTGCCCCAGGCCAGCACTGTGGAAGATTGGCTGACCCACATCCATTCCCTAGCCCAGGCCGATGTCGATGCGGGGCGTCTCCCTCCCTTCTATCGCCTGGATCTGCGAATTGAGGGGAATGTAGATTTCTCCCTGTCTGGTACCCCCTGTCCCTGAAAGAGGATTTTCATGGACCCTATCTTCCGCCGCACCTTCCCCGCCCAACAACTGATAACTGACCATCCACCCCGGCCCCAGGATGCCAACAAACAGGTTGCACTTTGCGTATCGCCCGCCCTATGAGAAAAACGACTACCCCAGTTTTCAGGTAAAGCTTACCAACCAGGGCACACAAACCTATTATTGTATGCTCCTGGACCTGGCTCAGGACTACTCCGTGTTCGTCGATTTGGTGCCCGAAGGGGTTGTGCGATTAGAGCCGGGTCAGGAAATCTGGGGAGGGATTCAGGATAGCCAAGGCAGGTTGCAGCGAAACCTTGGTGTCACTATCCCCACAGATCTGTACGAAAATGGGGTGACGCAGCTCAAAGACATGATCAAACTCATTGTCAGTACGGACAAGGGGGATGCCACCTTGCTGTCTATGGATAAGTTGCCAATGACCGCAAACAAATTAGCGACCCGAGGGGCACCACGCGCCATGAGTACCCTCAATCGGCTCATGGCCAGGGTGCAGACCCGTGCCATACGCGTCTTGCCAGAGGATGACGAACCATATAGCGATTGGCACACGGCTGACTTCACGTCGGTGGTCGTGCGTCCCAAACCGTCTATGCTTGAACAGCTACCCCAACGTGCAGATCTGCCCATGTAGCGCACGTTCACCTTGGAGGAGTACGCACTGATTAGTCTGATCTGAGAGAATCTCGATCAGCCTTGGCGTTCGCGGCCAGGGCGCGCTCAATCTCCGGGCGGGAGGGCGTGTGCGGTGCTTGGGTGGCCAAGGATGGAGTAAACGGTATCAGGATCATGGTCGTCACCAATTCCAGGAAAATCAGGCCCAACAACAGATAAATAATCGTATCACGCCCGCATATCCAGCCACATAGACCCCCAAGGGTGTCCCCAGAATCACAACCGGCACACAGCCCCGCCAATTCCCAAGCAATGCCGATGTCCTGCAACACCACCCCGTGAACAAAGAAGCCGACCATGGAATTCAGCCCCATGATGACGACGGTTGTGGGCGTACTCACCTTTTTGTTGACGCCAAAGGCCAGGGTCAACACGACGAAGTGGGATGAACGCGGAGCGAAGGTGCAGCGAAGGTGCAGCGAAGGTGCAGTGAAGGTGCAGCGAAGGTGGTTTATAACCCGCGGATTGACCCATGTGAGGCGAGATACCCCTATGGCAGGCGGCAAGATGGCAGGCGACAATATGATGGGCGACAACCGGGCGGCTACAAAATTGTCTATAGGTACCAACCAGTGAAATCCTTGTTTTTTGTGCAAGAATTTTTACCACAAAGGACACAAAGAACACAAAGAGGGATTTATTCTTTTGAAATCTTTGTGTTCTCTGTGATCTTTGTGGTAAAAATTCTTGGTTCTGGCTAGGCCAGGTTGGGTGTCTACAAAATTGTCTATGGCTGTCTACAAAATTGTCACGAAAAACGCTGGACAACCCGCAATAAAAAGATTATACTCGGTGAATCATAATGCCAACGTAGGTTGAACAGCCTGGGTCAGCCAGCAAAGAAAAGCCGACCGACTTGCTTTTGCTTTCCCCTGGCTGCACAAGAACGCCCTCCTACCTCACCGCATCTGGCCAACTCCCAAGCAGCCGGAACTGAATAATCCGTTCTTCATCGACGACATCATCCATGCTCACGGCAAGATTGTTCGGAACCATCTCATTTCAACTGGGCGATGACGCCCTGCCCCAAGTCACCACTGGCAGAACCGCCGCCCTGTTGGTCTACTTGGCTGTGACGCGCCAGCCTCAACCCCGCTCCTTTCTGGCCGATCTGTTGTGGGATGGTCTGCCGGACAGTCGGGCCAGGACCAATTTACGCTATACTCTGCGGGATCTACGCAAAAAGGTGGGGGATTATGTGGTGACGGAGGGGGAGATGGTCAGTTTCAACCAGCGTCTGCCCCATTGGGTAGATGCCACGGTCTTCGCCACCCATCTGGCCGCAAGGCCCCAGGCCCACCCTTCAGGGATCGAACCGCAGATTTTGCAAGAACTGCTCAATCTTTATGCCGGCGAGTTCCTGGCCGGCTTCCAGGTTGAGCGGGCGGCGGTCTTTGAGACGTGGCTCCAGGCCCAGCGCCGTCATCTGCACCACCAGTATGTGCAGGGGCTTCAGATGCGCATCCAGCAACATGTGGCGGCGGAGAGCTTGACCGCTGCGTTGACCCTCAACCAGCAGTTACTACAGTTGGAACCGTGGCGGGAGGAAGCCCACTGCCAGCAGATGATCCTGTTTTCCCAGACGGGCCAACGCAGCGCCGCCCTGAGACAGTACGAGATCTGTTGCCAGGCCTTGGCCGCAGAATTTGATCTGCCCCCCATGCCCCAGACCCAAACCCTCTTCGCACAGATCAAGTCAAGTCAATGGATCGCCGACTATCTCGATGTCAGCCTCCATCGGGAGCAGTCTGACGCCGGCGTCGGGCGGGTCAAGCCGACGGCATCGGAGCCGTCTATACCCCGGTTTGATCTGGGATCCATGTCGGATCCCTTCTACTTTTATGGTCGGGGGACCGAGCTGGCGACGTTGCGCAGCTGGGCCCTGAATGAGCGCAGCCAGCTGGTGGCGATCTTGGGGCTAAACGGGCAGGGCAAGAGCGCATTGGCCTCCGTCTTCGTCCAGGAAAGCTTGGAAGACGACCAAAGCCCGGTTCCAGCCTTTGATCAGGTGATCTGGCGTTCCTTGCACCAGGGATCTGGCTGCATCGAGCTTTTGCAGGAGTGGGTGCGCCAACTGGGCGGTGATGCCCGCCTGATGGCTGGGTCGAATTTTGATCAGTTGACCAGCCAACTCTTTCCCCTCTTGCAAAAACAGCGCTGCCTCCTGGTCTTGGATGGGGTGGAGGCGGTTGTGGGCCACGCCAGTCAAGAAAGCCCCCCGCGTCCCCGCAATCGCCACCCGGACAGCGAACGCTATGAAGACCTTTTCCGCCTCTTTATTCAACGGCGGCACCAGAGTTGCCTGCTTCTGACCAGCCAGGTGCGGCCCGGCGCGCTGACCCATCTGCATCAGCGGGATGGCGTCTTCCGCTGCTTGACCTTGGATGGGCTTGGCGTAGATGAGAGCGCAGCCCTCCTGGCCGGCTATGGGATTTCCGGCGATGCGGCCGTATACCGGCAGATTCACGACCTCTACGCCGGCAATCCACGGCTCTTGGAAGAGGCGGCCAACCTGATCTATAGTTTTTTCAACGCTGACGGCAGGGCTTTTCTGGGCGAGGAGATCGCTTTTTACGGCGAAATTGGCCAGACCCTGACCCGGCAGTTGGCCCAGGTCTCCCCGCTGGAGCGCCAGATCTTGCACTCCTTGGCGGCAACGACCCAGTCCATGCGCCCCCAGACCTTGCTGGAAAGCCTGGCCCCCAGCCCTGCCAAACAGACCTACCTGGACGCCTTGGTCAACCTCCAGGCAAACCTGCTGATCCGTCAGGAAGGCAACCGCACCAGCCTGCCCGCTCTTATGTCCGCCTATATGAAAAAGGCGGGACAATCGCCAGACGTTCAACCCCCACCCACCTCGTTCCACGCTTGATCCACGCTTGATCCACGCGGGTGCGTTACCCTCTGTATCGATATGGTCCAAACTGATTTGATCTATGTGCCGCTCCCCGCCATCTCCCCCAGGCCTGCCAGATGAGGCGCAGGATGCCAATAGGGATTCCTGATAATGACGGACGGCGTTGCAGCCACAGGATTCCTGTTGCGTAGCCTCCACTATCACCTCTGGTAAACCGTCCATGACTTCACGTCCTTCCCCGCTAGGGGCGACCCAAACAGAAGATAAACCGGGGTTCTCCCTTCCCCAAATAGGCAGCGAAGGGAATCGTGGCCTGCGCACCTCCTCCTTCTCTTTGGGGATGGCCGCGTTGGGGCACTTCGTCTTCCCGCCCCTGGCCTACGCCAGCATCCCCGCCCTGATCTATATGGGCGTCCCTTCGGCCCAAACGGCCTATGCCGTCTTGCGCCATGAGAGACGGGGCAGCGTGGCCCTGGCCGAAACCGCGGCCTTGGGCGTTTGCCTGGCCAGCGGCGCCTATCTGGCAGGATCCTTGGGGTTCTGTCTCTACTATTTGGGGCGTAGTGTTCTTCCGGCCCGCCCTCCCGCTCGCGAAACCGCCCGGTCCCTGCCGATCACCGCCCACCTCTGCCAAGACGGCGTACAACTGGACGTGGTCGCCGCGTCCCTGCGCCAGGGCGACCTGGTCATGGTCCCTACCAGCGAAATTATCCCCGCGGACGGCTTGATCGTGGAGGGTGTGGCCTGGATCAAATCGCCCCTGTGCGCCGGGGATGGGGTAGAACTGCGCAAAGGCCCCGGCGATTCGGTCTGCACCGGGGATCTGGTGATGATCGGCTCGGTTCGTCTGCGCGTTCGTCGGGCGGAATGAGCCACACGGTTGGGGGTGGGAGAGCCGTCTGTGGGGCATGTGCTGGATGGGATAGATCGCCACAGTCAACCCACGTTTGATCCATGCGGAACTGTTATGCTCTGTGCAAGACTATCCGCAAGATGTGTTGTTGCGCATCGTCCATTATCAATCGCTCTATAAGTGGAGAAGAGATCTTGATTCTTGAAATCACCTTGCTGGGTGGCGCGGTCTATATGGGGGGCAAGTATTATGAGAAACGCTACCCCAAACCGCAGATCATCCAAATACTAGACGGCCAAAGACGGGGGCATTCGTATCCCCGAGGGCTGCCCCTGTCCAAGCGGCATGCCCAGGCCCAAAAGATGTCCAGATTCCTGGTGGCAGAGTCCAAGCAAGCGTGGCTGGAGGCAAGGGCAGGGATCGTGAGCGCCCGGGAAATTACGGCGCTGCGGACGGTCAGCGTGATCGAATTCACCCATTATGCCATCCGGGCCTGGTCGCCCTATTGGCGCAGTGTGATTGTGATTGTGCCCTCCCTGCTGGCGTTCAAGCTCTATCAGACCGCCTTTGCCGCCAGTTTACAGACCATCGTCAACGGGATGATCGGGGTGACGGGGCCGACGACGATGATATGGGTGTTGGGGGGGTTGGCAATTGCCTTTCCCATTGTGGCTGTGACCTATCTGCTGGGGCAACGGTTGGTCTCCCTGGTTTCCAGCGATATTCTCAACGACATTCGCCGGGACATGTTTGATCATCTGCAATCCCTTTCCATGAGCTTTTATAAAGACAACACAACGGGCAATGTGATCTCACGATTTTCCAGTGATATTGACCAGATCGAGAAGGGACTGACCCGCAAAGCGATGGATGGGCTGATCGCCGCGGTCGCCATCGGTGTCAATCTCTCCTTGCTCTTTGTGCTGAATTGGCAGTTGGGTTTGGTGACCTTGGTGGCCCTGCCCGCGACCAGCTTGATGTTGCGGGATCTGGTGCCCTGGGCCAAAAGCAGCATCTATCGTCTGCAAAGAGAAAAGGCCACGGTGGTCAATCTGGTGCAGGAAAATTTCACCATGCAGTCTGCGATCAAGGGCTATGGCTACCAGGAATCCATGAGCGAAATCTTCCAGGCGCAATTGGCCGATCTTCGTGTTACCAATGTGGAATCTCTTTTCTCCAACGCCTTGGTTGAATCCACCTCCATCATCTCCCTGCTGTTTAACCAACTGGTCATCACGGGGATCGGCGGCACAATGGCCCTGGCGGGATTGTTGACCCCCGGGGCGCTGGTGGCCTACTTGAGTCTGCTGGCAGTGCTGCATAAGGAACTCTATGATGTAGCCAAGCGCATCTTCCCCAACATTGTGGCCGCGGCAGGCACGGTTCAACGGATCGAAGAGCTTCTACGGGAGGTGCCCAAGGTGGTTGACCTGCCGGAGGCGATCACCTTGCCCCCGGTGCGGGGAGAAATCGTTTTTGATGAGGTCAGTTTCAGCTACACGGGCGTCCAGAACCAGCTCGACCGCCTGAGCCTGTCGATCCCGGCCGGCCACTATATCGCCATTGTGGGGTCAAGCGGCGCAGGCAAGAGTACCTTCCTCAACCTGCTGCTGCGCTTCTACGATATCAACCACGGCCAGATCGCCATAGACGGTCATGACATACGCCAGGTGACCCAAAACTCCCTGCGTGGCCAGATGGGGATCGTCTTTCAGGAGCCCATGTTGCTCAACGGGACGATCCGCCAGAACATCCGTATGTCCAAGCCCGATGCCGACGATAGCGAGATCGTTGCGGCGGCCCAGGCGGCCGAAATCCACGATTTTATTGTCACGCTGCCCGACGGCTACGACACCCAGGTGGGCGAGCGGGGGGGGCGTTTGTCCGGCGGCCAGCAACAGCGTATCTCCATCGCCCGGGCCATCGTGCGTGACCCGGCCATCCTGCTCTTGGACGAGGCCACCTCCGCCTTGGATCTGGAGACGGAGGCCCATATTGTGGAGACGATTGAGGCCTTGGGTCAAGGGCGCACCGTCATTTTTGTCACCCATCGCCTACGCTCCATCGTGCGCGCCGACTGTATCTACCTGCTCCAACAGGGGCAAGTGGCCGAATTTGGCACCCATGAAGAGTTATTGACCAAGCGCGGCATCTATCACCGCCTATGGCAGACACAGGACAGTGAATAATGCTACGCAAATATGAATATCTATTGATCGGCAGCGCGGCCATCTTCAAATCGGCCATGCAATTACGGCGGCCCCTGCGCGCCGGTCTCATCACCGAGACCTACTGGAACAATCGGGTCACCCCCCTGCCCCCAGGCATCCACCTGTTGCTGCGGCAGGAGGCCGATGGCTCGTCCCAGTGGCAGCTTCAGCAACCCCTCGCTCCCACTGTCAGCCTGGCATTGGGGGATGAAATCAGCACTGACATCAGCGACAGCGCGTTGAGCCAGGCCGAGCAGATGGGGTTGCCCCCGTTGCAACCGGCGGCCAGCAGCGGTCTGGTGGCCGACACCCGCTTGCAAGCCTATGAAGAAGTCTACCGCCAGGACAAGACGGACTTTATCTTTGCCCAGGGCATTGTCCACTTTGCCCAAGATTTTGAGAAACGCTGGGTCTTTATCGGCAGCGACCCCCAGGTCACCCATCTGACGGTTGTCACGGCAGAGCCCGGCTTGCCGCCCCGCTTGCACCGTGCCCTGATCGCGGCCGCGGCCTTGCCCACCATCGCCCCGGCCCAGCACGCCCAACAGTTGACGCGTATGCAGTCCTGGTGGTGGGGGGGGCAGCGGCCCGTGAACCATCCGGTGGAGGATCAACTGCCCGAGATGGTGGAGTTGGAGATTGAGAGCAAACTGTCCGTGGCCGGTGACTTCTCGGCCACCAGTTGGCAGTTGAGCGATTGTCTGCGCACGGGTGCGATTGACGGCTTCACCCTCCATTCGGACGATCTGCTGGTGCGCCACACCCACGATGTTGTGCGCTATCTGAAGGGCAGGCACAAGCTGATTTTGCAGGGTGCGGCCTATCGCTTTGGGCAGAAGAGCCTGAAATACGCCCAAACCATCCCACCCGGCCAGGCGGCGGATCACCCGCCCATGGAAGTCATGATCCGTCACGAGATCAAGCCGGGCTACAGCCCAGTTGAAAATCTGGACACAGCCAATGCCATCCAGACTCGGATACAAGAACGCAAGCTGGTGGGAGATCTCTATTGTCACAAGCGCAAGTATATGGTGGAAAGCGCGGCGACCGGCGGGGGGTATCACGTGTTGATCGATTTTAGCCGTGTGTTGGCGAGACCCGAAGAGGTGTTTGCTCAAATCGAAGTCGAGTGTCAATGGAAGAAGATTCCGCCTCGCCAGACCTACGCCGACCCGGTGGGTGTAGCCGTTGAAGAGATCCAGCGGATCACCCAGAGTCTATGCAACTGCCTGCCGGGTGTAGCGCCAACCCACCTGACAAAGCGCAAGTGGCTCAAACGGTCCCTTTCGACATCGAAAAAAAGGGCATCTTTGGGATCACACAACCTCGACGTGATCTCAGACGAAGGGAGCCACCCGCGTCCCCGGCGCTCGCCACGAAAAGCTTCGACCATGGATCGGGTCCCGGCACGCGTCGGAGACATTCACCCCCTGATCCCCGGTTGAGCCTTAGTGATCGGCAAAACTGCCTGATTACCTTCCCGCAGACAAGTGCTGCGCCAATCGTTGACGTAAGCCCGTGAACCATCTATCCAACCCAAGGAGATTCGCATGAAAACCACCCGCAAGCAGAAGCAAGCAGAGAAACGCGCCGGTCTGAAAGTCCGCACCGACATCCGGGCCGGAGCCTATTTCAGCGTCACCTTTGGCGCAGGCGGCGGTACGCCCGGTCAGCCAGCCGCACCCGCTGCGGAATAATCCGCATACCCCATCCGGGAAACATCGAGTTTCCCGGATGGAAACCACACACAAGGATAGAGCGTGATGATAGAAGAGAGAGAGTCAAGACCCGTGCAAGAGCAGCCCGGCCCTCAAAAGCGGGGATTGCCCATCCGTTCCAATCTGCGCGCCGGGATTGTCGTGCAAGTGGACATACCCAGCATTTCGACCATTCAGCAGGTGGCCGAGACCCCGGTTGCCGCTGTCCCGGTCACGCCAGCCGTTGCATAGGGATGTAGCCGAAGGCAGACTTTACAATTTTATCATTCCCATCTGCATCTCTCAGGGGACACCAGTAGTTAGTGTCCTGTCACCGCTGATCTGATGGGATTGAGGAGTTCACATCTGAGGATGCGAACTCCTCAATCCCATCACTGAGTTCACGGCAAAAGCTATCAAGCCGCCGAGATCGCAGAGAATTCGCCGAGAATTCGCCGAGGAAAAAACCCTTCTTCTCTTTGTGATCTCTGTGTTCTTTGTGGTAAGAGAACGTTTTTGCAGGGAAGTCATCACTTGATGTTTGACGCAGCAGCAGCCTGAAAGTCGGAGTCTGAACGATGGCCGTGCCTTTTGCCCAGACAACCCGCTCGCTCAATGCCGACCGAGGCATAACTACGTTGATATGGGTGGCCCTGCTTTCGCTTCTGCTCACCATCTGGCTGATCTGGGCATTTTCAGCCCAATTCTCTGTCTCTGTCAGCAGCGAACCAGCGCCGATCCGGCTGGATGACAGTGTGAGCGCCTTCTTTTCCAGTAACGCAGGCAAACAGTTGAAGATCGGGCAGAAAGCGCTGATCTACCTGGACGCGCCGCCCCTCTCCGAGCCGGTTGTCTTGCCTGCCCAGGTCATCGCAGTTGACAGAGCCTCCGACGGTTTCCAGGTGCAGGTAGCGCCCGACTTCCGCCAGATCGAGGGTGCCCCAGTCAACAGCGAGATTCTGGCCGCATTTTCCACGCCGGTCTCCGGCCATGTAGCAGTCGAAGTAGAATCGATCTCCCCGGCCTTGCTTCTGTTACGCAGCGCCGGTATCAACGCCGACACAGCACCCTTGGTCAGCCGCCCATAATTGACAATACCCTTTCCCGCGGGAGAGACAATGACTACTTCAACGACATGGAAGAGCGCAGGGGGAGAAGGGGTGCGCGCCACCCCCTCTCCAACCGAACAACGCAGCTACTTTGTCCCCGAAGTGGTCCAGACCTCGGCCACAGACTGTGGGCCAGCCACACTGAAAGCCGTGTTGGAGGGCTTTGGCATTTCCATCAGCTATGCCCGCCTGCGCGAAGCCTGTCAGACCACCCTGGACGGATCTTCCATCGACACCCTGGAAGATGTGGCAAATCTGCTCGGTCTGGACGCCCAACAGTTGCTCGTGCCAGCGGATCATGTGCTTCTTCCCGCGGCGGGCATCCTGCCGGCCATTGTTGTCACCCAACTGCGCAGCGGCGCCACCCACTTTGTGATCCTCTGGCGCACTCACGGCTCTTTTGTCCAGGTGATGGACCCGGCCATCGGTCGGCGTTGGGTCTCTGCCAAACGCTTGCGCCAAGAGCTTTTTCTCCACACCATGACCTTCCCGGCTGCGGACTGGCGGGCGTGGGCGGGCAGCGAGGCCTTCTGTGAGCCGCTGCGCCAACGGCTGTTGACGTTGGTCGTGGAGCCACACCGGGTCGATGCGTTGATGGACCAGGCCCTGGCCACGCAGGACTGGCTGCCATTGGCCGGATTGGACGCGACGGTGCGCCAGGCGGCCACCCTGGTGGAGGCCAAGGGGCTGCTTTCCGGTCCAGAGGTGGCCGGGCTGATCGACCTGCTCACCCAGCGCATTCGGAATGAGGGAGTGGTGGTCCGGCCAGCGGTGGCGTGGAGCTATTGGAGCGTTCAGCCCCTCCTGACCCCCGGCCAGTCATCCGAACCGGGATCTGACGAACTCCTTTTGCAGGTGCGGGGCGCGGTCCTTCTGCAAGTGAGCAGCGTCCGCCCCGGGGCAACGGTTGATCCGGAAACAGAGGAGGATTTTGCCACCCAGCCGATCCCGCCGGAGCTATTGGTGGCTTTGAATGAGGCCCCGATTGAACCGATTCGGGAAATTTGGCGGTTGCTGAAAGAAGACGGCCTGCTTTCGCCCGCCCTGGTGGCTGGGGCGGTACTGCTTTCCGGCATCGCCGTCACCATGCAGGCCCTTTTTCTGCGCAGTCTGACAGAGATCTGGCGCAATCCAGTGTTGAATGCCCATCGAGTCGGCATCATCATCCTCTTGCTCCTGCTGACCGGGCTGTTGGCCAGCATGGGCGTGCCGGTGATGGCGGCCATGCTACGCAGCGGACGTCAATTGGAGACCCGGCTGCGGCTGGCCTTTCTGCAAAAGCTGCCCCGACTGCACGAACACTATTTTCACAGTCGGCTGACCTCGGACATGGCCCGGCGGGTACACAATCTTCAGAGTCTGCGGGGGCTGCCCCTGCTCGGTTTCTCCCTGATCCAGAGCTTTGCCCTGCTGCTGAGTACGGGCATCGGTCTGGTCTGGCTGGATCCGACCAGTGCTTTGCTGGTCTTGCTGGCCGTGGTGGGCAACGTGGCCCTGATCTTTGTGGTCCAGCCCATCCAATCCGAACTGGATCTGCGCCAACAGAACCACGCCGCCGGACTTAGCCGCTTTTTCCTGGACGTATTGCAGGGGCTGTTGTCCGTGCGCAGCCACAGCGCTGGCCGTGCCATCCGCCTGGAACACGAGTCCCGCTTGGTGGAACTCTATCGCACAAACCGCACGGTCAACCGCTTTCATCTGGGCCACGATGCCCTGCTCGCCCTCTTTAACGTCCTTGTGGCTGTGGCCATTGTCTTCCTCTATGTAAGCCGGGAACGGGAAGCTGCCGGGGTGCTGCTGCTGCTCTACTGGACCCTGAGCGTGCCGATTCTTGGCCAACAGTTGGCCGCCCTGGCCCGCCAATATCCTCGCCAGCGCAATCAGTTGACCCGCCTGTTGGAACCCTTGGGCGCACCGGAAGAGATGCAGGCCGACGGGGGATCTGTGCCTACCGTGACGCCTTCTGTGACCCCTTCTGTGGCCTCTGCCGTCTCTGTACATTTTGCCGCCGTCCAAGTGGTGGCGGGTGGCCAAACGGTGTTGGATGGGGTGGACCTGGCCGTGAGCGCCGGAGAGCATGTGGCGATTGTGGGCCGTTCGGGGGCGGGGAAATCTAGCTTGGTAGGGTTGTTGCTGGGGTGGCGCACCCCTGCGGGGGGTGAAGTTTTGATCGACGGTATCCCCTTGGGTGGCGAGAGACTCTCAGCTTTGCGCCGAGAAACGGTTTGGGTGGATCCCGGCGTGCAGATCTGGAACCGATCCCTCCTGGACAATCTGCGCTATGGGCTGGACGACGACACGGGGCTCCCCACAGGAGACGTGTTGCATCAGGCCGACCTGACCGACGTGCTGCGCTCCCTGCCCGCGGGCATGCAGACCCGGCTGGGCGAGGGCGGCGGACTGGTCTCCGGCGGCGAGGGGCAGCGGGTGCGCCTGGGCCGGGGGATGATGCAGCCCGTTCCCCGGCTGGTGGTTCTGGACGAGCCTTTCCGGGGATTGGACCGCAGCCAGCGCCACGAACTCCTGGCCCGTTCCCGGCAGACCTGGCAACAGGCCACCCTTCTCTGCATCACCCACGACGTGAGCGCGGTGCTGCAATTTGATCGGGTGGTGGTGATGGAGGCCGGGCGCATTGTGGAGGATGGCCCACCGGGCGAACTGGCAAGCCAGACCGATTCCCACTTCCGGGCACTGCTGGCCAAAGAGGAAAGCGTGCGCCGCAACATCTGGCAGGATTCCGGCTGGCGGCGGCTGCGCATGGAGCGGGGACGGTTGGTTGAGGTCTAATCCCCCGACGACCTGCCCGGTAGGTAAACCAGCGACGGTTGGCGAAGTTCACTAACGATGCTTTTTTGAACAGACAAAACACAGAAGGACAAAGCGATGACAGCGGTTGCCAAACGGTCGATGACCACCATTTATGATGACCTGTGGAATGTGGACGGGATCGAACAGTGGCTTGCCAGCGAGGAGCGGCTTCAGCCCCGCTCGCCCTCTTCCCTTTTCGAACTTGTGGCAGAGATTGGGCTGGACGCCACGACGCCCATTCTGGACGCTGGCTGCGGCCAGGGCAACTATGCGGTGGAACTGGTCAAGCGCTTCGGCAGCCCGGTGGCCGCCCTGGACCCGGTGGAGAGCAACATCACCAGTGCCCGCCAGACAGCCGCCGACCACAATCTTGCTGACCGCATCAGCGTCCACAGCGGCGAGATGGAAACCCTGCCCTTTGCCGACGACCACTTTGCCCTGGTCTGGTGTCGCAGCGTGATTGTCCATCTGCCCGATCTGCACCCAGTCTTTCAGGAATGCAGCCGGGTGTTGCGTCCCGGCGGCTATGTGATGCTGCAAACGGGCTATGCCACAGACGAAATGACCGAGCAGGAGAGCGAAACCCTCTGCCGTCGCCTGGGTTTCTATCCCCAAATGTTGCGGCAGCCGGTGGTGGAGAGCGCCATCGACGGCGCGGGCTTTCAGATCCTGCGCAGCGAATCCTACACCAGCGAATACGCCGAATCCTATGAACTGCGGGATGGCCGCTGCGCCAAACATTTGATGAGCATGGCGAAACTCTTGCGCAGCGAAGAAGTGGTGGTCGAACGCTTGGGCCGCAACCTCTACGAGACCGCCCTGGGCATGTACGCCTGGCAGATTTACCAGATGATGGGCAAGATCAGCTATCACGCCTATCTGTTGCAGAAGCCGGTTTAGCCGCTGAGAAACCCTGAGAAGCACGCTTCCAGAAGGGTGAGAAAATTCTGTCCATGTCGGAAGTTGCACTGCTGGAAACCAACCGCATAGAAATTCCAGCCGACTTCCCTGTGACCTGGCCCCAGGCTGGGGACGCCGATCTCTTCTGGACCCAGGACAAGCTGCACTACCCGGACCCGGTGACGCCCCTGGAATTTTCCCTGATCGAAGAGACCGTGGACGCCGGTATCACCGCCGCGGCCCGGGCCTATGGGGTTCCGCTGACTGTGCTGGATCGACACATCAACAGCTATCTCTACGTGGCGATTGTGGTAGACGACGCCGAAACAAACGCCCTGGAATCCGAGGCGAAGCTGCGGGAGGCAGTGGCCCGCATGGAAGCGAATTGGCAAGAAGCCTGGCTGCCGGAGATTGAGCGCCACCTGGTCTTCTGGCAGCAGTTTGCCCTGGCCGATGCAACGCCCGCCGAGCTGCTGGCCCATCTCACCGCCTCCTGGCCCCGGTTGCGCCGGGTGTGGGAGATCCACTTTCTGCTCTTTTTGCCGTCCATGCTGGCCATCAGCCAGTTTGCCGATCTCTACGCCGAACTGTGGGAAGACGCTGGCAGCCTGGAAGCCTATTCGCTCCTGGGCGGCTTCCCCAGCAAGACCATGGAAAGCGCCGAATTCCTGTGGAAGTTGAGCCGTCTGGCACTGGCTTCGCCGGTCATCGGCCACCTGTTGGCCCAGACGCCCCTGGCCGAGGCGATGGCCGCCCTGGCCGATTGCGCCGAAGGCCGGCTGTTTCTGGGCGAGTTGAACGGCTATTTGCAGGCCCACGGCTACCGGGGCGACAAACTGAGCCTCCACTACCCCTTTTGGGTGGAAGACCCGACGCCGGTGCTGAAAAATCTGCGGGACTATATGGCCCAGCCGGACCGGGATTTTGGGGTCGAGCGGGCCAAGATGGCGGCCCAACGGGAAGCGAATGTGGCCCACGCCCGCCGCCACCTGCAATATTATCCCCGGCCCGTGCGCACCGAGTTCGACTTTCTGCTGGCCGCGGCCCAGGCCGGGACGCGGCTGAAGGAAGATCACGGCTATTGGATCGATTACAAGTCCAGCTACTACATCCGTCAGCTTTTTCTGGAATGTGGCCGTCGGCTGGTGGCTGGGGGTGCGCTGGCCGGGGTGGACGACGTGTTTTATCTCTCTTTGGCCGAACTCAGGAGCGCTCTCGGCCCGGAAGCTGTCCAATTTTCTGAAAGTTTGCAGTCAGCCATCGACCAGCGCAAGCAAGTGGCCGCCCGCTTTGTCAATGTCCAGCCTCCGGCCCACCTGGGCACAGCGCCCACCGGCGCGCCGCCGGACGATCCCATCTCCCGAATGTTCATGAAGATCGAGGGGAGCGGGCCGGGAGAGAGCGAAGATGACAGCGAACTGCGGGGCAGCGCCGGCGCGCCAGGGGTGGTGCGTGGCCCGGTGAAGATTCTGCGGGTGCTGGGGGATGCGGTCAAGTTGCAGCCGGGGGATATTCTGGTGGCCGAATCCACCGCCCCGCCCTGGACACCCCTCTTTGCCAGCGTGGCCGGTATCATCACAGACAGCGGGGGCGCACTCAGCCACAGCGCAGTCATCGCACGGGAGTATGGCATCCCCGCGGTGGTGGGGGCGGGCACGGCCACTCGCCGCTTGACCGACGGGCAGGTTGTGGAAGTCAACGGCCATTTAGGGATTGTCACTATCTGTTGCGAGGCGGGCTAGAAAACTCGTTTTTTTTCAAAAGAACCTTACCGTTATCTATCGAAAACCCACATCAAACAGCACGAACGAGGAATAAAATGATCAGAGAGAGCATTACATCGATTGGGCCGAGCAATGGGCAAGGGCTGAGTGTCACCTCCCAGGGCGGGGACACCTACACGGCCAAGATGGGCAATGGGATGAGCTATCCCATCCACCAGGAAGCATGGAGCATCAAGACCGACTATTATCTGGACACCTTTGTCCATCACCTGCCAGAAATCATCGGCAACCTGCAAGCCGAGGGCAACCCTGTCGGTCGCGTGTTGGAAATGGGCGTGGCCCGGGGCGTGCTCTCCATTGGCATCGCCCTGCTCACCGGTGACGAGACCCGGCTGGTGGGGATTGACATCGAAGAGAAGGCCCACACACTGGTCACACGCAATACCCAGGCCAACGATGTGGCCCACAAAATTGAGGTACGCATCGGCGATCTCTTTGCGCCTGTGCAGCCGGGGGAGAAGTTTGACCTGATCTTTGGCGAACTGCCCATCATCCCCGTGGACGCGGAGGAGCAGCGGGGCTACATCGCCGACGGCTACGCTTCGGAGATCCTCAACATCAGCGGCGGCCCGGATGGACGCTATTTCATCGACAAGATGATAGAAGAGGGCACGCCCCACCTGCGGGCTGGCGGCGCGCTGGTCCTGATCCAGCCCTCCTTCATCGGCGTCGACCGCACGTTGGACCTGCTGACCCAAGCCGGGTTGACAAGCAGTGTGCTGGTGCGCCGGGAATGGCGGCTGGCGGATACCAAATTCACCCGCTCCAACAAAGGCTACATCGAAAAGACAACCGGCTATCGCTTTCCCCAAAACGACGCTGGCGATGACGTGTTTTTTCTTACAATCCTTAAGGGTGTGAAACCGGCCTCTACCGGCGAAGCGCTTCCCTCCTGAGGAAAGGGTGCAAACCATGTCATTCGATTCAATTTTTACAACACTCTATCGTTCACCGGTTGCCGTTTTGCCCACATCGATCACCCTGCCTGGGTTGGGCGAGGCGGGCGGGGCGGATCTAGCCCTGCTGCGCCCGGCCCTGGTCGGCGCGGTGGAATGCGCTGACGGACTGCTGGACCGGCTGCAAAACCAGGTGCTGGCCTTCGGGCAGATCCAGAGCCATCTGGATGCGCTGGATGACCAACTGGCCGGCATAGCCGAGCAGTTGACAACCCTGGCCCCTGGGGAGCACAGCCCGACTCCGGCGCAGAATGAACGGGCCTATCGTGCTGCGGTGGATGCCTTTGGCCCCCTGCTGGCCGAAGCCTGCGCGGTCTACGACGACTATTTCGGCGTGGTCCGGGTGCCCGAAATGGGGCTGCTGCCCCTGCTGGGACAGGTGGTGCGGACAAGCCAGGCCATCCTGCGCGATCTGCCCTATACCCTGCTGGACCGGACGCAGATTGTGATGTTGGCCGCCAACATCGGGCGGATGTTGGCCGCTGTGTCCCAGCGGCTGTCAGAGGGCGAGGGGAATTCCGCACCCGCCGCCAGCAGAGCGGATGACCGCCAAGTCTATCACCGCGGCTGGCAACAGACCGCCACCCCGGAAGGATGGAGCGAGACCGTCGCCTTCTATCGCTGGAAGCTGGGCCATCACTTCTTCGATCTTTGCACGATCTTCTGCGGGGATGCCCTGGGCCAGGCCCACGCCGCCATTGCCAAGGGTGACGAGCCGATCGCTGTGACACAGTTGGCCCTGGCCGATGCCTTTCTGCGCGGCACCACTGCGGCCATGTGGTATGCGGGGGACTTCCCCGCCAATCTCTACCGGGACGTTGTGCGCCCGTCGATGATTATGCCGGGCAAGGCCAGCGGCTTTTCTGGGGATCAGAATGCAGACTATAACCGGATGAAAGACGCCAAAGAGCGGCTGAAGGCGTTTCTGTGCCAGCACTATGGCCCGGATCTGGCTGGATTGTCGCCCCGTCTGCGCCGGGCTTTTCTACAGTTTCACGAGGCCGATATCGAGGACAACGAACACCATCTGATTATCGCCGCCCACAAAGTGGGGATGGATCAATCCCTGGCCCAGAAGGAGTGGCAGGACGAGTTGCCCGCACACGTCCATCGCCAAATGGCAGTGGATGTCCTGCGCGAGATGGCAGAAAGCAAACGTAGGGAGTTTGTTTCTCGTTAGCATATAGGGGGAGTGGGCAGTGTGATATAGTTTTGGGACATCGGGAGAAACAAGTATGGAGCAATGGACGAGAATAGCGCCTGCATCGGAGATACCCGCCAATTGCGTGACGACTCTGCAAGTGGAGGGTACGGAAATCATCGTATACCAAACAGAAGGGAATTATTACGTCTACTCAAATCGTTGTACCCATCAGGACGTGCCACTGTCCGACGGTTATTTGGTGGGGGATGCAATCATTTGCCGTTTGCACGGGGCCAAGTTTGATCTAAAGAGCGGGGCCTGTCTGCGTGCCCCGGCCCGGGGCGATCTGCAAGCCTATCAGGCAATGGAGCGTGACGGCTATCTTTTTGTCCGTCCGAGCAAAGTCGGCGAGAAAACCCCTTTTCCGGCCCGAATGACATTCCGCAGTTTTTGCGACACCTCGGTGGCGGTCAATGCGTAACAGTCAGAGTCAGAGCCAGAGTCAGAGCCAGAGCCAGCGTCAGCGTCCGGCGTGGGCAGAGTGGGAGAGCAGAATGGACCAAGTCCTGGCGGCAGCGCCAGCGACGGGGGTCCATCTCACGATCCTTCACTTCAACGATGTCTACGAGATCATCCCGGTCAGCGGCGGACGGCTGGGCGGACTGGCCCGGGTGGCTTCCCTGGGCAAGGCGTTGACGAAGGCAAACCCCAACACCCGGCTCTTCTTTGGCGGCGATCTCTACAATCCGTCCGGGCTGGGCGCAGCCGTGGTGAATGGGGAGCGGTTGGACGGCAAGCAGGCCGTGGCGGTGATGAACCGGGTGGGCGTGGACTATATGACCTTTGGGGATCACGAGATCAACACGGTCAACGACGCCCAGTTTGCCCAGCGGCTGGCCGAAACCGACTTCCCGGTGATCTCCAGCAATCTCTTTGCGCCAGACGGCATGCCCTTTGCTTCGGGGCAAAGCCGGGTGGAGCAGAACGCTATTTTCACTGTCACCAATGCCCAGGGCGACGGGATGCGGGTGGGGGTTTTTGGGCTGACCAAACCGATCCGTCTGCCCCAGATGGCCTTTACCTATGTGGATTGGCAGACAGCCGCCGCAGAACAGATGGCGCTCCTGCGCGGGGAGGTGGATGTGTTGATCGCCTTGACCCATCTGCCCCAGGCCGACGACGAATGGTTGGCCGCCCACTTCCCCGCCATCGATCTGATTTTGGGGGGAGACGAGCATCAACACCTGAAAGTGGCGGGCGCAGCGGACCGCGCCCCCATCTACAAAGCAGACTCCAATGCGCGCAGCGTCTACATTCTCGACCTGATCTACGACACGGCCACGGGTGACTTGCAGATTTTGGACCATCTCCAGCCCATCACCGACGCCCTGGCCGATGACCCGGAGACCCTGGCCGAGACGGAGCGCTGGGTGGCGCGGGCCTTTGCCACCTTTCGGGCCGCGGGCTGGGAGCCGACAGAGATCGTGGGCCATGCGCCGGTGGATTTGGACGGCTTCGAGGATGCGGTGCGCGCCCACCCCACGGCCTACACGGCGCTGATCACCCAGGCCATGCAGAGCGCGGTGCCGATGGCCGAGCTGGCGATTGTGTGCAGTTGGGCCATCCGCCTGGACGATCTGCTGCCCGCGGGGGGACCGATCACCCGCTATGACATCTGGCGCACCTTCTCCTACGGTCTGTCGCCCGTCTATGGGGTGGAGACGCCGGGCACGCTGCTGGCCGAGATTCTGGATTTTGGCCGGGGCAAAGTGGGGTCCGGTTCATATTTATTGAAGACGCCCAATGTCCAGTGGGACGGGGATGGCTGGCAGATCGACGGGGCCGCGCTGGATGGGGAACGCAGCTATCTAGTCGCAATGGCCGACGATCTGCTCCACGACTATCTCTTTCACATCAACAAAGAACGGGCCAGCGAAGTACGTTGCCTGGGCGAGTTCGGCGACATCGGCCAGGCCCTGGTGACCGAGTTGCAGGGGACGTAGCGGACGCAGAAAGACTCGTTTTCGCAAAGTGTAAATAGCGCCAGGAAACCCTGCGCTCTAATACAGTCTGGCGGAAGTAAGTCCAGGAAAACCTGCGCTCTAGCCCGGTCCGTGACCGGGCGGGTCTACACGATCTTCTGCGGCAGACCCGCCGGGTCACGGACCCGGCTAGAGCAAAGTTATCCCGGACCTATTTGCGCCGACACGTACTAGCCCGGTCCGTGACCGGGCGGGTCTACACGATCTTCTGCGGCAGACCCGCCGGGTCACGGACCCGGCTAGAGCACTAGTTCCCGACCTACCTTTCGCCAAACTGTACCAGTGTAAACCAGGAGCTTTTATGACGTTGGAAATGCAGAGTCTACACCTATTGAGTGAAGCGTTGACCCGTCTGGACGCCGGGTTTGCCGATCTGCCCGGGCTGCAACCGGAATTGGATATGGAGGCCATGCGCGGGGTGCTGCTGGAAGCCGCCACCCGGATGCAGGACAACTACCCCTATCCCCATCCCCTCTATGCCGGGCAGATGCTCAAGCCGCCCCACCCCGTGGCCCGGCTGGCCTATGCCCTCTCCCTCTGGATCAACCCCAACAACCACGCGTTGGACGGGGGACGGGCCAGCTCGGCCATGGAAAAAGAGGCGGTGGCCGAATTGGCCGCCATGTTTGGCTGGGAGAACCATCTGGGCCACCTGTGCGGCGGTGGCACAATGGCGAATCTGGAAGCCCTGTGGGTGGCGGGCCGTCTGCGCCCCGGCCAGAAGATTGTGGCCTCTCAGCAGGCCCACTACACCCACAGCCGGATCAGCGAAGTGCTGCAACTGCCCTACGCCGCGGTCCCCTGCAACACCAACGCCCAGATGGACCTGGCCGCGCTAGAAGAGATGCTGAAAGCGGGGGACATCGGCACGGTGGTGGCGACCCTGGGCGCGACGGCCACGGGTGCCATCGATCCCCTGCCCGGTCTGCTGGCATTGCAGGCGATCTACGGCTTCCGCATCCACGCCGACGCCGCCTACGGGGGCTACTATGGCCTGGTGGACAACCTGCGCCCGGAAAGCGCGGCGGCCTTCGCCTGTCTGGACCGGGTGGATTCCCTGGTGATCGACCCCCATAAGCATGGGTTGCAACCCTACGGCTGTGGCTGCGTGCTCTTCCAAGACCCGGCGGTGGGCGCGCTCTACAAACACGATTCGCCCTACACCTATTTCAGTTCGGCGGAGTTGCATCTGGGCGAGATCAGCCTGGAATGTTCCAGGGCCGGGGCGTCTGCCGTGGCCTTGTGGAGTACCCAGCGGCTGCTGCCCCCGGTGCGGGGCGGCGAGTTTGCCGGCATGTTGACCCAATGCCGGGAGGCCGCGCTCGACTTGACCGACAAAATCTCGGCAGATGACAAGTGGATGTTGGCCTTTGACCCGGAACTGGACATCGTGGTCTGGGCGGAACGGGGCACGACGGCCAGTGAGATTTCCCGGCGCTCCAAGGCCATCTTCGAGGCGGCGGCAGCCCAGGATCTGCACCTGGCCGTGGCAACCTTCCCCGCCACTCTCCTGGCCGACCGCTGGCCGGATGTGGTCTGGGATCAGCCCAGCGTGGCCTGTCTGCGCTCCTGCCTGATGAAGGCGGAGCATGGGGATTGGGTGGATGAGATCTGGGCGCGGCTGGTGCGGGCGGCGGAGGTTGGATAGACTCGTGACCTACCTTACCTGGCTCGACCAACCCATCTGCCAAGAGGTCTCCCTGACTGGGGGCAAGGCGGCCAATCTGGGCAAGCTGGCGGCGCGCTATCCTGTGCCCCCCGGTTTTTGTCTGACAACCCAGGCGTACAGTCGCTGGGGCGGGGAAGCCGGGGCGGACCTGCGGGCGTTGTTGTCAACCGCCTATATCGAGCTGGCCGAGCGCATGCAGACTCCTCTGCCCAGGGTGGCGGTGCGCTCGTCGGCGGTCGGCGAGGACAGCCACGACGCTTCTTTTGCCGGACAGTACGAGACTTTCCTGAATGTGCAGGGGGTGGAGGCGCTGACCGATGCGGTGTTGCGCTGCTGGGAGATGGCCGGATCGGAGCGGGTGGCCGTCTATCAGCAGCAGCAGAGCGGCCCAGCCGAAAACCGGGTGGCGGTGCTGGTGCAGGCCTTGGTGACGGCGGATAGTTCGTTTGTCGCCTTCAGCGCCGACCCCATCAGCGGGGAGCGGGGACAGGTGGTGATCAACGCCAACTGGGGGCTGGGCGAAAGTGTGGTCAGCGGTCTGGCGACGCCGGACGCCTACGCCGTGGACAAGGCCAGCGGTGGGATCCTCTCCCAGACGATTGGTGCCAAAGAGTGCATGACGATTGTGGGGGATGATGGGGTGCGCACAAGCAAGACGCCCCGCTTTCTGCGGGCAAAACCGGCGCTGAACCCGGCCCAGGTGGCCGCGGTGACGACGCTGGCCATGCAATTAGAAGACGAAATGGGCTGGCCCGTGGACATCGAAGGTGCCTTTGAGGGCGAGACGCTCTATTTGCTCCAATGCAGACCGATCTCGACGCTGGATTGACATAAATGCACGTTGCTGGCTGTGATGAAAACTATGGCTGATACCTATCGGGAGATAGAACCAATGCACACAAACGGAACAGTGCCACAGAACCAGGCCCACGGATTGCTCAACACCCACTACACCGACGCCGGGGTTTTTGACCAAGAGCAACGGGTGATCTTTCAACGCTCGTGGCAGATTGTGGGACGGCTGGAGGAGTTGGCGAACCGCGGGGACTATCTGACCTGCAATTTGGGCGGGGAGCCGATTGTGGTGGTGCGGGATCCCACGGGGCTGCACGCCATGTACAACGTCTGCGCCCACCGGGGGATGCGCCTGGCCGAGGGAAAGGGCAACTATCGCCGTCTCTATTGCCCCTATCACGGCTGGACCTATGACTTGGATGGCAAGCTGCGGGGCGTGCCCTACGAAAAGTGTCTGCCCGGTGTGGACCGGTCACAGATCCGTCTGAAGCCGGTGCAGGTGGATAGCTGGGGCGGCTTTGTCTTTGTCAACCCAGACCCGGACGCGCCGTCCCTGTTGGCCAGCCTGGGCGGGATGGTGGACCGCTGGAATGGCTACACATCGGTCTGGGAAGATCTGCGGGAGGTGAAGCGCTATTCCTACGACGAGCCGATCAACTGGAAGATTTTCATGGAGAATGCCACCGACTACTATCACATTCCCTTTATCCATTCCGAGACCTTGGAACTGCCGCCGATCATCGAAAATGTGGCCTGCGGCCAGCACTTTCAGTTGACGCCGGTGACGCCGGAGGAGAACTACCGCCGCTTCTTCGATCTAATCTTCCCCAACATGTATTTTCATGTGGGGCCGAGCAAAGTGCAGCTTTTCCGGGTGATCCCCATCTCCGCTGCGCTCTGCCATGTGGATGTGATCCTCTACCAGACCGCCGAACAGGCCGAGGCGTACCCCA
Organism: Caldilineaceae bacterium; assembly: GCA_018003515.1. Lineage (GTDB taxonomy): Bacteria > Chloroflexota > Anaerolineae > Caldilineales > Caldilineaceae > JAGNDO01. The sequence continues at coordinate 45,191 of JAGNDO010000017.1, forward strand.
TCAACGACCCGCGGATGCACCGGGACATCAACCAGATTTTGCATGAGGATTTCGGCATCTGCCGGGTGTTGCAAGAGCAGGCCTCTTCCAAGGCCTATCGCATTCTGTATACGGCCACGGATTTGGAAGAAGGAGTGGATCACTTCGACAAAATGGTGCTGGCCGCGTTGCAGGAGGGCGAAGCGGTTAGCAGCCGCTTCCTATAGGATAAGGAGACTGCCTCTGATTATTCTTTGCCGCTTTGGAATCACTGTCTGTTTGTATTCACTATTATCTGCGTCCAGCCTTTCTTCCATCAGCCTGACCAGTACACAAGACTCAACTTTTCAACGATATTCAGAGGAATTTCCATGTCCACCCAAAAGACCCAGAACTATACCCACGACGCAATTATCATCGGCGGCGGCCACAACGGACTGGTCTGCGCGGCCTATTTGGCCAAAGCCGGACTGGATGTGCTGGTGCTGGAGCGTCGCCACGTGGTGGGCGGTGCCTGCGCCACCGAGGAGATCTTCCCCGGCTATCACGTCTCCACCTGCTCCTATGTGGTCTACATTTTGCAGGACAAAATTGTGGAAGAGTTGGCGCTGCGCAAACACGGCTACGATGTCCACCCCCTGCCCATGAAGCGCCTCTTCCCCTTCCCCGATGGCCGGTCGCTGATCTTTTGGAACGACACCGCCCGCACCTGCCGGGATATCGAGGCGATGTTCTCGGCCAAGGATGCCCAGGGCTATGCCCAACTACAGGAATTTTGGTATCGGGCCGGTGGCCTCTTCAACCGCTTCTTTCTGGCCGAGCCGCCGACGATTGCAGAGTTGCAGGAGATGGTGCGGGGCACAGAGGACGAGGCCCTGCTTGATACGCTTCTCCACACCACCCTGAGCGAACTGGTGGACGATCTCTTCGAGAGCGAAGAGGTGAAGGCGGCGGCGGTCTCCCACATTATGGCCGCCAAGGGGGTGGACGAGCCGGGGCTGCTCTTTGCCTATGCGGCCACCAAGCCCAATACCCTGACCAACTCCGCCAACCAGGGCATTTCTGTAGGCGGGATGGGCGGGCTGTCGTCGGCCATTGGGCGCTCGGCCCAGGCTGCCGGGGCCAAAATCCGCTGCGGCGCGGAGGTGAAACGGGTGTTGATGGAGGACGGCCAGGCCGTGGGCGTAGAGCTATGCGACGGCCAGATCATCCGCAGCCGGATTGTCATCTCCAATGCCGACCCCAAGCGCACGTTTCTGCATCTGGTGGGCGAGGAACATTTGCAGCCGGTCGTGGCCGACTCCATCCGCGGGCTGGAGAGCGCCTGCGCCACAGCCAAATTCCACGCCATTGTGAACGAACTGCCCGATTTCAGCCGCTTTCTGGGCGCGGATGCCGACCCGAAGCTGGTTTCCACCGTGGGCCTTGGCCCCACAATGGGCTACTATCGAAAATCTATCGAAGACGCCCTGGCCGGGCGTCTCACCGACTGCCCTGTGATCGATGTGCAAATTCCTACGGTCTACGATAAGACCATCGCGCCGGAGGGCAAGCATATCGTCTCCATGTGGGTGCGCTTCCTGCCTGTGCACCCGGCGGAGGGCAGTTGGCACGACCTGCGGGAGCAATTTGGCAACCAACTGATCGACCTGATGACCGAATACACCCCCAATTTCCGGGAGTCGATCATCGACTGGCTGGTCTACACCCCCGCGGATATCGAACAGCGGCTGCACATCACCGATGGCAACTTCCGCCACACGGACCACACGGCCAGCCAACTGCTGGCCCACCGCCTCTTCTCTCGGGGCGGCCATCGCACACCGGTGCCTGGCCTCTATATGTGCGGCGCGGGCACCCATCCTGGCGGGGATGTGAGCGGCGCACCGGGCCACAACGCGGCCCACCGGATATTGGAAGATTGGGGAACGAAAGTAGAGGGGTAATCATATGCTTATTTCAACCTTATTGGCAGGTGGTGTGGCGATTGTGGCGGGAGGGGTGGCTGTGCAGCGGTCGCCGGTCTTGGTCGGGGAGATTCGGGGCGGCTTTCCGATTGCGCGCAAACGCCAGGCCAGCCTGCTCGAACAGATCAAAAGCGTGGCCCTCGACATGGACGACCAATATCAGCGCTTTATGGTGGATCGGGTCGATCCCTTCTTTGGCGGAACCCGCAGCGTGGCGCTGAAAGATATCGTCTCGGCCAAGGAGACCCTGGATATCGGCGACTATGAGCGGCAACTCAACCGCTATCTGGCCGCGGCGGGGGCCACCCTGGGCACGGCCATCGTCGGGGCCTTCTACCCGCCGGTTTTGGTCGTCACCTTGGGGGCGGCGCTCTACAGCACAACGCTGATCTTCCGCAACGGCTACGAGGCGATTGTCGTCGAGCGCAAGCTGCGCATGGACGTGATGGGCTCCCTCTACTTCATCGGAGCCTATGCCGGCGGCTACTTTATGGCGGGCAGCTTTGGTCTTTTCGCCTTCTATCTCAGCGAAAAACTGGTCATGATCACCCAGGACCGCTCCCAAAAGAGCCTGATCAATGTCTTCTCCCAGCAGCCCCGCACGGTCTGGCTGTGGGTGGAGGGCAACGAGATCGAGGTCGCCTTCGAGTCCCTCCAGGCCGACGATATTGTGGTCCTTCACGCCGGGCAGGTGATCCCCGTGGATGGGATGATCGAGCAGGGCAACGCCACCATCGACCAACACATGCTGACCGGGGAAGCCCAGCCCGTGGAGCGGGCCGTGGGGGATCGGGTGTTGACCTCCACCATGCTGGTAGGCGGCAAGATTCATGTGCGGGTGGAGCAGACCGGCGAGGCCACAGTGGCCGCCCAGATCGGCACAATGCTCAACAGCACCGCCTCCTTCCAGGCCAACATCGTCTCCAAAGGCGAGCAGATCGCCGATGATTCTGTGCCGCCCAGTATGCTGGTGGCCCTGATCGGTCTCTATCTGACCGGCTATCAGGCCATGGTGACGATTTTCGGTTCGGCCATCGGGCTGAACATCAAGATCACCGCGCCGATTGCCATGCTCAACTTCCTGAATGTGGCCGCCCACAACGGCATTCTGGTCAAGGATGGCCGCTCGTTGGAACTGCTGAAGGATGTGGACACGGTGATCTTTGACAAGACCGGTACCCTGACCCTGGAACAGCCCAATGTGGCCCAGATCCACATCAGCAACGGCTACAGCGCCGAGCAGGTGCTGGCCTTTGCTGCCGCGGCCGAACACCGCCAGACCCACCCCATCGCCCGGGCCATTCTGGACGCAGCCGCGGCCCAGAATTTGGCCGTGCCCATCATGGACCAGGCCCATTACGACCTGGGCTATGGCCTGCGGGTGCAGGTGGAGGGCAAGCTGATCCGGGTGGGCAGCGACCGCTACATGACCATGGAAAACATCGAGATCCCTGCCGAAATCCAAGCCTTGAAAGAGGCGGCCCAGGCCCAGGGCCACTCCCTGGTAATGGTCGGCATCGACGATAAATTGGCCGGCGCGATTGAACTTCAGCCCACCATCCGCCCGGAAGCCGCCGAGATCGTCCAGAATCTGCTGGCCCGGGGCGTGGACATTTACGTCATCTCTGGGGATCAGGAAGAGCCGACCCGCAAGCTGACCGAGACGCTGGGCATCCCCCACTACTTCGCCAACACGTTGCCCGAAAACAAGGCGGCCATGGTGGAGCAGCTACAGAGCGAAGGCCGCTCGGTCTGCTTTGTGGGCGATGGCATCAACGACTCCATCGCGCTGAAGAAGGCGAATGTCTCCGTCTCCCTGCGCGGGGCCTCCACCGCGGCCACGGACACGGCCCAGGTGGTGCTGATGGCCCAAAGCCTGCGCCAGTTGCCCTATCTCTTCGATCTGGCCCACGAGTTCGACAGCAACATGAAGGCGGGCTTTGCCGCTGCCGTGGGCCAGGGCGTCGTCGTCATCAGCGGCGCGCTGCTGGGCTGGGTGGGCATCCTGGGCGGCACGCTGATCTGGGAAGTCGGCCTGCTGGCCGGGCTGGGGGTGGCGATGTTGCCCCTGCGCAAGTTGAGTCAGAAGGAGGGTTAAGCACACCACCATTCAAATAAGGATATTTGACCCGTGGAGTAGGCATCCTCAGATGCCGGGTTTGTTCGGCAAAAGCCGCATCTGAGGATGCTAACTCCGCCTATTTGAATGGTATTGGGGTTAAGCACGGATTTACCAGAAAGCACCAAAAATTCCCGGCACTTCAAGTTCACGTGTGTTGAAAATCGCCCTTACCCATTCAATCTATAAAAGGATGCAAGATGAAACTCAAAACAGTGATGACCAGCAAGAACGTCACCCTTAACCAGCCTGCCCCGCGCCAGGTCGAAACCGGCCACGGCGGCCTGCCCGTGCGGACCAATCTTCGGGCAGGCAATTTATTGATCGGCACGGATAGCAATGGGGCAATGCCAACCGGACATCCGGTTGGACACGTCCACACACATGACGTAGAGGCATAAATACGCTACGCTCTCCATGCACCGTAAAAAGCGCCAACGTGGTACCCGTATAGAACGCAAGAGCCTATGACTGTAGACGAGTATACATGGCCCCTCTCCCAACTGGGAGAAGCAATAGCAGAACTGGGCCAGCGAGCCGGGCTTGTGTCCGCGGCCGGGTTTCCTGGCAGCCCGCCGCAAGTCTGCCATACAGACCCGGATGCCCTGGCCATCTGGCTGGGTCAGATCGCCGCTGGCCTGGGGCTGGAAACCGAAGCCGTGGAGACAAGCTACCCCGATATCGAAGCGCTCCTCTGCCACGGTCCGCCGGCGCTGCTACGTCTGCCGGGGACTGATCCCGGAGAATCATCCGGGCGCGGCGGATTTCTGGCCCTGATGGGCAGTCGGGGCGACCGGCTGCATGTGCTGGGGCCGGATGGCAAGAGCCATTGGGTCGCTGTCTCGGCGCTCCGCCAGCACCTCTGCGACCCTTGGGAAGCGCCCTTGGCGGTCGGGATCGATGCGTTGCTGGTCGCCGCCAACATCCCGGCAGAGCGCCGGGAGAAAGTGCGTGGGGCCCTGCTGACGGAACAACTGGCGGATCAACATCTGACCGCCTGCTGGTTGCTGCGCACATCGCCCGGCACCAGTCTGTGGCAGCAGATACGCCAAAGTCACCTGCTGCGCTCGTTAACCGTGGCCTTTAGCGCCAATATTTTCTACCAGGTGCTGCTGCTCTTCTCCTGGATGATGATTGGCCAGGGCGCGTTGCAGGGGCACTTTGAATGGACGTGGTTATGGGCCTGGGCGCTGCTCCTGCTCTCCATGATTCCTGTTCAGCTCCTGATCGCCTGGGCGCAACAGCGGTTGACGTTGGAGGGGACGCTCCTCCTGCGCCAACGCTTGCTCTATGGGGCGTTGCGCATGGATCCTGAACTGGTGCGCCACGGGGGGGTGGGCTATTTCTTGGATCGTGTGCTTGACGTGGAGGCGTTGGAGAGCCTTGTGCTCTCCGGGGCCTTTGGCACCCTGTTGGCCGGGGTGCAGCTTGTCACCGCCGGGGTTGTACTCTATCTGGGCGTGGGCGGGGGGCTGCACGTGGCGCTGCTGCTCCTGGTTTTGCTCTATGTTCTGGGGGCAAGTTGGTTCTATTACCGCCGCTTCCAGACCTGGGACAGCGCCCATCGGGCCTTGTCCACGGATCTGGTGGAGCAGATGGTCGGCCACCGCACCCGGCTGGCCCAAGAAGCGCCCAGCCGTCGCCACGTCGACGAAGACCGGCTGTTGATGCGCTATCTCAAGGCATCCGAACGCCGGGATACCAGCCAACTCTTCTTGGGCAACGCTGTGCCCCAAATTTGGCTGTTATTGGGATTGGCCCTATTAAGTTACAATATCGTCGTTGAACCAGCATCGGTGACAGCCCTGGCGGTGAGTGTGGGGGGCGTGCTGTTGGCGTGGCGGGCCTTGGGCCAGTTTATGCAGGGGGCATCCAACCTGGTGCGCGCCTTTGTCGCCTGGCAAGAGGTCGCCCCGATTGCCCAGGCCGCCGATGCTCCCCCGACAACAGCCGCGGATCCGGGGCTGGCGCTCCGATCCGCCCAACAGACGGCCACAAACGAACGCATGCCCCTGCTCACCGGCCATCAGATCAGCTTTCGCTATGCTGCCGACGATGCGCCTGTGTTGGCCAACTGTGACATTTCGATCTCTGTGGGCGACCGGCTGCTGCTGGAAGGGCCATCGGGCGGAGGCAAGTCTACCCTGGCCGGTCTGCTGGCCGGGGTGCGCCAGCCGGACAACGGGCTGCTGTTGCTCAACGGCTACGATCAACAGACCCTTGGGGAAGAAAACTGGCGGCGGCAAGTGGTGCTGGCCCCGCAATTTCACGAAAATTTTGTCTTCACCGGCACCCTGGCCTTCAATCTGCTCATGGGCAGAGGGTGGCCACCCCAGGCCGAGGACATGCAGGAAGCCGACGAAGTCTGTCGGGAACTGGGGTTGGGGCCATTGCTGGATCGTATGCCCGGCGGGCTGATGCAGGAAGTGGGCGAGAGCGGCTGGCAGTTGTCCCATGGCGAGCGCAGCCGACTGTTCATGGCCCGGGCCCTGCTGCAACAGGCCAAGCTGCTGGTGTTGGACGAGAGCTTCGCCGCCCTGGACCCAGACAGTTTGGAACAAGCCCTGCAATGCGTCTGGCGGCGTGCCCCCACCCTGGTGGTGATCGCCCATCCGTAGGAGATAGGGGAGGAATACCATGAGCTTCGCACTACTTCTGGCCGCAGCCATTGCCGTGGGCATATCGACAAAAGTGGGTCTTGATCGGCACCGCCCGGCCCACAGTTGGCTGACGGCATCGGCTGCCCCCTTGGCCCAACCCAGCAGGAGAGCGGACCCAATGGTCGGGCAGATAGCCGGGCAGATGGTCGGGCAGATCGTCATGGACCGTCTGGAACAGATCAACGGGGTCGAGCCGCTCTTTGCCCGGCGGCTAAACCAGTCCGGCATTTTGACCTATGCAGAGATGGCGGCCCTCTCGCCGGCAGCCCTGCAATCCACCGTGGCGCCGGATGGCCCCTTCAATCTGCCCACGGAGCAATGGTTGGCCCAGGCTCGTCGCCTGGCAAAGGGAGTTGAAAGTCTATGACACAGATTGTCGCAGTGATCAGCCACAAAGGGGGCACGGGCAAAACCTCCCTTGTCCAAAACCTGGCCCATGAGCTGGGCCGCACCCGGCGCGTCTTGGCCGTGGACCTGGACTCCCAATCCAACCTGACCATCGGCTCTGGGCTTGAGCTGCTGGACGAGAGACCGACAGTTCTTCAGGCCATGCACACGCCCGCCACGACCGGCGATTCATTGATCCAAACAGGAAACTATTGGCTGCTCCCCGCCAGCCTGGATCTGGCGCTGGCCGACCAGCAGTTCGCCGGTCACTACGACCGCAACGACAAGCTGAAGGATGCCCTGGACCAGGTGGCAGAGCGCTTTGACGTGATTCTGATCGACGGGCCGCCCAATCTGGGCTTTTTCGCCTTCAACGCCCTGACTGCGGCCACCCAAGTATTGGTGCCTCTGCAATGCCAACCCTACGCCTTCCGCGCCCTGGATGGCACGCTGCAATTGATCGATCTGGTGCGCAAGGGCAACCGTACCTTGCATTTACAGGCAATCGTCTTGACCATGTATGATCGACGGGTGACATTGACCGCTTCGGTAGAGGACGCGGCCCGCCAGCGCTTTGGCGATCGGGTCTCCCAAACCGTGATTCCGGTCAATATTGCGATTGCCGAAGCCACCCTGGACGGCGTCCCCGTGGCGGTCTACGATCCCCGGTCTGCCGGTGCCCTGGCCTATGCAAATCTGGCACAGGAGTTGTTCCATGACAACTAAAAAAGAGCAGTTGAACGCTAAATTGGAAAGCTGGACCGATCAGGCCAGCCTGACCAAAGGACAGCCCACGACCGCTACAGAAGCAGCCCCCTTGGCAGAAGATCTCCCACACCGCACGGTCTATACGGCGGAGCGGGGGCTGCTGGACCGTATTGACGCGGCTGCCGAGCAGGGTGCCCTGAGCCAATCCCAGGTGATCGGGCAATTGTTGACCTGGGCGCTGGACCAGGTGGACGCGGGGCTGCATCACTTGGCGTGACACAAACGGTTATGCCAAGCCACCCCCTCCCAACCTCCCCCAGATTGGGGGAGGAGCCGGATCGCCGTAAGGCAAATGGCCACTAACCTAGCACTGTCCCCTCCCCAATCTGGGAAGGGTTAGGGTGAGGTTGGTAGCTACCTTTTTTGAACGAAAGCCCAAAGGATACACGGATGGAAAACACCACCTTTATTGGCCCGTCACGGCTGGAAATCTTACGCCAAGGGTTGGCGGGATTGATCGGCGGCGTGGGTCAGGTCATCACCCGGCAGACCCGGCCGGCCTTGGCCGACTCCAACCGGGCCCTGGCCCTGTCCACCGCATCCCTGGGGTTGACCGCCGCCGGGGCCATCACCATGCAGCCCTTGCTCCTTGTGGCCGGTGTGCCCTTTGTGCTTTATGTCTATGCTCCGGCCTTCCGGTCCACCTTTCGCACCCTGCGCAAACGCAACCCGATTGACGGCTCCGTGCTGGACGCCACCCGCATGGCCGTCTGCGTGGTGATGGGCTATTACGGCACGGGGGTGGCCAACGCGATGCTCTATTCCCTCAGCCAACGTGTGCTGGCCCAGAGCGAGGATGACTTTGAAGAGAGCCTGAATCAACTTCTGGGCTTGCAGAGCAGCGATGCCTGGGCCTTTGTGGATGGGGTGGAGATGCGGACTGGGTTCGACAAAATCACCAGCGGCCAAATTCTGGTGGTCAATGCGGGGGATCTGCTGCCTGCCTCCGGGACGGTTCTCTATGGGTTGGCCCAGGTGGACCAGCGGCTGGCATCGGGGGATGTGATCCCGGTTGAAAAGCGGGCCGGGGATGGGGTGCTCATGGCCAGCCGGGTGATCTCCGGTCAGCTTGCCGTGACCGTTGACGACAGCCCGGACCGGCTGGATCTGAGCGCGGTGCGGGAGATCCTGCGCCAAGCCGTGCTGGGCAAGACCTTTGTCCAGCAGGTGGGTGAGGCAAACGGCCGACGGGCGGCTCCCCTTTCCTTTCTGACCTTTTTCCTGACCATCCCCTGGCTGGGGGCCAACCGGGCGGCCTCCTTTCTGTGTACCTCGTTTGGCGGCAACATGCGCCTGTTGGGGCCGGTGGGGATTCGCCACACCATTCAGCAGGCGGCCCAGGAAGGTATTCTGATCAAAGAGGGTCGGGCGCTGGAGCTGGCCAATTTTGTCAACACCCTGGTGATCGATGGCCGCATGTTGTTGGACTCTTCCGTGGAGATCTACGCCAGGGAGATTGTCCAGGCCCTGCGCCAGCGCAATTGGCAGGCCAGCGGTCTCTTTGGCCGCCCCTTCGCCGTCTATGTGCTGGCCGACAAAGCGTACCCCGGATTGCAGGAAGCCGCCGCCATCATCGGGGCCGAGGAGCTCTTTGTCGAACCCTTGGCGATTGGCCGGGCCGCCATCATGGACACCCTGCAACGCAGCGGGCGGGCCATCTGCTATGTGGGCAGCGGACAGGACGACGGCCCGGTGATGGAAAAAGCAGTGGTCAGCGTAGCTCTGGGTGGTGCCCTCTCCGCCCCCAGTAGCCCGGCCCAGATCATCTTTGTGGAGAAGAGCCTGGCCCCTCTGCTCACGTTTTTCGAGCTTTCCACCCGTTTCTTGGACAAAGAGCGCTTCAGCCTGCTCACACCGGTGATGATGGACATGACCGATATTGCCACCACCCTGCTGATCCATTTCGGGCTGATCTACTCGACTTTTTTCAACTATGGCAGCCTTTTGCTCAGCCTGCGCAATGCGCGCACCCCAAAGGTGCGGCGCATGGACCAGCCCGAACCGGCCAGAACCGTGGCGATCGTGCCGATCAAGGCCAAACCTGTCGCAGATCCTCAGCCAGAATCCAAGGTGGGGAAAAGCCCAGGAGCCACGCCAAAACCGAGCTTTTCTGACCGATGGCTGGGGCGCAAAAAGGCGGGGCCATCGTGGCTTGCCGCATAATTCGACCGAATTTGCCTATTTCATCAATCGAGAATCCTAACTATGGTTCAAAACAACATCGATCTTATCCTCAATGTGGCCGCCAAAGTGGGTTGGGCCCTCTTTGCCATCTACGCCATCACGTTTTTTCTGGTAGCCGTGCGCAAGTCCGGGTGGGCGCCAGCGGTGATCCGGCTCTTCTCCTTCCGGGTGCTGCTCCCCCTGATGCTGGCCCTGGGCATCCAACTGCTCAGTATGGCCATTGTCTTTGTGCTGCCCCAACAGGTCGGGGTGATCGTCTCGGTCATCTCTCCCGGCGGCGTGCGACCCCAGCCTGTGCGCGCTGGATTGCACTGGATCATCCCGTTTTTGGAACAGGATATAATGTATCCCATCTCCTGGCAGACCTACACCATGTCCAGCACCCCTGGGGAGGGGGTGCGCCTGACCGATGACTCCATCCGCTCCCGTACCAGCGACGGCCAGGAGGTGAGCCTGGACTGTTCGATCATCTTCCGGCTGGACCAAGACCAGGCGGTGACTGTGCATGTGGACTGGCAAGAGCGCTATGCCGAGGATTTTGTGCGGCCTGTGGTGCGGGCGATTGTGCGCCGCCAGGTCTCCCAGTTCACGGCCCGAGAGGTGAACAGTTCGGCCCGCACGGATCTGGAGGCTGCGCTTGACCGCATTCTGGCCCAGGAGTTTAACGATAAGGGGCTGGTGCTGGATCAATTCCTGCTGCGGGACATTGCCTTTACCCCAGAGTATTCGGACGCGGTAGAGAGCAAGCAGGTGGCGTTGGAAGGCCAGGCTCAGACCGAATACGAAGCCCAGCAGATGCGCAACCTGGCTACGGGCCGGGCCGACGCCATCGAGATCGAAGCCAACGCCAAGGCCGCCGCCCTCGACGTGATCGGGGTGGCCTTGAGCGAGAATCGGGACTTGATCACCTATGAATATGTGCAGAAACTGTCGCCCAACATCAAGGTGATGTTGGTGCCCAGCAGTTCGCCGCTCATCCTCTCCCTCCCCGACATGGGGATCACGGACGAATTAACGGCCACAGAATCGATCAGCGGGACCATGCCGATTACGACGACCGTCACAACGCCCTAACCTGGCTCGGCGCAAACCAGATCCCCATCAAATCAGCCTTGATGAAACATCAGTCTGGCATAGCCAGCGCCAATCAACCACGAAGATGCGAAATAGGAAGCAAACCAAGGAGAAACAAAATGGATCCAATTAGTCTGGTTGTTTTCATCGTTTTGATCGGCGGCGCGTCGATCTATCTGGACCGCAAGTGGCAAGTCCGCAAGCTGTTGAAGGCCGAACCGGCCCCGGAAGACGAAAGTCCCGCGGCAGAAGGGGCAGGGGCAGAGGGGGCAGGGGCAGAAGCCCAAGGGGACGCTGCCTCGTTTCTGTCCCGCACCTCAAACCGGGCTCTGGCCCTGGGCAGCCAGGCCGTGGATCGAGCCAAAGTCCTGGGCGTCCAGGCCAGCAGCCAAACCAAGGCATTGGGGGCGCAGGCCGCGGGTCAAGCCCAATCCCTGCGGGAGCGATTCCCCGTAGCCTCCAAGGAGTCACCCTTGCCCACAGAGTTCCGCACCTGGGTGATGGCGGCCGCCGGAGACGACGCCGATCTGAAGAGGTGGCTGTCGGGGCTTGGCGACGAGCAGTTTGCCGACTTCACCGGCCATGTGGACACCTTCTGCATCAGTGTGGGGTTTGAACTGGCCTGGCTGGTCAACGGAGAGTTCGACAAGATGCCCGGCTTGGTCGCCAATGCCGCCCAGGTGGTCACCAACTATTGCCGCTCTTGCGCCCAGGCCGCCGCGGCCCAGATTGAACTCAACGGCTTCCGGGACTATCGAGACTATCTGCAAAGCCCCGACAGCCGCAAGGGACGGGTCTATGGAGAGAAGCTTCTCGATCACCTGCTTGCGGCCGGCATGACCACGGTCTCCCTCTCCGATTTCCTGGGAGTGTCGGCCAAAACCAAACAGGAGCATGTCTTGCAGGCCATCCAGTCCGCCGCCGAGAAGAACCCGACTGCCTTCAATCGGGCGCTGATCGCCCTGAGCGCAGCCGAACCCAGCCCTGCACCCCAGGCCGAACCGACGCCTGCGGCCGCTGCGGCCTGACTTTGATCCAAAATCGGCCAGGGGGATGGCGTGCCGATCGGCGCACGCCATCCCCCTGGCTTTCCCCCTAGTACAGCCCAGCGGAAGGTAGTCCAGGATATAATGCTCTAGCCCGGTCCGTGACCGGGCGGGTCTACACGATCTTCTGCGGCAACCCCGCCCGGTCACGGACCGGGCTAGAGCGCAGGTTTTCCCAGAGTTATTTGCGCCGACCTGTACTAGTGTTCTGTCACCGCTGATTTGATGGATTGTGGAGTCGGGCATCCTCAGATGCCCGCCGTTCGCATCTGAGGATGCGAACTCCTCAATTCCATCATTTGAACGTTGACGGGACACTAGGCTTTATCTAAACGGTTTATCTAAACGGTTTATCTGAACGGCATTGAGGCATCATGAGTCGGTTTATTTTTGTACGTGTGGGCGCGATGCTCCTGATCATTGCATTGGCTTTACTGGCTGCGCGGTTTGTGCTCACGCGGTCGCTCAGTTGCACGCCGGTTTGCATCAACGTCAGCCTGATCGGGCGGGATCTGCGCAACGAGGATCTGGAAAAGGTCGATTTCACCGAGGCGAACCTGCGCCGCAGCGACCTGTCCGGAGCCAACCTGCGCGGGGCGAACTTTTCTGGGGCGCGGTTGAGCGATGTTGTGTTCACCAACGCGGATCTGCGGGGTGCCAAGATGCTCGGTGCCGACCTGCGCAACGCTGACTTGCGCGGGGCCAGGCTGAACGGCGCTGATCTGAGCGGGGCCGTGTTGGACGGGGCCGACCTCACCCAACTGGACCTGACCGAGACCCGGTTATTCGGCGTCTCTTTTATCAGGTCCAAGTTGGTCGAGGTCAAGCTGACCAACGGCTCCCTGGCCGGCGTCGAGTTTATCTCGGCGGACCTGAGTGGGGCCAATCTGACCGGTGCCAATCTGGCCGGAACTTCCCTGAGCCGGGCCGACCTGAGCGGGGCGATTTTGGTGGACAGCGACATGGCCGGCAGTTGGATTAACCTGAGCAATCTGACCGGCGCGGATATGACCGGCGCGGACCTTTCCGGTTCGAGTCTGATCGGGGCCAATTTGGCTTCGGCGGATCTTTCCGATGCCAGATTGATCGGGGCTAATCTGATCGGGGCGCTCTTTCTGGGCACGGACTTGCGCTCGGCCTCCTTGCAGGGCATCCGCCTGGTGGTGAGCGAGTTGCTGCCCCTGGACCTTTTGGACCCAGAGCTGGCCGCGTTGAATGAATTGCAGCGCACGACGGTGATCGTGGATGCCAACCTGCGGGGGGTGCAATACAACGCCCAAACCCAGTGGCCCAGCGGCAAGCTGGTGCTGTTGGCCGGTCTGCTTGGCCAGGAGTTCGCCGAAGCCGTGGCCGCCCAACAGGTGGCGGAACCTACACTGGAGCCGACTCCCATCCCCGGAGAGGAGGCGGAGGTTGCGTCCGAGGAAGTCGTCGGCAAGCCCGAGGAAGCCGGGCCACCCATCACCTTCGCCCTCAGCGGGCCGGGCGGCGCGGTAACCAAAAACCTCTACGACCTTTTTCAATCTACTGGATATACGGAGACCATCGGCTTTCGGGATGTGGGGACCACCAACGCCATTGCCCTACTTTGTGACAGCAGCGAGGTTGACGGCATTCTGCTGGATCGGGTGATGACCGCTGTTGAACTGGAAGCCTGTGGCGCAGCTGGCCATGAACTGGTTGGCATTGAGGTGGGGACCACCATTCTTGCTTTTATCGCTGACCCGGCGAATGAATTTCTCACCGACCTGGCTTTTTCCGAAATCCCCCTTTTGCTCACAGCAGAAGATTGGGCGCAGATCCGCCCAGAGTGGCCAAGCGAGCCGATCGTGCGCTTTCTAGCCGAACCGGGATCCGGTGCCTTTTCGCTCCTGACCGAGGGCTTCTTTGCCGAAATCGACCCAAATCCCCTGGCGGCCGCGCCCAACACGCTCTTTGATAGCAACGAAATCCAATTGGTGCAGGCGATTGTCACCACCCCCAACGCGGTCGGCTTTTTCAGCCTGAGCAACTACACCCAGAACGCCGAAATTCTGAAGCTGGTGACTATCGACGGAGTGACGCCCAACACCACAACCGTGGCCAGCGGAACCTATAGCCTGACCCAACCCCTGATGCTCTACGCTGATCTGGCCCGGGTAGAGGAGAAGCCGGAGACCGGCTATTTCCTCTGGTTCCATCTGGACAATGTCAACACCCTGCTTGGGCGGGCGGGCTTTGCGCCGTCTGCACCCGAGGTGACAGAGCAAGGCCGGGAAAGCCTGGCCCCCATCCCGACCGCCCCGCCCGTCGTCGCCCAGGACAATGATGGTGTCCAGGCCACCCCGGCGGCCACGCCCATCCCTAATCCGGCACAGGCACCGCCAGCCACCGAAGCAGCCCCGATCACGGTGACCCCGACGGCCACGCCAACACCTGATCTGGCAAGTACACCGCCTGCCACCGTAGAAGCAACGCTCACGCCGACTCCCCCCATGGCGACGCCCACGGCGACTCCCCTGGCGACCCCCATACCGTAGGTAGCGTAGGTAGGATTGCCCATCCGACCCATCCATTTTCACCCTTTGCCACAACACTGGACCCACCATGATGCGTACACTTCAAAGATGGCCCCTCTTCCTTCTGCTCCTGCTTGGGCTGCTTCCTGTTCTGTCGAGTTGCGCCGGACGGTTGCCGGGCCAGTGCCCGCCGGACTGCACCGATGTCTTTTTGCGCAAGCGCAGCCTGGACGGGATCAACCTGGACAATGCCAATCTCTCTGGGGCCATATTGGTAGAGACGCGGTTGCAACAGGCCAGCCTGCGCGGAGCCAATCTCTCTGGTGCCAATCTGACCAGCGCCAACCTTACCCAGGTGGATCTCACCGATGCGGTCCTGATCGGGGCCAACTTGACCCGGGCGAACTTCGCTGGTGCCATTCTGACCCATGCGGATTTCTCCGGTGCTGATCTGACCGGTGCTGTGCTGACTGGGGTGGATCTGACCACCGCTAACCTCACAGCGGTTGTGTTGAACGATGCACGGCTGATCGGGGCGCACCTATCGGGAGCGCAACTGCCCGGCGCTCAATTGATGGAGGCGGATTTGCGTGGGGCCAATCTGGTGGGGGCCAACCTGTCCGGGGCGACCCTGACCGGGGCCCAACTTCAGGGCGCAGACATGCGCAGCATCAACTTGCAGGGGGCGGAACTCTCTTTCGCCGCGGTGAGCGGATCAAATATGATCCGGGCTAAACTGAACGAGGTCTCCGCCTCAAATGCCTATTTTTCCGGGTCCGATCTCTATAAAGCGAACCTCAACGGCGCTTATTTTGAATTTGTGGATTTTGGGGGCAGTCGCATGAGCCTGGCACAGATGACGAATATGACCCTGAGTGAGGTAAACTTTGGCGGCGCTCGTATCTTGGGGGCCAATCTGGAATATTCGGTGTTGGATGGTGAGGGAATCATCCCTGGGACCGAAACCTATCTTTTCCACGCCGACCTCAGCGGGGTGCGCTACGACAACCATACCAAGTGGCCGGAAGGCTTTGTCCCACCGGCCACTGCGGTTGAGATAAGCGTCGAGTAATGAATCGATTGTTTGACCTATGTGGAAACTAAGACCAATGGCTATTTTTTCTCAATTAAACAAAATTAGATTTACAAGCATCGGTATCATCGGTATCATCGGTGTCTGTCTATGCCTAAGTATGCTATTGGGATCGTCCTTGCCTGACCGCGAGACCATATCCCCAATCGACAACACACTCACCATCTATACGAATATGGATGAGGGTCCATTCAATACCTATTTGAGTCTGTTTACATCAAAACACCCTGATGTCGAGGTCAATGCCGTTCGAAGAAGCACAGGGGAGATTACTGCCCTTTTATTAGCCGAGCGGGACGACCCCCAGGCCGATGTGGTGTGGGGGCTGTCCGTGACCATTCAGAATCTATTAGAATGGAATGATGTCCTCAAGCCCTACGCCCCTGCCGGTTTAAGTCGTGTCTCCCCCAGCTTCCGAGATACCAGCTACCCACCCTACTGGGTGGGGATTGGGGCCTTTATGTCTGCTCTCTGTGTCAATACAGAGCTATTGACCAGCCTGAATCTGCCTGTACCCGACAGTTGGGCCAGTCTGGTAGACCCTATTTATATGGACCAGGTGGCGATGCCCAGTCCGGTTACGTCGAGCACAGCCTATTTGATCATAGAAGGATTGTTGGAAATTGATGGGGAGATCAAAGGCTGGGAGTATTTGGACGCGCTGCACAAGAATATTCGTATCTATACGAGGGGCAGCAGTGCTTCCTGTGGTATGGTTGAAGCAGGCGAGATTGCTATCGGGATATCCAACGACCAAGTCGCTGTGGGCGCGCAACTAGGCGGCACATCAGTCACTGCCGTATTCCCCGCAGAGGGGTCAGGCTGGGATATGGAGGCCAATTCTCTGGTGAAAAAGGACGTCATAGCGCCAATTGCCTTGACCTTCCTAGATTGGGCCATCAGCGACGAGGCTATGCAGGCTTATGCTAAAGACCGGGCCATCCTCTCTGTACATTTGGAAAACTTTCAGCCCCTGCCGGGTTTCCCCCCAGAACCGATAAAGCAACTCATTGATAAAGACTTTCCCTGGGCCAGCGCCAACCGGGACCGCATTATTTCCCAGTGGCTCAATCACTATGGAGAGAAAGCCGAGGGTCAGTGAGGTGGGGGTCTGGGCTGGATTGAGATTGTCGTCGCCTTATTCGCGTTCGGTTAAATGGCGAATCATTCGTGAGACTAATATAGACCTGATGTCAACGATCCATCTTTAGCCCGGCGTCACTTTCTGGGCCAGGGCGAACTACCGGTACATTGGCCCGCCCCCGGTCTGGCTTGCTCACCGCCTGACTACTGAATAAAAATGCCCTCGTCATTTCGACGGGGGCGTTTTTTATGAGCGAGTTATGGGTTGCGAGTTGTGAAATGGGGGGAGCTGTGGGTATGCTGGGCTAGGAAATCAGGCTGTCGAGATAGTCGGTGCGTTGTATGGCCCCTCACCCTGATCTTCGACAAAGACTTCCCCTGGGCCAGCGCCAACCGGGATCAGATTGTGACGGAATGGCTCAAGCGTTATGGCGACAAAACCCAGGGGCAGTGAGAGAGGCCAAGTCAAAGTATGCACTATTCACACTCTAGGGCATCCTACCTTGGCCGCACTACCGCCGCCGGCACGCTGAACCCCCTGGGCTTCCACACCCATCGCCTCGCACACATCCCCGTATCCTCACCGACCCCAGCGAGTACACCTTCCCCCCTGCCCCCACAGCAGATCGCCCCATGATCGTGCCACCCTCCGCAACGGCCCCGAATGCAGATACGCAGACCGCTTGCGGGTAAGGGCCTTCTCAAGCGACGGCCAGTTCCGGGGACAAGATATCGCAGACGACCACAGCACAGCCTGTCTGATCCCCACTATCGGCCAGGCCGGGGTGGGGATCAGACAGGGAGAGTTCCGTCTTTCAGTACTTCATCATCAAAGAGAATCTGTCATCGATTAACAGATCTGCGCCGAACCGAGATGACTATCAACGATTGTGACTCAGGCAAGTGTTCCAAATTTCGTAGCCAAATAGTCTAAATAGGCGCGGGCGTTCAAGCCTTCCCCCGTCGTGCGGATCAGCAACTCCTCCGGGCTGAAGGCGCGGCCGTGACGGTAGATGTTCTCCCGCAGCCAGGTGTGGAGGGGGGCGTAGTCACCGGCGGCCAGGTTGGCGTCCAGGCCGGGGATGGCGGCGTGGGCGGCCTGGAAGAACTGGGCGGACATGACGTTGCCGATGGTGTACGTGGGGAAGCTGCCGATGTAGCCCGTGGACCAGTGAATGTCCTGAAGCACGCCCTCCCGGTTCGATGGCGGGGTCAGCCCCAAGTAGGCCTGGACTTTGGCGTTCCACACCTCGGGCAGATCCGCCACGGCGATGCTGCCGTCCATCAGCCCCATCTCGATCTCCGCCCGCAACATGATGTGCAGATTGTAGGTCACCTCGTCCGCCTCCACCCGGATCAGGCTGGGACGCACCCGGTTGACCGCCCGGTAGAACTGCTCCGCATCCACATCGGCCAACTGGGCCGGGAAGAAGCTTTGCAGCCGGGGGAAGTGCAGCCGCCAGAAGTCCCGACTGCGCCCCACCTGGTTTTCCCACAACCGGGACTGGGATTCGTGGGTGCCGAAACTGGCCCCGCCCACCGCGTACAACCCCAGGAAATCCGTGGTCAAGGCGCTGCGGGTCAGGGACGGGTCCACCCCCTGCTCGTAGAGGGCGTGGCCTGTCTCGTGGAAGAGGCCGAAGACCGCGCCGGGCATATAGTTGGTCTGGTATCGTGTAGTGATACGCACATCGTTGCGGGTGAAGGAGATCTCGAAGGGATGGGCCGAGGCATCCAGCCGCCCCCGGTTCATGTCATAACCGAATTTTTGGGCGATCTCCAGGGCGAAGGCCCCCTGCTGTTCGGCGGGATAGGTTCGGGCCAGGAAGTCCCAGCGGGGTTCGTTGCCCGCTTCCACAATGGCTTGGAGCAAGGGCAGAATACCCGCCCTCAGCTCGCCAAAGAGGGTGGTGAGTTTCGCCGCCGTCATCCCCGGCTCGTATTGCAGCAGCATGGCATCGTAGGGATGGCCGTCCGCCGGGTAGCCGATGGCCTCGGCCAATTCCCGATTCAGCCGCACCATGTGGGTTAGGTGAGGGGCGAAATGGCTGAAATCATCCGCCGCCTTGGCCTCGGCCCAGCTCTGTTGGGAGAGCGGCTTGCGGGTGGCCATCTCGCTCACCAACGCCATGGGGATGCGCCGGGCGATGGTGTGGGCCTCCCTTGTGGCCCGAACGCCCCGTACCCGGTAGGAATCCCCGTCTTCCCCGGTCACCTCGGCTTCCGCATCTTCCAGTAGCCGGGCCATTTCATCGCTGACCAGTCGCTCCTGGGCCAGCCGGCTGAGGGTGGCCAATTGCTGGCCCCGGGTCTCTGCGCCGCCGGTGGGCATCTGCGTCCGGCTGTCCCAAACCAATGTGTTGGCCGCACACAATAGGTCGTTGATTTCTCCAACCTGGGCGGCAAAACGATCATAGGCACTCATGGTTTATTCCTTTTTCGGATAGTGATTGATTGAGGAATAGAACGCGGATGACGCGTACATTTGAAAAATCCGCGTAAATCCGTCAAATCAGCGTCATCCGCGTTCTATTCCTTCGCGCCCAACGTACTCCAATAGGTGGCCCAGGCGGTCAGCCCTTCGTGCAGCCGGTGGATGCGGAAGAACTCGTTGGGGGCGTGGAAGTCCTCGTCCGCGGTGGAGAAGGAGAAGAAGACGGTGTAGATGTCCAGGATGCGCAGGAAAAGCTCGCTGACCGGCAAGGTGCCGCCCATGCGCACCTGCACCGGCTCTTGACCGTAGACCGCCCGCAGCACGGTCTCGGCCACCCGCAAGCCGGGATGATGCGCCGGGATCTGGTAGGGCAAGGCGTCGTGCTTGTCCGCGTGCAGGGTGAGGGTGACACCGGGGGGCGTGTGGGCGGTCAGATGGGCCATGACCTTGGCTTTGATGTCCGCCGGGTTCTGGTTGGCCACCAGCCGGCAGGTGATCTTGGCGTGTGCCTCGCTGGGGATGACGGTCTTGCTCCCCGCGCCCTGATAGCCGCCCCACATGCCGTTGATCTCCAGGGTGGGTCGAGTCCAATTGCGTTCCAGCGTGGTGTAGCCCGCCTCGCCAAAGGTGGACGGCGCGCCCACTTGGGCCAGATAGCCTGCGTCATCAAAGGGCAGAGCGGCCAGGGCGGCCCGTTCCTCGTCGCTCAAGGCCAACACATCATCGTAAAAGCCCGCCACGGCCACCCGACCATCCGCCGTGTGCAATGATGCCACCAGCTCAGCCACCGCGTGCAGTGGATTCGCTACCGCGCCGCCGTGCCGCCCGGAGTGCAGATCCTTGGTCGCCCCGGTCAGGGTGAACTCCAGCCCAGTCATGCCCCGGCTGGCCACGGTGATGGAAGGCTCGTTGATGCGCCACATGGCCCCATCCGCTGAGAGTGCGAAGTCAGCGGCCAGCATCTCGGCGTACTCCTGAATAAACCCTTCTAAACTGGGGGAACCGATCTCCTCCTCACCCTCGAAGAGGAACTTAATGTTCACGGGCAACTTGCCCTCGGTGGCCATAAACGCCTGCGCCACCTTCAGGGGGATGAGCATGGGGCCTTTGTCGTCGGAGACCCCACGGGCATAAAGGCGACCCTCCCGCACCGTGGGTAGAAATGGCTCGGTTTGCCATTTGTCCAGGGGGTCCGGCGGTTGCACATCGTAGTGACCATAGACCAGGATGGTGGGGGCGTCGATTGCGTGTAGCCATTCGCCGTAAACCACGGGATGGCGAGGCGTGGGGATCATGCGCACCCCCTCGATCCCGGCCCGGCGCAGTTGATCCGCCACCCAGTCCGCTGCCCGCTCCATGCCTTCGGCATAGGCCGGGTCCGTACTCACACTGGGGATGGCGGCGAACGCCACCAACTCGGCTAAAATCTGGTCGTGGTGGGAAGAAAGATAGGTTAAAACCTCGTGTGTCATAAAATTCACTTTCTGCTGTAATCAATAAGCTCAGGAGTACGATCACCCCTTCACCCGTTCAGCCCCTACTTCCCGCCGTCAATCGAGAGGACCTGCCCGCTGACCCACGCCGCGTAGTCCGAGGCGAAGAACATGGCCCCGTTGGCGATGTCTTCTGGCGTGCCCAGGTGTTTGAGGGCGATGCGTTCGACCAGGGCTTTTTGCCCCTCCTCGCCATAGGACTCCCACTGGCGTTCCGTGGACGGGTTGGATCGCACAAAGCCCGGTGCGATGTTGTTGACTGTGATGTTGAACGGCCCAAGCTCGTGGCAAAGCTGCCGGGTCAGGTTGATCTGCCCCGCCTTGGCCGAAGAGTAGGCCTGAATGCCCGTGAGGCTGGCCCCCAGCCCTGCGCCGCTGGAAATATTGACGATGCGTCCCCACTTGGCCGCCTTCATCCCCGGTGCCACGGCCTGGGCAAAGAAGAAGGCCGCGCTCAGGTTGACGGCGATGATGCCGTTCCACTCGTCCACGCTGACCGTTTCCAGGGGCCGACCCACCTGACCCAAGACGCCCCCGGCATTGTTGACCAAAATATCCACCCGTCCATCCGGGCTGGACGCCTCGGCCTCTCGGGCGAAGGCGAAGACCGCGTCCCGGTCGGTGACGTCCACCTGACGCACTTCGCACTGTCCGCCCGCGGCTTGGCACAGTCGCCGGGTCTCGGCCAGCTCATCGGCCAGCAGATCGCAGGCCCACACATTCCCGCCCCGGCTGCTGAACCCCAAGGAGATGGCTCGGCCAAAGCCATGCGCCGCGCCGGTGACAATAACCGTCTTGCCGTGAAATTCGATATTCATGATACGCTCCGCGTTGGTTGATTTGTTGATAGGTTGATTGGTGGATCAGGCCCCTGGCCCCAATACGGTGACCAGAAGCAGCGGCCCCTCCCCCGTGTTGGCGATGGCGTGGGAGACGTTGCTGGGGATCTCGAAAAAGTCGCCGGGCGCGATGAGGGTGACGCCGTCGTCGGTCTGCACCTCGCCGGAGCCGGTCGCCACCCAAGTCACCTGCTCCCAGACGTGATGGTGGCGTTTGGAGATGCCCCCCGCCTCCACCTGGGCCAGTTGAAAGGTGAAATGCTCCCGGTTTTGGTAGAGCCGGGCCAAACTCAGACCATTGGCCCCGTCACCGGTGACGGTTTGGAAGGGCAGGACGGCAGCGGGGGTGAGGTTGATGGACATAATGTTCTCCTGTGGAAGTTTAGTGAGAGCTTTCGTACGCCACCCCGATCCCCAAGCATAACGCATCGGCACCGGGAGCGGTGGTGATCTGCAAGCCGATGGGCAACCCCGCCGGGCTGAAGCCGCAGTTGACCGTCAGCGCGGGCAGGCCGGTGAGGTTGGCCGGGGCCGTGCGTCGGGCCTCGGCCATGCCCTCCTCGCCCAGCACCGCCGGGTCTTCCGCCGGGGCCACCCAGGGCGCAGTGGGGGAGAGAATAGCGTCCACCCGGCCCAACGCGTCCACAAAGTGGCCGGTCAGCCGCTGCCGATGCCGTTGCGCCCGCACATAGTCCACGGCGCTCATGCCAAACCCGGCCTCGATCTGGTCCCGGGTGAGTTCGGCATAATCTTGGGGTCGCTGGGCGAACCAGTCGGCGTGGATCACGCTGGCCTCCGGGGCCACAACCGCATGAAGGCCGGAGTCGACATCGGCCAGCTCCGGGATCTCCACGTGGCTGAGGATGGCCCCGGCCTCGGCCAGAGCAGCGCAGGCCGCATCGAACGCGGCCAGGACGGGCGCTTCCATCTCCCGGCCCAGGCGGTGGGCGCTGAGGATGCCCAGGCGCAGACCCCGCAGATCCACGGGCGGCACGGGTCGGGTGGGGCGGTCCAGCATCACATCCAAGAGCAGGGCCGCGTCCGCCGCTGTGCGGGCGAGAGGGCCGGCGTGGTCCAAGGACCACGAAAGCGGGAAAATGCCGTCCAAGCTGACCAACCCGAAGCTGGGCTTGAACCCGGCCACCCCGCAATAGGCGGCGGGGATGCGGATGGATCCCCCGGTGTCCGTGCCCACCGCGGCGAAGCACATGCCCGCCGCCACCGCAGCCGCGGAGCCACCGCTGGATCCGCCCGCGGTCCGGCTGGGGTCATACGGGTTCCACGTGGGGCCAAAGTCAGGATGGACAATGCCGTAGGCGAATTCCAGCAGGTTGGTCTTGCCCAGGATCACCGCCCCGGCCCGACGCAGATGGGCCACAATCGGCGCATCCCGGTCCGGCACATGGTCGGCCAGGATGCGGGAGCCGCAGGTGGTGCGGATGCCCGCGGTGTCCACCAGATCCTTGAGGGCGACGGGGATGCCGTGATGCAGTCCCCGGTCCATGCCGTCTCGTAGTTCGGACTCGGCCTGGCGAGCCGCGGCCAGGGCTTCGTCCGCCGTGACGGTGATGAAGGCGTTGAGGGTGGGGTTGAGCGAGGCGATGCGAGCCAGGGCGCGCTCGGTCACCTCGACGGGGGAGAGGTCGCCGCTCCGATAGCGGGCCGCCACGGTTGCGATTGAGGAGAACAGGATGTCATCACCACTGGTCAGGTTCATGGGGCTGCCTCGCTAGGCCCACGTCCCCGGCACTTCATGTTCCAAGCGGGTGGCGATCGGCAATATCGTCTCGCTAGGAGCGTCAAGTGTCGGGGGCGTTGGCCGGATAGCTCACGCTTACAGGATCAACGTTTTCAACTCGTCCAAATTGGCGGTCTCTTGCGGCCGTTGACCCTCTTCGATCTCGTGGATCAGTTCGATTACCTTGGCCGTCAGGGGCGTTGGGACCCCGGCCTGCTTGCCCGCAGCGACGATGGGACCGAGTTGGGCGTCCGCCTCCGTGCGCCGCTTGCGGACGGCCAGATCCCGCCAAATGCCGCTGTGGGTCTTGGCGGATTTGCGGTTGAAGGCCACCATGCCGTCCAAGGAGCCAAGGGAGACATCTCGGGCTGTGCCGGGCAGGAAGGCGTGGGGATCAAAGCCGTTGAAGGCTTCCGGGGTGATGCCCTGGGCTATAGCCACGGTCAATACCTCCGTGGCCAGGGCAATATAGAGGTTCCAATAGGCAGGGTCCGCCAGGCTGTCGGCGATGGATTCGTTGGTCAGCGCCGTGGCGAAGAGTTGGGCACCGTAGGCCAGCTTTCCCCACAAAAAGCCCCACATGTTTTCAGTGACGATGGCATTGGGGTCAAAGTCGAGGAAGGTTTGGTGCATGGCCTGGATACGGGGCGAGATCGTTCCGTCCAACTCGCCCAGGACCACGGCCCCCCGACCGCCGTAGAGGATCAGCCCCGGCTCCAGATAGTCCGCGCCAAAATTGACGAAGCTGCCCACGGTCTTTTCTCGGCCCACGACCGCGGCGATCTCAAGCTCGTTCAACCCATTCTGAACCGAGACGATAAAACCGTCCGGGCTGAGACGGGGTGCGATGTCCAGGGCCGCGGCGGCTGTGTCCTGTGCTTTGACGCAAAGCAGCACGATTTCCCATTGGCCGGGGAGGGTCGTTGGCGTGAAGGCGGTGGCCGGCACAGTGAACTCGGCAATCGGGCCGGTGATGGTGAGTCCTTTTTGATTGATGGCGGCCACATGATCCGCCGCCCGGTCCACGAAGGTGATGTCGTGGCCGGCCTGGATCAGATAAGCCCCCAGGGTGCCGCCAATGGCCCCTGCCCCCCAGATCAGCAGTCGCATATCAGTCCCACCCTTCGGCCATCAGCGCCCGGGTTTCGGCCACGGCGATTTCCCAAAGAGCCAGCATATCCGCGTCCGGTTTCTGATAGACGCCGCCGTAGTTGCCGTCGCCGAAGACGTCCCGCATGGATTGGCCCACCAATCTGGCCATCCCCGCCCGGTTGGGGACGATCTTCTGCTCGTCGGGCAAGGTCACCCCGGCCAGCCGAGTCCAGGGGAAGTTTTCCATCCACGAAGCGTGGCTGCCCAGGGGATCGATGGCCTGGACTTTGGCCCAGGTCTTGGGCGAATTCCACCAATTGTGAAACTTGATCTGGGTACCCGGATTGTCGGCCATCCACTCCGTGGCCAAAGAATCCGCCGGGGCGTTGCCGCCGTGACCGTTGACGATCAAAATACGTCGGAAGCCGCTGTGGGAAAGGCTGTCCAAAATGTCCCGGACCAGGCGCACATAGGTCTCCACCCGCAGGCTGACCGAGCCGGGATAGGCCAGAAAATAGGGGGTAACGCCGTAGGCCTGCACAGGGAAGACCGGGATGCCCAGGGGCTCCGCCGCGTCCAAGGCCACTTTTTCGGACAAAATGCTGTCCACGCTGAGGCTGAGATAGGCGTGCTGCTCCGTGCTGCCCAGGGGCAGGACCGCCCGGTCATCGTGCTTGAGATATTCTTCGACCTGCATCCAGTTCATATCGGTGATTCGCATAATGGTTTCCTTGTTTGGGGTGAGTGGTTGGGATTGGGGATTGGGGATTAGGGGGTGGGGGCGACCTAATCCCCAATCCCTAATCCCATCATTCGTACAGATGGCAGGCGGTGAAGTGCCCCGCCTCGTTGGCTTTGAGCAAAGGCACGTCCGACCGGCAGCGGTCGAAGACTTGGGGGCAGCGGGGATGGAAGGGACAGCCGGTCGGGATGTTGAGCGGGCTGGGCAGTTCGCCCTGCACGGCCTCCACCACGCTCTTGCGGGCCGGGTCCAGGGTGGGGGCGGCGGAGATCAGCGCCTGGGTGTAGGGGTGTTCCGGGCTGGAGAAGATGCGTTCGGTCTCGGCCAGTTCCACCACTTTGCCCAAATACATCACCGCCACCCGGTGAGAGATGTGGCGCACTAAACGCAGATCGTGGGCCACAAAGAGTACGGTCAGATGCAGTTGTTCCTGCAATTCCAGCAACAGATTGATGATCTGGGCCTGAACCGACACATCCAGGGCCGAGACCAACTCGTCGGCCACCAGCACTTCCGGTTCCACGGCCAGACAGCGAGCAATCGCCACCCGCTGGCGCTGACCGCCGGAAAACTCGTGGGGCAGGCGGGCCGATGCGTCCAGAGGCAGACCGACCAGTTTGAGCAGTTCGGCGATGCGGTCATCGACTTGTTCCGCCGGGCGCAGTTTGTGCACCCGGATGGCTTCGCCCAAGGTCTGGCCCACGGTCATGCGCGGGTTGAGGGAGTTAAAGGGGTCCTGGAAGACCATCTGCACCCGGCGGTGATAGGTGCGCAGATCCACGCCGTCCAAAGCCAGGGCATCCACACCGTCAAAGGTGACTTGGCCGGAATCGGCCTCGTACAGTCGCACCAAACAGCGGGCCAAGGTGGACTTGCCACAGCCTGACTCGCCCACAATGCCCAGGGTTTCGCCCTTGTGTACGGCCAAAGAGACGCCGTTGAGGGCGCGCACGGCCTTGCGGGGCAGCCCCCGCAAACGGGCCAAAGGGGACTGGTGAACGGGAAAGAATTTATGCAAATCGTGTACAAGCAGCAAAGGGACGTCGGTCATGCGGGCACCTGCTCTCCGGGCTTGGCCAAGGTGGCGTAGTGGATGCAGGCGGACTGGCGGCCCATGCCCACGGAAACCAGGGGCGGGCGCTCGGCCAGACAATCCTCCGTGGCATAACCGCAGCGGGGGGCAAAGGGACAGCCCGGCGGCAGCTTGCTCAGATCCGGCGGCGCACCGGGGATGGGCATGAGGGGGCGGCGGCTGGCTCCCCCGCCGGGGATGGAGTTGAGCAGCCCCAGGGTGTAGGCGTGTCGGGGCTGGCCGAAAAGATCGGTCACCGAGGCGACTTCGACGATGCGCCCGGCATACATCACCGCCACCCGGTCACAGGTCTGGGCTACCACGCCCAGGTCATGGGTGACCAGGATCACGCTCATGCCCAGTTGGTCCTTCAGGCGCAAGATCAATTTGAGGATCTGGTCTTGGATGGTCACGTCAAGCGCCGTGGTCGGCTCGTCGGCCAGGAGCAGTTGGGGGCTGGAGGCCAGGGAGATGGCAATCATCACCCGCTGGCGCATGCCGCCGGAGAATTGGTGCGGATAACTGTTCACCCGCTGCCGGGCCGAGGGGATGCCCACCAATTCCAGCAACTCCACCGCCTGTTCGTCGATCTGGTCGGCAGAGAAGTTGCGGTGTTCCCGTAAGGTCTCTTTGATCTGTTCGCCCACGGTCAGTACTGGGTTCAGGGCGCTCATGGGTTCCTGAAAGATCACGCTGATCTCGCCGCCCCGCATCTGGCGCAACTCCTCATCGGGCATGGCCATGACATCTCGATCCTGCCAGCGCACGGTCCCGGTCACCTTCCCCGGTGGTGCGATCAGGCGGATGATGGAGCGCAAGGTCACGCTCTTGCCCGAGCCGGATTCCCCCACAAGCCCCAGCACTTCACCGGGGAAGAGGTCGAAGCTGACGCCGTCCACCGCGGTCAGTTTGCCCCGGCTGGTGGTGAAGGTGGTGCGCAGATCCTGGACGGAGAGGATGGGGGCAGGGTGGGTGGTTGATTGGTTGATTGGTTGATTTGTGGCGTGCATGGATGTAGGGGTCATTTCTTGGGCCTCAGCAGATCTGCCAGGCCGTCGCCGATAAAGCTAAAGGTCAGGCCGGCAAAGGTGAGGGCCAGGGCCGGGAAGGTGGAGATCCACGGGGCCGTGTTCATGAAGTTCTTGCCGTCGGCCACCATCACGCCCCATTCTGCCGTGGGGGGTTGAGCGCCCAGTCCAAGATAACCCAGGCTGGCCCCCAGCAAAATGCCCAGGGACATGTCGGTCATCCAATAGGTGAGGGAGGAGCCGATCACGTTGGGGAGCAGATGGCGGCCAATGATGCGCCGGGAAGTGTAGCCCATAGTCTTGGCGGCCAGGGCATACTCGGCTTGCTTTTGCACCAACATTTCGCCTCGCACCAGTCGGCCATAGGCCACCCAGCCCACGGCGCTGACCGCGATATACATGTTGTTTAGTCCCGGTCCCAAGAAGGCGACGATGGCGATCACCAACACCAGAAAGGGGAAGACGATCACAATGTCCACGATGCGGCCAAAGATGGCGTCGAGCCACTTGCCGTAATAGCCGGTGATGGCCCCCACAAAGGTGCCAAAGATAAAGGGAAAAAGGGTGGTGAAAATGGCGATCTGGAGATCGACCCTTGCCGCCCAGATCACCCGAGACAGAATATCCCGGCCAAAGTTGTCCGTGCCGAAAAAGTGCGCCCGGCTCGGCCCCTTCAAGATGGCCGTGTAGTCGAAGTCCGTGGGGCTATAGGGCGCAATCTTGTCCGGGAAGAGGGCCATGAACACAAAGACGATCAGCAATCCCACCCCGACCACCAAACTGAATTTGGGCCGGAACCGCACTTTGGGGACGCTGTGGATCATGGCCGGGGCCGTGGTCACTGCCATAGAAGTTTCCTTTTGCATGTCAAGACATCTCCACCCGGGGATCCAACTGGGCGTAGACTAGATCCGTCAACAGAAAGACCAAGGAGACCAGCACCGCAAAGGTCAGCGTCAGCCCCTGGATGGTCGGGTAGTCCCGGCCAAAGATGGAGTCCACCATCAACCGCCCCACGCCGGGAATGGCGAAGACGGTCTCGGTGATCACCGCACCGCCGAAGAGGGCACCGATGTTCAGCCCTAGCAGGGTGATGGTGGAGATCAGGGCATTGCGCAGCACATGCTTGATCAGCACCACCCGATTGCTCAATCCCTTGGCCCGGGCAAAGTCCACATATTCGGCGGTCAAGACCTCAATAATCGAGGCCCGCAAAGTACGCATCAATATGGCGGAGAGGTTGAAGCCCAGGGTAAGGGCGGGCAAAAAGAGATGATGCAAATGCTCGCCAAAGGTCTTGCCATAGCCGCCGATGGGGAAGAGGCTGAGCTGCGCCCCCAACACAGTGAGCAAAAGCAGACCAACGTAGAAAGTGGGCAAAGAGAGACCCACCTGAAAGATAGCCCGAACCGCGTTGTCAAAGGGGGAGTTGCGCTTGATGGCGGCGGCAAAGGCCAAGGGCACGGCCAAGACCACGGCTATCACGGCCCCGTACAAGGTCAGAAAGACCGTCACCGGGACGCGCTGCATGATCAGCCGGGTGACCGGGATCTTGAAGCTGATGGAGTCGCCCAGTTCGCCCCGGAAGAAGTTCTTGATGAAGATGCCGAACTGGACCAACACGGGCTTGTCCAGTCCCATGGAGGCATTGATACGGGCCACCGCTTCCTCCGTGGCCCGATCCCCCAGAATGGCGCTGGCCGGATCACCGGGGAGCAGACGGATCATGAGAAAAACGATAAACATAATGACAAAAAATGTGGGTATTATTTGCAGGGTAGGACTGCACGATAGCGTGATCTGATCACTTTGATTTCGATTACGCCAGATTTGGACGGAATGCTATCTGAATCACCCGCTATATAGTATCCGCAGCCAAAAAAGTACTAAATCTCGCGTTAACCCTTCAAGCAAAATCGTGCGTTTTTGGCATCACGCTATCGTGCAGTCCTACCGCGTGGGCGCTATGAAAGATGTCGTCAATAACTGTATCGATCAACATGATGGTGAAAATCGTAGGTGCGGTTTTTAACCGCACAACGGTCAATGACCGAGGGATCGTGCGGTTAAAAACCGCACCTACATTTCATCATCCCATTGATCGGTACAGATGTCGTCAATGACATTCGAAGCAGCCTGAAGATTGACTGCTTCCCGTATAAAAAAAGCGAAAAGGGTCCAGTTGTGTGGGTACTGATTGTCGCCAACCGGATCTCCGTTCCGCCAAGAGGATGCAAGGTGCCTACGTCGGTTTTTAGTCTGTGCCCAGCTTCTCGACGGCGAGAAGCTGGTGGATTCTTTGGTAGCTGCTTTGGTCTGGGGTGTGCAAATACTCGATGAGGGGAAAGTCAGCAGGCATCTGGTTGCGCAGGTCGTCGATGGCCTCTTCGGCACCGGTGGCGAAGATGATGGCCTGCACGGAGTGGATCATGGCTTGCAGTCCATCACCATCCGTAGACAGACAGACAGTTGGAGCAGACTGCATCTCCCGGGCAGAGGCGATACCCTGCAACATGGTGTTGACAAACTCGGGGAAGCGGGAAACGATGCCCAGGCGATAGGTCGGCGGCAGGGCGGCAATGGCTTGGTGTGCCGAGGGGCGCAGGGCAAAGCCAAGACCCATGATGGTCCGCTCTCCGTCCAGATCGTTGGCCCGTAACAGGTCGCGCAACATCTGGACTTGGTGCAGGGGCACCAACAGCGCCTCGGCTCGCTCCAGATCTGCCTGGTAGTAGGCCGGTCGGGAATCAAACTCATCAAAACAGACCGGCTCGACCACCACCCGCTCCTCGGCCAGATTGCGTTCCATATCGTCCGCATAGACCTGCAACGCCGACGGGAACAAGCCGAACAGCATCAAATACCGATTGGCAAAGAGGCTGTTTGAATCCGTGAGCAGAGGCAAAAAGGTCTGGCGAATCTCATCTTGAGAAAAGCCTGCACCTTTGGCCTCGGCGATGGTGCGCCACAAGAGGCGGCGCAACTGCAAGGGACGGTTTGGCACGGGTGCCTGCGCCACCTCTACGGAGAAATCGGCCACAAAGGTGCCCAACCCTGCCCGCATCTCGATCAACTCCAGTTGGCGTAGATCCTGATAGGCCTGGGTTATGGTCATGGGGGCCACGTTCAACTCCTGGGCCAATTCCCTGATCGAAGGCAGTTGTGCCCCCGAAGGTAATTGGCCAGAAACAATGCCAAACTGAAGCTGCCCGACGATCTGCGTATAGATTGGAACAGTCAGGTCACGGTTGATCTGAATATTCATAGCGGCTCGTAGATTGAAGACTGGGGGTGTGTAGGGGATGTCGGCGCTACCATAGCGAGGAAGGCAAACAAACTTTGTGGACATGCTGTTATAGTGAACTAGAACAGTATATGTCTATAATACTCTTCTTTAGAGTATTTGTCAACAGGGTATTTGTGAGTCTGTTTGGTTGAGTACTATCGGGTTGCTAACCGCGCCTGATGGAGATGCCCGGCACCGAAGCCTCGGCCACGGCCTGAAAAATCGATCTCTACCGAGACCCCAGCGGTGAATAGATCAACCACCCTGCCACGGCCCCAAATTGAACGGTCATCTATCCAGGGGGCTTTCTGGCGGATGGCGGAGGTCCGGGGAAATCAGGTGGGAGGGCCAGGCGTAGCTGCCCGGTTTCATGGTGATGCGGGGAAAAAGTTGGGCCGCATGGGGGAGAATCGGTTTGACGGAGACCACCCCCACGGCAGCCTCGTGGATGACGGCAAGCCGCTGCCATTTCATGCGCTGGATGATGGCCGCCGCGGTCGCGCCGCCCTCGATGAGCAGATGATCCACTGGATGCACAGCCAGGATGCGCTCCACAAGCATGCCCAGATAGTCGGTCAATCCTTGGGAAAGATCGGCGTCCCGCCGGATCGGCCCGGCCAAAGTCACGATCACCTGGGGGTGCTGGGCCAGCTTGTGGATGATGGCGTCGGCCCAGGCTTGCAGCGGGTCGGCGTTCTCGTGGGCGGGGGTATCAAAAAACTGGGGCAGAAGATGCAACACGGGGGTGCCAGCCTCCTTGCATCGGCCAATGAAGATGTGGCTGGTTGCGGCCGTGCTGCCGTTGACATAAAGAGTGCTTTGGGCGTAGACTTCAGCCAGCCGGCGGTCTACTTCCCCATGCCCAAGGGTTGTCAAATAGGCCGCAAAAAAAGCCGAGGCCCCAGCCGGCAGGGTCTCTCCGTCCAGGGCATCGGCCCACCTTTGCACATCTTCGTCACTTTCCGCCTCGCCAACGCTGACGCCCAAAGTTGTCAACGCCTGCCCCGTCGCCAATAGCTGCACCGACCCTTCGTGCCACCCTTCATGCGGCCATCCAGCGCTGCGCTGCCAGAGCAGATGGCGGACATCCGCGCTGGTGGCAGGATAATCCGGGTCGTTGGCAAAATCTGTCCGATCCAATGGGTCGCCCTGCACCCGATAGATACCCTGGCCCACGGTACGGCCCAGACCAGGGTTGGCGGGGACAAGTAGCCCCCGTTCCCGGCCCAGAACACCCATCAGGGCGTACAATTCGGCCAAGATCGGCCCGCGCAGGACCGAGTCTACCTTTTTGAAGAGATGCGTCACCCCAGCTCGACGGCAAATCTCTGCCACCGCCACCACCCGTTCGGTGGCTGCGAGCGGGGAGAGGCCACGGCTGTTCGTGTCCACCACGAGCAGATCCGCGGGGCTGGACAGATCGATCTCAACCTGAATCTCCGCCGACAGCCCGTGCCGCCAGGCGATACCGCCGATCTCCGCCGCCCCAGTAAGATCGTCTGCAATCACGATGATCATGCGTGGCGATCCGCATCGTCTCTTTCGGCCAGGCGGGCACCCAGGCGGATGGCGGCGTAGAGGCTGATGGGGCTGGCCTTGCCGGTCCAGGCAATGTCAAAGGCCGTGCCGTGGTCCACCGAGGTGCGCACGATGGGCAGACCCAGGGTTGTGTTCACCCCGTCGTCAAAGGCCAGCATCTTGAAGGGGATATGCCCCTGATCGTGGTACATGCACACATACGCATCCACCTGTTTGCGCTTGCTGGTCACAAAGGCGGCGTCCGGGGGCAGGGGGCCTTCCACGGTCAGCCCCTTGGCCTGGGCAGCTTGGATGGCCGGGACGATGATGCGCTCCTCTTCCTGGCGGCCAAAAAGGCCATGCTCGCCGGCGTGGGGGTTGAGACCGCAGACGGCAATGCGGGGCGTGCGTCCGCGCAGACGCTGCATGGCGTCGGCGGTCAGCTCGATGACATCGAGGATGCGCTCTTGGGTGATGGTGGTGGGCACGTCCAGTAGACCGATGTGGGTGGTGACAAAGGTGGTGGTGATCACCTCGGCGGTCAGCATCATGCACGCCCGTTCGGCCTTGGCATGGGCGGCGAAGATCTCCGTGTGGCCGGGGAAGGGCACACCGGCCAGGTGCAGGGCCTCTTTGTGGATGGGCGCGGTGGTGATGGCGTCCACCTCGCCCCGCAAGGCGGATTGAATGGCCGTCTCGATATAGGTGAACGCGGCCTGGCCACAGGTCTTGGCCACCTGACCCGGCTGCACGGTAGATGCATCCACCGCCGCGCAGTCAATAACCGTGGGGTCAGTGGCCTGGGGGTTGGCCTGCCATTGGGCGAGGCTGACCACCAGTTCAGGCTGGGGCAAATGGCAGAGATCGGCCACCCGGGCCAGGACGGAGATGTCGCCGAAGATCACGATCGTGCATTCCTGGCGCAGAGTCGCTTCCGCCAGGGCGCGCAAACAGAGTTCGGGGCCGATCCCGGCCGGGTCGCCCATGGTGATGGCAACCGTGGGACGTTGGGCCGATGCTGTTGCATGAGTGGACATAAAGACCTCCTGTGGGTTGGTGGGATGTCGGATTAGTATGCCGCCAAATAGATGGCTTCGGTTCTACCATCTCTGGCCTCCTTGGTTTTCTCCAAGTTTAACCTGAATCCCTATTTGTTCAAACCCAGTTTGGACGCGATTGCCCTATAAATCCGCAAATTAGTCCCTAACCGACGAAACCCTTGTTTTTGGTTCTAGCTCGGCCAAATTGGGGGTTGACAGATGCCTGAAATGGGCTTACAATGGGAACGTTCCCATGCATTGTATTTTTTTTCATACGCCCATCTAAGAGCGACCCATGACCAGCCGTCCCACCATCATTGACGTGGCTCGCCATGCTGGCGTCTCCAAATCTACCGTCTCTCGTGTCTTGCAGGGGAGCAGTGCTGCGGTCAAAGAGGAAACCCGGCAGGTGGTGCTGGATGCCATTGACGCCATCGGCTACGAGCATAACGCCATCGCCAGCAGCCTGCGCACGGATCGCACCAACATGATCCTGCTGGCCATCCCAGACATCACCAACCCCTTTTGGCCGGAAGTGGCCCGGGGCTTGCAGGACACGGTGGAGAGGGCGGGCTACTCGGTCGTCTTTGCCAACAGCGATTGGGACCCGCACCGCGAGGACACTTTTCTGAGCATGGCCCGCCGCAACCGTTTTGATGCCCTGGCCATCAACCCCACTGGGGTCTCGGTCAAGACCCTGTTGGCCAGTCGCATGCCCACGGTCATCATCGGTCTGCGCAACGACTATCCCGGCTTTGATATGGTGGGGTCCGACAGCTATGGCGGCACATTGCAGGCCTTGGAACACCTTTATGCCCTGGGACACCGGCGCATTGGGCTGATCCAGGGGCGTCAGAATCGGGACCGGGGCTATGCGCGCTACAACGGCTATGTGGAGTTTTTACAGCGTCACGGCTTGGATTTGGACCCGGCGCTGATTGTGGTCAGGCCCTTTGACCTGGCCGGAGGGCGACAGGCGGCCCAAGCCCTTTTCGCTCTGGACCATCCCCCCACGGCCATCTTTGCCGCCAACGATATTCTGGCCATCGGTGCCATGCAGGCGGCCCACGAAGCCGGTCTGCACATCCCGACGGACCTCTCCATCATGGGCATGGACGACATCTATTCGGCGGCCACCACCATGCCCGCCCTGACCACCCTGGCCAAGGCCAAATATGAGATCGGACGGCAAGCGGCGAATTTTCTGCTTGACCGCCTGGACAGCCAGACGCCAATGGCCCCCCGCAGGCAGGAGATCTCCTGTCAGTTGATCGAGCGTGGCTCCACCGGACCGCCAAAAGTGACGTGAGCGCACTCTTGGCGAAATTGAGTGAATCGAGAAAACCTCCTTTTTTTGAGATATGATGGGAACGTTCCCATCATATCTCCACAACTTTCACGAAAGGGCAACGGCCCATGATAAGCAGAGAAACGCTGGTGAAGGACAGAGAATTGTGTACAGATCGGGCCTTGGGCAGTCTGATCGGCCTGGCCGTGGGGGATGCCCTGGGCGATCTGGGGCGGGACAACGAGTACCGCAACCGCTACGGCATTGTGACCAACCTCTATGCTAATGCCAGCAGCACGGACGACACGGAGTTTGCCCTGCTCACCACCCGCACCCTGATCGATTGCGGCGGCGATCTGACCGTGGATGCCCAGTTGACGGCATGGCAAAAGTATATTTTGGACCAGGGAGGGGTGTTCGAGCGGGGGGGCAGACCGCTCTACGGGGCCGTGGCCAACCTGCAACGGGGCATTCTGCCCCCCCTGTCTGGCCGGGACAATGTGATGAACAACGACGACGGCGCGGCCATGCGCATTGCCCCCATCGGCATTCTGTGCGCCGGGCAGCCCCAGCGGGCCGCGGCCATGGCCGAGATCGAGTCCCAGATCAGCCACTACGCCGACGGCATCTGGGCGGCCCAGGCCGTGGCGGCCAGTGTGGCCGTGGCCATGGTGGATGGCACCCCGGACGAGATCATCCAGGCCGGGCTGGACTGCATCCCCGCGCACAGTTGGCTGGGGCGGGCTATGCAGCGGGCTATGGACATTTGCGATCGGGCTGGCTCCATCGAAGGGGCGTGGGAGGATCTGCACACGCAACTGTGGACCCCGGTCCACTCCGCCGCGCCGGAAGCCGTGCCCCAGATCTACGCCATCCTGCGCATGACCGGCTGCGACTTCCGCCAGGGCCTATTCTGGGGCGGCAACTTTGGCCGGGACGCCGACACCATCGGCGCGGTGATCGGGGCCGTGTGCGGGGCGCGCCAGGGACTCTCGGTCATCCCGGCCGAGTGGGTGGCCCGGGTCAATCGGCCCAAGGGCGTCTGCCTGCGCTTCGCCGCCCAGGAGGACATCACCCAGTTGGCCACCCAGTTGGCCGCCCTCATTTGTTGATCTCTCTGTTGATCCCTTCCTAGGTTGGTTTTTCGGCCTAGTACCGTCTGGCGCAAATAAGTCCGGGAACTCCTACGCTCTAGCCGGGTCCGTGACCCGGCGGGTCTACACGATCTTCTGCGGTAAACCCGCCGGGTCACGGACCCGGCTAGCGCATTATTTCTCGGACCACCTTCCGCCGAGCTGTACCAGGTGCAGTTAGTTAGGGTTGAATGTCCGCTCCCATTGTGTCTCAAGTTTTTTTCATTTTTCCCAAGGAGGAGAAAAAGATGAAACAGAAGGTATCGTTTTTTGCCATGTTGTTGGCGCTGATGGCCATGCTGGTGACAGCCTGCGCCCCGGTGGCTCCCGCCCCAGCCGTCGCGCCAGCCGCCCCAGCCGCCGAGGAGGCCGCCGCCCCGGCAGCCGAGCCGGTCACTATCGAATGGTGGACCGTCAATTCTGAAGAGTATAGCGAAGAGGTGCAGAAGGCTCTGGTTGTGGAGTTTGAGAAGAGCCATCCCAACATCAAGGTCAATCTTACCGTCCTGCCCGAAAGCGGCTTTGATGAGAAGATGACCACCACCCTGGGGGCCGGTTCCGGCGCGCCAGACGTGGCCTTCTTCTGGAACAACAATTGGTTCCCGGAAGCCCTGGATCTGACCCCCTACATCCAGGCCGACGGCTTTGACACCGGGATGTACATTGATGGATTCTGGAATACTCGGGCCGTGTGGGGCGACAAGATTGTGGGTCTGCCCCTGGGCGTGGGTGCCAACTTTGTCATGTACAACAAAGATGTCTTCGACGCCGCCGGGGTTGCCTATCCCACGGACGATTGGACCACCGAGGACTTCATCACCATCGCCAGCCATTTGACCAATCTGGAGACCAAAAGCTGGGGCGGCGACCGTCCCCGTGGACCGTTCCGGGCCATCTGGCGCGACTACGGAGCCTATCCGTACAGTGATGACAGCATGACCGTGGACGGCTATCTGAATGGCCCCGCCTCGGTTGAGGCCTACACCTGGCTGTGGGATCTGGTCAACAGCGGCGCTACCCCCACCCCGGCGGACATCGAAGTGCTGGGTACGGAAGGCACCGGCCCCATCGACCTTTTCTTGGCCGGTCGGCTGGCTATGGCTACCTTGAACCAGGGTCACATGCTCAACGCCATCGGTGCCAATGCCAACTTCGGCATCGTGCCGGAACCCATGGTGACGGGCAACGATCGCTTCGTCAATGCCTGGTCCCTGACCGCGTCGGTCTGGAAGGGTACCGAGCATCCCCAGGAAGCCTGGGAGTTCCTCAAGTACTGGGTTGGACCGGAAGGCCAGCAATTCCTGATGGAGAACGGCAACCTCTTCCCGTCCATCCGCTCCGTGCTTGACCAATACAAGGATGCGGACAAGCCCTATGTTCAGGCTTTCTTCGGCGCACTGGAGGACAAGCAGGTGGCGGTATGGGTCAACGCCCACGCCTGCAACAGCACCGTGCTGCGGGCAGCCACCGACGCCTGGGATCTGATCAATCTGGGCCAGATCGAGCGGGACCAGATCCAGGCCACGTTGGATTCCCTCGTGCCTGCTGCGCAGACGGCGTTGGATGAGTGTCGAACGCGTCTGGGTAACTAATCTTTAGCGGTTGAACTATGGGGGCTGGGTGGGGCGGGCGGTTGTCTGCCCCGCCCAGTCCCTTCTCTGTGAGTTGAGGAGGTAGTGTCATGCTGGGAACGTGGCGGGCCATGTCGCCCCGAGCCAGACAGGAAGCCATCGAGGGCTATATCAGCCTCTCGCCCTGGCTGATCGGCTTTCTGATCTTTACCGCAGGACCGGTGTTGGCGTCCGTCTACTTCGGGTTCACCCAGTGGACCATCACCAAACCGGCGGAGTGGATCGGCCTGACCAACTACACGCGCATGTTCACCGGGGACCCGCTCTTCTGGCAGGCGCTCAAGGTGACTTTTGTCTTTGTCCTCTATTCTTTGCCCCTGAAACTGGTCTTTGGTCTGGCCCTCTCCCTGCTCCTCAACCTGAAGCTGCGGGGCATGAATCTATACAGGACCATCTTCTACATCCCGGCGGTGATCTCTGGCGTGGCCGTCTCGTTGATGTGGATGTGGCTGCTTCAGCCGGACACAGGGGTGATCAACACCCTGCTGGACCTGATCGGCATCAAAGGCCCGGCTTGGTTCTGGGATCCGGATTGGGCCTTGCCCTCCGTGGCCCTGATGAGCGTGTGGAGCGTGGGCGGCAGCGCGGTGATCTACCTGGCCGGGCTGCAAAATATCCCGCCCCATCTGTACGAGGCCGCGGAGATCGACGGGGCCGGATCTTGGCAGCGCTTCTGGCGCATCACCATCCCCCTGTTGACGCCGACCCTCTTCTTCCAACTGATCGTGGAGATGATCGAGTCCTTCAAAGTCTTTACCCAGGCCTTTGTCATCACCCAGGGCGGCCCGCTGAAGGCCACCTATTTCTTCCTCTATTATTTCTACGAAGAGGCCTTCCATAACTTCAACATGGGCTACGCTTCGGCTTTGGCCATCGTCCTGACCCTCATCATCCTGCTCGTCACCGTCATTCTCAACTACACATCAAGCCGGTGGGTCTATTACGAAGCCGACGCCGAAAGGGGAGGGTGATCTCATGGCCATCAAAACCGCCCTTGCCCGCACCCAGCCCATCCCGAACGAACCCATATTCTCCCGGCGCGCCCGCAGTTTTTGGAGCCAGAGCGCGGCCTATTTCTTCATGACGACCTTGGCCTTTGTCTTCATGATCCCCCTGTTGTGGATGCTCTCCACCTCCTTGAAGGCCCGCTGGGAGGTCTTTGTCTATCCGCCCCAGTGGATTCCCTCCCCCGCTCACTGGGAGAACTACGTCGAGGCCTTTACCCGCTATCCCCTGGGCCGCTTTATGCTCAATACGGTCCTGTTGGTTGTGGCCAACCTGGTCGGTGAACTCTTTTCCGTGCCCTTGGTGGCCTATGGCTTCGCCCGTCTGCGCTTTCCCGGCAAGAAGATCATCTTCATGGTCGTCATCGCCACCATGATGATCCCCGGCCACATCCAACTGATCCCGCTCTTCGCCATCTACAACAAATTTGGGCTGATCGACACCTATTGGCCCCTGATCCTGCCCGCCTTTTCGGGCGGTGCCTTCTTCATTTTTTTGATGGTTCAATACATGCGCACCATCCCCCTGGATCTGGACGACGCCGCCCGCATGGACGGCGCGGGCACTTGGCGCATTCTTTATCAGGTAATCCTGCCCCTGTGCAAGCCGCCCCTGACCATCGTGGTCGTCTATAGTTTTCTGTGGACATGGAACTCCTTCCTCCAGCCCCTGATCTTCCTCAACAGCTTTGACAAGTTCCCCATCCAGGTCGGGCTGGCCCTCTTCCGAGGTCGCTACAGCGTGGAGTGGAACCTGTTCATGGCCGCCACCCTGGTTTCCCTCCTGCCCATTTTGATAATCTATTTCTTTGTCCAGCGCCAACTGATTGGCGGCATTGCCTCTGTCGGGTTGAAAGGATAAATTGTGCCTCGGGAAAGTTTGTCCACCTTAGACGATCTGCGGGACCGGGCCTTTGGCTGTCTGTTGGGCGCGGCCATCGGGGACGCCATGGGCGCGCCCCACGAAGGCCGCAGCGCCACGGAGATCCGGGCCGAGCACGGTCGGCTGACCGGTTTCACCAGCGACCAATCCATCGGCACGGATGACACGGAGTTCACCCTCTTCAACGCCCACATCCTGCTCACCCACGGCCCAGACGTGACCATGGACCAGATCGAGGCCGAGTGGCGGGACAAGCTCCTGGCCCCAGGCCGCCCCTATCGTCCCGGCGGATTCAGCGATGTCATTTCCACCCGCAACCTGGCCGCGGGGCTGCATCCGCCCGCCTCCGGCAGCTTCAACCACCAGATGTGGAGCGATGGGGTGGCTATGGCCATCGGCCCTGCCGGGGTGATCAGCCCCGGCAATCCAGCCCAGGCCGCCGGGCTGGCCGAAAAGCTGGGGCAAATCTCCAACGGGCGAGACGGCATCTACACCGCCCAAGCTGTGGCCGCCGCCGTCAGCCTGGCCATGACCGGGACATCTTTGGATGAAATGATGACCGCCGCTCTCCACGCCGTCCCCGCGGATTCGTGGACCCGACGTGCCCTGGACCAAGCCCAAGCCGTGGCCGCCGCCAGCCCAAATCTGGACGCTGCCCTGGCGGAACTTGATCGCACCTTGGTGGTCCACTATTGGCCCTGGGCGGATCTGGCCACCGAGGCCGTCGCCCTGGCCTTTGGCGTCTTTTTGGCCGCCGAGGGCGATTTTGCACGAGCCGTCCCCGCCGGCATCAGCCTGGGTAGGGACGCGGACACCATCGGGGCCATTGTGGGTAGCCTGGCCGGCGCGTACGGCGGACGTCGGGCCATCCCAGACGCCTGGGCCGAGCGAGTGCAGACTGTGCCCGGCAAGTGCATCGGCTTCTTGGCCGGTCAACGCATCGAAACAGCCGCTCACGGCCTGGCGGACATCGCCTTCGCCCGCAAATCCACAGGGGAGGGACGATAATCATGCCAGCTTTGGATCGGTACGACCGCACTTATGGCGCACTCTTGGGCTTGGCCTATGGCGACGCCATCGGCTTCCCCGCCCTCTTTCATCGCACCCACAACTTCCCCGAACGGCGGCGGGAATTTCTGTGGCGCACCAACCGGGATTCGGCCCGCCAGCGGGTGATCCGCCTCTGCCTGCCCTTCACCCACCGGCTTGACCCGAAAGATCTGGAACCCTCCCCCACGGATGACACGGAATACGCCCTCTTCACCGCCGGCGCGCTGCTCTCCGCCCAGAGCGAACCCGACGCCGACACCTTTGTCAACGCCTGGCGCACCACCATCCTGCCCGACGCCGACACCGTACTCATGGGTTTTTCCGAGCGGGCGGCCCTTGACAATCTGCGCCGGGGCCTGCTGCCCCCGGCCACGGGCAACGACAACGCCCAGCACTACGACGACTCCGCCTGCTGCCGGGCCGTGGCCGTGGGCCTCTTCGCCAGCGGCGAACCCGACCGAGCAGCTGCGTTGGCCGCCTTGGATGCCCAAATCACCAACGCCGAGGACGGCATCTACGCCGCCCAAGCCGTGGCCGCAGCCGTGGCCCTGCTCTCCTCCGGGGCAAGCCTCGACCAAGCCCTGGCCGCCGCCCGCGCCCACTTCCCCCCGGATTCGTGGATCGCCCACGGCGACCGCACGGCCCAAGCCTGCGCGGCGGAAGCATCCGGCCCCCAGGATCTGCTGCTCCTGCTCTCCACCCGGCTGATCAACACGGTCTATTCCTACGGCAACGCCGCGCCGGAGACCGTGCCCGCCGCCTTCGTGATTGCGGAGATGTGCGGCGGCGATCTGCAACAGGCCGTCTCCCTGGCCAACGCCATCCCCAAGGCCGCCGACTCCCTGCCTGCCTTGGTGGGGGCGCTGTGCGGCGCAATTCAAGGAGCGGGCGCGGTCAGCCCGCTCTGGCAGGCAAAGCTCAACGAGTGCCGGGGTCTCTGCCTCCCCGCCCTGGCCGGCGTGTGTTTGGATGAGACCGCTGCCCGGTTGGCCCAGGTCGCCGCCCTTCCCCTCGGCGCGGAGTGAGCACCCCCTGGTGCGAACGGGTCGGCACCTGCTCGTTCCCACGCGGAGCGTGGGAACGAAGCCGGGCGCTCTGCGCCCCTCGGCGCAGGAGCGCCGAATAGCCACTCCCACGCGGAGCGTGGGAGCGAGTACCCGGTTTTCAACCGCACCCACGGAATGAAATTGAGGCCATTCATCATGCAGATCGCCCACCGCTTCGACACCGGCAACCCCGATCACCCCCACTTGGCCTATTGGCTTTATCTGCCCGCGAACTTCACCGAAACGAGGACCGAGCGCTGGCCTCTCGTCCTCTTTTTACATGGCAAGGGCGAACGGGGCGCGGATCTGGATCAGGTCAAGGCTATTGGTTTGGCGGCTGTGTTGGACCAACGGGACGACCTGCCCTTCATCGCCGTCTCCCCCCAATGCCTGGCAGACACGGATTGGACGCCCCACCTCCCCGCCCTGGATGCTCTAGTCACGGCCATGATCGCCACCTATCCCATCGACCCCGACCGGGTCTGTTTGACCGGTCTGTCTATGGGCAGCCGGGCCGCCTGGGAGATGGTGACCACCCATCCCCAGCGCTATGCTGCCTTGGCCGCCATCTGCGGGCGCATTCCCGATGTGCCGGAGTTTTTGGCCAAGGTGTGTGCGCTCAACCATCTGCCCATCTGGATTTTCCACGGTGCCCTGGACACCGTGGTGCCGGTGGAAAATTCGATCAAACTGGCCGCCGCCCTGGACGCTTGCGGCGGCAACGTACAACTCACCCTTTACCCGGACGCCCGCCATGATTCCTGGACTGCCGCCTACGCCGACCCGGCATTGGTCCCGTGGCTCCTGGCCCAACGACGTCCCCACACATAGAATCGAGTCAAATCTCATGCCGAGTTCACTTCCCGAAAATTACCGTGAGCGTGTCTATGCCGGCTGGCTGGGCAAATGCAT
>JAGNDO010000017.1:87377-91268 GCA_018003515.1 Caldilineaceae bacterium
GTGGGCAACGTGGGGGCCATCATGGGCGTGGCCGTGGGGTTGGAGGGCATCGACATGGCGCGCTGGCGGCAGCCAATGAACGATGTCTTGGTGGCGGCCAGCGTCATCGGCAGCCGCAACCTGACCGACATCCCCGCCTGCGCCGATCTTTTCTGTGATCTGGGGGAGATGATGGCCAGAACCCGACCTGGGGCGCGGCCACCCCGCTACCATTTTCGCTACCCCGGCTCGACCCACGGCTTCCTGAGCCGGACCCGCGGGGGCAGCATCATCGATCTGCGCCAGACGACGACGGAGGGTCGATCCGGTCTGCAAGCCACCGTGCGCAAGCTGGGCAAGAAGGGCGAGGCCCAGATCTACGTCAAGACATACGCCCGGCCCGCCGAATTGAGCGCCAATTACTATGGGGCCAGCTTTTCCCCCACCATCTACCCCGGCCAGACCCTCACCGCCACCGTCTTCGTGCCGGAAGATGCGCCGGGATCTCTTCTCGCCGCCCCCTACGTGTGGGATGACAACGGCCAAGCCATCCACCAAGCCATGGGCCAGCCCCTGACGCCGGGCCAATGGCACGATCTCGCCTATGCCATCCCGGCTCTGGACAACGCTCTGCTCTCTGAGGCGGGTATCCTAATCCATAACGTGGACCAACCCTGGTCCGGCTCTCTGCTCCTGGGCAGCCTGGATTGGCGCGGACCGGCTCAGTTCAGCACGGATTTCAGCCGGGAACGACGGGAATACGACGCCATCAGCCAGTGGACCTTCCTGCGCGGCTATTGGCGTTTGCAGGATGGCGGCTACCACGGCAGCAGCGCCACGGACGGCGAGACCTACACCGGCGACGTCACCTGGGGGGATCTGAGTTTGACCGTGGATCTGGCACCCTTGGTGGGTGAGCATCACAACATAAACGTGCGGGTGCAGGGGGCTCGCCACGCCTATGCCGTGGGGCTGGCCCCGGACAATCAGGTGAAACTCTACAAAAAGACGGGCGCCTACCGAGAAATCGCCGGGGCCACCTTCGCCTGGCGACACGGGCAACGCTACCGATTTCAGGTATTGCTCAACGGGCCAGAGATCAGCGTGGTTGTGGATGGTCGCCCGCTCATTCTGTGGACCGACACGGACGCCCCCTATCTCCACGGCCAGATCGGCCTCTCCACCTTCGGGGGCAGCCACACCCGCTACGAGCGCGTCGCTGTCAGCGGGCGCCGGGAGGACTGACTCGTGACCACCCATCGCCTCGACCCCTTTTTCAACGCCCGATCCGTTGCCATCGTCGGCGCGTCCGAGCGGGGATTGTACCCAGCGGGCATCGTCACGGATTTGCTGGCCTACGGTTATGCGGGAGCCATCTATCCGGTCAACCCAGGCCGGGAGACGGTCTTTGGCCTGCCCTGCTTTCCCGATTTGCTCCACGTCCCCGCCACGCCGGATTTAGCCATCGTCATCGTGCCCCGGCAGGCTGTGGCCGGGGTGATCCGCCAGTGCATTGGTTTGGGTATCTCGGCGGCTTTGATTATCACAGCCGGATTTGCCGAGGCCGATGCTGAGGGCAAAGTGCTGCAAAACGAGTTGGCCGAGCTGGCCGCGGATGGGGCCATCGCCCTCATCGGGCCGAACTGCGCCGGGCTGGCCGACATCCCCAGCGGGCTGATCGCCACCCGTCTGCCCGCGCCACCCCGCCCCGGCCATGTTAGCTTCATCTCGGCCAGCGGCGCGCTGATGATGGCCCTGTACGGCGTATTCAACGACCATGCCGTGGGCCTGCGCCGTCTGCTCTCCCTGGGCAACCAGATGGATGTGGGCCTGAGCGAGGGGTTGGCCTATTTGGTTGCCGATCCCGAAACCCACGTGATCGGCGCGTTTGTCGAAGGCGTGGACGATGGTCCCGGCTTCGTGGCCGCCGCCCGCGCCGCGGCCGTGGCGGGCAAGCCCATCGTCCTGGTCAAGAGCGGTCAGACCGAGGCGGGTCAACAGGCCGCGGCTACCCACACGGCGGCATTGGCCGGATCCAGCCGGGTTTTTCGGGCC
The DNA here is from genome assembly GCA_018003515.1 of Caldilineaceae bacterium. Taxonomy (GTDB): domain Bacteria; phylum Chloroflexota; class Anaerolineae; order Caldilineales; family Caldilineaceae; genus JAGNDO01. Next base: position 89,412 of record JAGNDO010000017.1, read on the forward strand.
GTGTGCCGTCAGCACAACCTGGTCCTTGTGGACGATGTGGACGATTTGGTGCGCACGGTGCAGATGTTCTCGGCTTGGTCCGGGCGGCTGCCCAGGGGGGGCCGCGTCGCTCTGGTCACCCAGAGCGGCGGCATGGGTTCCCTGACCGCGGATCTTTGCACCCAGGCCGGGCTGCAGTTGCCCGCCTTCTCCGCCCAGCTTCAATCCAAGCTGCGCCAGATGCCCCACCTTCTCAGTTTTGACGATTTCGGCAACCCGGCGGATGTGCGCGGGGCCGGGGCGGAAGGCGAGGCCACCGCTCGCACCCTGGCTCCCTTCCTGGCCGATGCCGGGAACGACGTGGTCATGCTGCTCCTGGCCAAGTCCGCCGTGCGGGAGCAGGATGTGTTGACGGCCCAGGCCATCATCGCCGCCGCCCAATCGTCGGCCAAACCGTTGTGCGTGGTGTGGAGCGGTCAACAGGTGCCGGTCGCCCCCCCGTCTTGGCCCCTGGCCCACCGGTTGTTGATCGAGGCGGGCATCCCCACCTTCGACCAACCCAGCGATTGCGTCAACGCCCTGGCTTCCGTGGTGACGTATGGACGGCGACGCGCCAAACTGGCCGACCTCGCACCGACCCCGCCCATTTCGCCCAGTGCCCCATCGGATACCGAATCCCGCTTTCTCTCCTATGCCGAAGTGACCGACCTGATGGCCCGCTACGACATTCCTCTGGCCGAGGCCGCCACGGTCCCCGACGCGGCAGCGGCTGTGGTCGCTGCCGAACGACTGGGCTACCCCGTGGCGATCAAGGCCCTCTCCGCCACCCTGGTACACAAGTCGGATCGGGGCTTGGTGCGTCTAAATCTGCACAACGCCCAGGCTGTGGTCTCCGCGGCAGGCGACTTGCTGACTCTGGTGCCAGTGGCAGATTTGGATGGGTTGTTGGTGCAAAAGATGGTGCCTGGCGGCGTAGAGGTCATGGCAGGCGTGCATGTGGATCCTCAGTTTGGCCCCTTGGTGGCCTTTGGACTTGGCGGCGTCTGGGTGGAACTGTTTGACGAGGTGGCCCTGCGTCTGCCCAACCTGGACGCTGCCCAGGCGTTGGCTATGATCGAAGAGACCCGGGCGGCTCGACTTTTGGCCGGATACCGTGGCCAGCCCCCGGCAGACGTGATGGCCCTGGCCGATCTATTGGTCAATCTGTCCCGATTGGCGGTCGAGTCGGCGGGTAAACTGGTGTCGCTGGATCTGAACCCAATCATGGTGCTGCCCCAAGGCCGAGGCGTGGTCGTGGTCGATGCCCGTGTGGCGTGGCGGGACGCATAACCAGAAGGAGAGTCACATGGCGTATACGTTGGAAACGGGTATTTCCCAGGTTTTCCCGGATCGCATTTTGGTGCGGGGGCACAATGTGGTGGACTTGGCCAAAGGTCACAGCTTTGGTGATATGCTCTATCTGCTCTTGCGGGGCGAACTGCCGCCGGGCAAGGAGGGCCGGTTGATCGAGGCCATGCTGGTGCTAATGGCCGAACACAGCATCAACGCGCCGTCCATCCACGCGGCCCGAACCGTGGCGAGTTGTGGCAGCCCGGTGCAGACCGCCATCGCCGCGGGGATCGGCACCATCGGCGAACACCACGGCGGCGCTGGGGAGGCCTGTGCGCACATTTTGCAAGATGCCATCACCGCAGCCCCGCCGGATGTAGATTTGGATGTGCTTGCCCGCCAGATCGTGGCGGAGTCTCGCCAGCGGGGCGAACGTCTGCCCGGTTTTGGCCATCGCTTCCACGACCCGGACCCCCGCGCCGTCTATCTGCTGGCCCTGGCGGAAGAGTTGGGCATCGCAGGCCCGCACACAGCCTTGGCCCAGGCGCT
>JAGNDO010000065.1 GCA_018003515.1 Caldilineaceae bacterium
CCCCTTCACCCGCTCACCCCTTCACCCGCTCACCCCTTCACCCGCTCACCCCTTCACCCGCTCACCCCTTCACCCGCTCACCCCTTCACCCGCTCACCCCCTCACCCCCTCACCCCCTCACCCCCTCACACTTCTCCACTTGCCGCTTCATGTAGCGCATGAGGGCGTGGAGACCGCGCAGGCGTTGGGGGGTGATGGCTTCGTGGAGGCCCAGCAGGGTGTAGACATCGTCCGGGACGGCGCGGATGGCGGCTGGGGTGGCCCCGTTTAGCCCTTCGGCCAGGATGGCGGCGTAGCCCCGCACGGTGGGGGCTTCCATGGGCGCGTCGATGTAGAAATGGACCGCGTCCCGGTTCGGTCCGTCCAACTCCGTGTGGACAAAGACCGGGGATTGGCACTCGTGGACCTGCTCCATCTGGTCCCGCTTCTCGTAAAGGCGCTTGGGCAGGTCGGGCAGATCAAAGGCGAACTCCAATAGCAGTTCCAGCCGCTCTCGGGGCGTCACTTCCTGGAATTCGGCGATGATGGTTTGCAGGGCGTCGGGGCAGGCGGCGATTCGGTCTTCTGTGGTCATAATCAGTCCTATCTTGGTCTTGAACGGGTGGATAAACGGAGAAATATCGTAGCGCAGATCATTTGATCCCGCAATTACGTAGGGGTTTCGACCACCCACTTGATCACCCGTTCGGCCACGTCGCTTTTGCCCATCAGGGGCAGATTTTCCACCGTGCCGTCCGCGGACAGCAGCGTGACCCGGTTGGTGTCCACGCCGAACCCGGCGTCCAGGGCGCTGACGTCGTTGGCCACGATCAGGTCCAACCCCTTGCGGACCAGCTTGGATCGGGCGTTGTCCAGCAGATCCTGGGTCTCGGCGGCGAAGCCCACGACCAAATGAGGTCCCTCCCCCGCGGCCCGTTGTGAGGCCACCGCCATCAAAATATCCGTGGTGGCCGCTAGACGGATCAGGGGCAGTTCTGCACCCGGTCCGCCTTTTTTAATCTTCTGATCCGCCGCCTCTGCCGCCCGGAAGTCGCTGACCGCCGCGGCCATGATCAGGGCGTCGGCCCCCCGGCTGGCCGTCAACACCGCTTCGGCCATTTCGGCCACACTCCCCACGTTGATCAAGGTTGCGCCGGCAGGTGCGGGCAGATCTGCCGCGCTGATCAGGGTGACATCCGCGCCGGCGTCCAGGGCGGCTTGGGCCAGGGCATAGCCTTGCTTGCCCGATGAACGGTTGGTGATGTAACGCACGGGATCGATGGGTTCACGGGTACCCCCGGCGGTGACGACGATGTGGCGTCCGGCCAGGGGTCCATTTCGGGACAAAATGTAACGGGCTCGGCCCAAAATGGCCGTCGGCTCACTCATGCGCCCAGCGGCCACCAGCCCGGAGGCAAGGTGGCCCGACTCCGGCCCGATGATGTGGACGCCGCGGTCCCGCAGGATCTGCAAATTGGACTGGGTGGCGGGGTGGGAGAACATGCCGCCGTCCATGGCCGGGGCAATCAGCACGGGGCAGCGGGCGGCCAGGGCGGTGACACTGAGCAGATCGTCCGCGCTGCCGTGGGCCAGCTTGGCCATGCTGTTGGCGGTGATGGGCGCGATGATCAGCAGATCGGCATCGTGGCCCAGGCTGATGTGGAGGACATGCGCCCGGTCGCCCCACAGGTCGCCGTCCGCGTACGCCCCCCGTCCGGTCACGGACGCAAAGGTGATGGGCGACACAAAGTTGGTCGCCGCCCCGGTCAGGATCGTGTCCACCAGCGCGCCGGCCTGGCTCAACTTGGACGCCAGATCTGCCGCCTTGTAGCAAGCAATGGACCCGGTCACGCCGAGGACGATGCGGGTGGAGTGGAGTGGGTTGGGCATGAGAGAATCCTATCGAGTGTCGAGTATCGTGTATCGTGTGGGGAACAAGACCATTACTCGATACTCGATACTCGATGATAAATAATCCGCAGCCCGTCCAAGGTCAGCCACGGGGCGATGATCTGGATCACGTCGGTTTCGGTGGCGAAGAGGGCGGCGAGGCCGCCGGTGCCGATGACCTTCATGTCCGCGCCCAGTTCGGCCCGGAAACGGGTGACCATGCCTTCGACCAGGCCGACGTAGCCGAAGAAGAGACCGGATTGCATGGCGTGGGGGGTGTTTTTGCCGATGGCAGAGGGGGGGCGGGCGATCTCCACCTTGGGCAGCTTGGCCGCCCGTTGGAAGAGGGCTTCGGACGAAATGCCGATGCCGGGGACGATGGCCCCGCCCAGATAGTCGCCGTTGGCCAGGATGGCGTCGAAGGTGGTGGCGGTGCCGAAGTCCACCACGCAGGCCGGGCCGCCGTAGAGTTGATGGACGGCCACGGCGTCAACCAGACGGTCCGCGCCCACGGCGGCGGCAGGCTCATAGAGGATGTTGATGCCCAGGTCCGTGCGGCTGTCCACCAGGACGGGTTCGCAGTGCAGATAATTGCGGCAGATCTCCACCCAGCGTCCGGTCAGCGGCGGCACGACCGAGGCGATGATGGCCCCGTCGATGGTGGCCGGGTTGATGCCCGTGTGGGCCAGCAAGCCCATGATCTGCAAGCCGTATTCATCCGGCATGCGCTCGTGGGCCGTGGCCAGCCGCCAGTGTTGGATCAGGTCATCGCCCTGGTAAAGGCCGATGGTGATGTTGGTGTTGCCGACGTCAATGGCTAACAGCATAGCCGCTCTTTTCATACTCCTTCAAAAAGGCAAAAACCCGCTGGCGGATAGCATCCCGCACCCGGCGGAACTCGTTAAACTGCTCGGCCTCACTGCCTTCAAACTTAGCCGGGTCGGGGAAGCCGATGTGAACCACTTTGCCCTCGCCCAGCCAGACCGGGCAATTCTCGGCCGCGTCATCGCAGACGGTGATCACGGCGTCAAAGGTTTGGCCGCGGAACTCTTCCACATCTTTGGAGCGCAACTTATTCAGATCCATCCCCAGGGCATCCAAGGCCCGCATGGCCAGGGGGTGGACATAGCCAGCGGGCGCGGTCCCGGCAGAGAAGGCCGTCCACGTGTCGCCCATATAGCAGTTGATCAGGGCCTCGGCCATCTGGCTACGGCAAGAATTGCCCGTGCAGAGGATGAGTACAGTGTTTTTGTTCATGGTTGTCCTTTCTGGCGGGGGTTGGGGGTTGGGGATTGGGGATTTGGGATTTGGGATTGGGGGGATTTTGCTGTACGGCACCCCAATCCCCAATCCCCAATCCCCAATCCCAAATCCCCTATTCCGCTGCGTCGTCCCGGTCTACGTTGGTCTCGATCATGTGGCCGGTGGCCATGAAGATCACCCGCTCGGCCACGTTGGTGGCCAGGTCGGCATAGCGCTCTAGCTCTCGAGCTACCCGCAGGAGTTCGTAGGTGGCTTCGGCCTCTTGGGGGTCTTTGACCTCGGTCATCATGTACATGACCTGCGTAAAGACCTTGGCATAGAGCTTGTCCACATCATCATCCATGGGCGGGATAGAGGCGGCCAACTCCACGTTGCCCGTGGCATAGGCTTGCATGGCCTGGCTGATCATGCTGCGCGACATGATGGCCATTTCCCGCAGCTCCGGGGGCTTAGGCAGGTCCAGATGCTCCCGCAGATGGGGGATGACCTTGGCGATGCCCTTGGCCTGATCGCCCATGCGCTCCAGATCCACCACCATGTTCATGGCGGCCACGATCAGGCGCAGATCCCGAGCCATGGGCTGCTGGGTGACGATCAATTGCAGACAGAGATCCTCGATCTCGAAGCGGGCGGCGTTGACCTTTTCGTCCAAGGCATAGACTTCGCGAGCCAGCCCCTTGTCCAAGCCCTCAAAGGCGGACTGGGCCAGGGTCATCTGCTGTTCCACCAAACTGCCTACGTGCAGAATACGATCCCGCAGATCGTTCAGTTTTCGTTCAAATCGTTCGCGGATGTTGGGTGCCATTTGGCCCTCCAGGATTGGGTGATTTGTTGATTGGTTGATTGGGGGATTGGGGATTAGTACCTAACCAGCGAAATCCTTGTTTTTTGTGCAAGAATTTTTACCACAAAGGACACAAAGAACACAAAGAGGGGTTTATTCTTTTGAAATCTTTGTGTTCTCTGTGATCTTTGTGGTAAATCTTTTTGGTTCTGGCTAGGCCAGGTTGGGGATTAGGGATTGGGGATTGGGGGTTAGGATGAACCCAATCCCCAATCCCCAATCCCAGCCTACCCGAAACGCCCAGTGATATAGCCCTCTGTGCGCTCGTCCTTGGGGTTGGTGAAAATTTCGTCGGTTGCCCCATATTCTACCATCATTCCCGTGCGATCTTCATTGACGGTGAAGAAGGCGGTGAAATCGGAAACCCGGGCGGCCTGTTGCATGTTGTGGGTGACGACGATGATGGTGTATTGCTGGGCCAGTTCCCGCATGAGATCCTCGATGCGCAGGGTGGCGATGGGGTCCAGGGCCGAGGCTGGCTCGTCCATGAGAATGATGTCGGGCTGGACGGCGATGGTGCGGGCGATGCACAGCCGCTGCTGCTGGCCGCCGGAGATGCTTAGGGCGCTCTGTTGCAGCTTGTCCTTCACCTCGTCCCACAGGGCCGCCCCCCGTAGGGAACTTTCCACCAGCTCGTCCATGTCCCCCTTGAAGCCGTTGATCTTGGCTCCCCAGGCCACATTTTCATAGATGCTCTTGGGGAAGGGATTGGGCTTTTGGAAGACCATGCCGATGTGCCGCCGCACCTCCACCGGGTCCACATTTTTGGCATAGATGTCCGCACCCTTGAACAGCACCTGGCCTTCCAGCCGGGCGATGGGGATCAGATCGTTCATGCGGTTGATGGAGCGTAGGACCGTACTCTTGCCACAGCCGGACGGGCCGATCATGGCCGTGATCTTGCGCTCGGCCAGCTTGAGGTTGACATTCTGCACGGCACGAAACGCGCCATAATAGATATTGACGTCCTGCAATTCCACGGCACAGTTGCCGTTGGCAGGGGAATTGCCATTCGTGCCGTTGGATTGGGACGGGGCGGGTGGTTTCAAATTCAACATGATTACGCTCTCCTGGCGCTGAAACGGTTGCGCAAAATCACCGCCGACGCGTTGAGGGTGAGCAGCATGATCATCAGCACGATGATGGCTGCGGCGGCGATATTGCGGAACTCATCCTGGGGGCGGGAGGTCCATTGATAGATCTGGATGGGCAGGGTGGTGAACTTGCTGAACGGGCCGGAGGGGTCTACCACAATGAAGGTGGAGGCCCCGATCACCACCAAGGGGGCGGTCTCGCCGATGGCCCGGGAGATGGAAAGGATGGTCCCGGTCAAGATGCCGGGCATGGCACTGGGCAAGACATGGTGCCAGATGGTCTGCCACTTGGTGGCCCCCAAGCCATAGCTGGCCTGGCGCAAGGAGCTGGGCACCGCCCGCACGGCCTCCCGGCTGTTGATGATGATCAGGGGCAGGATTAGCAAAGCCAGGGTGAGGCCGGCCGAGAGGACCGTGCGCCCGTTGGCCGTGGTGGGGTCCACAGTGCCCAAAAAGGCCCCGCTGGTGATGGGTTCCAGAATACGCACAAAGATGGCCAGCCCCAACATGCCATAGATGATGGAGGGCACCCCGGCCAGGTTGTTGATATTGGTCTCGATCAGCCGGTTCAGCCGATTGTCCCCAGCGTACTCCTCCAGATAGACCGCCGCGCCCACGCCCAGGGGCATGGAGACCACAATCACGATCAAGATCACCCACAGGGAGCCAAGGATGGCCGTACGCACCCCCGCATCCTCCGGCACAGAAGCCTGGGGCGAGGTGATGAAGTCCATGCTCAACCAACTGCGAAAGACCAGTTCCCCCTCGGGGATGGTGGCCACGGTGGCCAAGATTTCGTCCCGCTTGAAGATCGAATCGCTCAAGGACCAGGTATCCACCACGGTCGGCTCGATCACCCGCTCCACCACCAGATCGTAGACGTTGGCCCGGCTGCGGTCGTCAAAGGGCTCATCCCGCTCGAACCGACGGATGAGACCGGCGGAGACATGGTCCGACAAGATGGTGATCAACTGTTCTTTGGAGAGATCCTGCACAGCCACCCCTTCCACAGCCAGGGTAATGGGGTCAATTTCATTCTGCACGGCCACATAGCCGAAGGCTCCATCCACAATGTTCAAAATCAGGGCCGTCAGGGCGATGATCCCCACCAGTGTCGAGGCCATGAAGGTCGTGCGCCAGATGGTACCCCGACGGCGGCGGCGATGCACATCCGCCACCATCTCCGGCCCTTCCGGGTAATTGCTTTGGGTTCGCTCAAGTTCAAGAGCCATAATAATTTACCTTTACGCAAACAGGTTGGTTTAAGAATAGGCTGCGGATGATGCTGATTTTTAGTTTTCCCAAACAAATCCGTGTAAATCCGCCATATCAGCGCCATACGCTGCCTATTTCTTCGTCATTCGTACACTTCTCGGAAGCGACGCACCACCATGCGGCTGATGATGTTTAGCCCCAAAGTCATCAGGAAGAGCAACATGCCAATGGCGAAGAGGCTGTCATAGTCCAGGGAATCGTAGCTGATGTCCCCGCCGCTGATGCGCACAATATGGCCGGTCATGGTCTCGGCAGCCTTGAAGGGGTTGAACATCTGCCCCCCCTCCAGGGCCTCTGCCCAACTGTTAAAGTTGCGAGGACCGGCCCCAGCGGCAATGGCCACCACCATTGTCTCGCCGATGGCCCGGGAGATGGCCACGATGAAGGCCGCGGCCAGCCCGGAGAGGGCAGCGGGCAATACCACCCAGACAGCGGTCTCCAGCCGGGTGGCCCCAAGGCCAAAAGCCGCCTCCCGCAGGGATCTGGGCACCGCGGTCAGGGCGTCCTCGCTCATGCTGGTGACCAAGGGTAGGATCAGGATGCCGATGACGATGCCGGCGGAGGCGGTGTTGTAGATATCCACCACATCCCGGCCAAAAATGTTGCGCAGGATGGGGGTCATGAACATGAGGGCGAAGTAGCCATAGACCACGGTGGGCACCCCGGCCAGCACCTCCAAAATGGGCTTCAGGATGCTCCGGGAGCGGTGGGACGCATACTCGCTCAGATAAAGAGCGATCATCAACCCCAGGGGCAAGGCCACCAACATGGCGATGGCGCTGGTGAGCAGGGTGGCGTTGACCAGGGGCCAGATGCCAAAATCCAAAATCGCCGGTTGCCACGTGGTGCTGGTGAAGAACTCAGCCAACGTCACCTCGGCCCGGCGAAAGAAGAGCCAGGTCTCCTGGCCCAACACATAGAGAATGCCCACGGTGGTCAAAATGGAGACCGCCCCGCAGAAAAAGAGAAAGCCCTGGATCAAAGATTCCCCAATCCGTCGCCGGGAGGTGAGATCAAATCCTTGTGGGCCGGCGACCCCGTTGTCTTGTTTTTCGCTCAATTGGTTCAGCATAGAACCACCTTTCTGCCGCGAACAGTGGGAAGGGGCTTTTGTGCAGCCCCTTCCCACCGACTTCTTAAACCATCAATGGGACCCAATTGGGGCCGACGATTACTTCATGGCCTCTTTCCAGGCCATCTTGGCCGCGGTCAGGGCTTCGGCGTTGGCCGGGAAGTAGCCCACATCGATCACTTCGTCGTTCACATAGGTCAGGAAGAAGTTGACGAAGGCGGCCACCTGGGGCTTTTCTTGCATGATCTGGGCCGTGGTGTAGATGAAGAGGGGGCGGGCCAGGGGGTATTCGTTGCTATCCACCGTGGCCGCGCTGGGCTCCACACCTTCGACCGAGAGCACCTTCAACCGCTCAACGTTCTCTTCATAGTAGGCGTAGCCGAAGTAGCCAATGGCGTAGGGGCTGCCTTCCACACCCTGAACCAGCACATTGTCATCCTCGCTCAACTGCACATTGGCGGCAGAGAGCAGGGGCGCGGCGTCCGTGTCAAAGACCTCTTCCACGAAATAGTCGAAGGTACCACTGTCTGTGCCGGGGGTGAAGCGCTGGATGGGTTCATCCGGCCAGGCCGGGTTGACATCGGCCCACGTGCTGGCCGTGCTAAAGAGGGCGGCCAACTCTTCCAGGGTGATGTTGGTGGCAAAATCGTTGTCGTGGCTGACCACGACGGCCAGGGCATCGGTCCCCACGCGAATTTCCAGGGGATCTCGCCCGATGGCCTGGCAGCTCTCCACCTCGGACTCCTTGATGGGGCGGCTGGCGTTGCTGATGTCCGTCTCGCCGCTGACGCAGAAGCGCTCGAAGCCGGCACCGCTGCCGATGCTGTCGATGGTGATGTTGCCCTCAAAGCCCTCGTCCCGGAAGCGCTCGGCCATGCGCTCGGCCAGGGGGAAGACAGTGGAGCTACCGGCCACAATGATCTCGCCGCTGACTTCGAAGGGATCGACCAGGGGCAATTCGTCCGCGGCCAAGTCTGCGGCAGGGGCGGATGCTTCCACCGCGGCCGGGGCCGATGCAGGGGCTTCCACGGCGGTGGCATCTTCATCGCCACCGCAAGCCGTCAGAATCAGGGCCAAAATCAACAAACTCAATGTCACAAAACGTCGCATAAGTTTTACCTTTGTGTTGGATTCGGATTAATACGTCAAAGACTATCCGAAAGCCAGTATGCGCCGCCTTGGTTAATTTTTGGGGTAGATCTCATCAAGAGATGATTATCGAGTGGTTAATCTTTTGTTAATCTTACGGGGATACGACACGGGGAAAGACGCGTAGAGAGGCGAGATTTTGGTCAACGCGAATAAGCTCTTGGGTAACACGGTAGGGGCCCAACTTCGTAGGGGCCCAACTTCGTAGGGGCCCAACTTCGTAGGGGCATGAGGTGTGGCGGGAATCACGATCATCCAACGACTAAATTTCCATCCGCCACACCTCGTGCCCGGCCTGGCGCAAAGTATGTGAATGAATGGTAGACCGGGCACAAGGTGGGATGGCGATGGAACCGGTCGTTCTTCCCGAAGATTCTTCCGCCATCCCACCTCATGCCCCTACATCGTTGGGCTTCTACCGTGCCCCCCCAAATTTCGTTGACCCAAGACTTATTCGCGTTACAAATTTGGCGTCTCTACCGGTCGGCCAGGGGCAGCACAAACGTAAACGTACTGCCTTCACCCAGCCGGCTGGCGGCCCAGATGTGGCCGTGGTGGGCGTGGATCACATGCTTGGCGATGGCCAGGCCCAGGCCCGTGCCGCCGCTGGCCCTGGCCCGGTCGGTCTTGTAGAAACGCTCGAAGATACGGGGCAGATCTGCCGAGGGGATGCCGACGCCCGTGTCGGTGACGGTCACCACGGCCAGGGGGACTTGGGGGTCGGGAAAGACAATATCAGGTCGCCGGGCCACGGGCAGGGAACCGGCTGGGGCCATGTTGACCCGAACGGTGATCTGGCCCCCGGCATCGGTAAACTTGATGGCGTTGTGGATCAGGTTGGTCAACACCTGAGCCAGCCGTTCTCCGTCCGCCATGACCCGGGGGAAATCTGGCGGCAGGTCGGCGTTGAGGATCACCTGGGCCCGCTCGGCTTGGGCGGTCAGACGGTCCACGGCCCCGTGGGCCACTTGGACCAAATCTGTGGGCTGCAAGCGGAAGGGCACTTGGCCCGACTCGATGCGGGATAACTCCAACAGTTCCTGCACCATCTGGGTCAGGGAATCCACCTCCACATCCATGCGGTCCAAGAAGCGGATGGCCGCAGGTGGGTCGTCCAGGGCACCGTCTCGCAGGGTGTCGGCCAGGGCGCGCAGGGAGGCCAGGGGGGTGCGCAGCTCGTGGGAGATGTTGCTGACAAAGTCCCGGCGGGCGGTCTCCAGGCGGCGGGTTTGGGTCAGATCTTGCAGGATGACCAGAAAATCCGGGACCGGTCCGCTGCCGGGGATGGGGGTGAGCAGGATACGCATAAACCGATCATCGGCCCGAGATTCCAGGGTGCCGGTCACTTCGCGGTTTTCCAAGCGGCACTGTTGCCACAGATCCATGAGGCGATGATCCCGCACGGCTTGGGCAAAGGAACGGCCCAAGGCCCAGGCTTGATCCAACTCCAAGAGGCGGGCGGCCGCGGGGTTGATCAGGGCAACCCGGTTGTCGGCGCTGATGAAGATCACCCCATCGGCCATGTGGTTGAGGACCGTGGAGAGCCGCCCCTGCTCCTGGTGCAGGTGCGCCATCTGCTGGGTCAGCCGGTCCGCCATCACATTGACCGCGCCGGTGAGCTTGCCCGCTTCATCCTGGCGCATGGGCAACAGCCGGGCCGAGAGGTCCCCGCTCCCCATGCGCTCGACCACGCTGGTCAACCGGCGCAAAGGCCGCTCGATGGACGCAGCCAAATAGGCCGAGAGCAGCACGGACAACCCCAAGGCAATCGCCCCGCCAGCCAAGATCACGCCGGGCAGTTGGCCCGCCTCGATCTCCACCAACGCGACAAAGAGCAGTACCCCCCCGGTCAATCCGAGGACGAGGAGTAGATTATAGAAGATGATGCGGTTGCGGATGGTTCGGATCACGATGTTTCCTTGTTGGGGTTGGGGATTGGGGATTGGTGAACGGGGATTGGGGATTAGGGATTGGGGATCGGGGCGTTCCCAATCCCCAATCCCCAATCCCCAACCCCTAATCCCCAACCCTCGTTCACCCATCAAACCGATAGCCGACGCCGCGCACGGTGACCAGGCGGACGGGGTTGGCGGGGTCGTCCTCGATCTTTTCGCGCAGCCAGCGCACGTGGACGCTGACCGTGCGGCTGTCGCCTTCGTATTCCCATCCCCACACCCGTTCCAGGAGCTGATCCCGGCTGAGTACCATGCCCCGGTTGCGGACCAGGAAGATCAGAAGATCGAACTCCTTGGGCTTGATGTGGACCTGCTGGCCCCGCACTCGCACTTCCCAGCGGTTGAGATCTACGACCAGATCGCCGAAAGTCCACACTTCGCCTTGGGGCATGGCGTCGGACGAGGGGCTGGGCTGCTCGGCTTTGACATCTTCCCGCACCATGCGTACCCGGCGCAGCAGGGCTTTGACCCGGGCCAACAGTTCCCGCATGCTGAAGGGTTTGGTCATATAGTCATCCGCCCCCACCTCCAGCCCCACGATCTTGTCGATCTCATCAGCCCGGGCCGTGAGCATGAGAATGGGCACATTCATCTCCTGGCGCAGGATGCGGCAGACCTCAAGCCCGTCCAGGCCGGGGAGCATCACGTCCAACACAATGGCGTCCGGGCGGTGCTGGCGGGCGGCATCCAGGCCGGCCCGGCCATCCGCGGCGGTGAAAACCTGGTATCCCTGGCGGGTCAGGCTGTATGCCAAGGTCTCCCGCAGGGTCAGCTCGTCCTCGACCACCAAAACTTTGTCCATCAGGCTGTCTGCCACAGGGGCATCCTTTCAGATTTGGGTTGTAACAACTAACCCCACCCTAACTCTCCCCAGGTTTCGATACGGCCATCCGGCCTACTCAACCCGAGGATTGGGGAGGGAACAGATCAAGCGTTGACAACCATCCTGTCCACGGCAATCCGGCTCCTCCCCCAAACTGGGGGAGGCTGGGAGGGGGTGCCTGGCAGTTACTCTGGGCTTCAAAAAATCATCTCTTCATTTAACCACAGGCCAAAAATCGGTCAAAACTTGCCCCCTCCTAGTCAAGCCCGGCATGGGGGCGGACGGTGATGGATGTAGTTTGCCTGCGGGCACGATCCCGTGCGCCGTCTGCACCGTTCGGCAGAGCTCACGTCGAAGCCCATGCCCCTACGGAGGCCCAATGGTGCTTTCTTAACGAACTCTCATTTCGGTTTCACCCAGGTTTCAGCGGCGGGGATTAGAGTTGGGGTGCGGGTCGATCTGGCCTAGCTTGTTCAATCGAGGTGTATTATGCAAACAAAAACCACACAATCTAAATCAGTTTTGGCTCTGGCCGGGGTCTTGACCCTGGCGATTCTTCTGGCCGCGGTGCTGTTGACCAGCGGCGGCCTCAGCGGTCTTGGCACGGTGAATGCCCAGACCGGCACCAGCACGGACGCGGCCCCGGCTCTGCCCACGGATCTCTCCGCGGCCATGGCCGACATGGTCAGCGAGCAGGAATTGCTGGCCGATCTCTATCAACGGGTGCTGCCCTCCGTGGTCAACATCCAAGTCACCACGGCCCCCCAGGCCACAATGAGTGGGATTCCCCAAGATTTTCCCTTCAGCGTCCCCACCCCGGACACCACGCCTCAACAGGGTGAAGGCTCCGGCTGGGTCTTCGATGACCTGGGCCACATTGTCACCAACAACCATGTGATCGAGAACGCCACGGAGATCACGGTGATCTTCTACAACGGCGAATGGGCGGACGCCACGGTGGTGGCCGCGGATCCCCAGGCGGATCTGGCCGTGTTGCAGGTCGAAATCCCCGCAGGGGTGGAAGTGCAGCCCCTGACCCTGGCCGCGCCGGACAGTATGCGGGTCGGCTATTCGGTGATCGCCATTGGCAGCCCCTTTGGCAATGACCGCACCATGACCACGGGGATTGTCAGCGCCCTGGGCCGCAGCTTCCCCGTGGGCGACGGCATCATCAACCGCTACACCCTGCCCGACGTGATCCAGACCGACGCCGCCATCAATCCCGGCAACTCCGGCGGCCCCCTCTTCAATTTGGACGGGGAGGTGGTGGGCGTCAACTTCGCCATCAATTCCCCCGTGCGGGCCAGTTCAGGCATCGGTTTTGCCATCCCCGTGGCCATTGTGGAGCGGGTGGTACCGGCCCTGATCGAGGATGGGGCCTACGCCTACCCCTTCATGGGCATCAGCGGCCAAAGCATCACCCCGGCGGTGGCCAAGGATCAGAATCTGCCCACCAATGTATTGGGTGCCTTGGTCGGGGATGTGATGACTGACGGTCCCTCCGCCGACTCTGGCCTGGCCTCCGGGGACATCATCATCGCCATGGACGGCACGCCCATCCACAGCTTTGACGACTTGGTCGCCTTCCTGATCACCCAGACCACCCCCGGCCAAGAGGTGGAAGCCACCGTGCTGCGGGGCGAAGAGGAAGTGCAGATTGCCATCACCTTGGGCGAGCGGCCTGTCACCCAGGCCACCCAGAGCCAGCAGGGCAGCCAGCCCGACGCGCTGCCCGCGGTGGTCGGCATCGACAAGGCCATTGCCACCGCCCGCCACGCCGTGGAGGCCACGGGCATGATGACGGACATCACCGCCACAGACGCCCAGGCCGACCAGCAGGACGGTCAACCGGTCTGGGTGGTCACCCTGGAGAGTGCGGACAAGACAGCCACCGTGGTGGTGGACGGTCACACAGGGGATGTGTTGGAGATGAGCGTCAAGAGCAACTAGGCAGACTTCATCGGCTGGGACTGGTTGCATCCGGCCCCAACCGTATCACACAGGGGGACTCCTTTCCCCCTATCAAAGCGCATAGATCACAAGAATCCGGGAGCCGCGCTCCCGGATTTTTGTTTGGCCTAGAAAACCAAAACGGCCCGTCCAGAAAGCTGGACGGGCCGTTTTTGGTATCCCAGAGAGGATTTGAACCTCTGACCTCTTCCTCCGCAGGGAAGCGCTCTATCCGCTGAGCTACTGGGACACATGGCGGGGAGGGAGGGATTTGAACCCTCGAGGGATATTGCTACCCCTACCCACTTAGCAGGCGGGCGCACTCGACCGGGCTATGCGACCTCCCCATGTGTATGTTGTTCTCAAGAACTGTGTACCGCTGACCTTGTATCGCTAACTGTGTAAGGCGGAGGGAGAGGGATTCGAACCCCCGGTAGCTTTCACTACAGTTGTTTTCAAGACAACCGCCATCGTCCACTCGGCCATCCCTCCAACATCGTCGGTGCGAATCTGCCTGCACATCTCCGAACACTCAGCCAACAGAGGCACGTCAATGCTCTTGACAACGTTCCCAAGTATACCGTTGGCACGGGGATCTGTCAAATATGGGGGGCAAAAATAGGCCACAGATTTCACGAATTAGATGGATTTTTACGGATCTTTTCAAAGAAGAAGCTTTTTGATCCGTTTTAATCCGTTCCATCCGTGAAATCCGTGGCCTATTTTGAAAAGCAGTTAGGCGATCTGCTCTCGGCGCTTGAAGTAGCGAGAGAGGGCCAGGCTGACCACGAAGAGGCTGATGGAGATGGCCAACACGCCGGGATTGAGGGAGGGGATGGTGCCGTCAAAGTCCCCCTCGATGGCGGCCCCAAAGAGGATAAACGAGATGGTGCCGGGGATGGATCCCAGGGCTGTGGCCAAGAGGAAGGCTTTCCAGTCGATGCGCAGGAATCCGGCCAGATAGTTGACCAGATCATAGGGCAGGAAGATGAAGCGCATGATCAGCACGGTCTCGAAGCTATCCTTGCGCATACGGGCGGCGTAGCGTTGGATCACGCCGTCGGAGCCATCATCCGCCAACAAGCCTTGACCAAAGAAATAGCCTACCACATAGGCCACCATGGCCGAGGTGTTGGCGGCGATCACCGTGTAGACAATCCCCCACACTGGCCCAAAGATGAAGCCCCCGGCCAGGGTCAACAGGATGGACGAGAAGAAGAGCAACGGGCGCAGGGCATAGAGCAAAATGTAGATCAGCGGCCCATAGGTGCTGGTCTGCATGAGTTGGATCAGTTGTCCCACAGCCGCCACCGGACCAAGATCGTTGGCCGTGGCATACCAGCGATAGACGGCGAAGATCCCCACCCAGAGCAATAGGGCAACCACCTTTTGCCAATGGCGGTCCAGCCAGGTGGAGGGTTTCGGATGGGCCAGCCCTGGCAGAATCGGGTCGGTTGTCATTTTGGGTGAGGCAGGAACAGTCATAAAATAATCACCTTATGAGTTATGTTAACAATTCAATCCAACGCCCGCCAAGCCCAGGCCACCCGCTGCACAATCGTCACCCCCACCAACACCGCCATCGCCCCAAAGAGCCAGACCACTTGACCCGGAAGCAAGAAGAAGAGGCTGTAGAAGATCACGGTCTCCGCGCCCTCGATCAGCCCCGTGGGGATCTCCACCGTGGTCAGCTTTTCCCCGGCCTTGGCTTGGGACGCCCGCCAAGCCCGCTTCTCCAAAATGGCGGAGAGGACGGCCCAGGAGATATTGTTGAGTACAAACGAGCTGATCAACAAAATACCCGCCCACTGGATTGCCTCAGTGGGGGCGGCATAGATAAAGGCCAGGGGAATGGTCAAATAGATCACAAAGTCCAGCAGCAGATCCAAATAGCCGCCAAAGTCGCTCTGGCTGCCCTGGCAGCGGGCCACCACCCCATCCAGCCCATCCAGGATGCGGTTGCCGGCCCAAAAGGCCAGCCCCCATCCATACGCGCCCTGGCTCACTGCGGCCACGGACAGCAGCCCCACCCCCAACGCCGCCACGGAAATATGGTTCGGGTGGATGCGGTCAGACAGGCGCAAGGCCAGGGGTTCAAAGGTCTTCTCTTTTATATCCCGCAGGGCTGTGTCGTACACGATGGCTAGATCCTCTCAAAGGATGTGGGACTGTACATATGGCCCCCCGGCCCCCAATTCTGGGGGAGAACCAGTTTACACCTCCCCCAGAATTGGGGGCCGGGGGGCCAAGCAGACCAGTCACCATTGTGCGGTGTCCCGTGGAATTGTTCTGTAAGTGAAGGTACATCAAGGCAAAAGGCAAAGTGCAAAAGGCAAAAATGGTAGTATGGAGCCATCCGCTCGTCTACCCACCACTTTTGCCTTTTGCCTTTTGCCTTATCTTTGCCTTTTGCCTTCTCAAAGCCCCAATTGCCGGGGGGACGCCTTGGCAAAGTGGCGGCGATAGGTGCGGATTTCGGTGAGGAGTTCTTGGAGGTCGGTCTGAATTTGGGCCAGGGCATCGGGATCTTCTGCGCCGTCGCCCTGGGCCAGGACGAGGTTGTCTCCGTTCAGCCAGTTGAGGCGGCGGATGTGGCCTTTGGCTTGCAACCAGCCCAGGCTGTGGCGGATCACGGTCTCGGTCACCCCCAGGCGGGCGGCCATGCGTCCGATGTCGATGACGCCGTCGGTACCTTGCAAAGCATGGGTACACATGCGCCCCACGTTGCGCACCAGCTCGGCAAAGGGCAGATCCCCCCCCTCTCGCCCCACCAAATGCACCGCGGATGGTTGCACCGTCTCCACCAGCCAGGCCAACACCTGGGGCGACGGCGGCACGCTCCACAGCACCAAAGGCCGCCCGGCCTGGGTGCGGTGAATCTGCGTGCGGGGGGCAAAGGCCGTCTCGCCCAACTGGATGCCCTCGGCATACCAGACCGCGCTGTCCGGTTCGGGCAGGCGCATCTGATCCTGAGAAAGCCCCCGCCAATCATGCACGGCGAGACCTTTTGTGCGCGGCGGTTGACTTATGTCGAGTTCTTCCGACCTGGCTTGTCGAGCCGCCACAAAGCTCAACTGCACCGAGCGGCTGCCCCGATAGTCGTTGATCTTGAGATAGTAGGCCAGATCGATGGGATTTTCCGGCAGATCCACATCCCCGCCGTGGAACCAGATCACCCCCACGGGCTTCTGCTCCCCCTGGCGCACTTGAAGCTGCCGGTGGCTGCCATCCTTGCCCACCCGCCGGTTCGCCACCACGGTCACGTTGCGGGTAAAGAGCAACGGCTCCGGGTTGCCGTTGCCAAAGGGGGCCAACCGCTGAAGTTGGTCCGCCAGATCCAGGCTGAGTTGGTCAAAAGTCAGGTGAGCGTCCAAAGCCAACCCCGTCGCCGCGCCCTCCATGCGGTGCTGATCGATGGCCTCGCTCAACCGACGGCGGAAAATGTCCACATTCTCCGGCAGCAACGTCACCCCCGCAGCGCCCGGATGGCCCCCATGACGAATCAGCAGATCGTTGCACGACGCAATCGCCCCGCCGATGTCCACATCCCCCGTGCTGCGGGCGCTGCCCCGGGCATTCTCCCCCGGCGGATTCAAGATCAAGACCGTCGGCTTGCCAAACTTGTCCACCAGCCGAGAGGCCACAATCCCCACAATCCCAGCGTGCCAGTTGGGATGGGCCAAGACCAGCCCATTAAACTCCAACAGCCCAGGATTGCGGTCAATCAGCTCGAACGCTCCCTGGGTAATCTGGTCCGTCAGCACCCGGCGCTCCTGGTTCAGCCGGTTCATCTGCGCCGCCAACTGCCCGGCCCGGATGGGGTCTCGCGTGGTCAACAACTCCACGGCCACGGTTGCGTCGTCCAATCGCCCCAATGCATTCATGCGCGGGCCAATCTGGAAGCCGATGGACTCGGCATCCACCTTTTCCGGGTCCAATCGGGCCACATCCATCAGCGCCAACAGCCCGATGCGCCGGGTGGCCCGCAACTGGTCCAGCCCCCGCTGCAACAGATAGCGGGCATCGTTCACCTGCTCCGCCACATCCGCCACAATGCCCAAGGCCACCAAGTCCAAATACGCCGTCTCCTGCCCCGCCCGCCCGGCCAACGCATAAAGCTGCTGCACCAACTTATACGCCACCCCCACCCCCGGAATCGTGCGCAAGGGATCGCCCAGAGGCTGCAATTTTGGATTAATGATGACCTGGGCTGCACGGGCGGAGATTCGTGTTTCAATCGAGGCTTTTGAGTTTGGCGAACGGGGGGGCGCGGCGGAAAAAGTTGGCTCGCTTCCCAATTCATAGTCGGCGAAGGTGGCAGGGAGATCGTGGTGGTCGGTAATGACCACGGTCACGCCCCGCTCCACGGCCAAGACCACCGCCTCATCCTCCGCCACCCCCGTGTCACACGTCAGCAGCAGATCCGGCCACCAGTCCGGATCATCCAGCCAGCGCACCAAACTGGGCACGCGGATACCGTGGCCCTCGGTGAAGCGGTTTGGCACATGAAAGCGCACCTGGGCTGGGTCAACGGCCAAAGCCAGCAAAGCTGCCACCAGCAGGGACGTGCTGGTCTGCCCGTCCACGTCAAAATCCCCCCACACCAAAATTCGCTCCCCCGCCGCCAACGCCCGATGGACCAGATCCGCCCCCCGCGCCATCCCCACCAACGCCGTAGGCGGCGAAGGCGTGTACGCATCCGGATCCAAAAACGGCGCGGCAGTTTCCGGCGAATCAAAGCCCCGCTGGGCCAAAAGCTGGGCGATCAACGGGTGTCCGCCAGCAAAATCGATCAGCGCCGGGCTGGGTTCAATTGTGGGGCGGAGGGTCCATTCAGAGTGGGGCATGGGGTTGTCTCAGTCAAGACCATCGGTGACAATGGATCGCAATTCTTGGACGAACTGCTCTGGGGTTTGGATGGGGATGTCGATTTTTGCGCCCAATTGGGGGGTAAAGTGTCGCGTGTTGAGAGAAATAATGCGATTTACCTGGGTCACAACCGCTACTTCCAAAATCGGCGCATCGTTGACATGGATGAGGTCATGCCATCGAGCGCTGGCCTTCGGTAAAGGATCGGGCAAGATTTCAGGCCTGCTGCGTACCAATACATCCGCGAGGACGGGCAAGCTAGCAGGCAACTTCTTGCGCAGATTTCGTTCGCTTTCATCCAGAATTTGCCGAGTCACTACGATCCGGAACAGACCGATCTCCGCTGCCGACAAGATCGCCCGACTGGCTCCCGTATTCGAGCCACAACCGGCGATGAGGACGCTGGCATCTACAAGAATTCGTTTCATGGGGCATCAGGAGAAATTTCGTCCAAAGGTTTTCCATACCGTTCGATCTCCAAGCCAATCAACAGATCGGCCAGCGTGACATTGTTTTCGTTCATGATTTCGACAAACCGCTCCCCCAATCGAGGGATCTGGGGTTGAAAGGGGACCAGCACCGCAATATCCCCCACCTGGACCAAGTTGAGCATATCTCCATCCTCAACATTCATCTGCTCTCGAATTCGCTGAGGCACAGTAATCTGCCCGCGGCTTCGCAAGCGCACGGAATAATTGTCAACCGAGAAATCCTTCTCTTCAATGCGTAGAGCCACAGTAATCCCCCCTTACACAACAAACAACAATCAGAAAATACGATTTTCGTACTCACTGATCTATCTTATTCCAAAACCCAACGGCTGTCAACCCTAAAACGCCAACGGCTCCAACTCATCCAACGAAAATTCCAACGCGCCGGCCAGATCCGGGGCGAATAGTTCCGTGTCGGGCAGGTCGGCCACATCCCCGGCGCTGATGCCCCGATCACAGCGGCTGCGGTAGACGCAGAAGTGGCAGAGGCGGCGGCGGTTGGCCTCCGTGTCCACCACCTTGGGAAAGTCGGCCTCGTTCTCGCCTTCCAAAATCCGGGCCAACACCCCTTCCAGCTTGACCCGGGCCGCGTTGTGCCGGGCGCTGTCATAGGCAAAAGTCACCGGCTGCTCCGGCGCGGCGGTGAACCAATAACGCAGCTCCACCTGCTCCGGCCTCACCGGTCCCCAGGGCAGGGCGGCGGACGCCTCGACCAGCACATAGGGATAGGCCAAGGTCTGAAATTTCTCCCGCAGATGATGGCCCTCCTGGCGCCGCTTGCTGGTCTTCCAGTCCAGGATCACCACCCGCTGATCCTCGCCGTCCGGGTCCCCCGCGGCGATCAGATCGTATTTGGCCACCAGCCGATAGTTTCCGAAAGGCACGCTGAGAATACGCTCGATCTCCACATGATCCGTGGGCAGATCCGCCGGGCGATGGGCCAAATAGTCGGCAAACCACTCGTCCAAAGGATACCCCACATTTTGCCCCAACAGCGCCGGGTCGATGCCGTTCTCCGCCCGCTCCACCAGTTGATGAAAGGCCGAGCCAAGCTGCATCATCTCCTCGTGGGCGTCAAAAGGCGCGGCCTGGATGGCGGGCCAAGGCAGTTGCTGGGCAAAGGCCAGCCAGAAACGCCGAGGACACTCCTCATAGGCTTGCAGGCTGGATTGGCTAAAGGCGAATGTGTCGGGCAGGGCTAGGGGCACTATGCGTCTCCTTGTGTTTCATCGACCGCCAGAAAGTCAACAACCCCAGCCGCAAATGCTTCAAAATCGCCCAGGTTTGACTTCAACATGCCATAAACCTGGGCATCGTCAATGCGCACATATTCGTGAACGACGATATTGCGAAAGCCAGCCATCTTCTGTAAAGCAGGCAATAGCCCACTTGACACGACACCCTCGCGCACCAGAATCTCAAAAACCTGGCGGTTAGAATCCGGGTAGTCGTAGCCGTTTCGGGCGATGATACGTCGGCCAATGTCCAGACATAACTCCACACTCACTTGCAAGCTACGCTCCACTGCGCGCCGGATGCGTCCGCTATTTGTGTAGACATGCAGTGAACTCACCTCTTGTTGCTCCTGCTTCAAATAGGCAATCTCATTGCGCAAAAACCGAAGTTGATTTTCAAGAACGGAATCGAGCTTTTCCAAAACCGCCTCCTTGTAGTTCATGTCTTAGGGCTCTGTTAAAAAACTCGTATGCTGGCTCCATATCATTGTAGATCTTACCGGTGCGGACTTCGAACTCGATGCGCTGCGGTCGATTTCCTTCATACAACAGTCGCCCCGCATGCAGCACCTGAAAGCAGAGCAGGGGCGGAGCGGTGTTTAGTGTGATCAGATCGACCTTGCAACGAGCGAACCCCTCGACAGCCGCAAGCAGAGCAAGCCGTCGATTGAAAACCGGGCTGCCCCAATCTGTCTCCTGGGGAAGCGTATTTTCATCCAACAACACAGCGATATCCACATCTGAATTGGGGTGAAAATGGCCGGTGGCCCGGGAGCCAAAAAGATAGGCCGCGATGATATCCGGTTGAGCTCGCAATAAAGCAACCAGCCCCATCTCATCAAAATCTTCAATTTCCTCAGAGTGCTTTACGATGGCAACCATATTCCACCTCTCCCAACAGACGCATCGATCGCTTCATCTGACGGCATTGTAGCACACCCGCCGATGGCCTTCAACGACTGGCGTTTGCAATCTTCCGATAGACCCCCAACGTGGCGGACGCATTCCCCGCCCACGTGAAGCGAGCAGCTTGGGCCAGCCCTCGCTCGGCCAAATTCACCCGCAACCCCGCATCCGACAGCCCCATTGCCAGGGCGGTGGTGATGGCGGCGGTATCGTCCGGGTCGAAGAGCAGGGCGGCTTCCCCGGCGGCTTCGGGCAGGCTGGAGGCGTTGCTGCATGCCACAGGCGTGCCGCAGGCCATGGCCTCCACCACGGGCAGACCCCATCCCTCATAGCGGCTGGGGAAGACGAAGAGGGTGGCCGCGGCGTAGAGGCCGGGCAGGTCGGCGTCGTCAATCCGGCCCAAAAAGCGCACGGATTCGCCAAGACCCAGCGCCTCGACCCGATGCTTGGATTCGGGATATCGATCATCCCACGCGCCGGCGATGACCAATGGCGAATGGCGAATGGCGAATGGAAGGTTTGCGTAGGCGTCGATCAGGCGGACCAGATTTTTGTGGGGTTTGTTGATGCCCAAATAGAGTAGAAAATTGTCGGGCAACCCATATTTGTCCCGCACCCGGCGCACCTCAGCCTGGGATTGGGAGCGGAAGCGGGGGTCCGGGGCCAGGGGGATGGCGGTGACCCGCTCTGGGGCAACGGCGAAATCGGTCATCAGATCCTGGCGGGCGGACTCGGAAATGGCGATGATCTGCCGCACGCTACGCAAGGCCAACCGCATGGCCAGCCGAAAAAGCAGTCGGGCCTTCGCCGACACCAACTCGGGAAAGCGCACGGGGATTAGATCATAAAAAGTCAGCACCCCAGGCATCTGGGCCAAGACGGGCACGGTGTAGGGCATGAGGTAGTAAGGGCTGTGGTAGAGGGGGAATTGGGGATTGGGGATTGGGGATTGGGGTCTGATCAGTTTCGGGATCTGCCACTGTTGCGCAATACCAAAGGGCGAAACGGGAGCGGGGACAACGTTCACTCGCCCGTCGGCCAAAGGTGTGGGATCCCACGCGCCGGGGGTGGATGGATCCCAGAGCAGGGTCAGCCGCTCATCGTTGGCCAAAAGTGGGGCCATCGCGGCAGCCAAATTGCGTACATAGCGGCCAATGCCGGGGAAGTGGGGTGTGGCCGTGCGGGCGTCCAGAAAGATGTGGGTCATCGGCGTCGATCCAGGGCTTCGCGGTAGAAGTCCAGGGTGCGTCGCACCATCACATCCACGGAAAACTCGGCGGCGGCCCGATCAACCCCAGCCTCGCCCATACGCCGGGCAAGATCGGGATTGTCAAGAATTTGGACGATGGCCGCAGCCAAGGCTGCCGGGTCATTGGGCGGCACCACCAGCCCGGTCTCCCCATGCCGGTTGACGAACGACGTGCCCGTGCCCAGTTCCGTGCAGATCACCGGCAGGCCGCTGGCCATCGCCTCGATCTGGACGATGCCGAACATCTCGGCCCGGTTGGTGGAGGGTAGCACGAAGAGATCCGCGGCCCGATAGAGGGTGGCCAATTCGTCATCCGACGGCTCGCCCAAAAAGTGGACCCGCTCCCCCAGCCCCAACTCCCCAGTCAACGCCCGACACCCCGTCTCCTCCGGCCCGATGCCGGCGATCAGGGCCTGGGCGGTCGGCACGTCTTGCATGGCCCGGATCAACACATCCACGCCCTTGTAGTGGCGCAATCTGCCCACGAAGAGGAGCAAGGGGCCGCCGCCGAAGCGGGATTTGACGACATTTGCGGCCTCAATTCGGGCCGGAGTAAGGGCAAACCGGCTCAAATCCTGGCCATAGGGGATGACCCGGCACTTCTCGGCCAGGGGCTGCAAATAGGGCGAGACCTGGATATGCACGGGCGTGGCCACGGCGATCAGGCTGGCCCGCTTCAGCGAAATGCGCAAAAAGGGCGCATAGGCCGCGCCCAGCACCTTCTGCTTGACGATGTCACTGTGATAGGTCATCACAAAGCGCTTGGCCCCACCCAAAAAGAGGTGGGCCAACTCCCCCGGCGGATAGGGTGCGTGGGCGTGGGCGATGTCCGCGCCATGTTCCTGCTTCCACACCTCACGGAAAAAGCCCAAGCTCAAAGGCGCTGACGACAGGTTAGCCTGACGTCCCGTCTTGGTGACGGGAACCCCAGCGATGATCTCCTCCACGGTATGCGGGCCAGTATTGGTCACCAGCACCCGCGCGTCCACCCCGTCCACCCGCAGCCCCTCGGCCAGGACCCGAATGTGATTTTCAATGCCGCCGAAGACCGGGGCGTAGTCTTTGTAGAGATGGAGGACGCGCATTGGGGACTCCTCGGTGTGGCTACTCGGTTGGCGACTCCAGCATCAGCCGGGCCAATTCGGTCAGATCCATTTTTGGCCGCCAACCCAGGCTGTGGATGGTGACTGGGTCGGAGACAAGCCGGTTGTATTCCGGCGTGAAGCCCGAACGCACCTGTACATGATCCTGCCACTCTCGCCCGATCAGGCCAAAACAGACTTCCAACCATTCCTGAATCGTGTGGGTGACGCCGGAGCCGATGGTGGCTTCGGTCACGCTCTCTTGCCGGGTTAGGTCAAAAATGGCCTGGGCCACATCCCCGGCAAAGACCCACTCTTTCTGCACGCTGATGTCGCCGATCTCCAGGATCTCCGGGCTGCCGGCGGCGATGCGCTGTACTGCCCGCACGATCATCTGGCTGACGTGGTGGTCCTTGCGCAGGGGACTTTCGTGATGGAAGAGATAGCCCACATAGGCCCGCACGCCCAAACGGCGAAAGTAGCGGGCGGCGTAGCCCGACTGGATGCGGGCCACGGCGTACGCGCTGCTGGGGTCAAACTCGTCCCGTTCCGAGATGGGGTGGCCTCGGTTGACAAACTGCACCCCGCTGCCGGTGATGAAGACCTTGGCTTCGGGCCGGTGGCGATAGACCGCCTCCAACACATTCAGCACACCCGTGGTGATGGTGGCGTGGTTTTCGAACAGGGCGGTGTGGCGGGTGGTGGAGTTGGCGGCTAGATGATAGATGAAGTCCGGGGCGTGCGCCTGCACCAGGGCTACCACTTGGGCAAAGTCGGAGACATCGCCGACCACGCCATCTTCCCCGGTCCCGGAGCGGGAGATCCCCACGGGTTCCACCCCATTGGCCCGACAGATTTGGGCCAAATAGTGGCCATCTTGGCCGGAGGCACCGAAGATCAGCGCTTTCATGAAGTTTCCTCCGGGGCAAAGCTGGCACGCAGTTTGCCCAACCCGGTGTAGACCTCCAGGGCCAACCACAACAGAACCACGGCGAGGGGATTGTAATGTTTGCGATAAAACTTGATCATACTTTGATAGTACAACCGGTTGGCTTGACTGCGCTGGGGCTGGCTGGTCCCGCCCAGATGGGTGACCTGCCAGGCGGGGTTGTAGACGACCTTCCATCCAGCCTGGCGCATGCGCAGACACCAGTCGATGTCCTCAAAATAGAGAAAAAAACGCGGGTCCAGCTTACCGATCTGCTCAATCACCCGCCGGTTGACGGCCAAACAGGCCCCGGAAACCCAATCGGCCGTGACCGGTCGATCCGGCGTCCAATCATGCAGTGGACCTCGCCCCAACATGGCCCGCACGCCCCGGCGCAAGAGATAGCCCAGGGTCGGGTCATCCCCAAAGGCAAAGGCTTGGGGATCGCCCGTCCCCGTGCGCAATTGGGGCGAAACCGCCCCCACGTCCGGGTGTTCGGCCAAATAGGTGGCCAGCCCTTGGATCACATCGGGCGACACGATCACATCGCTGTTGAGGAGCAGAAGCACCTCCCCCCTCGCCCGCTCGATACCCAGATTATTGCCAACGGCAAAGCCTCGGTTCTGCAGGGAAAACAGCACATCGGCCTGGGGAAAGGCGGCGCGCACGGCCTCTGCGGTGCCATCGGTGGAGCCATTGTCCACCACGATGGTCTGCCACTGCTGACGCTGCGCCTCGTCGGCGAAGGCGGCCAGACAACTCAAGGTCAAGGCCCGGGTGTTGAAGGTTAGGAGGACCACGGTGACCGGCGGATTCATGGCTGGCCTCCGTCGGCGTATCCCAAGGCCCGGCGGGTGGCGTCCAGATAGGCGTGGCCCCAGCGCTGGCATGGTTCCAAATGGTTGCCTTCCGCCCACTCGTTCCAGGCGTTGACAAAGACGAAGTTTTCCTGCGGCGAGGGCGGCACGAAACGTTGGATAGTGGCCCGCAGCCAACTTTCGTACAGATCCGGGCGGCTCTTGTGCAGCACAAAGGCCCCGGACCGACGGCGGGCGCTGTTGTCCCAGGCCGGGGTGACCGCGGGGAAGCGCACATAGGCCGGCTGGGGACGGCGCAGGGCCCGCCGCGCCCAGCCGGCATACGAGAGAACCAAGGCCCCGTGGCGCAGATTCACCGCCTTGACCAGCCGCCACCAAGCCTTTTCCAGTGGGGTGAAGAGGGCGGCGGTGTCGGGCTGAAACTCCACCGCGGCGTCAAAGCCCCACTCGGCAGGCGGGCGGCGGCTATCTTGAAAACTCTCGACTTTGCACAGATAGATTTCCCCGATCCCGGCGGAGCAGGCTTCGTCCCGCCAGATCTGGGTGGTGCGCTTGGGGTCGGGTAATTTGGTGGCTTGATAGACTAGGAAAAGCGGCTTGCCGTCCACCCGGATATAGCGGGGATCGGCAAAAGCGGGCAACAGCCAGCGCATGTGCGCCCGATCATCCTCGGCGCTGTAGTCCTGGCCGATGAGCAGATGGTCGGCCTGGCCGTCCCAGGTGCGGGTCCAATTTTCGTTGGCCCAGCATAGACAAAAGGGGAAGTCGGGCTGTCCGCTGGCCAGGACTTCGTCAAAGGGCCGGTTGAGCAATCGCTTGCCGTTGAACCAATAATGATAGTAGCAAAAGCCATGCAGCCCGGCGGCCCTGGCCAGATCCGCCTGGGCCTGGCGGCTTTCGGGCAGACGCAGGTCGTAAAAGCCCAGGTCCGCGGGAATGTGGGGTTGATTGTGGCCGCGGAAGCGCGGACGGGCCTGGCTGACGTTGGTCCACTCGGTGAAGCCCGGCCCCCACCATGCGTCATTCTCAGGAATGGGGTGATATTGGGGCAGATAAAAGGCCAAGGTGCGGATCTCTGCGGGCAGGGCCATAATCAATCCAAGGGTGTGGAGGAACGAACCAGATCTCGCCAGACGGAGAGCAGCTTTTGGGTGATCCGTTCTACGGTGAAGTGGGTCTGCACCCGTTGAAATCCTTGCTCCGCCGTGGTGTGACGGAAATCAGGATCGGCAATCAGCCGGGAGAGGATGCGGGCCAGGGCGAGCGCGTCCCCTTCGGGAAAGATCATCGCCGGGTTGCCGATTACCTCGGGGATGGCCCCGGAATCTGACCCGACCACGGCGATCCGACAGCCCATCGCCTCCACCAAAACCCGGCCAAACTGTTCTTTCCAGTGGGGCAGTGTGCGAGAGGGCAAGACCAGAATATCCAGGGCGTTCATATAGTCGCCGACTTCATCATAACTGACCGAGCCGACGATGGATAGCCGATTCGCCACGCCCAAAGTGTGGGCCAACGCCCTCAACCGGTCTGCTTCCGGCCCATCCCCGATGAGAACGAGACGGCTCTGGACGTCGATGTGGGCGAAGGCGTGGAGCAGGGTGTCCACCCCTTTCTCCGCCACCAGCCGCCCGCCAAAACCGATCACTAGTCCGCTCTCTGGCCCGGACAGCCCCAACTTCTGGCGCAGTTCCGGCACGGGGCGGGGGAAAAAGTAGCGGGTGTCCACGCCCACCAGGGGCATAATGCTACTCTGTGCGCCAAAGCCCTGGCGACGCAGCACATCGTCCGCCTCTTGGCTGGAACAGACGATGTGGTCCGCCGCGGCCATGTTGAACCTGGCCAACAGGCGCACGGGCAACTTGCGGCGGCGCAAAATATTTTGCCAGGAATAGAGAACCAGCGGACTGCGGCGGGCCAGGGCAAGTCGGGCCATCGCCACCTGGGCCGTGCCCAAGGTCTCCACGTCGCTCTCGGCATGGACGATGTGGGGACGAAAGCGGCGCATGGCAAAATGGGGCGGCCATAAATAGCTGCGGTGGGGATCCCCGTCACGACCCAAATAGTGGGCGGGAAAGGTTTTCAGCTCATAGCTATTCGTCCCACTGGCCGAGGGATAGCGTCCGCTCTCTCTACCGTAGCCCTCCACTGTGACATGCAGGATCTCCACGTCCGGCGCGTCGGCCAGCAGTTCGATCTTGCGGTGATAGGCCGGATGGGTGTACCCGGCAATGAAGAGAACACGCATGGGCAATCCGTTCCTCAGCCGGAGCCGCGCAGGGATTTGAGTGCATCTGTCACCGGCGGAGGCAGCCGCCGCAGGATCGCCTTCGCCATCACGACTGCTCGCACGAAAGGCAGTTTGAATGGCAAGAGCCTTAATTCCCGCCGCTGCCCAGGGGTCAGATCAAACCCAGCCCGCACCTTGGCCAACCCTGGTTTGAGGCCCAACGTACGCATCAGATCATAAAATCCCCGATGGGAGAGATAGAGATAGCTCTGAAAGTTCCCCAATTCCCACTGATCGATGGCCGCCGTCACCGCCGCAGAGGATGGCTGATCGTGCAGGATGGCCCGCATACACCGGGTGCGATCCGTGGCCAGATTCAGCTCGATCTCCAACTCGTTGGGACCAAAGGCCTGCCAATGCACGGCGTTGAACCAAGTGTGCATCACCATGGGCTCGGCCACATAGACGCACGGCGCTCGCAACAACATGCGCCCGGCGGCGATGATGGGGAAAAAAATATTGGTCTTGTATTGCTCCCACGTCTCCCAATCGATCCAATCCCGGCGCAGAATCTGCCGGGAGAGTACCCAGGCCGACCCGGCGATCTGGCTCACGCTCTCCAGGCCGGGGGGCGTCAACCGTTCCGTGGGGAAGGTACGGTGTAGGTTCACCACCCCGCCCGTGCGCTCATCCACCGTGGGCAGATGGCTGAGGACGTAGCCCACATCGGGATATTTCGCCAGGATCCGGCGCGCGGTTTCCAGCGCACCGGGGACCATATAGTCGTCATCGGTGAGGATAAAGATGAAGTGGCCGCGTCCTTCGCGTACCACCTTCAGCATATTCTCTTGCATGCCCAAATTGGTGGCATTGCGATAGGATCGCAGCCGAGGGTCAGCGCTATGTTTGCGGATCACGGCGGGGGTATGGTCCGGGGAGCCGTCGTCCCCCACCACCACCTCAAAGTCATCGCCGGATTGGGCCAAAGCGCTGGCAATCGCCCGATCCAGGTCGTCGGCCCGTTTATAGGTGCCGATCACCACGGAAATCAGGGGGCGCGCTGAGGAGGGCATGGTCTATTTACCCGCGGGGGTGCGCAGGCGGGCCGTCCACCTGCGCAGGATGTTGGCAAAATAGAAGGGGCTGTCCTGGAATTCGGAAATGCCGAATTCTTCGCTGCCATGAAAGCGTTGAAAATAGACCAGCACCAAGGGGTTGAGCAGCCAACCGGGGAATAGGGCGATACCCCGAGTCATCCACCGCTGC
>JAGNDO010000066.1 GCA_018003515.1 Caldilineaceae bacterium
GTTACTCGCATCGTCTCCAAAACCGCCGCCTTGATCTTCTTCTTCCAGGGCAGGAGTTCCTCTTCCAAGGGGCCGGAGACGGGGATGGAGACCGGGGCCATGCCCAGGCGGCGGGCCGGGGCGCGCAACAGGCCGGGGGCCTCTTCGTAGGTGCGGGCCACGATCTCCGCGCCGATGCCGCTGTTGGCGTAGGATTCGTGGACGGCCAGCAGGTGGCCGGTCTTGGCCACGGAGGTGAGAACGGTCTCCATGTCCAGGGGTTCCACGCTGCGCAGATCTACCACTTCCACGCTGATGCCGTGCTCTTCGGCCAGCTCTTCGGCGGCCTCCAGGGCTTGCAGGACGCAATAGCTGAAGGTGGCGATGGTGATATCCGTGCCCGCCCGCTTCACATCCGCCATGCCGATGGGGATGGTGTATTCGTCCTCCAAGTCGGGCATTTCGCCCCGGGTGAAATAGAGCAACTTGTGCTCCAAAAAGAGCACCGGGTTGTCGTCCCGGATGGCGGACTTGAGCAGGCCCTTGGCGTCGTAGGGGGTGGAGGGGGCCACAACTTTGATGCCGGGAAAGTGGGCGAACATGGCGTCCACGGACTGGCTGTGCTGGGAGCCGTACTTTTTGCCCCCGCCCTGCTGACCCCGGATCACCAAAGGCACGTTGAGCAGTCCGCCGCTCATGTAGTGCAACTTGGCGGCCTGATTAAAGATCTGGTCGGCGCAAACCAGGAAAAAGTCCATGTACATGAGCTCGATCACTGGACGCATGCCGACCATGGCCGCCCCCGTGGCCATACCCATGAAAGCCTGCTCGCTGATTGGGGTATCGATCACCCGATCCGGCCCAAATTCTTCGTAAAGATTACGAGTGACCCGAAAAAGCCCGCCATAGCGACCGATGTCTTCCCCGATCAGAAAGACATTCTTGTCCCGGCGCAACTCCTCCTTCATCGCCTCGTTGATTGCCTGAATATACGTTGTCTTGCGCATTTATGGTGACTCCTTGGATGCGGAGAATGGTGATGTTTGGTGACTGTTTATCGAGTATCGTGTATCGAGTATTTTGTGGTTGACGAAAGGGTTTGCATCGTCGGCAACTCTTGTCAACCACGAATTACTCGATACGAATTACTCGATATTATTTGTAAACGTGCGTATACGCCTCGCTCACATCCGGCCAGGGGCTGGTTTCGGCGAACTCGACCGCTTCGGCGATCTCGGCTTCCACGGACGCGCTAATCTGGCCCAGCTCGTCCTCGGAGACGCCCCGGTCCACCAGCTTTTGGCGCAGGACAATCAACGGCTCGTAAGCCCGCTGCAAGTCGATCTCTTCGGATGTGCGATAGGTTTCCAGATCCCCGGCCATGTGACCGGACAGGCGATAGGTCAGCCCCTCAATAAAGGTGGGGCCTTCGCCGGCCCTGGCCCGATCCGCCGCCTGTTTCACCGCGGTGTAGACCACCTCCACATCGTTGCCGTCGATCTGCATGGATTCCATGCCATAGGTGTGGCCAAAGGTGTAGATTTCGTCAATGGACGACGTGCGGTTGGTGGGGGTCATCTCGGAATAGCGGTTGTTTTCGCAGTAAAAAATAATGGGCAGCTTCCACTTGGAGGCAATATTGAAAGTCTCGTGCATCACCCCTTGGAAGATAGCGCCCTCGCCAAAAAAGGTGATGGCGATCTTGCCCTCCTTGCGCAGCTTGCTGGCCAAGGCCAGCCCCGCGGCCTGGGGAACCTGGGCCCCCACAATGCCATTGGCCCCCATCATGCCCAGCTCCGGCGCATAAAAGTGCATGGAACCGCCCTTGCCCCCGGCGAAGCCGTCCGCCCGGCCCAAAACCTCGGCCATAGCCCGCTTTACATCCATCCCCCGGGCAATGCCGTGATGATGGCCCCGATAGGTGCAGGTGACATAATCACCCATGGTGGCGTAGGCCGCCCCCACACCGCCCCCCTCGTGGCCGATGGCCGTGTGCATGGCCCCACCGATCTTGCCACTCTCCGCCATCTGCAACAGAGATTCCTCCACCCGGCGGATCAGGAGCATCACCCGGTACATCTCCTTCAACTGCTCGACCGGCAACTGCTCGGCCTGGACCGCGGTCGCCGCTTCGGATGGCAGCAGATCCGTGGTCAGTGATTTGGTAGGCATAGACGCCTCTCCTCCCTATGATTGTGTGTTCAATAAGATCTAAGAATTCCACAACGAACCATACCACTTTTTTGGCCCGTCGTTTGATAGGTGTCTTCCCTTTTCGGCAAAAACAGACCGAACGCGCCATCTTTTTTGGCAAAACGTCCGGCCCATCACAATACGGGCTGAATTTTACCACAACATGCCCACGAGACAAAGCAAGCGACGAAAACCGGAAGTGGGGGCACGGAGAAATGGGGCGAGAGGGGATAGAATGGGGGAATCTACCGTTCCCATCAACCCACGGACACACCGACCATGTACCGACCCATTCGCCTGATCCTATCCTTCTCCCTGCTCTTGACCCTCTTTTCCGCCTGCGCGCCGGCGGCCGCGCCCCCCGCCCCCAGCGCCAACGTCATCCAGGCCATGAGCGCCGCCAGCACGGAAGGCTACGCCCAAGCCACAGCGCCCCGCCCCTTCACCTTCCCCGCGGACCACGGTCCCCACCCTGACTACGCCACGGAATGGTGGTACTACACGGGCAACCTCACCGGAGCGGACGGGACCCAATACGGCTATCAACTCACCTTTTTTCGCAGCGCCGTCTCTGCTTTTTTGAAAGAACGACCGTCAGATCTAGCCACCAATCAGATCTACATGGCCCATTTTGCCATCACCGACCGGGGGGGCAACGCACATCCTAGCTTCGATCGATTCAGCCGGGGCGCGGGTGGACTAGCCGGCGCTACCGGGGATCCCGTCTACGAAGTCTGGCTGGAAGACTGGCAGGCCATGGAAAGCACCCCTGGCGTCCACACCCTCCGCGCCCGCGCCGACAGCGCTGACGGCCCCATCACCCTGGACCTCACCCTGACCGAGAGCCGCCCGCCTATCCTACACGGGAACGCCGGTCTCAGCCAAAAAGGCCCGGAAGCGGGCAACGCCAGCTACTACTACAGCCTGGTCGGCCTGACCACCACGGGCACCCTCACCCTGGGCGGCCGCACCGTGGACGTCACCGGCACCAGCTGGTTCGACCACGAATTCGGCACCAGCGCCCTCTCCGGCGACGCCGTGGGCTGGGACTGGTTCAGCCTGCAACTGGACAACGGCGCGGTCGTCATGTTTGCCCAAATCCGCAGCCAAACCGAGGCCAGCGCCACCCCCTTCGAGGGCACCCTCGTCGCCCCGGACGGCACCCAACGCGCCATCTCCCCCGCCGACTTCACCCTCACCCCCACGGGCCAGTGGACCAGCCCCCGATCCGCCGCGACGTACCCCTCCGGCTGGACCGTCACCTTCCCAGACTTGGCCATCGATCTGACCATCTCCCCCCTGATCCAAGACCAGGAAATGGACGTCGCCTTCACATATTGGGAAGGCGCGGTCAACGCATCGGGGACGTACGATGGCGCACCGGTCACAGGCCGCGGGTATGTGGAACTGACCGGGTACGCCGGCAGCGGCGGGTATCAGCGGTAGAGGTCGAACGTCCCCGGCACGTCGGCACCAAGCGGGGCGGGACTGCCTCTGCCCACCGCTCGTGCGTGCGTGCCGGGGACGTTCGACCGGGGGGACACCCCGCGCTGGGTCAACCCGAAACGTTCCCCATTATGCGCGCTAGTCGGGTCCGTGACCCGACGGGTCTGCCGCAGAAGATCGTGTCGACCCGCCGGGTCACGGACCCGGCTAGCGCATAATGAGGACTTCTACGGGCACGACGCTGGCATGAGCACCACTCAGGTTCTTATGCTTGCGGTGGGTTGACCCAGACGTCGGGCTTTTGGGAAAAGCCCCGACGTCTTAGCCCCGTAGGTCCGGCAACCTGCCGGACGAGGTGCATGATCCCGCCGTCCCCGCAATTGTGCGGCAGGTTGCCGCACCTACGTTGAACTCGCCGGGTACGCCGGGGGCGTTCGACCGGGGGGACACCCTGCGCTGGCCCAACCCGAAACGTCCCCGGCACGCACGCAGATCGGGATGGGTTGACCCGATCTGCGCTCGCTTGCCGCCCACGTGCCGGGGACGTTTCTCCCGATCCGCCAACCGTGCTATACTTTCCTCACCATTACCGCCCACACCCACTCCACCCCATGAGGCCCCAATGTCCCACATCTTCATTTCCCACTCCACGGCGGATGACGCCTTCGTCGCCGAACTGCGCCGCGCCCTAGGAGCCCACAACATCCCCGTCTGGACCGACTCCCGCAATCTGCGGGGCGGAGCCATCCTGGACGCGGAGATCCGCGCCGCCATCGGCGCGGCGGAACACTGCCTCGTCGTCCTCAGCCCAGAGACGGTGAACTCGCCTTGGGTGAAGAAGGAGATCGACCATGCCTTGGCCGTGCAGTCGGCGTGGGACGACTACCGGGTCATCCCCCTCCTCCTGCCCGGCATTCGCCCCGCGGCGTTGGGCATGTGGTTTGACGCCGAACCCCTGGGCGTGAAAGTGGAACTGGCCCCCGGCGCGTTGAGCGAGGCCCTGCCCGCCATCATGGCCGCCCTGGGACGGCAGATGCCCGCGGACGCCACGCCTGCCGCGGTCCTGCCCCCGGCCCGCGTGGACGAGTTGATCCTCGAACTGCGGGACCCCATCATCGTGGACCTCAACGGGGCGCAGCGGGCCAGGGCGACGGCGATTTTGCGCTTCCAGCCCGCGGATGGGGGCCATGCTCGCGCCGTGGAGAGCGCACGCTACACGGTCACCGCGCCCCTGGGGCCGGTGGAGCGGGAGGAGATGCGCTGGTATTTGGAGGAGTTCAGCCTGTGGCCCGTGGGCATCTTCGCCGACCGGGCCAAGCGCACGGAGCAGGCCCTGACCGGCTGGGGCAAGGCCCTCTACGCCGCGGCCCTGGGCAGTCCTGTGGCCCAAAAGGCCCTCACCGCCTGGCAAAACGGCGGCGGGGACGAGCGCCGCTTCTCCCTGTGGGTGGACCAGGATCTGCCCGACGGCTCCCCGGCGGACGCCGTTGCCCAAGCCCACGCCGGGGCCACGGAACTGTTGGCCCTGCCCTGGGAGATTTTGCACGATGGGGGCGGCTTTTGGCTCAACGGGGGCAAGCCCGTGGCCGTGCGCCGTCGTCTGCCCAACCGCAGCCCCCAGGCGGTGGCCCCGGCTGAGGCCCCCATCCGCATCCTTTTGCTCAGCCCCCGGCCAGAGCTGACGCCCGATGACCACGCCATTGGCTACTTTGATCACCGAAGCAGCGCCCTGCCCCTGGCGCTGGCTGTGGAAAACCTGGGGGATCTGGCCCGGTTGACCGTGCTGCATCCGCCCACTTTGCCCGCGCTCAAAGACGAATTGCGGCGGGCCAAGCAGGCCGGGACGCCCTACCACGTGGTCCATTTTGACGGCCACGGGGTCTATGACCGGCACAAGGGGCTGGGCGCACTGCTCTTCGAGGCCGCTCAGGATAGCGACCGCCTGACCGGACGGCGCAGCGAGTTGGTCCACGCCGACCGCCTGGCCGGGCTGATGCGGGACTACGCCATCCCCCTGGTCTTTTTGGACGCCTGCCAGAGCAGCCAGAGCCAGGAGGAGCTCAACTCCGTGGCCACCCGCCTGCTCCAGGAGGGGGTCAGCTCGGTGGTGGCCATGAGCTACACCGTGCTGGTGGAGACCTCCCGACGCTTTGTGGAGCGCTTCTATGCCGAGCTGGCCCAGGGGCGACCCGTGGGCGGGGCCATGTTGGCCGGGCAGCAAGCCCTGGAAGCCGACGCCTTCCGCATTGTAGTGATGGGGGCCGGGGATCTGTCCATGCGGGACTGGTTTGTGCCCGTGCTCTACCAGGACGCGGCGGACCCCCAGCTTTTCACCCGGCTGCCCGGCGCGGCCGCGGCCCAGTTGACCACCCAGCGCGCTCGTCTGCGTCTGGGCGAGCTGCCCGACACCCCACCCCAAAGCTTTGTGGGCCGCAGCCGAGAACTGCTGATGATCGAGCGGCTGCTGACCCTGGAACCCTATGCCGTGGTGCGGGGCAGCGGCGGGGCCGGCAAGACCACCCTGGCCGTGGAGGCCGCCCGCTGGCTGGTGCGCAACCACCGCTTCGCCCGGGCCGCCTTTGTCAGCCTGGAAGCGTGGCAGGACGACCGGGCCGTCCTCGACGTCCTGGCCCACCAACTCCTGCCCGGCAACGACTACTCCGTCGCCCTCTTCCCCACCCTGGACGCCGCCCTCCAGCCCGTCCTCCGCGCCCTGCGGGATGATGCCACGATCATCGTCATCGACAATGTGGAATCGGTGTTGGGTGCGGGGAGGCGAGGAGGCGAGGAGGCGGGAGGTGGGGGGCGAGGAAGCGCGGAGGCGGGAGATGCTTTTGAGCCGATCCCCGCCTCCTCGTCTCCCCCCATCTTCGCCCTCTGCCAAAAACTCCTCGCCGCCGACCCCCGCACCCGCTTGATCTTCACCAGCCGGGAGGGGTTGCCGTCGCCTTTTGAGAAGGGACGATGTCGCGTGGAGTTGGGGGCGCTCAGCCCGACAGATGCCGTCAGGTTGGTGGAGCGGGTGCTCGCTGCCCAGGGAATGCAGCCGGCGGCCACGGATGCCGGCGCCACGGCCCAGGAAGTGCTGGACCTGGTCAATGGCGTGGGCCGCCACGCCCGGGCCTTGGTCCTCCTGGCCCGAGAGGTGGCCCGCCAAGGCGTCACCGCCACCACGGCCAACCTGCACCAACTCATGGCCGACCTGGAGGCCAAATACCCCGGCGACCGGGAAAACTCCCTCTTCGCCAGTGTAGAGTTGTCCTTGCGCCGGTTGCCCGCAGAAATGCAGGAACAGGTCAAGAATCTGGCCGTCTTTCACGGCGGCGGGCATGTGGCGAATCTTGGCATGGTAATGGGCGTGGAGCCGAACGAAGCCCGCGCCATCGTCATCGCTTTGATCGAAGTCGGTATGGCCGACGACATGGGCTATCGCTACCTGCGTCTGGACCCGGCCCTGGCCCCCTACCTGGCCCGCAGCCTGGACCCGGTCACCCTGTCCGCCCTGCGCGCTCGCTGGACCGAGGCCATGATCCAGTTGGTGGGCTTTCTGTCCCAGCAGCGATCTGGAGATGCCAAACTGGCTGCCCAACTCACCCTGCTGGAACTGCCCAACCTCCTGGCCCTGTTGGATCACCTGGGGACCGAACTGGCTACGGGGGAGACCACTCCGGATCAGATTGTGGCCGTGGCCGGAGGTATAGAGCAACTCCTGGCCGACCTGGGCCGCCCTACGGCCCTGGCCCGATCCGTGATCCTGCGGGAGGCCGCCGCCGCCAAATTGGACGGGTGGAGCGCTGCCCAGTTAAGTGCCAAACGGCTGGACGTGGAACGCCTCCTGGCTCAGGGCGATGGGCGGGCCGCTCTCCAGGCCGCCCAGGTCTTACACCAACGGGCCATAACTGCCGGGGAGGACGCCTATGGCGATGCTGCCTATGATGTTGCCTTTTCTCACATCCTCCTGGGCCGGGTGCTACGGCACACTGGTCGAGCCACTGCCGCTCTGCCCCTGTGTGAGATGGCCCAGACTCGCTTCCAAGACCTGGCGGATGCGGGCAACCGAGCTGCTGCCCGCATGGCCTCCATTTCTATCGTAGACCAAGGGGATTGCCTGACCGACATGGGCCGTCTGGACGAGGCCGTGGCTAAGTATGAAGAAGGTATGCGCCGAGCTGAAGAACTTGATGACCAGCGACAGGTGGCTGTCAGCAACAGTCAGCTAGGCACCGTGCGCATGCTCCAGGAGCGCTACGCCGAGGCCCTGGCTGCCTGGGACGAGGCCCGGCGCATCTTCCATGGACAGGAGTCAACTGGGGAGGCCACGGCCTGGCACCAGATGGGTTTGGTTCACAAGCGCGACCAGCAGTGGGATGCGGCGGAACGGGCCTATCGTCAGTCCCTGGCCATCAACGTGCAGCAGGGAAACCGGGCAGGCCAAGCCAACAACTTGATTGCTGTTGGAGCCCTTTACGATACCACTAATCGCTTTGAGGAGGCGGTAAGATTTTATCGTCAAGCGGCAGCTATTTGTGTTTTTCTGGACGATTTGCGTCTTGAGGGCATGGTCTGTAATAACATTGCCAATAGCTTGCTCAAGCTGGATCAACTGGTTGAGGCCCGCCAGGAGATCCAGCGAGCGATTGAGTGCAAGCAGCCCTTCGGTGCCGCCGCCATGCCGTGGACGTCGTGGGATATCCTGCACGACATCGAAACCGCGTCCCACCGCCCGGACGCGGCCTGGTCTGCCTGGGTTCAGGCTCGGGACGCTTACTTGGCCTACCGGCAGCAGGGGGGATATGCGCAGACGGGCGGTGGTAAATTTGTCGAAGATGTCGTGAAGTTATTGCAGGATGACAAGCAAAACGAAGCAGTACAGCTAATTGGGTCTGTGGAGAAAG
The DNA here is from genome assembly GCA_018003515.1 of Caldilineaceae bacterium. Taxonomy (GTDB): domain Bacteria; phylum Chloroflexota; class Anaerolineae; order Caldilineales; family Caldilineaceae; genus JAGNDO01. The sequence goes on from JAGNDO010000066.1 coordinate 8,514, forward strand.
ACACAAAAATGCATTCTAGTCTTCGAAAGCTGGCCGCAGGTGTGCGTCTGGCATTTAGTGACGCAGCAGATCCATTGTTGGCCGAGGATTCAGATATGAATTACGATCACGCCGCCGAACTCCTCCTGCTCCTGGAGCGGCTGGGGGGTGGGTAGGCGGGCGGGGGCGCGTCCTCTCCCGGCATAGGCCCCCGCTTTTTTGTCCCGGTCTCCCCGCCCGGCCTTTTCCGGGCGTGCCCAGGGGCCACCGGCGCGTCCATTGTGGGGTGTGGGGAAAAGCGTGGGCCTGTGCCGGGATAGGGTCAGGCCCGTAGGTCCGGCAACCTGCCGGACGAGGTGCATGATCCCAGCATCCCCGCAGTTGTGCGGCAGGTTGCCGCCCCTACGTTTTTGCCCCCCACCCGCCAACGCAGGTTGAGTAGCCCGGCTTAACCCAACCACTCCGTCCGCGTTTGGAGGAAGGGCGTATCGAAACCGTAGTGGGTCAACCTGCGCTCTATACCCGCTCTGGTTTCGATAGGGGGATGGAAGGACCTCTCGCCATCTGCGGAGATGTGTGCCCGTCCCCTACTCAACCGGCGCTGGCTTTTTGCGCGCAGACGCCGGGCTTTTGAAAAAAGCCCGGCGTCTTAGATCACCCATTCCCCGCTTCCCGGAAGCTTGACCACGTATCTCCGCTAACCAACCACCTTCCGGGAAGCTTGTCCCCGCAGGATGTGCATGATCCTGCCGTTTTCGCAGTTGTGCGGCAGGTTGCCGCACCTACGGATCCGCTTATTCCTCCCACGCCACCACATACCGCCGCCACACGGACTCCGCCCAGGTCAGGCCCAATGCCTCCAACGCCGGACGGCTGGCCCCTAAATGCCTCCGGCTAAACGTGCGCAGGCGTAGGCGGCCCGGTTTGGACAAATAGGGGGCCAAGGCCGACCGCAGGATGCCCACTTCCGTGGGCGTGCCCCACAGACGGGGGGCCAGGGCGTAGAGTATCCGCTGCTCGTCCTTGTAGCGGTTGAATTGCAGGAAGCCCACGGATTCCCGTTTGCCCCCCATGCCCTCGCCGCCCACATCCTCCACATCCAACTCAACTTCCATGATCTTGGGGTTGCCCAGGATGGAGAGGTGCATGGCCGCGGCGGTGTCAGCGGCGTCCGTGTCGCCGGGGTAGTCCAGACGCAGGAGCCGCTCCATGTCGGCCTTATAGGCCCGGGCTAGTTTGGGGACGAAGTGGACCCCGGCGCTGGATCCGGCGTCGGATGGCAGGGCCAGGGGCAGGGATGCGGTCATCTGTACCAGTTGGTAGTCGGCCTCGAAGAAGTCTTCGCTTTCCAAGACCTGGATGCCGCCGGTTTCCCCCGCCATCAGCCCCACGTAGAAATGGTCGTAGCCGCCGATATCCTCCACCTTGGCCATGGCCGCGTCCAGCAGGGCGCGCAGGGTGGCTTGGCCGTCCGCCTGGGCCAGGGGATGGGTGACGCCCCACTCGAAGGCGCTGGCCGCGCTGCCGCCCAACTGCACGGAGAGATAGCCCAGGATGCCATCCGGGCCGGGGACCACGAAGGTGTCCATCTGTTGGCCCATTGCCCGGGGCCCGGCGGAGTGTTTGAACATCAGCCGCTTCCACCAACTGGCGGTGAACTCGGCCACGCCGGAGGGGTCACTGCTCACCCCGGAAAGGAGGAGGGCGATGGCTTGCTTGACTTCGTCTTTGGTGGCCTTGTGGGCCTCAACCTTGTGATCTGCTTCACTCATGTCCAATGCTCCATGGCTTGACGCACCACCGCTTGCTCTCCCTCAAAGGTGAGGGTGTCCAGGGCCTCTTCCGGCGAGAACCAGCCCACGCCGTCCACTTCGTAGCTGTGGTCGTTGAGTTCGCCGCCCACAATGCGCAGGAGGAAGAAATCCACCCGTTTGTGGACCTGGATGGGGGGATCTTTGCGATAGGTGTCGTAATAGGTGTAGGTGATGGATTGCAAGAAACCGTCATGCTCCGTGAGGACGCCGGTCTCCTCGGCTACCTCGCGAATGGCGGCGGCCAAGGGGGTTTCCCCGATCTCGATGGTCCCCTTGGGCAATTGCCAGCGTCGACGCCCCTTGGTGGCAATTAACGCAATCTGCACCTGGGGGGAATCTGGGCCGCCCATTCGATAGGCCACGCCCCCTGCGGAATAGTCATGTCGGGTCGGCTGTTCCATTAAAAATTCTCCATTTTCAAATCTCAATTCACAATTCTAAAGCCATCCCCGCCGCCGGAACATCCACAACATGCCCCCGCCAATGGCCAAAAAGATCCCCCACAGGGCCGGATAGGTCCAGGGCTGGTTGAGTTCGGGCATAAAGCGGAAGTTCATGCCGTAGACCCCGGCCAGAAAGCTGAGGGGGATGAAGATGGTGGAGATGATGGTCAGCACCTTCATGACCTCGTTCATGCGGTTGTTGACCAAAGTCAGATGCGTCTCCATGGTGCTGCTGGCCAGATCCCGCATGGAGTCGGCCAGATCCGCCACCCGCAGCAGGTGATCGTAGACATCCCGAAAGTAGATGCGGGTGCGGGCCGGGATCACGGCGTAGTCGTCCCGAGACAGACGGTTGAGCAGATCCCGCTGGGGGCCGAGGATGCGGCGTAGGCGCAGGGCCGTGCTTTTGGCGGTCAGGATCTCCTCGATCAAGGCCAGTTGCGGCCCTTGGGTCGAGTTGGTGTGGAAGATCTGGTCGCCTAGGGTTTCCAGCCGATCTTCGAATTGGTCGATCAGGGGGGTGTAGGTGTCCACCTGGCGGTCGAGCAGTTCATAGAGCAGCATGGCCGCGCCCCGGGCCAGCCCCCGGTCGTCGTGATGGGCCGGAGACCACAGGCGGTCGATGTTACTCATGGTCACATCGTGGATGGTGATCAGGTAGTTTTGGCCCAGGAACATATCCAGCTCATGGGTGTCCAGATCCATGCGCTCATCCCCCAGGTGGATGGTGTGGGCCACCAGGAAGAGATAGCTGCTGTAGTCATCCACCTTGGGCACGTGGGAATCCCGAATGGCATCCTCCACGGCCAGGGGGTGGAAGTGGAAGAGTTGGGTCAGGACCCACTCGTATTCCTCTTGGGTGGGCTCGAGCATGTCGATCCACAGGGTGGCCCGATTGTCTTTGATGCCCTCGGCCAATTGGGTGGCAGCCAAGTCCATCACCGTGCCGGATGGGTGTCGATAGAGTGTGCGGATCATGGGAATTTGGAATTGAGAATTGAAAATGGAAAATTAAGGAATGCACAATGCACAATGGATCGTTCTTGACTTCGCCATTTGCCATTTGCCATTTGCCATTTGCCCTATCGCCTCAAAAGCCAAAGTGCGGCGGCGAGGAAGGCCAACGCCGCGCCCAGGCTGAGGGCGCTGATGCCGTAGAGCAGCCAGCGCAGGGGACGCACCACGTCCGCGGTCTGTTCCGCCGGGGTGAATTCGGACGGGATGGTCAGCCCGGCGCTGGCTTGGCGTGCACTCTCGCCGGGCAGGTCGGGTGGGGCCTCGGCACTGAACGCAGCCGGGGCCGCGGCCACGGACAGAGGCGACGGGTCGTTTGTCTCGATTGTGGGCACGGGGGTGTCCGTGGGCGGCACCTCCGTGGGGACTTCGGTCGGCGCTTCGGTTGGCGTCTCCGTTGGCGTTGGCGGCGCTTCGGTTGACGTTGGCGGGACTTCGGTCGGCGCATCCGTGGACGTATCCGTGGACGTATCCGTGGACGTATCCGTCGGCGGCGTATCGGAGCCCGGATCTGTCGACGGCCCTGCCCCGGCCACGGCGGGCGTGGGCGTGGTCAACTCTGGGGTGGAGGTGGGGGTGATGGTGGGCGTGTCCGCGTCCGTGGGCACGGGGGAGGGGGTGTCCGTGGGGGGCGGCGTCAAGCTGGGCGTCCAGGTGGGCGACGGATAGGCCGTGGCCGTGGGCTGGGTGGGCGTCACCGTGGGCGTGTTGCTGGCCGTGGGGGTGATGGTGGGCGTGGGCGTAGAGGTTGGCGTCACCGTGGGCGTCCATGTGGGGGTGGGCGTCCAAAAGGTGGGGGCAACCGTGGGCGTCGCCGTGGGCGTCACCGTGGGGGTGGCCACCGGTGTCCCCGCGCCGGGACAGATGAGGGCCACATCACTGGCACCCCCGGCGGCATAGCGTTTGGTGGCCGGCGTGGCGCTGGAAAAGCTGCTCCCCTCGCCGCTGTTCGCCATCATCAACTTGACATGATACCCGTACAGCTCCCCATCCGTCACCCCAGTGACAGCCCCTGGGATCGAATTCTCCGGGACGGTGGCCACATAGCGCACCTGCCCGGCCACAATCTGCACCGTGCCAAAATTGTCCACCACCAGCACAGAGGCCGAATCTTTATCCACATCCACTAGGGTGCGCAAGAGCCGGGCCACGGAAAAATTCTGGGTCTCCGTCACATAGCGGCTCTGCCAGATCTGGAAGCCCTGCACCTGGCCGATCAGGGCCGGGTCCACCCGCCACACCACGGACAGCCCCTGACCGGGCCGGTTGGCCACATCCAAACAGGTCAGCACAGGCACAGGCGTGGGCGTGGCCGTGGGCGTGGCGGTAAAAATCACCACCGGGGTTTGCGTGGCCGTGGCCTGCTGGGCCAACCCCGCCCCCTCCACCCCCGGTGCCAGGGCCGCCATGCCCAAGATCAAAGCCGCCACCATCCCCACCCACGCCAACAACAGGGGCGAACGGCTTTTTGAAGACGGGTTGGGTTGGGCGGTTGGGCGAATGGGCATAGGTGGTTGGTAAGTTGATTGGTTGATTGGTTGAGTGGGTGGCGGGGAGATTGAGAGATTGAGAGATTGAGAGATTGGCTTTGGGCAAGCGGACTGTCCACCCCCCAATCAACAGATCAACCAATCAACATTTTTCTTCCTCACGGCCCGGCAAAGTCGATGACGGCCTTGTTGCACACCCCGCCGGGACCGTCGCTGGTGAAGACGGCAACGGCGGAAATGCGCACGCCGGCTGGGTTGACGATCCAAGTATACCAGCTTCCGACAATCGGCGCAGGTATGCCGATGATGTGTTCGTAGCGCCCGTCGGGCCGTCCGGACGCCGGACCGCTCAGGGCGGGCTGGGTGGCCCACGGGCCGTCTGGCGCATAGCTGAAGACCACCCGTTGGTTGTTGCTGGGCGCACCGGCCCACGCCACCAGCCCGCTAAAGGAGGTGCCGTTCTCGTTGGGGACGCAAGAAACCAGGGTCGCCGTGGGGAACAGGATTGTCAAAGTGGGCGTGGCCGTCGGCGTTGATATCGGGGTCGGCGTGGAGGTCGGTGTTTTGGTTGGAGAAGGTGACGGGGTCGGCGTGTGGGTCGCTGTTGCCGCGCCCGTCGGGGTCGGCGTGGCGGTGGCCGGGGGCGTCGGGGACGGGGTCGCGCTTGATGTGGGGGTCGGGGTGGGGGAGGGCGCGCCGCCGGGGGCGAGGGTCCACTGCCAGGTCAGCCCATAACTGGTGTGGATGCTGTAGTTGGGCTGCTCGATACTCCCATACCCCATGTTGGTCACCCCGTCCGCGGGGACGCCGGTGACGGCTGGCATGGCCAAATAGAAGGGAGCCTTTTCGTTCATGGGGAAGTTGGCGGCGTAGAGTTCGCCGGGCTTGGCCTCTGTGGAGAGGGTGGTGATGAAGGTCTGGTCATCAAAGGTGGCGATGCGCACGGGCACCCCGGTCTGGCGCACCCCACGGGCGTCCACAGTATCCACAAAGATATGATGCTGCCCGGCCATTGGCGCTTCGTTCTCCGCATACCAGACCGCCTTCACCAAGCGCCAAAAGGGTGCGCCCGGCGTGGTCTTGGCCGGGATCAGCGCCGCGTCCCGCTGGTCCAGCCGGGGATCCCACTGCACGGGGACCAGGGTGGGGGTCGGCGTCGCCAGTTCACGCATCACCTGGGGCAAAAAGCTCTTGCGGACCGGGGAGGTTGTCAGCCGATAGATGCCGCCGCCGGTGATGTCCGCCACATAGATGCGGCCTGCCTGGTCTTGGCCAAAGGTGCTGATGCGCAACCCGCTTTCCAGTATCAAATCAGCCTGCCATCCATCCAGATCGGAAGTCAGGCCCCAAATTCGTCCGCTACAATAGTCACCAAAGAGATACCGGCCCCACAACCCAGGCTGGTCCAAATTTCTCCCCACAAAACCGCCGGTGACCGAACAATTGCCCTGGGTGTGGGCATAGTCGTGGATGGGCAGGGTCAACCCCGCGGGGTCGCAGTCGGCGGTGTTGTAGCAGTGGGTACCCTCCATCACATTCCAGCCATAGTTCTCCCCGCCCAGGCTGGCCGCGGGCTGACGGTTGATCTCCTCCACCTGGTTTTGGCCCACATCGCCCATAAAGAGATCCCCGGTCTGGGGGTCAAAGCTGAAGCGCCAGGGGTTGCGCAGCCCCGTGGCCCAGATCTCCGGGCGGGTGCCCACGGTCTGGGTGAAGGGGTTGGTGGGGGGGATGGCGTAGGCCAGATCTGGGTCCGGCGGCCCTTCGCTGTCCATGCGCAGGATCTTGCCCAACAGCGTGCCGGGGTTTTGGCCGTTGCCCAGAGGATCGCCCCCGCTGCCCCCATCCCCCAGGCCGATGTAGAGATAGCCGTCCGGCCCAAAGGCGATCTGGCCGCCGTTGTGGTTTTGGAAGGGTTGGTCGATGACCAGGAGTTGCTGCTCGCTGCTGGGGTCGGCTTGGTTGGGGTCAAAGTTCACACCGCCGGGTGCGCCGGGGGTGGCAAGCAGGCTAAAGCGGGCCACCACCGTGCGGCTGAGGGCGTCGGTGTAGTTGATGTAAAAATGACCCTTGGTGGCATAGTCCGGCGGGAAGGCCATGCCCAACAGCCCCTGCTCCCCGCAACAGCGCACCCGGTCTGTGATGTCCAAAAAGGGCGGGCTGACCGTGCCGGTGATGGGCACGGTCGAGGTCATGGGCACAATGTAAATGCGTCCGGCCTGCTCCGCCACAAAGAGCCGATCCTCTCCCGGCGGCTGTTCGATGGCGATGGGGCGGGTAAAGCCCGTGACTACGGCGTCCAATCCGACTTGATCTGGGCTGGACCAGAGCGCGCCCGCAGCCAGAATGACCAGACCGAGGGCCAGGATGAGGGGGGCGATGAAGCGAAATGGGCGGGTGTGGTGGTTAATCATGGCCGCAGTATAGCAGATATTTGGCGGGCGGGGTAGCGTAGGGGGGTGGGTGGCGTGGCAGACGAACCCCTACTTTGACACATCATTTCCTTTTGGCTATCATAAACCAGCCTTTCCCCGCCCCCACAACTGTGACAAGGCCCCAACACTCACCTCAACCGTTCAATTTTTGGAAAGATGGCCCCGCATGCGCAATAACCGACCTGTGGACAACTTGCCCGCCCCGGTGCTGGTCAATACCAACGCGTCCTATGAGAAGATGATGGCCCACTTGGCCCAAAGCAACCTGATCGCCCTGGACACGGAGAGCGACAGTCTGTACAGCTATGCCACCAAGGTCTGCCTACTCCAGATCTCCGTGCTGACCGATCCGGCCCCGGACACGGAACCCAACTGGCTGGCCGTCACCGACTATCTGGTCGATCCCCTGCGCCTGGGCATCGACAGCCTGGGCCGCCTCATGGCCTCCGACCAGGTGGAGGTGGTCATGCACGCGGCGGAGAACGACATCCTCACCCTGCACCGGGAGGCTGGCTTCACCTTTGGGCGCATCTTTGACACCCAACTGGCCGCCCGCATCCTGGGGTGGAGCGGGGTGGGGCTGGCCCCGATTTTGGAGAAGGAGTACGGGGTGATCTCCAACAAGAAGATGCAGCGCACCAACTGGGGGCAGCGTCCCCTGACCGCGGAGCAGATCGCCTATGCCCAAGTGGATTCCCGCTATTTGCTCGATCTACGGGCCCGGTTGATCCGGGAGTTGGAGACCGCCGGGCGCTGGGCAGAGGCCCAAGAGGCCTTCGACTTCCTGGCCCAGAGCAGCCACGACGATCGTCCCCCCACGCCCCGCACGGTGTGGAGCATGAAGGCGACCCGCCGGGTTCCCTATCCGCGCATGGGGTTGTTAGAGGAGCTATGGCTGTGGCGAGAGCAGGAGGCCGAGCGCCGGGATCGCCCCCCCTTCAAAATTGTGGGCGACACGGTGTTGATGAAGCTTCTGGAGATCGAGCCGACCCGCCGAGAGCAGTTGGCCCGCATCCCCGGATTGAGCGATCACCTGCTGCGCCGCTATGGGGATGCCCTGATCCAAACCGTGCGCCGGGGGCAGAGCCGGCCCGTGCCCCCCCTGCCCAACGGCAACCACGACGATCCCCGGCTGGAAGGCGTGGTCCTGGCCCGCTTCGATGCCCTGCGCCGCTGGCGCACGACCACGGCCCAAGCCCGGGGCGTGGACCCGGACATCGTCTTCAGCAACGACATCCTCACCCAAATCGCCCTGCAAGCCCCCACCCGCATCAAAGATCTCGTCACCATCCCTGCCATCGGCCCCTGGAAGGCAGAGACCTACGGGCCGGAGATTTTGCAGATCGTGGCCCGGAAGGGGTGAAATTGGTTGATTTGACCGACGGATCGAGCATGGCTATAATTGAACCGTACTGATGGCCAACTGTCTTGAAAAGGAAGAATCCACATGACTCTCGACGAAATTCTGCAAGACATCCATGCGCTGGAAGAGGATTTGCTTGTCTTCGAGCGTAAATACGGCGTTTTGACCGAGACGTTCTACGAGGCATACGAGCGCGGCGAAGAGCCGGAAGACGATGCATGGGTCTTGGACTGGAGCGAGTGGGCCGGGACGTACCAATTGTTGGGAGACCGTCAAGGCCGATATCGCCGGACCATCCAAGTACTTATGGCCCAGCCAACCATCTCTTCCCTGACGCACCTTATCGGACAGACCGCCCGCCATGAACCCCTTCCAGTCGCTGGCTAACTACGAGCGATTCGTATATACCCTGCAAGCGCTGCACCCATCGACGCATCCCCATCACAAACATATTCCGCCCGATATCAAACACAACCGCATCCCCGCCCCGAACCTTTCGTTTGACGCGCCCAACCTCCCTTTTCTGATCCAGGAGGTTGAGCGGTTAATCGAGGCTAACTAAAAATTACCCGCTCACCTTGTCTTCCATAAACGCCACTACATCCCGCAAAAGTGTTTCGTCGAAGGCAAAGGCGGCACCAGCGGCTTGGTAGAGGTCGGGGAGGGTGGCGGTGCCGCCCAGGGAGAGGGCTTGGCGGTAGGCGGCCACGGCCTCGGCCTGGTTGATCTGGGCCTTGCGCCATACTTGGACGGCCCCTAATTGGGCCATGCCATACTCAACATAATAGAACGGTGACGTGTGGATGTGGGTTTTGCGCTGCCACCCGGTCACTTTTTCCGTCTCCAACCCCGCATAGTCGATCCCCACCATAAAGCGATCCCATAGATCCCCCCAGGCCGCGTCACAGTTGGCCGGGTGTATGGCCGCGTCCGGATTTTCGTAAACCCAGTGCTGGAAGCCGTCCACCACGGCCATGTAGGGCCAGAAGGTCATCATGCCCTCCAGGTGGTTGACTAAGGCCCGTTGGGCGTCGGCCTGGGCATAGAAGCCGCCAGCCTCCGTGGCCAGATAGGGACCGGCCAGGAGTTCCATGGCCATTGAAGCCACCTCGGCAAACTCCATGGGATAGTCGATCTGCTGCAAATAGGGCAGATGGGCGGTCTCGAAGACATGGAAAGCGTGGCCGCCCTCGTGGAGCAGGGTCTGCACATCGTCGTGCATGCCCACGGCGTTCATGAAGATGAAGGGGCGGTGGGCGTTGTGGAATTCGATGCAATAGCCGCCGGAGCCTTTGTTCTTGCGGTTCTCCAGATCCAGCAGATCCTCCTGGCGCATGGTGTCAAACTGGCCGCCCAGGACCGGGTCCACCCGGTGGAAGACCTGGCTGATGGCCCCGGTGAGATCCCCGACGCTCATGTTGGGGCGCAGGGGAGGGCGGCCCTGGGCGTCCACGTCCAGATCCCACGGGCGCAGACTCTCCACGCCCAGGGTGGCCCGCCGCCGTTCGTAGATGCGTTGGGCCGCCGGCACCATGACGGCCTCGATGGCGTCACCAAAGGTCTTGCAATCTGCCGGGGAATAGTCGAAGCGCAGAAGCTGTTTCCAGCGGAAGTCCCGGTAGCTGTCAAACCCGGCATTGGCCGCCAACTTGGCCCGCAAAGCCAGATTCTTGCCCCAGGTCTGGTTAATGCGCTCCCGATCTGCCAGTTGGCGCGCTGCCCCAACCCGCCACGCCGCCTCCCGCAGAGCGCGATCCTGCTCTTGAAAGATCGGGCGCAGTTGAGACACGGTGATCTCCTCGCCCTGCCAGATCACTGTCTGCCCGCCGGCGATGGCCTCAAATTCGCTCTCCAGTTTCAGTTCCTCGGCCAAGAGGGGCAGATTTTCCTCCCGGAAGAGATCCGCCTCGGCCCGCATGTTGCGCAGGGGGATGGCGAAGTCCGCCGCTTCCACGCCGCTGTCCAGCAGCTTGCGCTTCAACGCCTGCTCCGCCTGCCGGGCCGCGGGATAGATGGTGTCCAGATAGGTCTCATACGCCGCCTGGGCGTCCGCGTCCGCGGTGTTGACCGTGATGGCCACATAATGCCGCGTCCCCGCCTCGGCCATCAACCGGCCCAGGGCGGACCAATCGCGCAGAAAACCATCCACCGTGGCCGGGGTCAGTTCCCGATCCAGCAGATCGGCATAGTAGGGCTGGATTTTTTCCCAGGGCCAGGTCATCAAAGTCAGCGCGTCGTTGGGCAAAGTGTTGAACATGGGTGGGTGCCTTTCGGTTAGGTAAAAATGAGTAGGGAGATTAAGAAATAGAACACGGATCAGACGGATCGAACGGATCAAAACGGATCTTTTTTTGATCCGTTTTGATCCGTCTGATCCGTCCAATCCGTGTTCTATTTTTGAATCACGTCGAGAATCTCTTCGTTCTTCGGAATATCCTGCATGGACGCGCCGTAGTGGGTGTAGACAATCTGCCCGGCGGGATCGATCACCATCAGCGCGGGCATGCGGCCAAATTGCAACAATTTGACCTCCTGGCCGAAGAGATCCGAGACCGCCTGCACCGGGTCGGGGATGCCCACAAAGGGATAGCGCTCCTTCTCCCATTCCCGCACAAAGGCGGCCTGGTCTTCCGGGCCGACCACGACGACTTCGGCCTCCCGATCCACAAACTGTTGATAGTCTTGACGCAACTGCGCCAGGTGCCGACGGCAGAAGGGTCAGAGAAAGCCTCGGGTAAAGACCAGCACCACGGTTCGATAGTCCCGATAGTCCGACAACGTCACCGTGCGCCCGGTCAGATCTTGGGCGGTGAAGTCCGGGGCAGGGGTAGAAATGTTTACCATTTTGTATTCCTTGTCTTGGGTCAGTCCAACGTGCGCAAGATGGCCCGCACCGGGGAGCCGTCCCGTTCCAGCTTGAGGGGCAGGGCGATCAACTCGTACTCCCCCGGTTCGATGTCGTGGAGCATCAACCCCTCCAAAATCAACACGTTGCCGTGGCCCAAGGCGTGGTGGGCGGGCAACGTCTTGCTGTCCCACTTGTCCACCGAGGGGGCGTCCGTGCCGTACAGCCGGATGCCCTTTTCGCCAAAAAGGGTGGCCAGCTCTTCGGACAAATAGACAAAATCAGGCTCCCAGACCGTGTCCGGGCGGAGGCTGTCTCGGGTTTTGAAGAGGATGCGCTCGATACGGTCCAAGTCCACGTGGGCCAGGTCTTCGGGCCGCGCCGGGCCGGAGATGTGGCGCATATCCACCACCGTGGCCCGGCCCACGTAGACCTCCAGATCCACTTGGTTCATGCGTGCGCCGTCGTCAAAGTAGTGATAGGGCGCGTCCACATGGGTGCCCGTGTGGCAGCTCAGGGTGATGGACGAAACGTTGACCGAACTGCCCTCGGCAATCCGCCCGTTGACCTGGGCGGAGAAGGGCATATCCCCCGGCCACACGGCAATGGCCGGACTCAGTTGGCGGGTGATGTCGTAAATGGGCATAGGCTTGGCCTCGATTTTGAATTGGTGATTTTGGATTATTGCTTGCCAAACGCGTCCGCTCGGTTCAGCAGCACATCGGCCAGCATGCTCCCGGACAGAACATCCTGCAAATCAACCTGGAAATTGTCCAGCACGGTCTGGAAGCTGGTCGGGAATTGCCACACGGTGGCCCGGTCCAGCCCGGCCAGGAAGGGGGCCATGAGCGGGTGGCGGCCCAGCCAATCGCTCTGCAACCCTGTGCGCGCGGGCAAGGTGAGGCGCAGATCGGTCCACGCATTCATGGCCTCCGAGCCGGTCAGATAGGCGATCAGGGCGGCGGCTTCGTCTGGGTGAAGGCTGTCCGCGGGGATGGCGTAGCAGTTGGCAAAGCCCACCGTAGCCTCCGCGCCCGTGGGCGGCGGACCGGCGGGCAGATCCGCCACGCCAAAACTCATCTCTGGCGCGGCGCTGCGCAGGTAGGGGATCAGCCAGTTGCCCTCGATGGTCATGGCGATGCGGCCCGTGGCGAAGGCCTCTCCGCTCCACGCCGCCCCAAACTCCACGGGGGTATAGGCGACGCCATTTTGAAAAAGAGAGACAAAATAGGTCAACGCAGCACTGCCCGGCTCGGTCTCCAAAGCCACCCCGCCGTCCGGCCCAAAGACACTGCCCCCGGCCTGGCGCAGGAAGGGCAGCCAGCGGGAGAAGTCCGGGTTGATCACCAGGCCATAGTAGCTGCTGTCCACCACGGTCAGGACCTTGGCCGCGGCTTGCAGATCATCCCACGTCCAGTCAGCTTGGGGGTAGGGTTGGTCAAGGGCATCGAAGACCGCCTTGTTGTAGACCAGGGCCAACGTGCTGGCCTCCACCTGCGCGCACAGCAAGTCGCCGTCCACTTCAAAGGCCGCCCGCAATTTGGGGTGCAGATCCTGGGCCGCCATCACCGAGGATGGGATAGGGGCCAGTTTGCCCGCGGCCGCCAAGGCCGGGAAGCTGAAGCTGTCCACGGCCACCACATCCGGCGGGGGGCTGTCCAGCAAGCGGTTGTTCAGGGCTTGGGTATAGCGGGGTGCCAGCTCAACGGTCACAGTCAGGGTGTCGGCGGCGTCTGGTTTTTGGAGAAAGGAACGATTATATCCGTTGACCAGATCCAGCAGCAAAACATTCTCGCCGGTCGTGGACTGGGGGGCCAAGAGACGCAGTGTGGACGTTGTGGCCGCCATCGGGTCGTCGGCCACCGCGGCCACCTCCTCCCGCCCCAACAGCCGGTCCAGGGCCGGAGGCAGATCGATCTGGGGGAGGCTACATCCGGCTAGGAAAAAAACCAGCGTAAAAAGCACGGCCCAACGTAAGTTGGCCCAGCAAAAAACGCGCTCTAGCCGAGTCCGTGACCCGGCGGGTGTGCCGCAGAAGATCGTGTCAACCCGCCGGGTCACGGACCCGGCTAGAGCGCGGGAATTTATTCCCCAGGCGCGACCTTCCCGGAAGCGAACAGCTTCCGGGAAGGTGTGACCATGCATCAAACCGCGGCCAACTCTGCGTTGGCCGTGAGTACGGGCTGTCGGGCCGCCCGCACCTCGTCCATGCGGCGCATGGGCGCGTGCTGGGGCGCGGCGTGGAGCAGGGCCTCATCGGCCACGGCTTCCTCGGCGATCTGGAGCATGTCGGCGATGAACTGATCCAAGGTCTCCACGCTCTCGGTCTCCGTCGGCTCGATCATCAGGGCTTCGGGCACGATCAGGGGGAAGTAGATCGTGGGCGGATGGGAGTTGTCCAGGTCGATCAGGCGCTTGGCGATGTCCAGGGCGTGGACGCCCGGGGCCGCGGCCAGCTTGCCCTGGGCCACAAACTCGTGCATGCACGTGCGATGGCCAAAGGGGACCGGGTAGGTCTGCTTGATGAAGTGCTGGATATAGTTGGCGTTGAGCACCGCGTTCTCGGCGATCTCTCGCAGTCCTTCGGCCCCGTGCATGCGGATGTAGGTGTACGCCCGCACGTGCATGCCAAAGTTGCCCCAATAGCCCCGCACCCGGCCGATAGACTTCTCCGGCATCTCCCACACATAGTCGCCCTCGGCGTTGCGCATGGGCCGGGGGCCGGGCAGATAGGCGGCCAGTTTGTCGATACAGCCCACCGGGCCGCTGCCCGGTCCGCCGCCGCCGTGGGGGGTGCTGAAGGTCTTGTGCAGATTATAGTGCATGATGTCGATGCCCACATCCCCAGGCCGCACAATGCCCAGGATGGCGTTGAAGTTGGCCCCATCGCCGTAGACCAGCCCGCCGGCCTCGTGGATCATCTGGCAGACTTGTTGGATATGCTCCTCGAAGAGGCCGAGGGTGTTGGGGTTGGTGATCATCAGCCCGGCGATGCGGTCGGCGTGCTTGGCGATGATCTCCGCAAGATGGTCCAGATCCGCGTTGCCGTCGGCGTCGGACCTGATCTCCATCGTCTTCATGCCCGCCATGTTGGCTGTGGCCGGGTTGGTGCCGTGGGCGCTGTCCGTGACCAGGATCAGGTCCCGTTGGGTCTGGCCCTGGTCGATCAGGTATTGGCGGATCACCAACACGCCGGTCATTTCGCCCTGTGCCCCAGCCGCGGGTTGCAGGGTGACATGGGGCAGACCGCTGATCTCGCCCAGCATGTCGGCCAGTTCCACCATCAGTTCCATTGCACCCTGGACGGTCTCGGCCGGCTGGAGGGGGTGAATGTTGGCAAAGCCAGACATGCGGGCGGCCCGCTCGTTGACCTTGGGGTTGTACTTCATGGTGCAACTGCCCAGGGGATAGAAGCCCAGATCCACGGCATAGTTCTTGCGGCTGAGTCGGGCATAGTGGCTGACCAGATCCCGCTCGGCGATCTCCGGCAGGGCTAGCTCGGCCCGCAGGAAGGCGGCGGGGAGGTCGGTGCTTGGCACGTCCGAGGTGGGCAGGGTGGTGCCCATGCGGCCGGGTCGGCTCTTTTCAAAGAGGGTGGGTTCCTTGCGGTTGATGTCTAAGGTCATGATCGGGTCTCCCCTTCTCCAAACGAAGCCAGCACAGCCACCAGATCGTCCATAGACTGGCGATCCACCATTTCCGTCGCGCACAACAGCATGACATGCTCGCCCAACTCTGGGAAGTGCTGGCCCAGGTCATAGCCGCCCACGATGCCGGCGCTTTCGATCAGGTAGCGGTTGATCTCCGCCACGGGGGCCGGGCATTTGACCGCGAACTCGTGGAAGAAGGAGCCGGTGTTGAGGACTTGGTAGCCCGCTAGGCCCCCAATTTCTGTCGCCAAATAATGGGTGTTGTCATAGCACATGCGGGCCACCTGAGGCAGCCCATTTTTTCCCAAAGCGGCCAGGTACGCGGCGCAGGCTAGGGCGTTGAGGCTCTGGTTGGTGCAGATATTG
This sequence comes from Caldilineaceae bacterium, assembly GCA_018003515.1. Lineage (GTDB taxonomy): Bacteria > Chloroflexota > Anaerolineae > Caldilineales > Caldilineaceae > JAGNDO01. The sequence continues at coordinate 23,913 of JAGNDO010000066.1, forward strand.
CTGGTAGCCTTCTCCCGGCGGATGAACTGCTCGCGGGCCACCAGGGTCAGCACATAGCCGGGGTTTTCGTCCAGGTCGATGGTCTGGCCGATGATGCGCCCGGCGCTCTTGCGCACATGCTCCATCTTGCAGGCGAAGAGGCCCAGGTAGGGGCCGCCAAAGTTGAGGCTGTTGCCCGTGGCCTGACCCTCGCCCACAAAGATGTCCGCGCCATACTCCCCCGGCGGGGTGAGTATGCCCAGGCTGATGGGATTGGCCGCCACGATCAGGTACGCGCCTTGGGCGTGGACGGCGTCGGCCAATTGTTGCAGCCGGGTCGGGGTCTGGATGGTGCCCAGGAAGTCCGGGTTTTGCACGATGACGCAGGCGGTGTTTTTGTCGATCAGGGCGGTCAGGGCGTCCAGATAGTCGAAGCCGGGCAGGTCGTGGCCCACGAAGTCCAGGGGGAAGCCCTGGGTGTAGGTGCGCACGACCTTGCGATATTCGGGATGGACCGTGGGGGCCATGATCACCCGGCTGCGTTTGTAGCGGCCCAGGTTGAGGGCCATGACCACGGCCTCGGCGGCGCTGGTGGCCCCGTCATAGTGGCTGGCGTTGCTCACCTCCATGCCGCTGAGGTTGGCGATCATGGTCTGATATTCGTAGATGGCCTGGAGCGTGCCCTGGGCCACTTCGGGCTGATAGGGGGTGTAGGCCGTGTAGAACTCGCCCCGGCTGAGGACATAGTCCACGGTGCTGGGGACGTAGTGGAAATAGGCCCCGGCGCCCAGGAAGCAGGCGTTATGGTCCAGGTCCTCGTTGCGCTCGGCCAACTGTTGCAGACGGCCCAGCACCTCCACCTCGCTCAGGCGGGGGGGCAGATCCAGATCCGGGAAGCGGTGGGCCTCCGGCACGTCGTGGAAGAGATCTTCCATCTTTTCCAGGCCCAGCACGCCGAGCATCTTGGCGCGGTCCTGGTCGGTGTTGACAATGAATGCCATTTTGGTTGTCTCCGGTGAAAGATAGGAATCGAGTATCGAGTAATTTAGCGTGGTTCAGTTTGTTTTGTGCGCTATTGAACCTAAACCCGTTCAGCCCCAAAAGCACACAAATTTTCTTTACCACATTCATTACTCGATACACGACACTCGATATTCTTAGTGAGCGCTCTCGTCTACAAACGTGTCATACGCGGCGGCGTCCATGAGGGCGGCCAGTTCCGCGGCCAGGTTGGGGCCGGGCTGGATCTTGAAGAACCAGGATTTGTACGGCGTCTCGTTGACCTGCTCCGGGGTGGCTTCCAAATCCCCGTTGATGGCCACGACCGTGCCGCTGACCGGGGTCACCACCTCTTCGGCGGCCTTGACGGATTCGACGACGGCGATGGCGTCACCGGCCTCCACTTCATCGCCCTCGCCGGGCAACTCCACAAAGACCACATCACTGAGCATGTCCTGGGCGGCGTCGCTGATGCCGACCACGGCCAGGCCGTCCTCGTCCATGCGCACCCACTCGTGGCTTTCGGCATATTTGGCGGTCTTGTCTAGTTTGAAGTCTGACATGGTGTGCTCTCCTTTTTGGGTTTGGGGTTGAGAGATTGGGAGATTGAGAGATTTGGAGATTGGGTGTGGTGGGAAGTCTCGTCGTAGACTCGCTACGGCTTCACTTCGGTACGCTTCGCACTCAGTACAAGCGATACGACCGGAAACTGCCCCGGTCTATTCAACCTGCGCTAGCCATGTGGAACACGATCGTTCTCAACCAAACACAATCTCCTAATCGCCCAATCTCCCAATCTCCCTCAAATTAACTACTTATACTGCGCCTTATAAAACGGACGGCGCACGACCACGGCCTTTTTGGGCTTGTCGCGCACGATGATGTCGATTTCGCTGCCGATCTTGCTGTGGGACTTGGGGACATAGGCCATGCCCAGGAACTTGTCCAGGGTGGGGCTTTTCATGCCTGTGGTGACATGGCCGACGATCTGGCCGTCGATGGCCACGTCGTAGTGATCACGGGGGACGGCCCGATCCACCATCTCGAAGCCGACGAGAACCTGCTCGGTCCCTTCCAACTTGGCTTTGAGCAGGACTTCTCGGCCAATAAAATCGCCCTTGTTGAAGTCCACCACCCAGTTGAGCCGGGCTTCGATTGGGTTGACCTGGGCGCTGATCTCGTGGCCGTAGAGGGGCATACAGGCCTCAAAGCGCAGACTGTCACGGGCGGCCAGACCGCAGGCCAACAGGCCGTCGTCTTTGCCGGTCTCCAGCAGGGTCTGCCACATTGTTACCGCTTGGTCCGCGGGGAAGTAGAGTTCAAAACCATCTTCGCCCGTGTAGCCCGTGCGTCCCATCAGGGTTTGGATGCCAGCGATGGGGCCGATGGTGCAGGTGCGGGCGGCCATTGCGTTTAGATCAACCGAGGTCAACCGCTGCAAAATGCTCTCGGCCTTGGGGCCTTGGAAGGCCAGCATATAGGTTTCGTCGGAGATGTCGGTCAGTTCCACGTCAAAGCCGTGGGCCTGGGCGTTCATCCAGGTCCAGTCCTTGGCCCGGTTGTCCGCGTTGACCGCAATCATCCAATAGTCGGGCAGATGGTAGAGGAAGATGTCGTCCACAATCGTGCCGTCCGCATAGGTGAGCAGGCCATAGTGGGCCTCGCCCACCGCCACTTGGGAGACGTCACAGGTCTGGATGTATTGCAGAAAGATGTCGGCTTCCGGCCCCACGGCCCGGAATTGGCCCATGTGGTCAATGTCGAAGAGACCGGCGGCGGTGCGCACGGCCTCATGCTCGGCCAGGGGACCGGTGGGGTATTGGACAGGCAGTTCGTACCCGGCAAAGGGCACCATACGCCCACCCATTTCCACATGGACGTCGTAGAGGTGTGTACGCAGTATTGGCATAGGCTTGGTCCTTTCAGGAATGTCGAGCAATGAGTAAGGAGTAACGAGTGTTTCGTGTCGAGGTTTGGGCGTTGTGATTCGAGAATGAATTTCCAACACCACGAATTACTCGTCACTCTTTACTCGTTGCGTTTCTCGATAGAAACAAAAAAGTGGAACGCGGGCGCAAAACGCCCGGTTCCACTCTGTCCTTTTGCCTGAGAGCTTTATCTCCCCATCGGCGGCCCGATCTGGCGGCGCTGGCTGCGCCGTCAGGTCGAGATCTCTCCAGAGTCCTGTCGGGGCAAGATACCTGTGCCTGAGAGTTTCGCCCCACGACCCGGTTAAGTCCGTGGGGCTTACACCTTCGGCGACCGGCGCAGACCCCGGAAACTGGATCTGCCGATGCTCTCTCTTGCCCTTCATTCAGGATGGATATGCAATTATGTGTGGGGCCATGCCCGGCGAGCGGTTGATTTTCGTCGGACAGCCTGCATAGTATAACAACGGTCGGGCATCCTGGCAATTCCATTTTGGGCTATTTACAAATAGCCCACAGATTGGACGGATCGAACGGATCAAAACGGATTATTTTCTGGAAAATCGGTAAAGATCCGTCGAATCCGTCCAATCCGCGTTCTATTTTTCTTGGCGATTTGTCTATGTTTCGGGCCGGTGATACGATGCACCCATGCCCACAAACTCTTTTACCCAGCGCGGCTTGCTGCGCAATGCCCATGTTCAAGCTTTGTTGCTCTTCACCGTCCTGGCCCTGGTGTTGACCTGGCCGCTGGCCGCCCACTTCACCACCCACGTCCCCGGTGATGGCATCGACGATCCCTCCCTGGCCTGGAATTTGTGGTGGATCAAGGCCCGCCTGGTGGATCAGCTCAACTTCGACATCTTCCACGCCGATTGGATGTTTTATCCCATCCAGATCAATTTGGGCTTTTATACCCTTACCCCGCTCAACGGGCTACTCAGTGTGCCCCTGCAAACCAGTCTTTCCCTGATCGTCGCCAACAACCTGATCCTGCTTTCGTCCTTTGTGCTGGGTGGATTTGGGGCATATTTGGTGGCGCAGCATGTCTTATCGAGTATCGTGTATCGAGTAG
>JAGNDO010000067.1:0-10763 GCA_018003515.1 Caldilineaceae bacterium
TGGACGACGGCATCGAGATTCGCCATCTTCTCGATCTTCAACCGTTGATGTGAGCGCCGGGGTCGCCAGGATCGTGGTATAATGGGGTCTGACGACGGTTGACGTTTTGGGGTTGAAATGGAGGAATACCCATCATGACTGTAATGATTGAAGAGATCACCTTGGATGTTGTTCTCTCTTTGGCGCGACAGCTACGACCGGTTGATAAAGCTCGACTGGTGACACGTCTTGCCCCGGATGTGGAGGCCGTGTTGGAGAAAAACGAACCCATGTCAGTTACGCCCCGACCCCGGTCTGAATCGATCCGTGGAATTTTGGCCGATTTAGGTCCAGCACCCTCTGCTGAAGATATTGATGAGGTTCGGCGGGAAATGTGGGCGTCTATGACACATGAGGATGCGTGATGTCGATTCGTGCCGTAGCCGATACTCATGCGCTAATCTGGTATATCTATGACGACCCCCGTCTATCAGAGACTGCCCGATCAACCATGGAAGCCATCGAGTTGTCGGGTAATCATATTGCTGCCCCCTCGATTTCATTGGTGGAAATGGTTTACTTGATCGAAAAGGCGCGCATCCCTGCCGAATCTTTGGGCAAAACCATTGCACTGTTCAAACGAGCCAATCCTTTTTTGGTCGAAGTTGCACTTGACCATCCAATTGTTGAAACCATGCGGCTGGTCGATCGACAGCAGGTTCCTGATATGCCGGACCGCATCATCACTGCGACAGCACTTCATCTGGGTGTTCCAGTGATCAGTCGTGATGGAAAAATCCGGCTCTCCACGGTCGCGACGATCTGGTAGCTGACGCGTCCTCTTCCCCATCAATCTTCAACCGAATCTGACGGAAATAATCATGTACTCAACCTACCTCTCCCCCACCACCCTTGACGAAGCCCTGGCCCTCAAAGCCCAACACGCAGATCGCGCCCGCATCCTCGCCGGGGGCACAGACCTGCTCTTGGAGATGGAGCGGGGCGTGCGCAAGGCCCCAGACGGTGGCCCTTTGATCTTGATCGACCTCACCCGCATCCCCGGCCTGGCCGAGATTTGGGAAGCGGACGGGGTGATCCACTTGGGGCCGCTGGTCACCCACAACCAGGCCGCGGCCAGCCCCCTCATTGCGGCCAAGGCCCTGCCCTTGGCGAGGGCTAGTTGGGAAGTGGGCGCGCCCCAGATCCGCAACCGGGCCACTGTGGCCGGCAACCTCATCACCGCCAGCCCGGCCAACGATACGATTGTGCCGCTGATGGCGATGAATGCCAGCGTCACTCTGGTCGGCGCCCAGCGGGGGGAGCGCACCCTGGCCCTGGCCGATTTCATCACCGGCTTCCGTAAGGTGGACATGGGGGCCGACGAAATCTTGGTCGGCATCAGCTTCCCGACCTTGACCGAGAATGAGCGGGGTACCTTTATCAAGCTGGGCTTGCGCAAGGCCCAGGCTATCAGCGTGGTTAGCATTGCTGGGATCATCGCCTTGGCCGAGGATGGCCGCACGGTCGCCGCAGCGCGCATCAGCTTGGGCGCGGTGACCGCGGTGATCGGTCGGGCCACGGAGGCCGAAACCTTTTTGGTCGGCAAAACCCTGACCGACGACGTGATCGCCCAGGCCGCCGAGTTGGCCCTGAGATCCGCCAGCCCCATCGACGACATCCGGGCCGGGGCAGACTATCGCCGGGGCATGGTCAGCGCCCTCACCGCCCGCCTCTTGCGTCAACTGCGGGACGGACGGGAGCGGGAGGGCTGGTCCGAGCATCCCATCACCCTATGGGGGGACACGGGCGGGATTTGGCCCGTGAATGGGGCGGATGCCTCGTCTCTGACTACAGTCAATGGCAAACCTGTAAAATTGCCCGGCCACATGAGTTTGCTGGACAGTCTGCGGGAGGCTGGTTTTGTGGGCGTCAAAGAGGGCTGTGCCGAGGGGGAGTGCGGGGCCTGCACGGTCTTTTTGGACGGCATGGCGGTCATGGCCTGCATGGTCCCCGCGGAACGGGCCGCGGGCAGCGAAGTCGTCACTGTGGAAGGGCTGGGCAATCCTGAACATCTGCACCCGATCCAGGACGCCCTGGTGCAGAGCGGCGGCGTGCAGTGCGGCTATTGCACCCCCGGCTTTGTGATGAGCGCGGCCAAGTTGCTGGAGGAACGTCCCCACCCCAGCCGGGCCGAGGCCGCCGAGGCCTTGACCGGCAACCTGTGCCGCTGCACAGGCTATCGCAAGATTTTGGATGCAGTGGTATTGGCCGGGAAAATGAAGATCGAGGAGTGAGGAAAGAAGGACACCATGGAGATCGAAGTACGCGAGTTTTTGGACAACTATCCAGCCCCCGTGCAGGATCTGGCCTTGGCTGTGCGTGCCCTGGTCTTCGACCTGGTGCCCGAAGCCAGGGAGCGGGTTTACACCGGCTGGCGCATCATCAGCTTCAGCTTTGGTGGCGGCACGGACGGCCAGTTTTGCGCCGTCCAGCCCAACAAAGGGGCCGGTCGGGTCAACCTGCACTTCCCCGCCGGCATCGACCTGGCCGACCCCGGTCACCTTTTGGAGGGGGACGGCAAGCGCATGCGCCACATCAAAATCACCAGCCTGGCCGACGAGCATTTTGTCGAACGCATCCAGGTGTTGATCACTGAGGCCGCGGCCAAAGAGCGGCCCTGACGTTTTGCGATAGCCTCATTCAGATCTGCCTTCAAAGGCAGCCAGAATCTCTTCGGGCAGAGGATCATCAAAATCCGGTCCCATTTGAATCATCCCGGCGGCACTTCCCGGCTTGCGTGCAAACGCTGGGCGCTCAAGAGGAATCAAACGGACGACGGGCGTACCAGCCCTGGCGATGATGACCTCCTCGCCGTCAGCAACACGTTTCAGCAGCTTGGAGAAATGGGTCTTGGCTTCGCTGACGTTGAACTGTTTTGCCATCGGTCTTCCTTTCGGTCAAAAGTGTCCAATGCTGACTTTAGTTGCCCCTATTTTCCATCAATTATCCACCTGAGTCAACGACCTAAAAATCGTGTGAAACCCCAAGGAACTCAACCATGCGCGCAGTTGGCAGCAGCCTCCCCCGTATTGACGCCGCGGACAAAGTGACCGGCGTCGCGGCCTATCCCGGTGACATCAATTTGCCCGGCCAGGCGTGGATGACCACGCTCTTCGCCGGGGTGCCCCACGCCCGTGTCCGCGCCCTGCATGTGGATGCGGCCCGATCTGCGCCCGGCGTGATCGCCGTGCTTACCGGGTTGGATGTGCCGGTGAATAGCTTCGGCCTCAATGTGCTGGATCAACCGGTCCTGTGCGGCCCGGACGACGCGCCCGGCTCCACCCTCACCAACACCGTGCGCTGGGAGGGGGACCGCATCGCCCTGGTGATCGCCGAAAGCCAGGCCCAGGCCGAGGCCGCGGCAAAACTGGTGCGGGCGGATTTTGAGGAATTGCCCCTGGTTTTAGATCCGGAGGCTGCCCGGTTGCCCGATGCGATCCAAGTCCACGACTATGCGGGCCACGCCTTCGCTGGCAAAGTGCCCGAAAGCAACATCCTGCTCGAATACCATCTGCGCCACGGGGACATGGCCGCCGGTTTCGCCCAGGCCGACGTGATCATCGAGGCCACCTATCGCACCCACGCCCAGGAACACGCCTATCTTCAACCGGAGGCCGGCGTGGCCTTTGTGCGGGAAGATGGGCGCATCGAGGTGATCGTGGGCGGCCAGTGGATGCACGAGGACCGGGAGCAGATCGCCCACGCCCTGGGCCTGCCGGACGAGGAGATCGTCGTGCGCTATCCGGCCATCGGCGGCGCGTTTGGCGGGCGGGAGGATATGTCCGTGCAGATTTTGCTGGCTTTGGCCGCCCAAAAGACGGGCCGCCCGGTCAAGACCATCTGGAGCCGGGAAGAGAGCATTCGCGGCCATCACAAACGCCACCCCTATATTTTGAAAGCCAAATGGGGCGCCACCAAGGACGGCAAGCTGGTCGCCGCCCAGATGGACGTCACCGCGGACGCCGGTTCCTACGCCTCCACCAGCACCAAAGTTTTGGGCAATGCCACCCTTGCCTGCCTGGGTCCGTATGAAATCCCCAACGTGCATGTGGATACCCGCGCCGTCTATACCCACAACTGTCCCAACGGCGCCTTCCGGGGCTTTGGCGGCCCTCAAGGCCACTTCGCCGCCGAGATGCAGATGAACAAATTGGCCCACGCCCTGGGTATGGACCCGGTGGACTTCCGCCTGCGCAACACCCTCAGCGATGGGGCCATCATCGCCACGGGCAGCCCCATGCCCGCCGGCGTCACCATCACCCCCGTCATCGAGGCCGCCGCCACCGAAGCCGGCTGGGTCAAAAACGCCAACGGCTGGCACGCCCCCAAAATCTCCCAATCTCCCAATCGCCCAATCTCCCAAAAAACATCCCTCGACGCCTCCAAAACCCACACCCTGCGCGGCATCGGCCTGGCCGCTTGCTTCAAAAATGTTGGCTTCAGCCTGGGTTATCCTGAAAATGCAGCGGCCTGTGTGGAACTGCACGGGGCCGCGCAGATCGAACGGGCCATCGTCGGGGCCGTGGGGGCGGATGTGGGCCAGGGCGCGCATTCTGCCTTCCGTCAGTTAGCGGCCCAAGTTCTGGGCATCCCGGTTGATCGGGTGGAGATGGCCGTGGACAACACGGATATCACCGGCAGCAGCGGTTCCGCCTCGGCCAGCCGCCTGACCTTTATGCAGGGCAACGCCATTGTGGGCGCGGCGCAACGGGCCTTGCAGGCTTGGCAAAACGAAGAACGCCCGGCCCGCGCCGACCACGTCCACTACGCCCGCAAGACCACGGGCTACGACCCCATCACCGGGGCCGGAGACCCCAACATCACCTATGGCTATTGCGCCCAGACCGCGGACGTGGAGATCGATGTGGAGACCGGTCATGTCACGGTCAAGCGGCTGGTCAGCGCCAACGACGTGGGCATGGCCATCAACCCCAAACTGGTCGAGGGCCAGATCGAGGGGGCCGTGGCCCAATCTGTGGGCTGGACCTTGCTGGAAAATGTGGTGCAGCGCAACGGCCACATCCTCAACCCCAACTTTAGCAGCTATCTGATCCCCGGCGTGCTGGACGTGGTGGAGGAGATCGTGCCCGTGATTTTGGAATTCCCCGACCCCCAGGGCCCTCTGGGCGCACGGGGCATGGCCGAAATGCCCTTTATCCCCACCGCCCCGGCCATCGCCGCCGCCATCCACAACGCCACGGGGGTGTGGATGGACGAGTTGCCCTTCACGCCGGAACGGGTGTGGCGGGCCTTGCAGAGTGTTGATCGGCCCTAACATGACGGTAAACGCAAACAAGCCAGAACTATGGAAATCGGATATCGCCCAGTCTGTCGATTTTTACAATCAGTGGTTCCTTCAGTTCGCCCCCAAGACCTATCGAGAGAACCGCATCCAAACCACTGCTCAAGTAGAGGACGCGCTGACTAAAACGTCCGACTTGACCGATGTTTCGCCGCAAGTGCTACGTGAACACCCATCGGTTCTCCCCATTTTGCGTATGGCAACTGCGCCGCCAATCGCACGGGATCGACTGATTGGTTTGGCGGGTGTTTCCAGCAATCTGGTGAAAAATATGGAAGCAGACAAGCGCATGCCACCGCGCATGGAGCCGAAGCAAGTTGGGCATGAATTGGAGCGGATCGGTCAGGTTATTTCTCGATTGGTCGATCCTGATATTTTCCCGTGGGTCAATTCCGGTGTCTCTGCCACGCCAGATGAGCGTTATCGAGCTGCCACGGTCGTGGCGGACCGGCTTTGCGGTGCAATTTCTGATCCCATTATTCGTAACGCGCAAGAACAACGGCAACTTTTCGCCCTTCAGCAATGGCTGGAAATCCGCGGATATGTATTGATTCCTGCTGGCGGCGGCCTGATCTTCGACGAGATGATACCGGGAACATTTGCCTTTCGCCTCAATATTCCCATCCGCCAAGAGAAGCGTAATCGGGATGTCAACATTCCTATCGATACGGTGATCATGCCAAAGGACTCTCAAGCGGGAGACTTCCCCCTGCTTGTTGAGGCAAAGTCAGCCGGTGACTTCACAAATACCAACAAACGACGCAAAGAAGAGGCGACCAAAGTCACCCAGCTACGCCACACTTACGGTCAACAAGTACGGTTCATCCTTTTTCTTTGCGGCTATTTCGACAGTGGCTATCTGGGATACGAAGCAGCAGAGGGAATTGATTGGGTCTGGGAACATCGGATCGATGACCTTGCCGAGCTTGGGGTATAGTGATGACGCCAGATGTAGTGAGTTTTGCTAATTTAGAAGCGCATCGATTGAAACTTCAGGCGCGGCTAGATGCACTGAAAAGCCAGGGCGAGCGCAACCAACTTGGTCAATTTTCTACACCTCCCGGTCTCGCAGCTTCCATTGTGCAAGCCACCATGCCTATGTTGTCACAGACGGAACTGATCCGTTTTTTGGATCCAGCCTTTGGAACAGGTTCGTTTTATAGCGCTTTGCTTCAATTAGTTTCCCCTAATCGCATTGAGCGAGCTTGGGGATACGAGATCGACAAACATTATGCGGCAGACGCGTCTGTTCTGTGGCAAACTACCTCGCTACACCTCAATATCGCTGATTTTACCCAACAGCCATTTCCAAACCTACCGCAACAACAGGCAAATCTGCTGATCTGCAACCCACCTTATGTGCGCCACCATCACCTCTCCACTCAGGACAAAAGCTGTCTGCGTGGGGTAGTCAAGCGAGCGACGGGTTTAAGGTTGAGTGGTTTATCTGGGCTGTATTGTTACTTTATTCTCCTGTCTCATAAATGGATGGCAGAGGATGGCGTGGCCTGTTGGCTGATTCCGAGCGAATTTTTGGATGTTAATTATGGGAAGCAGATAAAGCAATACCTGTTGGAACAAGTGACTCTTCTACGAGTACATCGTTTTGATCCAGATAATGTGCAATTTGATGATGCTTTGGTCTCTTCTGTCGTTGTTTGGCTACGAAAACGGGTTCCGCCCGTAGACCATACAGTCGCTTTTACCTACGGCGGCGAGATCGAGGCCCCTGAATACGAAACCGTGATCTCAGGCAAACAACTTCACGAACAATCTAAATGGACATCCTTCACGCGTCCATCTCTTGTGGTGTACCAAAACAAGCAGGATCGGCTGAAACTCTCTGATCTGTTTACTATTAAGCGTGGTATCGCCACTGGTGCGAATGCCTTCTTCATCCTTTCAGAGGAGAAGGCCGCCACAATGCAACTCCCCCCACAGTTTTTGAAGCCGATCTTGCCTAGTCCCCGCGTACTTCTACTGGACGAGGTTAAGGCAGATGCACAGGGGGTTCCTTGCCTAGAGAAACGGCTCTTTTTGCTGGATTGCAACCTGCCGGAAGATGAGATTCAAGCTCAGTTTCCTGCCCTGTGGCGCTATTTACAACAAGGAATTGAACAAAAACTCAATGAGCGCTATCTCTGTCGGCACCGTTCGCCTTGGTATATTCAGGAATATCGCTCTCCGCCCCCGCTACTCTGCACCTATATGGGCCGACAAACTAGCCAGAAAAACAACCGACCATTTCGTTTTATACGCAATCATTCCCAGGCGATTGCGGCCAATGTTTATCTTTTGCTTTATCCAAAGCCACAACTTCAAGAGCGCTTGGATCGTGAGCCCTCACTCCTGCCTGACCTTTGGCATACCTTAAACAGGGTTGCAGCCGCTGAAATGATCCATCATGGGCGGACGTATGGGGGCAATCTACATAAAGTTGAACCAAAGGAATTGGCAAAGATCACCATCGAAAACTTTTTTGGGTATTCCAAGGATGAAGATCCCTACACTCAGTTGCGCCTGTTGGAAAAAGGAATACCTTACCTGACATCATAGGTGGACACCAATCAGTACCAACAAAGGACCACACAATGGCCACAAAACGCTGCAAAGCCAACACCGCCGCTGGAACCCGCTGCCGCAACAATGCGGTGGACGGCTCTGTCTATTGCGGGGTACATAAAGCCAAACCAAAAGCAAAGAAATCGACGACAGCCAAGAAGGCCAGCAGCGCCAGCACCCGCTGTGATGCCACCACGGCCTCTGGCAGCCGCTGCCGCAACAACGCCGTGGAAGGCTCCGACTTCTGCGCCGTCCACAGCAAGAGCAAGGCCAGCACGGCCAAGAAGAGCAGCACCAAGTCCACCCGCTGCACGGAGACGACCCAGGCGGGCAAGCGCTGCCGCAACGATGCCTTGGACGGCTCCAAGTTCTGCGGCGTCCACAACCCGGATGCGGGCAGCGACGATATGTTGGGCGAACTGGCTAAGATGGTCGAGTCCCTGCAAAAGGGCAAATCGAGCAAACAGAAGAAATACTCTGCCCCGGATTTCTCCGGCCCGGCCTTGTTGAAATTGCTGATCGAATTCCTGGCCGGGGGCGGCAAAACTAGCGGCCTGGGCGCGTTGACCGGTCTGCTGGGCGCAGCCAATATCCTGGGCGGCGGCAACACCCCCGCGCCCGAACCAGCCCTGGCGAACAGCGGCGTCTCCCTGGTCATCCCCGGCATGGAGGTTGCGCCATCATCGGGCGTTCACCTGTCCACGGGCGCGGCGAAAATGGGGACCATGGAGTCCATCTGGTTCTTGCTCAACTATGTGCGGGACAACCCCGGTAGCGCTGGAGATGCCATAAAGGAACAACTCGCCGAGATCATGGGGCGGCTGGATTTGGGGTTGGGCCGATGATGAAACTAGCCCTGATCGCCGATATCCACGGCAACCTGACCGCCCTGGATGCCGTGCTGGACCAACTCAAAAGCGAAGCGCCGGACAAGATCGTCTGCCTGGGGGATACGGCGATCTTTGGCCCGCAGCCCCAGCAGGTGCTGGACCGCTTGTACGAACTCAAATGCTCCATGGTCATGGGCAACACGGACGCCTGGGCCTTAAAGCCCAAGCCCCATCCGGTGACGGACGAGGAGAGCGGCTACTTCAACGACATCGAGTTGTGGGGCGCAAAGCAGTTGGATTTTGCCTACCCCGTCTTCATCCGCAACTTCTGGGCCACGGTCGAGGTGGACCTGGAGAACGGCATGAAGCTGCTCTGCTATCACGGCTCGCCGCTCTCCTACGATGATCCCATTGAACCGGACACACCGGACGATGTACTGGACGGCTACTTCGCCGGCACCACGGCCCAGATCCTGGCTGGGGGCCACACCCACGTCCAGTTCATGCGCCAATACGGCGACCGCACCCTGATCAACCCTGGCAGCGTCGGTCTGCCCTTCCAAGCCCGGCCCGACGGCAGCGGCGATTCTAACCCTGCCTGGGCCGAATACGCCCTTCTCACCTGGGATGGCCCGGAGGTTCACATCGACCTGCGCCGGGTGCCGTATGATCTGGAAGCATTGCGCGCCGCAGTCCACGCCAGCGGCATGCCCCACGCCGAGTGGTGGCTGAAGGATTGGGAGGCGGTGAGCGGGTGAACACGTACCACGCAACACTCTCGCCCCCGATCCTGATCAAAGGCGCGGGGGATTTGGCCACGGGCATTGCGTGGCGGCTGGTCCGCTGTGGCTTCCCCGTGGTGATGACGGAGATCGCTCGGCCCACTGCGGTGCGCCGGGCGGTTTGTTTTGCCCAGGCGGTTTTTGATGGAAGCTGGACCGTGGAGGGCGTGACGGCTCAGCGCTGTGATGACCCGGAGGAGATCCCGGATCTGCTGGCCGATGGCATCATCCCCGTGCTGGTGGACCCGGCGGGGGCGGTGTGGCCCCATCTGGCCCCGGCGGTGGTGGTGGATGCCATCATGGCCAAGCGCAACCTGGGCACCCGGCTGACGGACGCCGGGCTGGTCATTGCTTTGGGGCCGGGCTTCACCGCCAGGGAGGATTGCCACGCGGTGATCGAGACCAACCGGGGCCACTGGCTGGGCCGGGTGATCGACGAGGGCGGCGCGGAGCCGGATACGCGGCTGCCTGGCGCGGTGACTGGCGTGGGCGAAAAGATGAGCCGGGTTCTGCGCTCGCCGGGGGATGGCAACCTTGTCTCCCATGTCGAGATTGGCCAACAGGTGGCCGCGGGGCAAGTGATCGCAGGGCTGATTGGTGACAGCGGGGCACAGATTACCGCTCCTTTTTCCGGCGTTTTACGAGGCATGATCCATCCCAGCGTCCCCGTCACCGCCGGGATGAAGGTGGGTGATCTTGACCCGCGAAGCCGCCGAGAACATTGCTTTACCATTTCGGACAAATCCCTGGCCATCGCTGGCGGGGTGTTGGAAGCTATATTGACCCATCAAAAATAGGTCACGGATTGGACGGATGCGACGGATTTTCACGGATCAAAAAAGATCCGTTTTAATCCGTTTGATCCGTCCAATCCATGGCCTATTTTTTCTTTTGAAAGGATAGGATTATGCAAGGCATGACGATTTGGGCGCTGCCGGGTTTTCCGTTGGTGCAGCCGGGGGATGATCTGGCGGGGCTGATCGTGGAGCGATTGGCCGCGGCGGGGGAAGAGTTGCTTGCCGGGGATGTGCTGGTGATCGCCCAGAAGGTGGTGAGCAAGGCCGAGGGGCGGCTGGTGAAGTTGGCGGATGTGACCGTGGATGCCCAGGCCCAAGAGGTGGCGGAGATCACGGGCAAAGACCCGCGGGTGGTGCAGGTGATTTTGGACGACAGCGATGAGATCCTGCGGGCCAAGCCGGGGCTGTTGATTGTGCAGCAAAAGGCGGGCTGGATTGCGGCCCACGGCGG
>JAGNDO010000067.1:10863-27829 GCA_018003515.1 Caldilineaceae bacterium
CGGCCAGGGTGGATTTGAAGGTTTGGGGCTTTTCGGTGACGTTGTGGATGCACAGCACCTGGCTGGAGCCGTCCGGGGCGGTGCGCACAAAGCTGAAGAGGGCCGGGTTGTCCTGGAGGATGGTCTGGCCGCCGTTGGGGTGGAAGGCGGCCTCTTTGATGCGGGCGGCCAGCAGCCGTTTGTAGCGCTTGAAGACCTGGCTGCGCACGCAGGCCGGGTCGGCGAGCTGGGCTTCCAGGGTGGCTCGGTCAAATTTTTGGCGGTTGATGGTGCGGTTGCGCCCGGTTTGGGCCACGCCTTCCCGCCAGTTGCGGCTGCCAAAGAGGGAATGGGCATAGATCCCCGGCATCCCGGCCAGGCCGAGGAGGATGGCCTGGCTGGCCATGAAGCGGTCCACCTGAAGACGCTGGGACTCTGTCGCCGCCGGGTTGTTGAGGGCGTCGTAGTAGGTGATGTTGAGTTCGTAGGGGCTTTGGCTGCCGTCTGGGTTGTTGCGATAGGAGACGAATCCGCCGTGGGCCTCCACCCGCTCGGCCAGACTTTTTACCTCGGATTGATCCAAAATTCCCTCCACGGGCCGCACCCCAATCCCATCATGGGAGGCCATGAAGTTGAAATAGGTGGTGGTGGCGCTGGGGGTGGAGAGGCTGGCGGCCCACTTTTGCAGATGGGTGGCGTTGCCCGTGGCAAAGGCGTGCAGGGTGAGGGGGGGCAGGGTGAAGTTGTAGACCAGTTGGGCCTCGTTTTGGCCGTCGCCAAAGTAGCTGATGTTTTCGGCATGGGGCACGTTGGTTTCGGTGATCAGCAGCACCTGGGGGGAGACCGCATCCAGGGCGGCCCGCATGGCCTGGATCAAGCGGTGGGTCTGGGGCAGATGGAGGCAGGAGGTGCCGATTTCCTTCCACATGAAGGCGATGGCATCCAACCGGATCAAGGACGCCCCCTGCTCCACGTACAACAAAAGCACGTCTAAAATTTCTAAAAAGAGATCAGGATTGGCAAAATTCAGATCGATCTGGTCCGCGCTGAAGGTGGTCCACACATGGGCCGGGCCGTGGGCGGTCTCCACTTCGGTGAGGAGGGGCAAGGTCCGGGGGCGCACCACCTGGGAGAGGTCCGTGGATGGATCGACGGTGACAAAATAGTCTTTGTAGGGGGCTTGGTCGGCCAGGAAGCCCTGGAACCAATCGCTGGCCGCGGAGATGTGGTTGATCACGGCGTCAAACATGATCTTGAAGGAGTGGCTGAGGCGGGTGACATCGGCCCACCTGCCCAGGGCTGGGTCCACCGCGGTGTAGTCCTGGACGGAAAAGCCGTCGTCCGAGGTCCACGGATAGAAGGGCAAGATGTGAACCCCGGTCAGCACGCCGCCCATCTGTTCGATCAGCAATTCGCCCAGACTTTGCAGGGGGGGCTTGCCCGGTTCTTGCACCTGATCCCCATAGGTGATGAGCAAAGCGTCCCGCTGGCTGAAGCGCTCCCCGGTGGTCGCTCCCTTTGCTGTCAGACCAGGGTTGCGGCCACGGAAGGCAGCCAGTCGCGCCTCGATCTGGGGCAGGAGAGCGGCGGCGATATCGGAACCGTAGACAAAGGTCAGGTCTTCTTGAAGGCGGCTGAAAGGGCTGGACATGGGATTTCTCCGTGGGATGCTGTGATGCCGATGGTGTGGACGCAAGGCAGGCGCAATGTGGGGGAAGATGCCAGCTTCTTGTCGCGTTGCATTATACCACATGATTTCAGTTGTGTCAGAGGGGGCGAAAGCCCCTGGAATGTGGGCGTGAAGCGGGCATTGGGCGCGACTTCTGGGGTTTGAGTGTGTTATAGACCTGTGATAGACTGACCAATTTGTGCAACCAAACTATGAGGAGGGGAGCGAAACCTATGGCTTCTGCGAACGGAGATGTGAGCGAAACAAGTAACGGCCCCCGGCGGGTGGTGATCACCGGCTTGGGGGCTATCACCCCGCTGGGGCTGTCCGTGGCCGAGACCTGGGACGGTCTGCTGGCCGGGCGTTCCGGGATCGACACTGTGCGGGCATTTGACACCAGCGACCTGCGCACGACCTTTGCCGGGCAGGTCAAGGGGTTTAATCCCGGCGATTATATGGATTACAAAGAGGCCCGGCGGCTGGATACCTATATCCAATTTGCCTTGGCCGCCACCAAAGAGGCCGTGGCAGATGCCGGGCTGGACTTCAGCCAGGAGATCCCGGTTCGCATCGGCGTGATCGTGGGCAGCGGTATCGGTGGCATCCAAACGATGATCGAGAATTCCGCCGTGGTGGAAAAGAGGGGGCTGCGTCGAGTCAGCCCATTCTTTATCCCCAACCTTTTGGTAGACAGCGCCGCGGGCAAGATTGCCATTGAGCATGGGCTGCATGGGCCTAACTTTGCCGTGGTCAACGCTTGTGCCAGTGGCACCGCGGCCACGGGCGAAGCCTTTGAGGTGATCCGCCGGGGCGATGCGGATGTCATGCTGGCCGGTGGGGCCGAGGCGGCTCTGGTTCCCATTGTCATGGCCGGGTTTGATGTGATGGGGGCTCTGAGTCAGCGCAACGACGATCCGGCCGGGGCCTGCCGCCCCTTCTCCATGGACCGGGATGGCTTTGTGATGAGCGAGGGCAGCACGATCTTGGTGCTGGAAAGTTTGGATCATGCCCAGGCCCGGGGGGCCCGCATCTATGCCGAGGTGATCGGCTATGGGAACAGCGCCGATGCCTATCACATGGCCGCGCCCCACAGCGAAGGCCGGGGCGCGGTGGACGCCATGCGCATGGCCCTGACCAAGGCCGCTGCCTATGGGGTGCAGCCGGAGGATGTGGACTACATCAATGCCCACGGCACGGCCACCCAGCT
Source organism: Caldilineaceae bacterium (assembly GCA_018003515.1). Classification (GTDB taxonomy): domain Bacteria; phylum Chloroflexota; class Anaerolineae; order Caldilineales; family Caldilineaceae; genus JAGNDO01. The sequence continues at coordinate 13,719 of JAGNDO010000067.1, forward strand.
CAACGACATCGGCGAGACCAAGGCCATCAAAGAGATCTTCGGCGATCACGCCTATCGGCTCACCATCAGCAGCACCAAGAGCATGACCGGCCATCTGCTGGGGGCCGCGGGGGCGCTGGAGGCCCTGGTCTGCGCCAAGGTGGTGGAGAGCGGCATGATCCCGCCCACCATCAACCTGCACAACCCGGACCCGGAATGCGACCTGGACTACACCCCCCTGGTCGCCCGCCAATCCGCCGTCAACGTGACCCTGAGCAACAGCTTCGGCTTTGGCGGGCATAATGCGTGTATTATGTTACGGAAATTTCAAAGAAATATCGAGTAATACGTATCGAGTATTGCGTGATTAAGTTCTTTTAAACGTTTGATAGCGCTTAACCACGAGATACTCGATACGTATTGCTCGATGCTTGTTAAAAAGCGAGAGATCATGGAAAATCAACCAAATTCTACAAAACCGACCAACGGTAGCGCCCCCGCCAACAACGGGCCAGAGATGGTGGAACGCCGCTATGCCCAGATTGTGGGCTGGGGCTTTCATGTGCCGGACAAGGTGATTACCAACAAGGATCTGGAACAGATCGTCGATACCAACGACGAGTGGATCCGCAGCCGCACGGGGATCGAGAAACGTCATGTGGCCGCCAATCCCAAGGAGACCACGGCGTCCCTGGCCGTGCTGGCCGCCCGCAAGGCCCTGCAAGTGGCCGATGTGCCCCCCAACAAGGTGGACCTGATTATCTGCTCTACCAGTTCGCCCCAGCACGTCTTCCCCTCCACGGCCAGCATTGTGCAGGACGCCCTGGGGGCCATCAATGCCGGGGCCTACGACCTCAGCGCTGCCTGCTCTGGCTTTGTCTATGCTATGGGCATGGCCCGAGGCCAGATCCTGGCCGGGGACGCGGAGTATGTGCTGGTGATCGGCGCGGAGACCCTGAGCCGGCTGGTGGACTGGACCGACCGCAACACCTGCGTCCTCTTTGGTGACGGGGCGGGGGCGGTCTTGGTGGCGGCCAGCAACGTGCCCGGCGGCATCTTGGCCACGGAGTTGGGCAGCGACGGCTCCGGTGCGGATCTGCTCACCCTGCCGGCCGGGGGCAGCGCCATGCCCGCCAGCTTGGAGACGGTCAGCAATGGCAGCCACTACATCAAGATGGACGGCAAGGCGGTCTTCCGCTTTGCCACCCGGGTGATGGCCGACGCCACCCGCACGGTCTTGGATCGGGCCGGCCTGACCGTGGAGGATGTGGATCTGATCATTCCCCACCAGGCCAACCAGCGCATTATCCAGAACAGCGTACTCAAGCAGTTGCGCATTCCCGAAGAGAAGGTGATGATCAACGTGCAGGAATATGGCAACACCAGCACGGCCAGCATCCCCATCGCCCTGTGCGAGGCGATTGAGCAGGGCCGGGTGAAGCCGGGCCAGAATCTGGTCTTTGTGGGCTTTGGGGCCGGGTTGACCTGGGCGGCCTGTGCCATCCAGTGGAGCGTGCCCATTGGCAAGCAAGAAGAGGGCAGTTGGTGGCGAGGCTATCAGCGCCAGGCCAGCTACCAGGCCGCCGCCGCCCGCAGCATGTGGAAGCGTGCCGTGCGCCGGGTCTACAGCCAAGTGCTGCCCACGGAGAGTGAGTTGGGCGAGTAGAAGAAGGCAAAAGGCAAAGTGCAAAAGGCAAAAGGCAAAAGTGGTTGGGATTGACCCATCGGGTCTCACCCAACCACTTTTGCCTTTTGCACTTTGCACTTTGCCTTTTGCCTTGCTTTTATTTGAACTGCTCGGCCACATCTTCCCGCAGCAAATACCACAAAGCCAGCCCGCCCGTCATCGTGCCGATGGGGATGTTGATCAGGCGCAGGATGGCCAGGGCCAGGGCCGCGGTGCGTCCCCAACCGCGCTCGGTCCACACCCCATAGCCCACCACCAGGTTGAGCAGGGCCAGCCCCATCCACAACAGGGCGAACAGCCCGGTGAAGAGGGCCCCGATCAACGCGTCGCTATCTTCGGTAAAGCCGACGATGGCCAGGATCAGGGTGGGGAAGGCGAAGAGCATGGTCACAATCAGGAAGAGGCCAGCCACGACAAAGTGGTAGCCGGCGATCAGGGTGGCCCCGTCCGCCCGCTGGCGGCTGGGGGCGATGGGGGCCTGGGCTGCGGGGATCATAGTATTTTCGGTCACGGGAAAGCCTCCTGGCTTGATCTAAAAAACACGGGTTGTCACGATGCAGAGCAATACGGCCCCGTGGGATCAAAAGTTGCAGCCACGAAGCTTCAGCCACGAATCACACGAATTTTTCAGTGTGGGGCGTGGAAGGCGGGAAGATCAGGCGATAGCTCTTTGTGATTGCGTCGAGGGCTGAAACGGTGAGCAGAAGCAGGAAAGCGCCCTTGATCAGCAGGTTGACCGGTGCTGGCATCATCAGCGCAGACCCGCTCAGAATCTGGTACAGAATGCCGATGGAAAAAAGCTGAAAGCCGATCTGCACCCAGCGGGTTGCCGGTTGCCACTTGCCTCGCGCTAAAACGAACGCGTTGAGTGCAATTTCCCCGCTCCAGAGGAGAGTTAGCCAGGGAATGTAGGAAACAAAGGCTTCCCACAGAATTTTGACCTCCATCTCCTCCCCCACCGTGGCCAGCACATCAAACCAGTTCGGCGTGAAGTTGACGAGCCAGATCAGGAAGATGGCCCCGACTATCTCAAAAGCGAGCTGGAATCGATTGAAGTTCTGGGATCCTTTGCCAGCACGAATCCGGTTGATCAGGTGTCGAAGACCCGTATCCCCATCTCTTTCGCTTACATTTACAGCATTCATACTGGTTCCTTTGGTATCCCGCCCAAATTGGCATTTGTTGCCATCTGCGGATCGGCCCGCAGAACACCAGCGAGTATAGGGTAGGAAAGGGGGAGTCGCCTCCCCCTACCGATGATTTACCGACGGAACTTCCTGTCCGGGGGCGCGCTACATCCCTCCAAAGGGGGAACGCAGATTCTATCCGTGTTTATCAGCGTTCATCCGTGGCTCTCTTTTAGAGGAGAGGGGAGGCCAGCCGTGCCAGGGAATCTCGCAGTTGCACCAGGGGATTGCTCGCCTCATAGACCGCCAGATCAAACTCCCGGCAATCCGCCAGATCGGCCACAAAGTCAGCTTCCAATTCGCCCGCCACCCCTTCGTCGTAGATCACAGGGTTCACTTCGTAGTTGATGCTGAAGCTGCGGATGTCCATATTGGCTGTGCCGACCGAACAGACAGCACTGTCGATGCTGATGGTTTTGGCGTGAAAATAGCCCTTCTGATAGAGGAAAATACGCACACCCGCTCGGGCCATATCGGTAAAATAGGTATTGGCGGCCCAATAGGGTACCTGATTACCTGCCCCCCGGGGCGCGCACATCAGCCGGACATCCACACCGGCCAGGGCAGCCGCTTTGAGCGCCTCGGCGATGGTGCTGTCGGGGATGAAGAAGGGGGACTGGATGTAGACGTGATCCTCGGCGTCCAGAATCATCAGAAAGTACAACTGCCGGATGGCCGCCCACTCGGAATCGGGTCCCGATGTGATGATCTGAATGGGCAGATAGTCCGGCCCCGCCGGGGATGGCTCCACCGGGGGGAAGTAGTGTGGCTCCGCCAGCCGCTCCTCTTTTGTGTTATACCAACTCGTCGTGAAGATCGCCTGCAACAGGGCCACAGACTCGCCGGTCAGACGCAGATGGGTATCCCGCCAGGACGCGAACTGTTTGCCGCCGGTCAGATGCTCCTCGCTCATATTCAGCCCGCCGACGTAGCCGATCCGCCCGTCGATGACGACGATTTTCCGGTGGTTGCGGTAGCCAATCGTGTGTAATTTGAAGGGGGAGAAGGCGTTCAGATAGGCTTCGATCTCCACCCCGCCTGCCCGCAGCGCCCGAATGTAGGCCCGGCTGAGGGTGATAGACCCCAGAGCGTCGTAGAGAATGCGCACCGCCACGCCCGCCCTGGCCCGCTCGATGAGTACCTGCTTGAGCTGCTCGGTAAAGGGGTCGGCCTCCCAGATAAAATACTCCATATGGATCGACTGCTGGGCCTGGCCCAGATCTGCCAGCAGACGCGGATACTTTTCCTGGGCGTCCTGCAAAATTTCGACCCGGTTGTAGCCGGTCACAATGGCGCTGGCATTGACCGAGGCCATCCGCAGCAGTTTCTGCTTGTAGGCTGGCCCGTCCTCGGCCTGTAGCCGGGCGATGACCTGTTCCTGCCCGGCGTGCAGGGGTGCCAGAATCGGGGCCAAGTCACCGTCGATATTCTGCTTCGCCAGTTTGTTTTCCTGGCTGAAGGCCCGCCAGCCCCGGCCAAAAAAGAGATAGACCAACACCCCAATCACCGGCAGCCCCACCAGCAGGAACATCCAGGCGAAGGTGGACTGGGGGCTACGGTTGTCCCGGATCAAAAAGATAGCGACGCTGATCACATAGAGGGTAAACAGCCCGATCAAAATGGTGGAAAGTTGCGGCATCAGTGTATATCCTTAGGACAGATGATTTTGCAATGGGCACAACTCCTCCGCCCCGAACGACATTTGTCTCTATCCATTGGCTTACGCGTCTTTCAGCGCAACCGGCTCCGGGGCGGCAACTTTCTCCAGCCCCAGGCGGCGGATCACAGTTTCAATGCTCAACCCCTGCACAAGCAGGGTGAAGAGGACGACGCCAAAGGTCATGATCTGTAGCTGGGCCGCATAGGGACCGGTCAGACTCAGGGCCAGGGCCACGCTGATCGCCCCGCGCAGACCGCCCCAGTACATCACATGGCTGAAGGCCCGGGGAATTTTCCAGGCATAGCGTCGGCTTATGCCACCCACCGCATAGACCACCAGGGCCCGGCTGATCAGAATGGCGGCAATCGCCACCCCAATCGGCAGCAGATTGGGTAGCAGATCCCCCAGGTTGATGCGCAGCCCCATCAGCAGGAAGAGGATGGAGGTGACAATATAGGCCAGCAACTCCCAAAAGGAGTAGATGGCGTCGGTGGTCTTCTCCGACATATAGCGCTTGCTGACGAACGTGCCCGTGTAGATGCCCGCGGCCACCACGGCCAGGATGCCGCTCACGTGCAGTTCCTCGGCCAGGACAAAGGTGCCGATGGCCAGGGCCAGCATGGCCGTATTTTCGATCAGATGATCGTCCACCCGCTTGACGATGAGATGGGCCACGGCGACCCCGGCGATCAGCCCCACGGCTACGCCGCCCAGGGCCACGCGCAGAAATTCGATGATGGCTTCGCTCAACACAAGGGACTCCCCCGCCGTGCCCGCCACGGTCAGCGCCAGGCTGAAGATCACAATCGCCACGCCGTCATTGAGCAGACTTTCCCCCTCCACGAGAACCGAGAGCCGCTTGTTCACCCCCAGGTTGCGGAAGAAGGAGATCACCGCCACCGGGTCCGTGGCCGAAATCAGCGCGCCAAAGGCCACGGCATAGGCAAAGGGAATGTCTATCAACCAATAGACCAGCCCGGCCACCACCAGTGTGGCGATGAGGACGCCGGGCACGGCCATCAGCAGGACGGGAATCAAGTTCTTGCGCAGATCGTGCCAGTCCAGATGCAGGGCCGATTCAAAGATCAGGGGTGGCACAAGAATCAGCAGAATCAGCTCGCTGGTGATGTCGATCCCGATCTCAGGCCCCACCACCGCCACGGCCAGCCCGACCACCACCAGGGCCACCGTATAGGGCAGGCGCACCCAGCGCACAATGAGCGCCACCGCCGTGATGGCAATCAGCAGCCCCAGCAGGACAATCTCCATATTGAGAAGTTCCCCCTCTTCCTGGAGAAGAAGGGGAAGCGTAGCATAATTCATAGATTTATCTCCGTACTCTCTGCTTGTGGCGGTTCAGGACCAATCGTCTGCGTTCTATTATGCGCTCAGATCGCGCAGGGCATTGAGGGCCAGGGCAAAGAGGCCGATACCCAACAGTGTGACCAGACCCTCCACAGAGCTGGTCCCCAGAATGCTCAACGTCACCACGGCCACGCCCATGGCCAGGGCCACAGCGGTCAGGACTGGCGCCATCAGATTTCGTTTTTGCGGGGTGCTTTCTTCGCTATTCATGCTTGCCATGGTCATTCTCCTTTGGCCGCGGAATCAGGTCGGCGGCTGATATGTAATACCCGTTGAACCGGGATGGGGATGGCGTAGGTGCGGTTTCTAACGCACCTACGCCATCCCGGATTATTTTCTACCTGGCCAAGAAACCGATGCCGCCTCTATGCGGAGACCAATTCTTGCTGGCGATTGATCTCCAGTCCCGGCTTGGCGGCGGGACGCTGACCATTCACGCGCTGTGCAACCGGCTGGGAGAGAAACGCGACCCCGGTCAACTTCTCGGAAACCGACCAGAGCCGTTCGGCATCGCCGCGGTTGTGGGAGAGGGCGCTGGAATCGACCTGCTCCGGGTTGCCCCGGGTGCCGGCCAGACCGGCGGGGCCGAAGAACTCTCCGCCCTGAGCTTCGTCCGTGGTGGCGGCGTAGAGGGTGGGCAGCGCGCCCATGGGCTGGGGCTGGGCAAAGAGCCGATTCATCAGAACCATCTCGGCGCTGTCGCCCTGCAAATTGGTGGCGGTGTAGCCGGGATGGGCGGCCACGGCGATGGTGCTGTGGCCTGCCGCTACTAACCGCCGCTGCAATTCGTAGGTAAAGAGTAGATTTGCGAGTTTGCTCTGCCCATACGCGCCCATAGCGCTATATTCTTTGTCCTGCCAGTTGAGGTCCGCAAAGTCCATCGCACCGAAGCGGTGAGCGATGCTGCTGACCGTGACCACCCGTGCGCCGGGGGTGCGGTTGAGCAGGTCGATGAGCAGGCCGGTCAGGGCGAAGTGGCCCAGATGGTTGGTGCCAAACTGGGATTCAAAGCCCTGGGCCGTGATGCCAAAGGGCGGAACCATGATCCCGGCGTTGTTGATCAACAGGTCCAGCCGCTCGTGCTGGGCTTGGAAGCTCTCCGCGAAGCCGCGCACCGAGTCCAGATCGGCCAGGTCAAGCTGCATTACGATAATTTTTCCCGCTGGGTGCAGATCCTGGATAGATTGGGCGGCGGCTGTGGCCTTCTCTGGATTGCGACAGGCCATAATCACCGTGGCCCCAGCCTGGGCCAGCACCCGGGCCGTCTCATAGCCCAGGCCGCTGTTGGCCCCGGTCACGACCGCGATTTTGCCGGACAGTCCGGAGACGTCGGTTTCGGACCAGTCGCTCCCCTTGCGTCCCTTTGTGAAATAGGCAAGGGGGCCAATGCCGTTGAGAAAGAGGGCGGCCCGCCACGCCTTTTTGCTGCCGTTGATGCGGTCCGGGCGGCGCTGGGAGAGGTCTGCCCAGGCGGCCAGAAACAGCCCAACCTGGGCCGCGCCCGTGCCCACAATCGCTACTTTTTGCCAGGTCTTAAGTTCGTTCCAACTTTGCGTTTGCATGGATCTTCCTTTTTCAGTGAACTATCGTGTTTCAGGCTGTCGAATACGTAAGGCCAGTGTGCGGATGGTCGCAGCCCATTCTATTCCATCCCGCTGGATTTTGCCTCCCCCCAAGCGATGATTTCCGGGAGAATCCCTCAATTTCGTAGGGCCAGTTTTTTTTGCCGGCCCTACGAAAACATTCTACTCAACTTTGGGATTGGCGGTATCCCGGCCCGCTTGCCAGCGCTGGAAGAGGTAAACAACGAGCAAGACAAGCAGGGAACCGGCAGTGGCCGCAACGATCTGATCAAAAGAAACAGAAATCTGGCTCAATGTGCCCAAATTGATACCAAAAATGTTGAAAAGCCAACCGCCGATGACCGCACCGGCCATCCCCAGCAAGAGGTTGAGAAGACGGCCAAATCCGCCCTGCTCCCTGCGCACGAGCATCCCGACCAGAGAGCCAGCCAAGCCACCTACGATTACCCAGACAACAATCTCTGCTATAGTGGATGTGTTCATAAGATTTTCTCCTTTATAATCACCGGCATTGAAAAGTGCCGGTGATTGTACAAAATATCGTTAGACAGCCCGCACAGCCCGATGATCGTCTATGGCCTGGGTCAGATTCCCCACCTGAAAGCCGAGGAAGATCTGTAGCCCGCCGCCCAGGATGGCAGCGCCGCCGATCAGCCAGAGCAGGGAGAGCAGCCCCGCGCCGGGCCAGACCAGAAGGAAGAGACCCACACCCAGGGAGAGGATGCCAGCGACGGCAATGCTCCACGCCCCGTCGAGCTCCTTGCGCACCCAGATGGCTGTCACAATCTGCACCAGCCCGCTGATGAGCGACCAGGCCGCGATGAGGGAGAGCAGGACCGAGGCGGTCAGATCAGGCCGGGATAGGGCCACCGCGCCCACGGCGATCCCCACCAGCCCCCCCACCAGGAAGAACCAGCGGGAACCCATGCGGCCACTCAACCCCATGAAGAAGTTGGTCAGCCCGTCGACGAGGGTGAAGAGGCCAAAGGCGGTCAGCACCACAGCCAGGGAGATCTGCGGCCAGATAAAGAGGGCCAGGCCAAAGGCGATGGCGACCAGTCCCCGCAGCAGCAGGGTCCAGCGCTGGCGGGAGAAGAAGGTGCGGATCAGCCCCTTCTCCAACACCTGGTTCATGGTGCGCATGCGCAGGCCGACAAATATCTGCAAGACGCCCGCAAAGAGGGCAAAGGTGGCCATGATGCCCAGAATCGTCAGCAGACCGGTCAGGGGCGCAGCCAGCAGGTAGATGCCAAAGAGCAGGGAGAGGACGCCGAAGGTGGCGTAGAGCCACTCGCCTTCCATCTCCTTGCGATAGCGGATGGCTTCCACAATCGTGACGACTCCGTTGACCGCTGCCCAGCCGCCGATCAGGAAGAGAACCGTCAGCTCCGTCAGGCCGGGGGAAAAGAGGGCGACCGCTCCGATCACCACACCCACGACACCGCCCACCAGTTGCAGCCACCAGCGGCTGTTCTCCTTGCGGTTGCGAAGGGCGGAGACGCTGGCGAAGATGCCATCCACCAGAATGTAACTACCCAAGAAGGTGGCGAGCAGTGTCGCCGTCAGCAGAGGATAGGCGAAGGCGACCAGACCGAAAACCACAGCCAGCAACCCACGCAGTGCCACAACCCACCAATTACGAGCAAATTCCTGTACCATGATACTTCTCCTTTATTGAGATACGGTTCAAGCCGAACCGAGAAAGCGTCGCTGTGCCCCGACGGATGAAATGCCGTCTCTGTGTCACAGGTCGTACTCATTCAGTGTACAGGAGCGTTCCTCTCCCCGCATCCTCGCCAGGGGGGAGAGGGGAGGGGATTTATGCAAAACGAGAGCCATCCCCCCTGGCGAGGAGAAAAGGGATGTCTACGCGGAAGGAGGCGCGGGCGCTGCGACTACCTTTTGCTCCGACGGCTCTGCCTCGGATGGAAGGAGGGCCAATTGCCCCGCCTCATCCCGGCCCAGGGCGATCTGCACATGGCGCAGCCTCAGCAGATCGTAGGAGTAGAGTTCCCGCACCAGCACCGTCAGCAGGGCGAAGATGGGCACGGCCAGGAGCAGCCCCAGCGCGCCAAAGGCCAGGGTGATCAGCAGTTGAAAGAGCATCAGCGCGCCGGCGGGAATGTTCAACTCGGCCTTGGCAATCGTCGGCGAGATGATATTGCTCTCGGTCAGTTGCAGGGCCAGATAGACGGGCAGATAGAGCAACAACTGGGTGGGGTCCGTGGCCAGGGTGAAAATAATGATGGGAATTACCGGCAGAAAGGCCCCCACATTGGGCACAAAGGTCGCCAACCCAGCAAAGACAGCCACCACCAGAGCGTTGGGCATCCCCAACACCACGCCCAGCACCAGCCAGACCAGGGCCACCGTCACCACAATCGAAAGAGAGAGGGCGGTGATCCACGTCTTGGCCGTATGGTAGAGTTCGTCCCAGATGTGCAGGGCGCGGCTGTGAAGGCGTTGGGGGATCAGATAGAGGCTGCCCCGGATGTAGCTGTCGGGGTCCACCAGAAAAAATGCGGTGATAAAGAGGACGAAGACCAGATCGATCACCACCGCCATCACCACACCCATGCCGCTCAACAGTGTCGAGCCGATGGCGAGACTGGCCGAGACAAATTGGTTCAGTATGCTCTGGGCCTGGGCCGGATCGATGGGCAGGGCCGCGCTCTCTGCCGTGGGCAGGGCGGGCAGGGCTGCGCTCAGAAAGGTGCTGCTGGCCTGGAGTTGTCGGTATCCCTCCACCAGCGCACCAACAGCGCCGGGAATGCTGCCTAGCAGCACGCCAAATTCAGCGATCAGACGGGGCAGCACCAGCAAGACCAGAAAGGTCGCCCCAATCGTCACCGCCAGGACGGCCAGGGCGTTGGCCCAGCCCCGGTGCATCCCCAGCCGTTGCAGCCACGCCGCGGGAATACTGATGCCCACGGCAATCAGCGCCGCGGCAACCCCCAGCAAAAGGGTGGAGCGGGCCGCCCACACAGCCGTGACCAGCAAAAAGACCAGCAGAATCGCCAGAAACCGTTTGAAGAATTCGCCAAAAGACATTATCGGGCCTCCCTTTTCGTTGCACGCGCCTCGGCCGGGTTGATTGACAGAACAGGCGAGCGCTTCCCCCTGCGGATCCATTCGCTCAGAGCCTGATCCAAGGCGGCAAAGCTATCAGGGTCCGCGGCCCGATCCGTCAGGTATTGGTGAAAGGTCTGGGGATCGTTCGCCCACAGGGGGCCACTGGAATCGGCCATAAAGCGCCGGGCCAGCGCGCCGACAGCATCTTCCCGATCTTTTTGCTGGGCAAACCATTCGTTGAGCATCATAGAGTTCTCCCTCTGCATTTAGATCTGAACGTCAATCATTTCCGGCTGTTCCGTGGTCATCAGATGGCTGGGCGACCAGTAGGTTGGGCGCTGGGCAGGCCAACCGTCCTCGGCCAGGGCTGCGCTGGCCTGGGCACGACCTTGCGCGATCAGTTCTTCTGTATGGGAAAAGTCGGTGACGGACATATGGGCTGTGGGGTGCAAGTCGATACTCTTGACCCGTAGATGGGGATAGGCGTGGGCATAGGCCACGTCCGAAGTCACTTGACGCAGCATCAGCAGATCTATGATGTGACTGAGCATGTCAAAGGAGCTTTTTACCTGCTCCGAGGGCATCAGTTGCCCGGTCAGGTTGAGGGCGATGATCTCGTTGGCCCCCCGCTCCATGGCCTCCCGCATGGGCAGGAGTGCGGTGTAGCCGCCATCCACATAGCGCCGACCATCCACGGTCCACGGCGGATGATAGGGGGCGATGGCTGTGCTGCTCATCAGCCCGTCCAACAGACGGTCGTTAGCGTCGTCCCCAAAGACCCGGGTGGCGCCGCTGTCCATATCCGTCGCCACCGCATAGCAGGGCAGGGCCAGCTCGCCAAAATAGTCCGCGGGCATATTACTCTGCAAAAGGGTGCGCCAGTTTCCGTTGGCAAAAAAGCTCTCTCGTCCGCGCAGCATATTCCAAAGAATCAAGGTGTTATTGCCGGGGAAGACGTCCTGATCTCGCACGTGTAGCCAGATATCGGTCAACTGTTCCAATCCTGCCCGGGTCGGGTTGCTGGCCAGAAAAGCCCCGTTGAGCGCGCCCACGGATGTGCCGATGATCATATCCGGCTGAATCCCCGCTTCCATCAATACTTGCAACGCCCCCACTTGCAGCGCACCTCGGCTGCCGCCACCACCCAATACAAAGGCCAACATATATTTTCATCCTTTCGTTGTCGCTGTTCCATCGCTACAGTTTTGTGTCGTGGGAACAAGCATAGCGGTTCCCCGCCCCTCGCGCCTCCCCCCTCGCGATGATTTTGGGGAGATTGTTCCTCCTCCCAACGGGGGAAAGCGTAGGGGAATAAAAAAGGGGAGACCATTTGGTCTCCCCTTCGTCCTATCTGTGTAAATTCTGACAATCCGTGGCATCCGTGTCCTTCATTTACATCCCCTCCAACAATCCGAGTTCCTGGCCTTTGGTCACAGCCTCCACCCGGTTGCGCACAGCCAGCTTGCCATAGACATTTTTGATATGGGTGCGCACGGTACTCACCGCCACCACCAGATGATCCGCGATCTCCGCGTTGGACAGCCCTTCGGTCATCGCCCTCAAAACATCCAACTCCCGGTCGGTCAGGGGCTCGATCAGGGGCTGGGCACGACGGGGTATGGCGGGTTCGCCCTGCGACGGTGCTTCCCCTTCTGCCCCGGCAAAGGCGGCCAGCAGTTCGTCCACATATTCACCGGAGATGTGCCGGTATTGGCCCGCCACCTGTGCCCGGCGCAGACTTTGCAGAAGATGGACCACCCCCGATCCCTCGTCTACAAAGAGACGCAGATAGCCCTCCGGCTCTGCCGCGGCCAACGCCTGGGCCAGCATGTCAATCGCTTGGGCCTCGTCTCCCTGGACCTGATTGACCAAGGCGTGGAGAAGCAGCCGCTCGATGCCATCCCGCTGCCAATCTCCCCCGCCAGAGGGCTGGCCTATGGATTTCAGCAGGGTGAGGGCTTCGTCTGCCCGGCCCTGGCGGATGGCAAGACGCACCAAAATTTGGGCGGCCAAGGGCTGGGCTGGCGGGGCGTCTGTGCTCTGGGGCGGGCGTCGTCGTTGTGCCCAGCGCTGGACACGGGCTTCGTCCCCCTGCATCAGCGCCAGCCTGGCCCCCACTGCGGCCATTTGATCTTCAGCTTCGGACGCATGGAGTTGCCCGACCTTGTCCAGTGCCGCCCGAAAGGTCAGCGCCGCGACCTCGTTCTGGCTCTGGGCAATCTGAAGCCGAGCCAGATGAATTCCTGCAATAACCTGTTGGACATCCTGGCCCCCGGCCTGAAATGCCTCCAACGCTGACCGCAGCAGCCGTTCAGCTTCGTCTAATTCGTTCCATTCATAGAGAAGCTGGCCCAGATTGAGCCGCACCGCGCTCACCGCGTCCGGTGTCTGCCCTTGCTCTTGGGCCATGCGCAGAATGTGTCGGTAGAGCCGGGCCGCCTCCCGCAGCCGCCCCTGGGCCATGTGCAATTGGGCCTGGACCAGTAACACAGCCAAGGGGCTGTCCTTTTGGGCGCGAATCTGCACATCGGCCAACACCTGCTGGGCCAGCACAGGTTCGCCCCGCTGACGATAGGCCGCGGCCAGAATCATCGCCACCATTGTGTGCAGCAGGGGGTTGTCCGGGGAGAGATGGTCCAGGGCCTGGCGGGCCAGTTCGATGCTGCGTCCGGCTTCGCCCTGGGCCAGGGCCTGGTTGGCCTGCAACACTTCGATCTGGCCCTGGTTATGGACCCGGGCTGCGTCGGTCAATTCGCCCCGTTTGTCCGCCTCGGCCAGGGCGTGGACCGCGGCCTCAATCAACACCGCCTGCTCCCCGTCCTGGCCAGAGAGAACGGCCATCCAGGCCCGGGTGATGCTCAGGGATGGCCGGGCCTGGATCACGGCGGGGGGCAGGGCAGCCAGCCAGCGCTGCACCGAAGCCGTCTCCCCCCGCAGCAGCACACCGTCCACCGAGCGCTCGATCATCTGCGCGGCTTCGGCCCAGGCTTCGACCGCCAGCAGATGCAGAATCGCCTCAGCCGGAATCCCCTCGGCCTGATACCAGGCCGCCGCGGCCAGGTGGAGGGGGCGCAGGGCAGAGGGCCGTTGGGCCAGCAGCCGGTTGCGCAAAAAGGTGGCCAGCAGTTGGTGATAGCGATACCAGCGGCGCTGCTCGTCCAGGGGCACAAGCAGCAGATTGGTCTGCTCCAACTGCTCCAAAATCTGCTGGCTGCCCTGGCTGCCGATCAGCGCATCGCAGAGGGGCGCGGTCAGCCGCTCCAGAATCGACGTGTTGAGCAAAAATTCCTGGACAGGGGCCGGTTGCTGCTGGAAAATCTCCTCAGCCAGATAGTCCACCACATAGCGGTGGCTGCCCGTAAACGCGGCCAAAAAGCGCTCCACATCGGGATGCTCCCGCACGGAGAGCGCGGCCAGTTGCAGCCCCGCGATCCAGCCCTCGGTACGGGATCAGCAATTCTCAATTTGACACGGGGTAAACCCTTCTGGTAAAAAAGTGGGAGTCGCGGCATAAAAGTGGGAGGGGATAAATGAGTACAGGACTGACGCACGATGGATTGATGGGGCTTCTGCAACGG
>JAGNDO010000068.1:0-17393 GCA_018003515.1 Caldilineaceae bacterium
CTTTAGCCATCATGGCCGCGGTCTTGACCGTGGTTGGTCTCACCTATTGGGCTGGCACCGCCGGTCCCCTGGCTCAGGCCTCTGGCGCAGCCCCGGCTGGGCGAGAACAGCGCCGCGCAGACTTTACACAAAACGACAGCGGTCAGATCGCCGAAGGTCAACGCTCTTTCGGTGACCGGGGCGGCATTGATGACCACGGCGGTCATGGGGCCAACCCGTTCAGTGCCGCGTCCATGGCAAGTTTTCTCAAGACCTTGCTGCCTATCGGTCTGATTCTGATGGTGGCGGCGATTGTGACGGGCGTTGGACGGCGTAACCGGCGGCGCAAGAAAACGCAACCGGCCCAGCTCGACCTATCTGAACCCGGAGAGATGGTGTCCGCGTAGACAACCTTCCCGGCAGGGACCACAAGATCTCGGGTAACCGTAGATCTTGTGGCCCCTGCCGGGAAGGTGCGCGTGTAGGTGCGCTAAAACGTCACCCGGAAGAGCCGGGTCTTGGTGACCATGCCGGCGGCTTGCAGGGTACGCTTGGAGGCGTGATTGCCCGCCCAGCAGCCGGCCACGGGCGCTCTGTCATGAGCGAGACAATGGGTCTTCAAATGGCGCAAAATGGCGCGGCCCACCCCCTGTTTGCGGAAGGCCTCCACGGTGAACATGCCGATGCTGGCCGTCTCCGGCAGCAGCCGCCCCCACTCGATGATCCCAATGCCCAAGAGTTGCCCATCCTGCTCCAAGACAAAGATCTCACCCTTGGCGATGCGCTCGGCCAGTTGATCAAAAAAATCGCCGCTGGCGGCCAGGATGCCGGACATGTCCTGGGCCACAGCCGGGCGGATCTGTTCAGCCCCAAAGGCCGAGGCGGGCAGATCCGTGCGCCGTCCATCTTGGAAGAAGTAGGCTTGGACCTCCAGCTTCGCCATCTTGTCCGCGGCGTGGCTGAGGAAGGTCTCGTCCCCACTGGGCACATAGGCCTGGGTGATGGGAAATTCGGCCAAGATGCGGGCGAAGAGGGGCTGGCCGTCCCGCAGCCGGGCTGGGGTCACATAGAATTGGGTGAGCAGATTGTCTTCGAAGATGGCGAAGAAGCCTGCGCTTTTCCCGGCCAGGGTGTCGATGGCGAAGAACTCCGCGGGCAGAATGTGGGCCTCCAAAAATGAGTCGAAAGGCGAGGCGAGGGAGGCCAGGTAGTCGGCATACAGGCTCCCCAACTCGGTGCGCTTGACGGGGCGGAATGTGTAGCTCATGCGACGGTTCCTTTCATGGATTGCAGCCCATCCAATCGCGGGCGGCCTGGTTGGCGACGGCCACCAGTTCGGCCACAGCGCCCTCGTCGGTAATGCCATCTCGCAGTACGCTGGAATAGGCGTGGACCGAGATCGGTCCGGCATCCAGGGGCAGTTGGGCCAGGATGGGGCCGATGGTGGCCGCGTCCACCCCGCCGCCGAGGACGATCTCAATCCAGGGCTTGGCCTGCCGACGCAGCTTGATCAACTGATCTACACCCTTTTCCACGCCCAAGCCGCTGCCCCAAGGCGTACCGCTGGTCAGCACCCGGTGCATGCCCAACTCCTCCACGAGATCCAGAGCGGCTTCAGGGTTGAATGCAGCATCAAAGGCTCGATGACAGGTACAGCTAAACTCATCACCCAAAATCATCTCCACAAGCGGGAACATGACCGACTTGTCCAACTTGCCTCGACGCACTGCCCCCAGCACAAAGCCATCCGCGCCGGCCTCTGCCAACAGATCGTACTGTTCGGCCATGAGAGCGGCTTCGTCCTTGGAATAGGTAAAATTCCCAGGTCGAGGCCGGATCATGGCGAGGAGGCCAGGCCGGTTCTGCCCCCAAACCTGTCTGGCCTCGGCCACCAAATACGCGGGCGGCGTGAGGCCGCCCACATCCATACGGCTGCACAGTTCCACCCGCCGAGCGCCGCCGGCCTTGGCCGCGGCCACTGAGCGGATCGTCGTCTCTGCGTCCGTACAGTCAATGCAGATTTCGACGGAGATAGATTTCCAACGGGCCAGTGCGTCCAGCGCTGCTTTAATGTCGGAAGTGTACGAAAATGCGGCCAAAATTTTTGTCATCTTTCTCGATCCGATGATATTGGGCCTTGATCTCCGGCTGGTTGAGGAAGCGGATGACCTTTTTCTTGAGCTGGCCGCTGCCTTTGCCGGGGATGATCTCCACCAATTCGATACGTTTCTCCACGGCTTCCCGGATGATGCGGGCCAGTTCGTTGTCGATGTCTCGGCCCCGGTTATAGATTTCGTGAAGGTCCAGTTTTAGTTTGGCCATTAGGTAGTTTGCCTCTCGATGGTCAACACCGCCAAGGCGCGCAGGAGATCTTCCTGCCAGCGGCCCTCCTCGTCGATGGGCAGATAGATGGCCTCTTTGCCGATGTGAACGCCGGTATTGGCCAAAAAGCGGTCATCGTTCTCATCTCGGCGGCCCAGGTGAAGTTGCAGTCGGCGCTGAAGTTCCCGACGATCCTTGACGGGCATGGTCTTTTCCATATTGTTGGGCATGATGGCCAACTGCTCCAGCCGCCGCCCGATCTTGCCCACATCCGCCTTGAGCGCGCCGATCTTGACCCGGATCTGATAGAAAAGATTGTCCAGTTCCGGGGGCAGGGCGGGGGTCTTGGGGTCTGCCGAGCCGAAGCGGTCCAGCAATTCCTGGCGCATCTCGGCCAATTCGTCCTCCCGAGTGATGCCAGCGATGCGCCGATAGAGTTGCAGCCGCAACCCCTCCTCGGTCACATAGTCCCCCGGAATCTCGGCCACCAAGGGCAGGTCCAGGGCAACGGGGGGGGCGAGGGGATCGTCCAGGTCGAAGGGGCTGGGTTGGGATTGGGGATTGGGGATTGGGGATTGGGGATTGGGGGTTGGGGATTCGGCTCCCGTCTCCTCTTCTCCTTGTCTCCCTGTCTCCTTGTCTCCTTGTCTCCGACTCTCTCGCTCAAAGACTTCCTTCTTGCGCCGGGCGTCGTTGATGGCCTGGGCCAGGAGGCGCGTGTAGAGATCGAAGCCGACGGTGGCGATTTGGCCGTGCTGCTTGGCCCCCAGGAGTTCGCCGGCCCCTCGGATCTCCAGATCTCGCATGGCGATGCGGAAACCGGCACCTAGCTCTTCGCTGCTCTCCACCACCGCGGAGAGGCGGCGGCGGGCGTCAAAGGTCAGATCTTTGAATTTGTCGTAGAGCAGGTAACAGTAGCCCCGTTGGGCGCTGCGCCCCACTCGGCCCCGCAACTGGTAAAGCTGGGCCAGGCCAAAATGATCCGCCCGGTTGATGATCATGGTGTTGGCGTTGGGGATGTCCAGGCCGTTTTCGATGATGGTGGTGCAGACCAGGATGTCGATCTCCCCGTCGGCAAAGCGCATCATCACCTCTTCCAGCCCCCGCTCGGCCATCTGGCCGTGGGCCACATCAACCCGCACATCCGGGAGCAGCCGTTGCAGCCGGGCGGCGATGGCCTGGATGCCCCGCACCCGGTTATGCACAAAGAAGACCTGGCCGCCCCGCTCCAATTCCCGCTGGATGGACTGGCGGACCAGCACTTCGTCATATTCCGAGAGGACGGTGTGAACGGGCAGCCGTTCCCGGGGCGGGGTGTTGATGGTGCTCATGTTGCGGATGCCGGCGAGGCTCATGTGCAGGGTGCGGGGGATGGGGGTGGCGGAGAGGGTGAGCACATCCACCAGGGTGCGCAGCTTTTTGAGGGTCTCTTTGTGGCCTACGCCAAAGCGCTGCTCTTCATCGATGACGAGCAAGCCCAAATCCTTGAAGGTGATATCCTGACTGAGCAGGCGGTGGGTGCCGATGACCAGGTCCACCTCGCCACTGAGCAGCCCCCTGATCACCTGCTCTTGCTGGTGGGGGGTGCGGAAGCGGCTGAGTACCTCGACCCGCACGGGGAAGGGAGCCAGACGGCGGCTGAAGGTGCGATGGTGCTGGGCGGCCAGCACGGTGGTGGGGACCAAAACCGCCACCTGTTTGCCATCCATGATGGCCTTGAACGCGGCCCGCATGGCCACTTCGGTCTTGCCATAGCCCACGTCGCCGCAGATCAGCCGGTCCATGGGCTGGTCCAGCTCCATATCCACCTTCACATCCACAATGGCCTGAAGTTGGTCCTCGGTCTCCTGATAGGGGAAACTCTCCTCCATCTCCTCCTGCCAGGGACCGTCCGGGCTGAAGGCGTGGCCGGTCACCAACTCCCGCTCGGCATAGAGTTCCAGCAGATCGTTGGCGATGTCGGCCACGGCCTTTTTGGCCCGCTCCTTGACCGTGGCCCAATCCGCCGTGCCCAGGCGGCTGATCAACGGCACAGCGTCGCCGCCCACAAAGCGGCTGAGGCGGTCTGCCTGGTGGACGGGGACGTAGAGCTTGTCCCCCTGGGCGTAGCTGACCTGGAGATATTCCCGCTCCACCCCGCTCAACACCAGTTTGACCAGGCCGTCGTATAGACCGATGCCATGCTCCATATGCACCACAAAATCCCCGGCCTTGACATCCGCAAAGAAGAGCTCCGGGGCCACTCGGCTGCCCGTGGTCTTGCGCTTGCGGGCCGCCGGCTTGTTCCAGCCAAAGAGTTCGGTGTCGGAGAAGAGAAAGAGATTGAAGATTGAAGATTGAAGATTTGAAGATTGAAGATTTGAAGATTCTGGCTCATTCGCCAATCTCGAATCTTCAATCTTCAATCTTCGATCTTCCCCCCCCCGCACCACAAAGCCTTCGCCCAAGACGCCTTGGAGCAGGGTGACGCCGTGGGGGGGGCGGGTGGTGAGGTCGTGTTGGACGTGGGCGGTGATCTCGTGGTCGGCCAGCTCTTCTTGCAGACGGGCGGCTTGGCGGGTGACCAGAACGGTGATGTGGCCCTCGTCTCGGTGGCGCTGGACTTCGGCCAGGATCTGTTTGGTCTTGCCGCCGTAGCGAGGACCGGGGACAAAGCAACGAGCCAAGGGTGTGTTGGCCGCCTGGTTCTTGCCCATCAGATCGCCCAAGCCGAGCAAAAGGGGTCGCCGTTCAAGCAGGTGGCGCTTGATTTCATCCGGCAAAAAGAGGCTGGACGCAAACCCTTCCGGCAATTCACCGGCCCGCACCAACTGGTCGTGGAGGGTGGCGGCCTGGATGTGGGCCTGCTCCATAGCCAGCCCCAGGTCCGCGCCGTCGTCCACAAGCAAGGTGGCTTGGGCGGGCAGATAGTCGAGCAAGCAGCCGGGTTGGGCGTAAAAATAGGGCAGATACCACTCGATGCCCCGGAAGCCCTGGCCGGCGCGCAGGGCTTCCAGTTCCTGGCGGATCTCCTCTTTGATGCCCAAAACCAGGTTGGGCGCGGCGAGAAGACGGACCAATTCGTCGTCCTTGCGGGCCAGGCCACGGGGACCGTGCTTGGCCAAGGCTTCGCTGCCCGGCCCGATCTCCAAGCGCTGCACCCGGCTGATGGTGCGCTGGGTGGCCGGGTCGAAGATGCGCAAGCTGTCCACCTCGTCGCCGAAGAGGTCGATGCGCACGGGTTGGGGCAGGTTGGGCGGCCAGAGGTCCACGATACCACCCCGGCGGGCGAAGGTGCCCGGCTCCTCGACGACCTCGACGGGATTGTATCCGCTCTCCACCCAGCCGATGGTGAGGCTTTGCAAACTCACAATGTCCCGCACGGAGATGGGGCGCAGGGCCATGCGCAGCTCTTTGGGGGGCAGGGTCTTGTGCATGAGGGCGCGGGCCGAGGCCACGACGACCGTGGCGGGGCCGTCGGGGGCGCGTTGCAGGGTGGCCAGTGCGGTCAGTCTGCGCTGCACGGTGAGATCCGCCCAGTGGATGCGTTCGTAGGCCAGGGCTTCGGGTTCGGGGAAGACATGGACCAGGGGCGTTTCGCCCAGTTCCGGGTCACGGGGGGGGAGGAATTGGGCGATCTGCTCGGCCAACTGAAAGGCCCGCTCCGGCCGGTCGGTGATGAGGAGGGTGGGGCCGGGGCGGTGGGCGGCCAGTCCGGCGGCCACCAACGGGCGCGCCGAGCCGAGGACGGCTTGGGAGGGGAGGTCAGAATTTGTGTCCAGGGCGCGCAGAAGGTCCGCGTAGGCGGGGACTCGTTGCAACAGATCCGCTATGCCAGAGAGGTTCATGTCGATCTTTGTCCGTCGATAATACTACAGATTGATCCACGAATCTTCACGAATCCACACGAATCTTTTTTGATTCGTGAAAATTCGTGAAGATTCGTGGATCATCTTTTTCGATCTAGTTACCCGTTATATTTGTTCATGGCCGCCTCAATGCCCTCAAACAGCCAGCACTCGACGGCGTCGCCGATGATCTCTCGCAGGGGGCCGAAGATGTCGGCGTCCTCGGCGGTGGAGAAGTCTTGGAGGACGTAGGCGGCGGGGTCCATGCGGCCAGGGGGACGGCCTATGCCCACCCGCACACGGGGAAAGTCCTCGGTTGCCATCAGCCGGGCGATGGATTTGATGCCGTTGTTGCCGCCGGATCCGCCGCCGGGGCGTAGACGCAGCTTGCCCGCTTCCAGGTCCATGTGATCGTGGATCACCAGGATGTCCGCGGGGTCGATCTGGTAGAAGCGGGCCAGTTGGCTGACCGATTGGCCGCTGTTGTTCATGTAGGTGAGGGGCTTGACCAGGATCACCTTTTCCCGGTCAAAGGCGGGGAGACCGCCGCCCAGAATATCCAGAGGCGAACCCCGGCGTTGCACCCAGCCATCCCCCAGGCGGGCGTTGGCCTGGGTGCGCCCCAGATCAATGCGGTGGCGGTCCGCAAAGCGGTCCACCACCTGGAAGCCGATATTGTGCCGGTTCCCGGCATAGGTAGGGCCTGGATTGCCCAGGCCCACGATCATGCGCAGAGTTGTCATTAGCGGTTAGCTGTGAGCGGGTGAAAGGATAAGGCAAAAGGCAAAGTGCAAAAGGCAAAAGGCAAAAGGGGTGAGGGAAGCGGCCCCAATCCCCAATCCCCAATCCCTAATCCCCGATCCCGGCTCCCGGCTCCCGTGTGCGATACCAGGCGTAGAGGGCTTTGCCGCCGAAGATGGCCAGGAGGAGAGCGACGATGCCGGCGGCGCTGCGCATGCCCCCGAAGAATTCGCTGCGCAGGCGGTCCACGGCCACGGCTTCACCCAGTTCTCGGGCGATCAGGCTGCCGGCCCCGCTGCTCTCTGGGGCGGCGGCGGTGTCTGGGTTGGCTGAGTCAGCCGCACCGCCGCTACTGGCACTGTCCACCTGAACCGCTACGGGTTCGGGCGTGGGGGTGAGGTCTACCACGCCGGCGGGTTGATCCACCACCACCGGGGCCGCGGTGGGCTGGGCCGGGGGCGGGGTGAAGGTGGCCGTCACCACGGGGATAGGCGTGGGGGTGGGCTGATCCGAGGTGGGGGTGGGGACCGGTCCCAGGTTCAAGGCCACGTTGCGGGTGTAGTATTCGGCATAGTTGCCGTCCGCCTTCACCACCCGCAAGCGCAGGGAATAGGTGCCAGCGGGCAGACCGCTGGCACGCCATATCCCCAACTGACCATTGACCACGGGCTGAGTGGCTCCATCAAAGTAAATAAAGGCGTCGTTGCCGCTGGGTTCCAGTTTGAAATGTAGCTCGTACTTTTGAAAAGAATCGATCACCGCAGTGCCCTGGATCGTCACATCCCCGCTGACGGCTTGACCATCCACGGGGTTGGTGAAACCGGGCGCGGCCTGTTGGGCCAGGGAGGGTTCCGCCATTCCCAAGCCCACCAGCACCGTCCCCAGGGCAAACATCCCCAAAGCCCAAGCCAGCCACCGACGCTGCCGCCACACTTTCTTCACGTTACTGCCCCTGCTCTATCAATGCGCTGATGGCTTCGTAGTCAAAGGAGTTTTCCAACAGGCGGCCATCCACAATCACCGACGGGGTGCCGGTCAATTGCAGGTTGACGGCCTGGTTGACTGATTCCTGCATCTTGGTGCGATATTTCTGGCTGGTCATGCACTGGGTGAACTCTTTGCTGTCCAGATTGGCCGTATCGGCCTGGCTGATCAGCTTCTCGATGGTGAAGCCGCTGGCCCCCTGGCTGGTCGCCACCTGGAAGAGAATGCCATGATAGGGCCAGAACCCGCCCTGATCCGCGGCGCACTCGGCGGCCATCCCGCCCAAAGCGGCCCCCGGCCCGTGCATGTCAAGGGGGAAATATTGATAGATCAACTTGGCTTTGCCTGTCTTGATGTAATCCTCGATGATCCGTGGCTCAATGGTGGTGGTCCACTGACCGCAGGAGGGGCAGAGGAAATCTTCCCAGGCCTCCACAGTCACCGGGGCGTTGGGATCCCCCAGCACATTGCGGTTTTGCCATTCGATGGGCACGTCGATCTGGGTGCTGGCCTGGATGGCTTTGTTGTTGCTCACGATGATAAGTACGACGATCAGGGCGACAATGGCAAACGCTCCCCCCACCAGCCACAGGCCGATGGAAGAATTTCCTTTGCGAGAACGGGCCTTGCTCTTATTGGTCATAGGATTCTTCTTTCCTCGAAGTTCTTTTCAATTAGCCAGCAGGCTGCGGATGGACGGTGGGCGGGCGACAGATAGGTTGCAGATGGGATCATCATGGTACAATACTCTGATGAAAATATCGGCGTCAGACTCGGACCGAACAGGACCAGTATACGGTTTTTGCAGCCTTTCGGCAAATCAAACTAACAGATTCGTGTCGGGTGTATCGAGTGTCGAGTATCGAGTATTGTGTGGCCGTGGACACCCCAATACTCGATACTCGACACTCGATACATGATACGCAGCACTCGCAAGCGCAAAACGAGGTGACAGATGGAACTTCAAGGAAAAGTGGCTGTGGTAACCGGGGCCAGCATGGGGATCGGGGCGGCTTTGGCCGAAGCATTGGCCGCGGCTGGGTGTGACGTGGTGCTGGCCGCCCGCAGTGTGGACAAGATCGACCGCCTGGCCGCCCGGTTGCGGGCCAGCTATGGTGTGCGGGTGCTGGCCGTACCCACGGACATGACTGACCCCCACTCGGTCCAGGCCATGATCGAGCGGGCCGAACGGGTTTTGGGCGGGGTGGACATTCTGATCAACAACGCGGGACTGGGCGCGTCCGGGGCCGTGGCCGCCATGCCCGAGGAGACCATGCGCTATATCTTTGATGTGAACGTCTTTGGCGTGGTGCGGGGGATGCAGGCGGCCATCCCGGCCCTGCGGCGACGGGGCGGCGGGGCCATTGTCAACGTGGGCAGCGTGGTCAGTTTTATGGCCCTGCCCCAACTCGGTCTCAACGGGGCATCGGCTACGTATGCTGCATCCAAATTTGCCATGCGCGCCTATAGTTTGGCCGCCCGGGCCGAGTTGGCCAGCGAAAACATCCGGGTGATCACAGTCTATCCCGGTCTCACCCGCAGCGAGTTTAGCCGCAACGTGCGCCGTCTGGCCGGCCTGGGCGCACCGACCCGCAAAGACGCGCAGCCATCCGCCGCCGAGACGGCCAAACAGCCCGGCGGCCTCTATAACCGGATGCGCCGGGGGCTGGTCGTCCCCGCCGAAAAGGTGGCGGACCGCACCCTCACCGCCATCCGCCGCAACCAGCGGGAGGTCTACATTTCCTGGTGGGACCGCCTGGCCGTGGGGCTGATCACCCGCTACCCCGGCCTCTTTGACCAAGCCATGATCCGGGCCGTGCCCGCAATGGGCGGCGTGAATCCCCCGGCACCCGTCCCCGCGGCCCGCCCCGCCCAACCGCAAAAAGAGTTTTCCGCCTGGATCGCCGCAGGCCTGATCGGCAGCCTCCTCCTGGGTTTGTGGATGGGGCGGCAGAAGCGATCCGCTGCGTAGCTGTATTAGTTGATCCACGAATCTGCACGAATCGACACGAATCTTCTCTTTTTGATTCGTGCAGATTCGTGCAGATTCGTGGATCTCAGTTCGTTCATGGAGCAATCATTATGAAGATTCGCCAGACCAAGGGACTGACTTTTGACGATGTGTTGTTGGTGCCCAAGCGCTCCCCTGTGGCCTCCCGGCAGGATGTGAATACCTCTTCTCGGCTCACCAACACCATCCGGCTGCATGTGCCCATCATCAGCGCCAACATGGACACGGTGACGGAGGCGGGCATGGCCATCGCCATGGCCCGGGCCGGGGGCATGGGTATTTTGCACCGCTTTATGACCGTGGACGAGCAGGTGCGCCAGATCGCCAAGGTGAAGCGGGCCGAGGGTTTTGTGGTGGAAGATCCCTTCTCCATCGCCGCCGACGCCCCCATCGCCGCCGCGGACCGGCTGATGCACGAGCATGATGTGGGCGGGCTGGTGGTCACAAACGGCGGCAAGAAGCTGATCGGCATCATCACCCAGCGGGATGTGCGTCTGGCCCCGGAAAGTCTGACCAGCGTGGGTCAGGTGATGACCCCCGTGGGCCACATCATCAGCGTGGGGCCGGGCATCACCCCGGAGGAGGCCAGGGTGGTCCTCTTCGAGCATCGGCTGGAAAAGCTGCCTATGGTCAACGAGGCCGGGGAGTTGGTGGGGCTGATCACCGCCCAGGATGTACTCAAGGAGCAGCGCTTCCCCCACGCCACCAAGGACGAGCGGGGCCGCCTGCGGGTGGGCGCGGCCATCGGCGTGGGCGAGCATGAGCTGGCCCGTTCCGCCGCCCTCTTGGAGGCCGGGGCGGATGCCCTGGTCTTGGACATTGCCCACGGCCACGCCGACCACTGCATCCAGATGGTGCAGAGCCTGCGCCAACGCTTCCCCGCCGCCCAGATCATCGCCGGAAATGTGGCATCCCGGGACGGGGCGCGGGAGTTGGCCGAGGCCGGTGCGTCGGCCATCAAGGTGGGGATCGGCCCTGGCTCCATCTGCACCACGCGCATTGTGACCGGCTTTGGCGTGCCCCAACTCACGGCCATCATGGACAGCCTGGCCGGGGTGCAGGATGCGGGCGTGGACATCCCCCTCATCGGCGACGGGGGCATCAAGACCAGCGGAGACTTGGTCAAAGCCCTGGCCGCGGGGGCGGACACGGTTATGATCGGCAGCATGTTTGCCGGGTGCGAAGAGGCCCCCGGCTCCCCGGTGATCCGGGACGGGCAGAAGGTCAAAGTGGTGCGGGGCATGGCCTCTTTGGGCGCGGCAATGGGCCGCCGAGAAGCCGAGCGGGGCAGCCTGGCCGGTGCCGAAAGTGCCGAAAGCCAGGCCGATTGGGGCAAAGTCGTCCCCGAAGGCGTGGAGGCCATCGTGCCCTATCGGGGCCATGTGGCCGAAGTTCTCTATCAACTGGTGGGCGGCCTGCGTTCCGGTCTCAGCTACGGCGGTGCCCGCACCATCGCCGAACTGCAACAAAACGCCGAATTTATCGAAATCACCTCCGCCGGTGTGCGGGAGAGTCATTCGCATGATGTGAAGCGAGTGTAGGGGCAGCAGGTTGAGTAGCCCGGCGGAAAATAGAGCGCTCGTAGCCAGGTCCGTGACCTGGCGGGGCGACACGGGACGTCCGGGGGATCCATTCGTCAACCCGCCGGTCACGGACCGGCTACGAGCGTAAGAGTTCCCAGCGTTAATTCCGCCGACCTGCGTTAGTCTCGCCGACAGATATCGTTGTGATCCACTAATAATAGAAACGAGAACAAACATTATGACAACAAAGCTAACCTTCCCCTCCTCTTTCGTATGGGGCGCAGCCACAGCCGCATATCAAATCGAGGGGGCGTGGGACGAGGAGGGCCGGGGGGAGTCGATCTGGGATCGCTTCTCCCATACGCCGGGCAAGACCCGGAATGGGGATACGGGAGATGTGGCCTGCGACCACTATCACCGCTGGGCAGAGGACATCAAGCTGATGCAGGAAGTGGGGGTGCAGGCCTATCGCTTCTCCGTGGCCTGGCCGCGCATCTTGCCCCAGGGCCGGGGTGAGGTCAACCAGGCCGGGATCGACTTTTACAGCCGCCTGGTGGATGGCCTGCTGGCCGCCGGAATCACACCTTATGTCACCCTCTTCCACTGGGATCTGCCCCAGGCGTTGCAGGACGAGGGCGGCTTTGGCATACGCTCCACGGCGGAGGCTTTTGTGGACTACGTGGACGTGATCACCCAGGCCCTGGGGGATCGGGTCAAGCATTGGATCACCCACAACGAGCCGGCGGTCTACAGCTTTGTCGGTCACTGGTTCGGGGAACATGCCCCCGGTCTGACCGACCCGGCCACGGCTTTGCGGGTCAGCCATCACCTGCAACTCTCCCACGGCTGGGCCGTGCCGGTGATCCGGCGCAATGTGGCTGACGCCCAGGTGGGGATCGCCCACAACATCAACTGGGCCACCCCAGCCTCCAACAGCCCGGCGGACCGCAGGCTGTATCGGCAGGCGGACGGGCAATGGGTGCGCTGGTTCGCGGACCCCATCTATGGCCGAGGCTATCCGGCGGACATGGTGCAGGATTATACCGAGGCGGGCTATCTGCCCAAGGGGCTGGACGAGTTTGTGCTGCCCGGTGATCTGGCGGCTATGGCCGTGCCCACGGATTTTCTGGGCATCAACTACTACACCCGTCATGTGGTGCGGGACGAAGGCGCCGCGGACAACCTGCCCGCGGACCGGGTTCCCCTGCCCAAAAGCCCGGAAAACTTCACCGAGATGGCGTGGGAGAACCACGCCGACGGCCTGCACTATGTACTCAGCCGCATGGCCTTTGACTACCAACCGCCCAAGATCTTCATCACCGAAAATGGGGCCAGCTACAGCACCGGCCCGGACGCCGACGGTGTGGTGCGGGACACCCTGCGTCAGACTTATCTCTCCACCCACCTGGCCGCGGCCCACCGCACCATCCAGGCCGGGGTGCCCCTGGCCGGTTATTTCCAATGGTCACTCATGGACAACTTCGAGTGGAGTTTCGGCTTCAGCCAGCGCTTTGGCATGATCTGGACCGACTACGAGACCCAAAAGCGCACGATTAAAGAGAGCGGACGCTGGTACGCGGATGTGATTCAAGCCAACGGCTTTGAGGTATAATGGGCTGATTTGCGTTCAATACAACCATGTACAAAAAAAATACCTAAACCAACGTCCTCGGCATTTGGTAAGCGCCGGGGACGTTGATCCGTCAATTGTTCAACACTCTTTCTTTGATTTGAGGAATCAACTTGGCTCACCTACGACGTACACTTATCGGATTACCTCTCCCCACCGCCCAGGACGCGCACGAACGGTTGAACAAAATCCAGGCGTTGGCCGTGCTTTCCTCCGACGCCCTCTCTTCCGTCGCCTATGCCACGGAAGAGATCTTGCTCGTGCTGGTCCTGGCCGGGACCATGACCGCCAGCCTGGTCTGGCCCATCGCCCTGGGCATCGCTTTGCTGCTGGGCATCGTCGCCACCTCCTACTATCAGACCATTCACGCCTACCCCAACGGCGGCGGCGCATATACTGTCTCCAAAGAGAACTTGGGCATCTTGCCCGCCCTGGTGGCCGGTGGGGCCTTGCTCACGGACTATGTGCTGACCGTGGCGGTGAGCATCTCGGCTGGGGTGGCGGCCATTGTTGCAGCCGTGCCGCAGTTGAACCCGCTGCGGGTAGAGATCGCCCTGGCCGCAGTGATCTTTGTCACCATCATCAATTTGCGGGGGATCAAGGAGTCGGGCCGGGTCTTTGCCGTGCCCACCTATTTCTTCATCGCCAGCATCTTCCTGTTGATCGGGACAGGGCTGTTCAAGGTGATCTTCCAGGGCGTGGTGCCCGTGGACGCTATGAGCGAACTGGCCCCCACCATCTCCACGGAGCTGACCCTCTTCCTGATCCTGCGGGCCTTTGCCTCTGGCTGCACGGCCATGACCGGGGTGGAGGCCATCAGCAACGGCGTGCCCATCTTTCACCGTCCGGAGTCGAAAAATGCCGGCCAAACCCTGTTGTGGATGGCCGGCATTTTGATCTCAACCTTTGTGGGTATCACCTTTTTGGTCGACCAATATGGCATCCTGCCCCAAGAAGGCCAGACGGTGATCTCGCTTCTGGGTCAAGCAGTCTTTGGCCAGAATGTGCTCTATTATACTTTGCAGGCGGGCACGGCTTTGATTCTGCTTTTGGCGGCCAATACCAGCTATTCGGACTTCCCCCGGCTGGCCATGTGGCTGGCCAAGGATCGCTACCTGCCCCGTCAGCTCACCAACCTGGGGGATCGCCTGGTCTATGCCAACGGCATCGTCGTGCTGGGCAGCCTGGCCGCCCTGCTGATCATCGGCTTCAAGGCGCATACCCACGCCCTCATCCCCCTCTATGCCGTGGGGGTCTTCATCTCCTTCACCTTGAATCAGTCGGGCATGGTGGTCCACTGGTTCAAGCTGCGCACACCGGGCTGGCAACGGGGTGCCCTGATCAATGGCGTCGGGGCCACCGCCACCGGGGTGGTGGGGGTGATCGTGGCGGCCACCAAATTCACAAGCGGGGCCTGGATCGTCCTCTTGCTGATCCCCCTGCTGGTCATCATCTTCCGGGCCATCCATCGCCACTACGAAGAGGTGGCCGAGCAGTTGTCCTTGGGTAGACGCTGGCCCACCCCCATCGTGCGCCACACGGTGATCGTGCCCATCGCCAGCCTGCATCGGGGCGTGCTCAAGGCCATCCGCTATGCCCAGGCCCTGAGCGGAGATCTGCATGTGGTCACCATCGAAGTGGATGCGGAAGCCACCCAGGAGCTGGTCCGCCGCTGCCAGGAGGTGATCCCGGACATCACTCTGGACGTGCTGCCCTCGCCCTATCGTTCGGTGATCGAACCTCTCTCCGACTTTATCGACCAGCATGTGCAGTCCGAGGGGGACTACGTGACCGTGGTGCTGCCCGAATTTGTGCCCGCCAAATGGTGGCACCACCTGCTCCATAACCAGACCGCCTGGGGGCTGAAGGTTGCCCTCCTCTACAGCCGGGCCAACTGGAAAGGCCGCTTCCACATCATCACAGACGTGCCCTTTTATTTAGAGAAGTGAGCCGGGGACTGGGGAGTGGGGATTGGGGATTTGGATTCAAGTCCCCGATCTCTAATCCCCAGTCCCAAATCCCCACTCCCCAATCCCCAATCACCCCACCGCCTCAAACCGATTCTCCGCCACGTTCTTGCGCACCTTGCCCGCCTCGAAGACTTGGCCGTTCATGGCGATGTAGACACCGGGGGGCAGGGTTTGGGACGCTGTGATGGCGCTGGCGATGTTGAAGACGGCGTCGGTCATGCGGAACTTGGCGGGCTGCATGGCCCCGGTGAAGACCATGGTCTTGTCCGGGATGTCCACGAGCGCTTGGGCGGTGATGGCCATGCTGTCCGTGCCGTGGGTGATCACGATGTGGGCGCACGGGTCGGCGGCGATGGCGTCGTGGATCAGCGCCCGGTCATCGTCGTTCATGTCCAGGCTGTCCTTGCGCATGAGGGGTGTGACCTGGATCTCGATGGTCACGTTGGCCTCTCGCAGCACCTCGATCACCTGGGGATCCCCCACCTCAAAGGTGCTTTTAGCGTCAAAGTAGATCTTGTCAATGGTGCCGCCAGTGGTGTAGATGTGGACTTGCATGGGCGCTCCTTTGGGTTGGCATGTTGGATGATTGGTTGATTGGTTGATTGGGATCGTTTTACACTTCCCGAACATCTTCTCCATCAGTGGCTTACATTCCCCCGGTATCCTATTGGTACAGCACCCCACACGGAAGGTCAAATTTGACCGGTGCTGTGTCAAGGTTCGAGAACCGATTCACCTGTCGCCCCCTTCGCAAGCGGGGCAATTCAACCCAACAAGGAGAGTGAAATGAAGAAATGGTTTAAGATTTCAGGGATTGTGGCGGCCCTGGCTGCGTTGAGCGTGCTGAGTTTTGCCGCCGTCAGCTTTGCCCAGACCGAGACCCCGGATGCCCAGCCAGGCTTGGTGGAACGCTTCCGCAGCGGGATGCAGGATCACTTTGGCGGACCCGGCGGCACCAGGGGCATGCGCGGCGGCGAGATGAACGCCGATCGTACCGAGCAGAACGCGGTACTGGCCGAGGCCCTGGGCATGACCGAGGACGAGCTTCAGGCCGCCAGGGATGCGGGCCAGACCCTCACCGAGATCGCCGAGGCCCAGGGGGTTGATCTGGACACCCTCCAGGCCACCCTGAGCGCCGACCGGCTGGAAGCCATGAAGACCACCCTGGCCGAGAAGGTGGCCGCTGGGGAGATCACCCAAGCCCAGGCCGACGCCATGCTTCTGCGCATGGAAAGCAGCGACTTCTCCGGCAAGAGCGGCATGAAGGGCAACCGTGGGGATCACGATTTCAGCCAACTCCCGGCTGAAGCCCAGAGCGCCCTGGCCGCCGCCCTCAACCTGAGCGTCGAGGATCTGCAAGCCGCCATAGACGGTGGCCAGACCCTCACCGAGATCGCCGAAGCCCAGGGCGTTGATTTGGACGCCCTCAAGTCCACCCTGAGCGCCGACCGGCTGGAAGCCATGAAGACCACCCTGGCCGAAAAGGTGGCCGCTGGGGAGATCACCCAAGCGCAGGCCGACGCCATGCTTGAGAAGATGGAGAGCGGCGACTTCCCCGGACGGGGCGGCATGATGGGCGGCCAGGATGGCAGCCGTGACGGCATGAGGGGTCACCCCGGCGGTCGTGGGGGGATGCGAGGCGTCCCCGGCAACAGCACCCCGGACAGCGGCTCCTCTTCGGACGGCACCAACTTCCAGACCACGCCGTCTGTGGACAGCAACCTGTAGGATTTTCTGACCTATCGTCGTACAACAAAGACGGGGCGGCGATAAATTCGCCGCCCCGTCTTCGCGTTCACCGGGGATCTCGTTCCGATCTCGTTCCCACGCTCTGCGTGGGAATGCCACTGGGCGCTCTGCGCCCCTCGGCGCAGGAGCGCCGAATAGCCGCTCCCACGCAGAGCGTGGGAGCGAGATCCCGAGCGTGGGAGCGAGATCCCGACCACGCCGTCTGTGGACAGCAACCTGTAGGATTTTCTGACCTATCGTCGTACAAACAAAGACGGGGCGGCGATAAATTCGCCGCCCCGTCTTCGCGTTCACCGGGGATCTCGTTCCGATCTCGTTCCCACGCTCTGCGTGGGAATGCCACTGGGCGCTCTGCGCCCCTCGGCGCAGGAGCGCCGAATAGCCGCTCCCACGCAGAGCGTGGGAGCGAGATCCCGAGCGTGGGAGCGAGATCCCGAGCGTGGGAGCGAGATCCCGAGCGTGGGAGCGAGATCCCGACCACGCCGTCTGTGGACAGCAACCTGTAGGATTTTCTGACCTATCGTCGTACAAACAAAGACGGGGCGGCGATAAATTCGCCGCCCCGTCTTCGCGTTCACCGGGGATCTCGTTCCGATCTCGTTCCCACGCTCTGCGTGGGAATGCCACTGGGCGCTCTGCGCCCCTCGGCGCAGGAGC
>JAGNDO010000068.1:17493-27445 GCA_018003515.1 Caldilineaceae bacterium
AACAAAGACGGGGCGGCGATAAATTCGCCGCCCCGTCTTCGCGTTCACCGGGGATCTCGTTCCGATCTCGTTCCCACGCTCTGCGTGGGAATGCCACTGGGCGCTCTGCGCCCCTCGGCGCAGGAGCGCCGAATAGCCGCTCCCACGCAGAGCGTGGGAGCGAGATCCCCAAACGGCCGTGCGGTTGAAAACCGCACCTACTTCTTTCTCAGCGCTGCACGGACGGCAAATAGACCCGCTCGGTCAGCTCCACCAGACCGGGCACCTGTTTGAGCAGAGTCAACAGGGCCTGGGGCGGGTTGACTGGTGCGTGATCCCCGGCCTGGTCCAGCTCGCTGAGGCCGTGACACGAGGTGCAGACCCGCACCTCGCCGGGCTGGAAGGTGAGCCAGTAGCGCTCTCGCACCACGCCCACGCCCTGGGCATCGGTCAACTGCCAGGTCATGGCCCGCTGGGCGGGGACGAAGGCGGCCATGGAGCCATCCGCGGCCACGGCCACGCTGCCCGCCGGGCCAGGGTTGACCGGGTTGGCGGCCAGGGCCGGGCCATCGTGCATGGCCTGGGCCAGCACCCGGCGGCCTGGGCGAGGCTGGGTGTTGCTGTATCCCCCGGTGTATCCCCGCAGCAGATCGCCTTGGAAAAACTGCATAAAGGCCACATCATAGATCTTGCCCGGCTTGGCGATGGTTTGGGTGCCGCCGCCGCTGACCCGCAGGTTGAGGGGTTGCTGAAAGTCGAAATCATCCCGGGTGGTGACATCCCGGGAGATCAGCAGGGCCAGGTTGTTTTGACGCATAAAAAGCTGCAACGCGGCCAAGTCCACCCCGGCCTGGTCAAACATCTGCTGCTCCGGGCCGGGCAAGGGGGGCGGGGCAGTTGGCGGCACAACCCTGGGCCGCACCTCCACCGGGTTGAGTTCCCACAAATTGCCCGTATAGCTCACCAACTGATCCGGGTCCCAAAAACTCACGGTCTTGGCAATGCCGGGCGTGAGGAGTTGACCCGCCACCTGATAGCCATTTGTGCCCGTGATCAGGGTGGTGAGCCGGAAGGCATAGCGGGAGGCGGTGAGGCTGCCCCCATTGCCCTCGGCCCGGGTCTCCGGGGCGTGGACGGCCATCAGCGTGCCGTCGGCCAGGGGGCGGGGCTCCCGATAGTGGCCGGAGTGGTTGGGGGAAGCGGGAACCCCCTCTTCGTTATAGCTGGCGGTCTCCCGGTGGGTGACATAGGTGACGGCGATATGGTCGGCGTCCACAGCCGGGGGCGCGCTGATGGAAACGATCTGGCCGGAGGCGTGGGTGGCGAACTCCGGGGCGTCGATGCCATAGTAGGTGCCGGGGGATCGGGGATCCTCGGCCATCTGGAAGAGATTTTCGATGCGGTTGGGGTTGAAGCGGCTGACCTGGCCGTAGTATTCCTCCACATTGGGGTCGTCGGTCAGGCTGGCCGGGATGTAGGCGTGGAGTTCGTGGCGGCCCAGGTGGTTGAGTACCTCGCTGTCCGTGCCGTCTTCGTTGATCTGCCAGGGGAAGAAGTGGTTGAAGCGATGACCGGCCAGATTGGTCCCGGCCAGCAGATCCGTGCGATCGGAGCGGGGTTCGGGGAAGACCTCGGCGCGGTCGTTGAGGTTGAAGGTGGCGCTGGCCGATTCGTCGCTATAGTTGAAGGTGCCATAGGGCAGAGGCTGGCCGGACGGGGTCATGGCGTCGGCGTCGGCCTCTTGATCCCGCTGGAGGTGGTCCCATTGGGTGAAAAGCACCCGGCCAAAGCTGTCGATGAAGGGGGTGAAATCCCCGGACGGGGCGTGGTTGAGCAGGTACAGACTCCCCGTAGCCGGGTTCAAGCTCCACAGACCGGAGACCACAGGGGCCAGCTCGTATTCGTCCAGTTGGGGATAAAGATGGGTTTCGCCTGTGCGGGGTTGATCCGAGGTGAAAATGATGCGGCCATCCGTGGCGTAGATGGGGCTGATGTTGTTAAACGCCGCGGGCTGGGTGACGATGCGGGTGATGACCGGGGTGTCTGCCTGGCCCAAGCCGCTGATCTCGTAGATCTGCCACCGAAAGAGCCGACTGGTGTCATACTGCTTGGTGGGCGCACCGATCACCATGCTGAACAGGGCCTTGGTGCCATCCCACGAGACGGACGGGTCGCGCACGGCGATGGCGTTGGCCCCTTGGAAGCCCGTGGGGTCTGTGCTGCCGTAGCCCGCGGCCGCGGTCAGGTTTTTCAACGTGCCGTCCGGGTAGCGGATCCACAGATCCCCGCCCCGGCCCACGGACTGCATGGTGGCCCTGTGGTTGCCAAAGGTGGAGCCGATGGTGGTGAAATCTGGACGGATGGGCAGTTGGGTGACAAAGAGGAGGGGATAGGCCAGGGTCGGCCCGGCAACCGGCCCCATCAACCCGATCCCGCCCGTCGTCGCCCCCACGTCCTCTACCCGGCCAGCCCTCGCCAAAGGCAGACTGCTCCCCAACCAAAAAACGAACACAATCAACAGCAAAAAAAGACGCACCAATTTCCCCCGCATAGTTCTCCCCTCCCAAGGAACAAAACGCAGACGCAAACTGCAAAAATGGGCCACGGATTAGACGGATGCGACGGATTTTCACTGATTTTCAAAAAAATCCGTCGCATCCGTTCAATCCGTGGCCTATTTTTTCCTGGCTGAACAGTCACCGACAAAGAAAGATGGACCGCCACGCCGAGAGGCGCTTCCTCTCGATGTGACGGTCCAAAATACTCAACGTTGGGTTGGGGGGATTAAGGATTTGGGATTTGGGATTTGGGATTGGGGGTGAAGAAGACCTAATCCCTAATCCCCAATCCCTAATCCCCTATTCCCGATAATGCACTTCGCTCACAGCCCGCAGGCGGTCGGCGGCCTGTTCGGCGGTGATGTCCCGCTGGGGACCGGCGAGCATTTCGTAGCCGACCATGAACTTTTTGACCGTGGCCGAGCGTAGCAGGGGCGGATAGAAGTGGGCGTGGAGCTGCCAGTGGGGATAGCTGCCGCCGTCCGTGGGTTGGCCGTGCCAGCCCATGCTGTAGGGGAAGCTGGTCTCGAAGAGGTTGTCATAGCGGGTGGTCAAGCGTTTGAGAATGGAGGCCAAGGTGTCTCGCTCGGCGTCGGTGAGGTCGGGGAGGGCCTGGACCGCCCGCCGGGGCAGGAGCATGATCTCGAAGGGCCAGACCGCCCAGAAGGGGACCAGGGCCACCCAATCGGCGTTTTCCACGACGATGCGGGCGCCGTCGGCCAGTTCCGCGGCCAGATAGTCCAAGAGCAGGGGCGCGCCGTGGTCTTGGAAATAGGCGCGCTGGGTGATCTCCTCCTTGGCCGGTTCTGTGGGCACCCGGCGGTTGGCCCAGATCTGGCCGTGAGGGTGAGGGTTGGAGCAGCCCATGACCGCGCCCTTGTTCTCGAAGATCTGCACATAGTTGATGCCGGGACGACCGCCCAACTCCACCATCTGATCCGCCCACACATCCACCACCCGGCGGATGTCCGCGGGATCCATCTGGGGCAGGGTGAGGTCGTGGCGAGGGCTGAAGCAGATCACCCGGCTGGTGCCGGTCTCCGCCTGGGCCTGGAAGAAGGGGCTGCTGCTCACATCGCCGGTCGGCCCGTCGGGGAGGAGGGCGGCGAAGTCGTTTTCGAAGACAAAGGTGTGGGCGTACTTTTCATTTTGCGCCGCGCCCCCGGCCCGGCTGTTGCCGGGGCAGAGATAGCAAGTGGGATCATGGGCCGGGCGATTGTCCGGCGGCGACTTCTCCACCTGCCCCTGCCAGGGCCGCTTGGTGCGATGGGGCGAGACGAGTACCCATTCGCCGGTGAGGAGGTTGCGGCGGCGGTGGGGGTGTTCGGTGGGGTCGAAGGGGGTGGTTGATTGGTTGATTGGTTGATTGGGTTGGGTCATTATGCTGCTTCCATTGCTAGGGCGATTGCGCCGAGGACGCCGGACCGGTTGCCCAGGCCCGGCGGTACGATATAGGTGTCGATATTGTCCAGAATTGTTGGGGATTGGACGTAGCCGTTGAGATAGCCCAGGGTTTTTTGGCGCACGAGGGGGAATAGCTGGGGCTGGTCCATGACGCCGCCGCCCAGGATGATGCGCTGGGGCGAGAGGGTGCAGATATAGTTGACCAGCCCGTAGGCCAAATAGTCCGCCTCCAGATCCCAGGCGGGATGGTCAGGGCCGAGGGTTTCGGCCCGCGCCTGCCAGCGTTGACCGATGGCCGGACCGGCGGCGAGGCCCTCCAAACAATCCCCGTGGAAGGGGCAGGTGCCGGGGAAGGGGTCCCGATCCCAGTCGTGGGGGACGCGGATGTGGCCCATTTCCGGATGGACCAGGCCGTGGGCCAGCTTGCCGCCCATCATGGCCCCGCCGCCAAAGCCTGTGCCGATGGTGAGATAGAGAAAGGTGTCCAGCCCCTGGGCCGCGCCCCAGCGATGTTCGCCCAGAGCCGCGCCGTTGACGTCCGTGTCAAAGCCCACAGGCACGCCCACGGCCTGGCTGACCGCGCCGGCAAAGTTGGTGTCCCGCCAGCCGGGTTTGGGCGTGGAGGTGATGTAGCCCCAGGTGGGGGAGGCCGGGTTGGGGTCCACGGGGCCAAAGGCAGCGATGCCGATGGCGGCCAGTCCGCTAGCTAAGTGGTGCTTGCGAAAAAAAGCGATGGCCTGGGAGATGGTCTCCTCGGGCTGGGTGGTGGGAAAACGGATCTCGTCCTGAATGTCGTCCGGGCCGGTGCCGACCGCACACACAAATTTGGTGCCGCCAGCTTCAATGCCGCCGTAAAGGGTCATGGGTCTCTCCTTGTGCGAGGTTTGTGAGTGGAAAAACAAGACAAATCACAGGAGCAGTATAACATTTGGGGCATAAAGAGACCAGAGAAAGATCTACCACAAAGATCACAGAGAACACAGAGATTTTAAGAGAACAGATCCATCTTTGTGTTCTTTGTGTTCTTTGTGGTAAAAATTCTTGCACAAAAAACAAGGATTTCGTTGGTCACGTACTAAAAACGTGGAACACATCCAGTAATCCCAGCGGGCTTTGACAGTCCAGGGGGCTTGGGTTAGAATGCTTATGCAAAGTTGAATGCGCCACGCTCCCCAAGCAGATGACCGGCGCGCCACGCCTCGATCCACCCAAGAGAGCCACCATGAAACGATCAGAGATCAACGCCATCCTGCGCCGGACCGATGCCTTTATTCGGGCCAACGGCTTCCATCTGCCCCCCTTCGCCTATTGGACACCTGCGGATTGGGCAGCGAAAGGGCCGGAGGTGCGGGAGATCGCGGACCGCATGTTGGGCTGGGACATCACCGACTTCGGCCTGGGTGACTTTGCGCACAAAGGGTTGGTCCTCTTTACCATCCGCAACGGAGACCCGGCCATGCTGGCCAACGGCACGGGCAAACTCTACGCCGAAAAGCTGCTGATCTGCGACCTCGACCAGATCACCCCCCTGCACTATCACTGGCGCAAGGTGGAGGACATCATCAATCGGGGCGGCGGCAAGTTGGCCCTGCGCCTCTTCAACGCCACCCCGGACGGTGGTCTGGCCGACACGGATGTGACCGTCAGTTGCGACGGCGTGGAACGAACCGTGGCGGCGGGCGGCCTCGTCACCCTGGCCCCGGGCGAAAGCATCACCCTGCCCACGGCGCTGTATCATGCCTTTTGGGCCGAGTCCGAGCGGGTGCTGGTGGGCGAGGTCTCCACGGTGAACGATGACAACACGGACAATCGCTTTTACGAACCCATCGGCCGCTTCGCCACCATCGAAGAGGACGAACCGCCCCTCTATCCCCTGTGCAACGAATACGGCCAATTCTACCCCTTCGCCGACCAAGATTGACCGGCAACGCCCAATCCCAAATCCCCAATCCCGAAAGCCACTCCCATGCCAAACCCGCCCAACACTCCGCTCGATGCCATCGTCGCCGGCCATCTCTGCCTGGACATCATCCCGGATCTGTCGGCCAATGATCCGGAGCAGTTTCGCCGGGCTTTTGTGCCGGGCCGCTTGGTGATGGCCGGGGATGCCACCATCAGCACCGGCGGACCGGTCTCCAATGTGGGGCTGGCTTTGCACAAGCTGGGCATGCGGGTGCAGTTGATGGCCAAGGTCGGGGACGATCTCTTCGGCCAGGTAATCCGCCAGATCGTGGATGGCCACGGGCCGGGGCTGGCCAAAGGCCTGGGCGTGGACCCGATAACCCATTCCTCGTACAGCCTGGTGATCAGTCCGCCGGGCATAGACCGCTACTTCATCTACTTCCCCGGGGCCAACGACACCTTCTGCGCCGCGGATGTGGACCAGCAGGCCCTCGGTCAAGCCCGCCTCCTCCATTTCGGCTACCCGCCCCTCTTGCCCCAAATGCTCTTGGACCGTGGTGCCCAACTCGCGGACACCCTGCGCCGGGCCAAGGCCAGCGGCCTCACCACCTCTTTGGACATGACCATGCCGGACCCGACCTCCCCGGCCGGCCGCGCCGACTGGTCCGCCATCCTGGGGGCCGCCCTGCCCCATGTGGACATCTTTCTGCCCAGCATCGAAGAGATCCTTTTTACGTTGTGGCGAGATCGCTTTGACGATCTGGAACAGCAGGCTGGGGGGCACTCTATCCTGCCTCTGATCACCCCCCAAATCCTGGGCGAGGTCAGCCAGGCGCTGATGGACATGGGACCGGCTATCGTTGGGCTAAAACTAGGCGACCGGGGACTGTACGTGCGCACGGCCGGCCAAATCAGGCTGACCGCCTTGGGCCGGGCCGCCCCGGTCCACCCGGCGACGTGGGCCGACCGGGAGATCTGGTCCCCCTGTTTCCAGGTCCACGTGGTTGGCACCGTCGGCTCCGGGGACGCCACCATTGCTGGCTTTTTGACCGCCCTGCTGCGGGATTTTTCCCCGGAAGAGGCGATCAATGCGGCGGTGGCCGTGGGTGCCTGCAATGTCGAAGCCGCGGACACCCTGGGCGGCATCCGATCCTGGGCGGATACCCTGGATCGGGTGGCCGCCGGCTGGGCCAAGCACCCCATGCAATCGCCCGCATCCGGCTGGCAGTGGGATGAAGCCCATGAGATGTGGTGTCGAGCCAATATCCCATGATTTGGTTTTGAGATTGGGAGATTCTGCCGCATCAATCTCCCAATCTCCCAATCGCTAACCTATCCTGCATGGGTCAATTCGCCCAACCCACCCTTTTGCACTATAATAGACGGTTGTTATGGCTAATTCACAATACGTTTTCTGCCCCCTGTGCGGGGCTAAACTAAAAGAACAAATGCGTTATGGCGCGGTGCGGGGCATCTGCCCGACCTGTGGATTTATCCATTTTGCCGACCCCAAGGTGGCGGTGATCGGGCTGGTCCATCACCAGGGCCGGGTATTGCTGGCCAAGCGGGCCGTGGACCCGGCCAAGGGCAAATGGGCTTTGCCCGGTGGATTCATGGACGCTGGCGAGATGCCCGAAGCCGCCCTGGGCCGGGAATTGATGGAAGAGGTGGGCATGGCCATCCACGTGGAGCGGCTGTTGCAGATCTTTCCCATGACCGGGCATGGGCCGGTGAGCCGGGGGATTGTGCTGGCCTATCTGGCGCGGCCCAGTCAGGATCCGCCGCCGGTCCTGGCAGCTATGGACGATATTGACGCCGTGGGCTGGTACTCGCCCCAGGATCTGCCCGGCGAATTGGCTTTCGAGTCCACCCGGACGTTGTTGGACCTTTTTGAGGCAAATCTGCGATCCGGAAACGGACGCTGACCATTTAATCGAACCACATTTTGGAGAAAATCAGACATGACAGGCAACACGACATCAACGGCAGCCGCCCCCAAGCACTATCTCGTCACCGGCGGGGCGGGCTTTTTGGGCATCAACATGGTGCGCCATCTGCTGGACCGGGGCCACAAGGTCACATCCTTGGACATTGCCCCCTTTGACTATCCCGAACAGAGCCAGATCACCGAGATCGTCGGCGACATTCGAGACAAGGCCGCGGTGGACCGCTCCATGCAGGGCGTGGACATCGTGATCCACACCGCAGCGGCCCTGCCCCTCTACAGCGCCGAGGACATCTATTCCACGGACATCGACGGCATCAAAAATGTGCTGCAATCCGCCTTCGAGCATGGGGTGGAACGCATGATCCATATTTCGTCCACGGCGGTCTATGGCATCCCGGACCATCATCCTTTGGACGAGAATGACAAGCTGGACGGGGTCGGCCCCTACGGCATCTGCAAAGTGAAGGCCGAGGAGATCTGCAAGGAGTATCGGGCCAAGGGCATGTGCGTGCCGGTGATTCGGCCCAAATCCTTTATCGGGGCGGAGCGGCTGGGGGTCTTTGCCCTCTTCTACGATTGGGCCAAGGACGGTCATGGCTTCCCCATGCTGGGCAACGGCCACAACCGTTATCAGCTTTTGGACGTAGAAGACCTGTGCGATGCCATCTACCTCACGGCCACCTTGGATCGGGCCACGGTGAACGACACCTTCAACATCGGGGCCAAAGAGTTCACCACCATGCGGGAGGACTATCAGTCCGTGCTGGACTACGCCGGTTTTGGCAAGAAGATCCGCGGCCTGCCCGCCGCCCCGGCCATCTGGACCCTGCGCATTTTGGAGGCCCTGCACCTCTCCCCCCTCTATAAATGGGTGTATGAAACCGCCTCCAAGGACTCCTTCGTCACCATCGAAAAGGCCGAGCGGGTGCTGGGCTGGCAACCAAAATACTCCAACAAAGACGCCCTGGTGCGCAACTATATCTGGTACGTGGGCCACCTGGCCGACTTCGAGAACCAATCCGGCGTCTCCCACCGGGTGCCGTGGAGCCAGGGGATTTTGAAGGTGGCGAAGCTGTTTTTTTAGGGGTTGGGGATTGGGGATTGGGGATTGGGGATTGGGGGTTTGGGATTTGGAAAAGACGTCTAAAATAGAGATAGGCCCAGAGTTCACTTTTTTGAACCCTGGGCCTATTTTTATTTTAGACGTTCTTTCCCAATCCCCAATCCCCAATCCCCAATCCCCTACACCTTTGAAATAGGGATGTCCTGGCCTTCGTCATCATCCGCCGGGGGAGCCTCTGACGGCTGGGCCGCGGGCTGACTTGCGCTGGGCTGCCGGGCGGCCACATCCTTGGTGACCTTCTGCAACTGCTCGGTGAGGGCGGCCAGCCCCTTGAGCAGTCCCTCCTTGATCTCGCCGGTGACTTTGGCGTCCCGCACCTTGCCGCCCACGGACTCGGCCACATCTTCGGCCTTGTCCAAAAATTCATGCACTTGCTCGTTTTTGCCCACTTTGTCCAGGGCTTCTTCCACGTTGTCGGCCAGGGTGCGCAGCCCCTTGCTCAGATCCTGCTCCAACTTCTTGCGCTCGTCGCTGGCCCAGGCGGTCTGGATGGCCTGGACAATGGCCGTGCCCAGGCGGTTGATCTCGCCCAGGATCTCCTCGGTCTTGGGTGCCGCATGGGGCGCGGTCTCTTCAGCTTCTTTGTCGCTCAAATCAGGGTCCATTTTGCTCTCCTTGGGTGAAATTTTTGCGG
Source organism: Caldilineaceae bacterium (assembly GCA_018003515.1). Taxonomy (GTDB): domain Bacteria; phylum Chloroflexota; class Anaerolineae; order Caldilineales; family Caldilineaceae; genus JAGNDO01. The sequence goes on from JAGNDO010000068.1 coordinate 27,042, forward strand.
TGGGACCAAGCTTGGCCTCACACATTGCTTGCTCATAGTTTACCAGGATTGATCGGTCTGCGCAAAGCAAATTTCGGCCCATCCCGGAATGGGCCAACAGATCTGACTCAACCCAACAAGAACCGGCCCATTCCCGGATGATCCATCTTCGTTTCCGACAATCGCCCCCTACGGCGCGGAAACTGGCAAACTCAAACTATCCCCCAAGCCCTGATCCCCTTGGACCACGGGCAGACGCACGCCGGTCTGGGGATCATACAAGCCCAGGCGCAGGGTGAGGGGACCGGTGGCGGGCACGGAGATCACCTGCTCGTCCAGCAGGAACTCGCCGGGTTGCCAGGAGCCGGAAGGGGCGGGAGTGCCCAGATCCGTGGGAGACCAGTCGGCCTGGGCCACTTGCACGC
>JAGNDO010000018.1 GCA_018003515.1 Caldilineaceae bacterium
CGTGACCCACGAAATGAACTTTGCCAAGGAAGTAGCGGATCGCTGTGTCTTTATGGACGCCGGCGAAGTGGTGGAAGTGGGCACGCCCGAACATTTCTTCGTCGCCCCCGAACACGACCGCACGAAGCTGTTCCTGAGCCAGATTTTGTAGGGGTTGGGGGTTGGGGATTAGGGATTGGGGATTAGGGATTGGGGATTGGGGATTAGAAAAGCCGCCGGGGACACTTTCCCGGCGGCTTTTTCATTTCCTAATCCCCAATCACCAATCCCCGATCACCAATCCCCGATCCCCGATCCCCAATCCCCGATCACCCCTTCGTCCGCAAAGGGATAAAGCCAAATCCCAAGGCCTGGTGGGCATCGCCGATGATCACGAAGGCCCGGCTGTCCACGTCGGCCACAATGCGTTTGACATCGTTGACCTGGGGCCGATAGATGGTGCAGAGCAACATGGTGCGCGGCTGGCCTGTGTAGCCGCCGGTGATCTCCCAATGGCTGACCCCCCGGCCCAGACCGTCGATCAGGGCGGCGGCCATCTCTTCCCGATGCTCATTCTCGGTGATGATGGTGGCCGTGCGCACGGCGCTGGGGCCTTCCAGCACATAGTCCGTGGCCAGTCCGCCCAGGAAGAGGGTGAGCATGGCATACAACGCCGTCTCCCAGCCAAAGACCAGCCCGGCCACCAGCACAATGGTGCCATCGGTCCACAGATAGACCTGGCTCAGGGGCATGCCCGTGTGCATCTGGATCACCCGGCCAATGATCCCCGTCCCCCCCATGCTGGCCCCGGCCCGGTAGATCAACCCGCCGCCGATGCCCCCCACAATCCCACCATAGATGGCACTGAGCAGGATGTTATCGGTGATAGGATAGTTCTCCAGATAGATGGGCAGATAGGCCAGGAAGACCTCGGTCATGGTGGAGAAGATCAGCACGGCGATCACCGTGTTGATCAAAAAACGCCAACGGCCCAATTGGAAAAAGCCCAACACCATCAGGGGAATATTGACCACCAAATAGAAGACGCCGATGGGCCAACCGGTGAAATAGTTGACAATAATGCCAATACCGCTGACCCCGCCGGCGGCGATATTGTAGGGTACCTGAAAGATGGTATAGGCCAGGGTGGAGATGGTCACCCCCACCACGATCAACAGGGTGCGGGAAATCTCGCGCCAGATTTGGCGCCAGGTCGGTCGCTTTAGTTTTTTCATCTGCTGCCTCCTCGAACATAAATCATAAAAATCCGTTGCATCCGCCAACTCTTCCTTCACTTTTTATAGTGGACCCAGCCCAGGAGCAGCCCCGCCAGCCCCATGCCCACATCCCGCAGGCGGATGATCAGGCTGACGGCTATGCCGGCGGCAGGGTCAAAGCCCAACAGGGTGAGGGCCAGCACCTGGCTGGCTTCCAGCACGCCCAGACCGCCGGGCAGGGGCAGCAGATAGGCCAGCCGGGCCGCGGTCAGCGCGCCGATGGCCTGGGTCACGCTCAGATCTACCCCCAGCCAGCCCAGGACCAGCCAGTATTCCCCCACCATCCCCACCCAACTTGCCCCGCTGATCAGCACCGCCCATAGCACCACCCCCGGACGGTTCCAAAAGAGGTGGCTGCTATGACTTTCCGCTTGGGCCACCACGCCGCGCCAGCGGTTGAAGCTCTGCGCAAGACGGGCTGGGATGAGCCGGGCCAACCCGCTCAACAGTCCAGAGAGGGGAGCATAGCCCAACCCGGCGGCACCCAACAAAAACAGGGGAATCGCCAACAGCCCCAGCGCAATGGTCAGGGCCACCCCTTCTTGGCTTGGGGAAAAAAGATCCCAGCCCAGGATCAGCACCACCCCGGCGGCCAGAAAACCAAAGTTGGCCAATAGTTCCAGAGATTTGTCCAAAGCCAGGGCGGAGAGCGCGCTGGCCGTGGGCACCCCATCCCGGCGCTGCACCAAATAGACTTGGAGCGGTTCGCCGCCAAATTGGGGACCGGGGGTGAAATAGGTCACCCCAAAGGCGGCCAGTCGATAGGCCGACAGGCGTAAATAGGGAATCGGGTGGCCTTGCGCCCGCAAAATCAGCCACCACCGCCCGCTGAAGGTGAGGAAGATCAGCCCGTTGAGCAGGATCAGCGCGCCGATCTGGGCGAAGGTCAAGCGGGCCAGGGCACCCAGGGCATCGGCCAAGGGCACCCGACTCAGCGCCCAGGCCAAGAGCATCAACGCCACACCCCACCCCAAAATCGCGACCACCCATCGCCCAGTTCTGTGCTTTTCTTTGTGTTTTCTGTGCTCCTTGTGGTCGTTCACCTCGCCGACCCCAGCCGCCGCATGATGTAGTGGTCATCTCGCCGCCACAGGGCCAGCCGCCCGGCACCGGAGATGATCAAATAGAGGCAGGCGGCCAGGATGATCTGGTTGGCCCAGTTCGGCCCGCTGGTGAGGATATGTGCGCCCACGGGAAAGGCCAGGAGCAGGGCCGTCAGCCGCACCAAGACGCCCCCGCCCACCAGCAGCGCCAAGATCCCCCCAAGCGCCGCCAAGAGGCCACCCGTGATCAGGACGTCTCCCCCGCCGGGCCAGGCGAAGGCGGCGCGGGTCGCGGGGTCTGCCAGGAGAGGGCGAAGCAGGGCGAAGGCGGCCATCAGCACCATTCCCCGCAAAAGCAAGGGCGTCCATTCAGTCAACAATCCCAAAAGCCGGGCGCGCATAGCCCGATAGCCCGGCGCATCCGGTGTCAGCACCCCGGAGACGATCAGCCAGTCCCGGCTGAAGCTGGCGAGGATGGGCGCTGCGGCCATGTATCCGGCGTAGACCGTGGCCGGCGGGTGCATGAAGGGCCACAACATGGCGCTGATAAAGCCCATCTGCAGCCCCGCGGCCACCCGGCGATAGTCGCTGTGGGGCAGATTGTGGTTGGGCAGACCGCGCCGGGTGCGCACCCACATCCCGGCCAGAAAAAATTGGCGGGCCGGTCCCAACAGCAGGAAAAACCAGGGCAGCACCCCATATTGTACAGCCAGGGCCGAGGCCAGGAGGGTGCCCAGGCCGTCCAGTTCCATGTCCAAAAATTCGCCAAGGGCCGTGCTGTGGTGGGTGATGCGGGCCAGATACCCGTCAAACATATCCGAGACGGCGGCGACCGTGTAAAGAAGCATGGGCACCCAGGCCAGCAGGCCATCCACGCCCAATTGGGGCCGGGGCAGAACGAGGAAACCGGCCAACAGCCCCAAAAGCATCCCCCGGAAGAGGCTGAGCCAGTTTCCCGGGCCAAAGGTGGGGAGCAGGGTCGTCTCGTCCGCCCGGTGGTTGCGGGGCAGGGCGTACCACAACAGCCCCAATTCGCCCAAGAGGACAAATCCGGCGAGGATCGCCCAGCGCTCCGCCTGGGCCTGGGGCCACGCCCATTCCATCAACCGCAGACCGGTGAACCAGACCCCGGCGTAGAGGCCGAGCAGGGTCAGCCACTGTCCGCGCAGGGTGCGGAGGGCGGTGATATTGGCGGTAGATGTGTTAGGCAGTTGGCTCATGCTGTTCGTTCCATAAGGCTGAAGTAGCCTGTTCGAGTGACTTTTGGCATACAAAACGAATGCGGTCCATTGCACCCCTGCGCACCCTCTCCTGAACTGGACTCTCGGCATAGGATTGGATACACTACAGACTGTACTGCAATCAGCCCACAATCCAAAATCCCCAACCCGAAATTAAGGACTCCAACCATGTCTTCGACCCACGTTTGGCAGCCGGAAAGCTACATCCACTATCCCATGATCGAGCATGTAGCCGTTTCGCCCGACGGCACCCGCATCCTCTTCACCGTGCGCATGGCCCACATGACCGAGGACGCCAGCCAGTTTCGCCATCAACTTTTCATCGTCCCCGCGGATGGCGGCGCGCCGCCGGCCCAGTTGACCTTTGGCGAGAGCGCCACCCAGCCCTGCTTCAGCCCGGACGGAAAGACCGTGGCCTTTATTCGATCCAAGTCCCTGTGGGCCATGCGGGCGGATGGGGGTGAGGCGTGGTTGGTGGCCGGGGAGGCCAATGGCATCAAGCTGGGGGTGTCCGCCTTCGCTTGGTCGCCGGACGGAACCCGCATGGCCTTTGTGGCCCAGCCCTGGGACGAAGAACGCCAGGCCCGGCTCAAGGCCAAGGATGACGCGGTCAACTGGCGGGAGGAGTATGATTTCGGCCATCTGCATGGGGTGGATCTACCCGCACCGGGCGCGGCCCCGGCCCAACCCACCCAGCTCACATGGGGACGGCTGCACATCCTGGGCTTGGATTGGCGACCCGACGGTGGGCGCATCGCCTTCACCCACCAGCCCGCGCCCTTGGCGGATGTGTGGACCGAGTCCCGCCTGGCCACCATTGCGGCGGACGGCAGCGAGGCCGAATTGACCGATCTGGGCCGGGCGGCCACCTTTGGCCCCCTCCCCCGCTACAGCCCGGACGGGGTGTGGATCGCCTGCGAGGTGACCGAGGAACCCATGATCTGGGCGCGAGCCAGCCGCATGCACCTCTTCCCGGCGGAGGGCGGCGCGTCCATCCCCCTGGCCCAAGTCTCCGACGAGCAGCCGGACCTAGTGGCCTGGGCCGGGGATGGCAGCGCCGTGATCGTGCGCAACCAGCACGGCATCCGCACGGAGTTGGTGGCCCTGCCCGTGGATGGGTCGGAGCCGATCATCCTCTTTGACGGGGAGAAGCTCTTCAACTTCCAGGATGTGAGCGCATCGGGCATGGCGGTCTTGGTGGCCCAGGATTATCACGAGATCAATTGCCTTTATGTCGCAAATGTGGCCGGGGCCACTGGACCGGCCTCCTTTACAAAAGTGGCCGAACCGCCGCTTCCCGGTGGTTGGGCCGCCGGGCCGTTGCCCCAGATCGAATTGTTGTCTTGGATCACACCAGATGGTTTTGAGATCGAGGGCACCCTTTTCCTGCCCGCAGGGTACGACCGCACCAGCGGGGAAAAATTGCCCCTGCTCTTGCATGTCCACGGCGGACCCATGTCGGTCTTTTTTCGGGAATATGTGGGCAGGCCTTATTATTACACCCCGGCGGCCCTGTGTGAGCGGGGGATTGCGGTCCTGCGCTGCAACCCACGGGGCAGCGGTGGCTATGGCTGGGATTTCCGTCTGGCCAACCGGCGAGACTGGGGCGGCGGCGACTACCGGGATCTGCAACAAGGCGTGGACACGGTGATCGACCTGGGTATCGCGGACCCGGAGCGCCTGGGCATCAGCGGCTGGAGCTATGGGGGCTTTATGTCCAGTTGGGCGTTGACCCAGACCGACCGCTTCCGGGCCGCGTCCATCGGCGCGCCGGTGACAAACTTGATGAGCTTCAACGGCACCGCAGACATCCCCGGCTTTGTGCCCGACTATATGATGGGGGTGGAGTTCTGGGACGACCCGGCCATCTACCGGGAGCGCTCGCCCATGTTTCATGTCAAGGGCGTGACGACCCCGGCCATCATGCAGCACGGCGGCGCGGACGAGCGGGTGCCTTTGGAGCAGGGGCTGCAATACTACAACGCCCTCAAGCGCCAAGGCGTCCCCGTGGAACTGCACATTTACCCGCGCGAACCCCACAACTTCACCGAACCCCGCCACCTGATCCACGCCTCTCGGCGCAACCTGGACTGGTTTAGCGAAATGCTGCTTGGCGAAACGAAGGGGTGAGCGAGCGAGAAGCGCTTGCCTCGCCCCATCCGTGGCCTATTTTTTCTGACCCATTCACGTTCTATTTGGAGAATCCACATGTCAATTACGCGCCGGGGTTTTATGATGGGCTGTTCGTCGGCCATCGCGGCCATGACCGGCGGGCGGTTGGGCATGGTGGCTTTTGGCGCAATGGAGGATGAGCCGACCCAGGAGATCCTGGTCAGCGTCTTCTTGCGCGGGGGGATGGATGGGTTGAGCGTGGTGGCCCCCATTGCCGGGGTGGACCGGGGCTACTATGAGTCCGCCCGGCCTGAGCTGCGTCTGCCCCTGACCGGGGAGAGTGCGGCCATCAACCTCAACGGCCAATTGGGGCTGCACGGATCGGCCGCGCCCCTTTTCGACCTCTATCAGGCCGGCAAGCTGGCGGTGATCCACGCCGCCGGGTTGACCAGCGACACCCGCAGCCATTTCGACGCCATGGAGTTTATGGAACGGGGCACACCGGACAACAAGAGTACCACCACGGGCTGGCTCACCCGCCACTTGCAGAGCGCAGGTGACATCCCCGCCGAGGTGATCTTGCCCGCCCTGGCCACGGGCAATCTGGCTCCCTCCTCCTTGCTGGGCAGCATCGAGACCATCGGCATGACCAGCCCGGACAGCTTCACCTTTCACGGCCACTGGTACTATCGCAATTTGCAGCGCATGGCCCTGCGCAAGCTCTATGGCGGCCCGTCGTGGCTGCATCAGGCTGGCATCCAGACCCTGAACGCCGTGGACATCATTGAGGGCAGCAACACAGACAACTATACCCCGGCCAACGGCGCGGTCTATCCTGGCGGTAGCTTTGGCAACAATCTGCGCTCCGTGGCCCAGATCATCAAGTTGCAGTTGGGCTTGCGGGTGGCCACGGTGGATCTGGGCGGATGGGATACCCACGAGTATCAGGGGGGCAATGGGGGCGGCTATTTTGCGGGGCTGTTGGGCCAATTGGCCCAAGGGTTGAACGCTTTTTACACGGATCTGGACGGCGCAGGCACCCTGAACTACAACCAGCGGGTCACCGTGGTGGTGATGAGCGAGTTTGGCCGTCGTCTGCGGGAGAACGGCAGCGGCGGCACGGACCACGGCCACGGCAATGTGATGTTTGTGCTGGGGGGCAATGTCAACGGCGGCCAGGTGCATGGGGTCTGGCCGGGGCTGCACAACGATCAACTCTACGACCACGCCGATCTGGCCATCACCACGGACTATCGCCGGGTACTCAGCGAGATCCTGATCCGGCGCTTGGGCAACGCCAATTTGGGCACGGTCTTCCCCGGCTACGCCGGCTATTCGCCCCTGGGCGTGGTCGGCGGCACGGATCTGCCCCCCATCTACACCACCCCCACCCCCACGCCCCTGCCCACGGCCACCCCCACCCGCACCCCGACCCCCACGGCCACCCCGCCCACCAAACCGGGCGAAGAGCGCCGGGTCTTCCTCCCCAACGTGCAGCGGTGAGGGATTTGGGATTGGGGATTGGGGATTTGGAAATCCCGTCCGAATTCCGAGCTCGTCGCCCAATCCCCAATCTCCAGTCCCAAATCCCTCACTCCAACAAATCCACCACATCCAACTTGGCCCGGTGTGCAGATTGGGCTTTGCCTAGGGCGCGCAGGAGATCCGCGCTGGCCAGGATCACGGCGGTGTTGCGGATGCCAGAGCCGAGGGAGATCTCTGCGTGGACGGTGACGCTGGGATCGACCAGAATGGGCACGGCCTGGGGCATGCCAAAGGGGGCCACCGCGCCGATGGGGTAGCCGGTCACCCGCAGCACCTCGTCCCGTTCGGCCATGGTGAGGCGAGACTGGCCCATGTGGGCGCGCAGGGCCTTCCACGAAATTTGGCCCGGCCCGGCGACCAGCGCCATCACAAAATCTCCCTCCCCCAGGCGGAAGAGGAGACTGCGGATCACCTGATCCGGCACTTGTCCCCGCTCGGCCGCGGCCTGTTCCAATGAGTGAACCGGGTGGGTGTGGGCAAAGAGACGGTGGGGAATGGCCAGGGCGGTCAAGGCGGCGGAGACAGGCGGGATTTGGGTCATGGGATACCTTCCTCTTGGCTGAGTCAGAATACAAAAGACGGGGCCGGACACAATGCATTGTGTCCGGCCCCGTCTTTTCTGTCAACTGATGACCTAGCTGGTACGCCGGTCCTACTTGATGGCGCTGGCCTGGGCCGGGGTGAGGCTCAGGAGTAGCTCCGTGGCCTTCAGCTCGGCCTGGCGGGCCAGGTCAATGGCTTCGGCCAGCACCCGGGCAGATTCCTGGGGGCTGTGGAAGCCCGTGCTGTTCTCCGAAGAGATGAAGTCCCAGCGCAGGCTGGATTCCCGGTGCAGTTGCTGCACTTCGACCAGGGCCTCGTCCGTGGCCCCGGCGGCCTTGGCGGCCACAATGGCGTCGATGGCGGCAATCAGCGCCGTTTCGCTACGGCGGAGCAGGGAGGCCGTGGTGTTCTGGATGATGGTCACCCGCTCTGCCAACTCTTCGGCAGGAATGTTGTGGCAAGTCTGACAGGCCTGTTCCAGGTTGGTCAGGGGGCTGCGCAGCCAGTGGTCAGAGACCTTGACGCTGCCCTCACGCACATAGGGCATGTGACAGTCGGCGCAGGCCACACCGGATCGGGCATGCAGACCCGTGCTGGCCAACTCGGTTTCCGGGTGCTGAATCTTGATCATGGGGGCACCGGTCTCGGCGTGGGTGAAGTCTTTGAAGCCGGCCTCATTGTAATAGTCGGAAATGGCGTCAATGTTCATGCCACCGGTCCACGGGAAGGTGAGCAGTTTGTTGTCGCCCTGGAAGTAGTATTCCACATGGCATTGGGAGCAGACCAGGGAGCGCATTTCCTGGCGGCTGGCCTGGGTCCAGTCAACGCCATTGGCGGCCAAGGCGTTGATCAGGCCGGGGCGGGTCAGGCGCAGTTCCATGGTGTCCGGGTTATGACAGTCGGCGCAGGAGCTGCCCAGATGCAACATGCCCTCATAGTCGTTGAAAGGGGTCTTATTGAAGGCTTCCCAGCCCATCTCCTCGACCAACTGGGGAACCTCGGCCGAGTGGCAGTTGATGCACGCACCGGGCTGGCTGACCAGCTTGACCCGCTGGGTGGCCGCCTGGTCGATCTGGGCGTAAAAGTGGCCCCGCTCCTCGTTGTGGTCCTTGCTGAAGGCGTAGCCCGCCCACAGCCGGATCATCTCCGGGTAACGCTCCAGCTTGCTATAGACCGTGGAGCCGCCAAAGGGCGTGGTGCCATAGTCCTCTTCCGTGCGTTTGAAGCTGTCGTATTGGTAGGGGAAGTTAGCTCCCCACACGGCCGGGTCCAACTCGGTCGCAGAAATTTCCACCACCTTCAGGGGATACTGGGTCGCCTCTTCCTTGCGGTCATTGATGTTAAAGAGTACGGCCACCACGGCAAAAGTGGCGGCGGCAACAACCAGGGTCAACAGGACATAGATCAGACTCTGGCGAGAAAATAGAGATTTTAGCATGGACTTCGCTCCTTCAATGGACAGGGTTTGGATTGGAATGATGACGCTGCACTATTTGCCGTGCCCCACATTGCCATGACAGGCGATGCAGGTTTCTTGCTTATCCGGTTCTTCCTGATGGATCTGGCTGACCAGATCCGCATGACAATAGACACAATTATCCTGGGCCACCTTGGCATTCATGCCCTTGATCCGGATCGGATCCGGGAAGTTGCCCGTGGTGAAGGCCAGGCTGTGGTTCCAGCCGTTGATACCCTTGATCACCAACTTGCCCACGGGGTCGTGGGGCGCATGGCAGTCGTTGCAGGCGGCAACATTCTTGTGGCTGGAATGGTTCCAGCCATCAAATTGCTCCCGCATGATGTGACAGTTGACGCAGGCGGCGGGGTCCGTGGAGAAATAGGACAGCCCCTCGGCATAGTTAAAGGTGAAAGTCCCCAGACCGATCATGATGCCCATGACGGCGAAGAGGCTGATCTGCCACAAGCGCACTGATCCTGCGGGCGACGAGGGGAGTGGATTGGATGACCGATTCATGAAGCGTCTCCGAGCTGGCTGAGTTTTGACGGGTAAAAGAATACCATTTTACATGAAAGCAAGATTAAAGCAAACTAAATCTTGTGTGAATTATAGCACAATCCCCGGTTTTACTTGATAATCGTCCGATCTGTCAAAATGTGATAAAAGTCTCATTTCGGGTTCCCCCCCAGCCCTCAACTTTGGGGGGAACTGTGACACCCCAAAGTTGCCGAAAACCCCCCTTGGCGGTATCCTGCCCACAACTACCCACTTCCCCACCCGCCCACAAATCAACCCATCAACCCATTCCCCCCTTCACCCCAGAGGCCCACCCATGCGCGACCACCACCTGACCGCCGAGCAGATCATGTTCCGCAACGCCCTGCGCAATTTCATCGAAAAAGAGATCGTGCCCCACCACGAAGCCTGGGAGACTGCGGGGATCGTGCCCCGGTCCATCTGGGCGGCTGCCGGGGCCTTGGGCTTTTTGAGCATGGATGTGCCCGAAGCCTACGGCGGCATGGGCGAGCCGGACTATCGCTTCAGCGCCATGGTGGCCGAGGAGATCGCCCGGGCCAATGTCAACGGCGTGGGCTTCACGGTCCACTCGGACATGGCCGTGCCCTACATCACCCGCCTGGGCACGGAGACCCAAAAGGCCCGCTGGCTGCCCGGTGCCGCGGACGGTACAGGCATCGTCGCCATCGCCATGACCGAGCCGGGCGCGGGCAGCGATCTGCAAGGCATCCGCACCACCGCGGTGCGGGGCACGGACGCCGCCGGGGATCACTATATCGTCAACGGCCAGAAGACCTTCATCTCCAACGGCATTTTGGCCGACGTGGTGGTCGTCGTGGTCAAAACCGACCCCAGCCAGCGCTCCCGGGGCATGAGTTTGGTGGTCGTGGAGCGGGGCATGGATGGCTTCGAGCGGGGGCGCAACCTGGACAAAATCGGCATGCACGCCCAAGACACGGCGGAACTTTTCTTCGTCAACGTGCGAGTCCCCGCCGAAAATCTGCTGGGCGAGGAGGGCAAGGGCTTTTCGTATCTTATGCAGGGATTGGCCAAGGAGCGGCTGACCCTGGCCGTGGGCGCGGTGGCCAACGCCGAGGCCGTGCTGGCCCACACCCTGCGTTATGTCAAAGAGCGCACAGCCTTTGGCAAACCCATCGGCAGCTTCCAAAACTCCCGCTTCGTCCTGGCCGAAATCGCCACGGAGTTGGAAGTCACCCGCACCTTCATCGACCAGTGCATTCTCGACCTCGTGGCCGGTACCCTCACCCCGGAGAAGGCGGCTATGGCCAAATATTGGTGTACGGACGTGCAAAGCCGCGCCCTGGACCGCTGCCTCCAACTCCACGGCGGCTATGGGCTGATGCGAGAATATTTCGTGGCCCGGGCCTTCGTCGACGGCCGGGCCCAACCCATCTACGGCGGCACGAATGAGATTATGAAGGAAGTGATCGGGCGATCCTTAGGGCTGTAACAACAATGATCCACGAATCTGCACAAATCTACACGAATCGACAAAAAAAGATTCGTGTAGATTCGTGCAGATTCGTGGATCTATTTTTTGAAAAAACCACGACCATTCTTGTGCTTGATCTTGGTTCTGCGTAGGTCAAAAGTGGAGTCTTGACCGTTGAGGCCCGCTGAAGAGTTTTTGGGCCGCAGCGCTCCTTCCCCGCGGCGAACACCGGTTTGCATCCTGATGCGCATCGAGGACACCCATGAAAAAAGACATCATCACCGTCAACGATCTCTCGCCCGCGGAGATCGACCAGATCTTCGACCTTGCGGACCGCTCCGAAAGCCTAACCTTCCCCCGCCAAACAGGCCTGACCGCCTGCGTTTCCTTTGAGGGCAACAGCATTCGGACGCGGGCCACCTTTACCAAGGCCCTGGTTGATCTGGGCATCACCCCGGTCGAGGTGCCCAATCTGCTCAAAACTGGGGAGGCCGTTCGCCATCTGGCGGGCTATATGGACAACTGGATGGACCTCTACATCCTGCGGGATCGGGACCACGAGCGCATGGCCGCCTTTGCCGCCAGCAGCGCCAAGCCGGTCATCAACGCCATGACCGGCCTGGCCCACCCGTGCGAGGTGCTGGCGGATCTCTATTCCATCAAGAAGGAAAAGGGCGACCCCCACAGCCTGCGCTATTGCATCCTGGGACCACCCACCAACGTCTTGACCTCGTGGCAGCGGCTTGGGCAGGTGATGGGGCTGGACATGGTCCATGTTCTGCCCCCTGGCCCCACGCCGGACATGCCGCCGGGCATCGAGATCAGCCACATCAAACAGGATGGATTGACCGGTGCCGACGTGATCTTGACCGACGCCTGGCCCCAAGGCTTCACCGACCCATCCCTCCAGTTGACCCTGACCGATTTGGCCGTGGCCAAGCCGGATGCCTGGGTGATCCCCTGCCCGCCCTTCAATGTGGCGCAAGAGATCCATGCCGAGGTCATCGACTCGCATTATTTTGCGGGGTATGCCCAGAAACGCTATCTGTATCAAGTCCAAAAAGCGCTCATCGCCTTTGTATTGCACAAAAATGCGTAATCCAGCTTACCTTCATTCCCAGAACAAACGTGCTATCATGGCCGGGCAGGTTCGCTTTGGGGAGGTACTTTCAAAAGGGAGAAGGATCAATGACCAACTTTGTTTTACTGTATATGGGTGGGACCATGCCGGAAGATGAAGCCATGATCGCCGAAGTGATGGCGGCGTGGGGGGCCTGGTATGGCAAGATGGGGGCCGCGGTGGTGGATGGCGGCAACCCCTTCAGCGGGTCCAAGCTGGTCACCAATGACGGGATCAGCGACGGGCCGACCGACCATACGGGCTGCACCGGCTACACCATCATCTCCGCGGATTCCATGGACGACGCCGTGGCCAAGGTGAAGGACCATCCGCACTTGAACGATGGCGGGCAGATTTCCGTGTACGAAACGTTTGAGATGTCGATGTAGCGAAGACATCCCGGCGATTGATCAAGAAAACCCATGCGGTGCATGGGTTTTTTTGATCAACTGAAATTCTGTACCCTCAGTTCGACGCCTAATTTTGCAAGGTTGAAGCAACTGCCCGGTCTGTTGTATGATAGCCCTATGCCTACGCCCATTCTCGCCACCAAACTCTATCTCCCGCCAGCTCGTCCCAAGGCTGTTGCCCGCCCCCACCTGATCCAACACATGAACGAGGGGCTGCATCGTAAACTGACCCTTATCTCTGCGCCGGCCGGGTTTGGGAAATCCACCCTGGCCAGCGAATGGGCCACTGCCTGTGGCCGGCCCGTGGGCTGGCTGGTGTTGGACGCAGGGGACAACGACCCCGTCCGCTTTTTGGCCTATCTGATCGCTGCCTTGCAGATGGTCACCGCCGAGACCGGTCCCGCCACATTTGGCGCAGAGGTCTTGGGGCTGCTACAAACGTCCCAGTCGCCATCCATCGAGACGGTGATGACGGCCCTGCTCAACGAAATCACCACCATCCCGGACAATTTCATCCTCGTCCTGGACGACTACCATGTGATCGATGCCAAGCCGGCCAACGACGCCCTCACCTTTCTGATCGATCATCTGCCGCCTCCCATGCACTTGGTCATCACCACCCGGGAGGATCCAAACCTGCCCCTGGCCCGCTTGCGTGTGCGGGGCCAATTGACCGAGCTACGCGCTGCCGATCTGCGCTTCACCTCCACCGAAGCAGCGGCTTTCCTCAACCAGGTGATGGGCCTCAGCCTAACAGACGATGACGTTTCCGCCCTGGAAATCCGCACCGAGGGCTGGATCGCCGGTCTGCAATTAGCGGCCCTCTCCATGCAGGGGCGAGCAAATACGGCCGACTTTATCCACTCTTTTACCGGTAGCCACCGCTTTGTGATGGACTATCTGCTGGAAGAGGTTTTGCACCAACAGTCGGAACCCATCCAGACCTTCCTGCTGCACACCTCGATCCTCGACCGCCTGTGCGGCCCCCTGTGCGATGCCGTTCTGGGCCCAGATCTGGCACCCTCGGCATCGGGCCAGGAAACCCTGGAGCGCATCGAGCAGGCCAACCTCTTCCTCATCCCCCTGGACAACCAGCGGCGATGGTATCGTTATCACCATCTCTTTGGGGATCTGCTGCGCCAGCGGTTGACTCAAGGTGCCGCCCCGCGCGCCGAGAACCCAGGGGCGGACGTGGCCACGCTTCATCTCCGTGCCAGCCAATGGTTCGAGGAGAACGGAGAGCCAGGGGATGCGGTTTGTCATGCCCTGGCCGCCGAAGATTTTGAGCGGATGGCGCGGCTGGTCGAGTTGGCATGGCCGGCCATGGACGGGCGTTTCCAGTCCGTGGCCTGGCGGAGCTGGGTGCAACCCATACCCGACGATCTGGTGCGCGCCCGGCCCGTGCTAAACGTTGCCTATGCCTGGGCCCTGCTCAACGCCGGGGAGATGGAGGCCGGTGCCGCCCGTCTGCGGGACGCCCAGGCTATGCTCGACGCGCCGACGGAGACAATGGTCGTCGCGGACCAAGCACAATTCCAAACCCTGCCCGCCTCCATGGCCACGGCCCAGGCCTACATTGCCCAGGCCAATGGAGACATCCCCGGCAGCGTGCGCCATGCCCGGCGGGCGCTGGATCTGTTGCCCGCTGATGATTATCTGCGCCGGGGACCGGCGGCCGCACTCCTGGGGCTGGCTGAGTGGTCCATGGGCGATCTGGAGACCGCTCACGACTCCCTGGCCCATGCCATGAGCAGCTTTGAGCGGGCCGGTAGTGCGATATTCGCCCTCAGCGGCACCTATGGCATGGCCGACATTCGAGTGACCCAAGGCCGTCTGCGCGAGGCGATCAGGATCTATGAACGGGCGAGGCTGTTTGCCGCATCCCTTGGGGAGCCTGCACCGCCGGGCACCGCGGACATCCATTTGGGGTTGAGCAAGATTTACCGGGAGCAGGGCCTTCTGGATGCCGCCCAAGAAGAAATGCAGAAGAGTGAGACCCTGGGGGAGAAAGCTGGGCTGGGGGATTGGCCCTATCGCCTGCGGCGTGCCCAGGCCCAGGTCAAGGTGGACGAGGGCGATCTGGACGGTGCGCTCGATCTGCTCGACGAGGCCGCCCGGCTCTACTATCCGACCCCCGTCCCGGATCTGCGACCGATTGGCGCGCTGAAGGCTCAGGTGTGGATTGCCCAGGGCCGGTTGTCCGACGCCTTGGGGTGGGCGAGGGGCCGTGGACTTTCTGTCGATGACGATCTGAGCTACCTCAGCGAGTTCGAGTACATGGTCCTGACCCAAATTATCGTAGCCCAACACAAAAACGACTTGGCACTTGGACTGTTGGATCGTCTTCTGCAAGCTGCGGAGGCCGGAGGGCGAACGGGGAGCCTGATCGAGATTCTGGTGGCCCAAGCCCTCGCCCACGGGGATCGGGGCGACATCTGCGCGGCCTTAACGCCCCTGGCCCGTGCCCTCACCTTGGCCGAACCGGAGGGATATATGCACGTTTTTGTCAGCCAAGGTTCCCCGATGATGGCCCTATTGGGCGAAGCGGCGAAAGCAGGGCTTGCCCCGATCTACGTACGTCGGTTGCGGGGGGTATTTGGGAAACCCGCGATCAGCACATCCATCAGCCAAAATCTGATCGAACCTCTGAGCGACCGGGAGCTTGACGTGCTGAAGCTCTTGGGCACCGAGATGAGCGGCCCAGAAATCGCCCGAACCCTCGTGGTCTCCTTGAACACCATGCGTACCCACACCAAGAATATCTACAGCAAACTCGACGTCAACAGCCGTCGAGCAGCCGTGAGCCGGGCGAAAGAACTCGGCCTGATCTAAGCCACCCCGTAGTCCCCATCTTTACCCCGGCCCTGGCAGGCACATGGATTCACCTGTCGGGGCTTTTTCTTGCCCTCACATCATTCTGCGCGGACGCTCACCACATCAGTGACCAATGGGAATCACCACATCAATCACCAGATGATGTGATGACGCCTCACCATCCCTGCCGGTATACTTGGGCCGTAGCAGCAAGGCAAGCAACATCAAGAAAAGACGAGGCATAGCATGAATGAAACAGAACGTTCAACAGAGAGGTCAACAGAGGAAGAGAACACATCATCTTACGAAATTCGCATCCGAGGACATTTGGATGAGCGATGGAGTGACTGGTTCGGGGGCATGACCATCACCCTGGACGAGAGCGGGGATACGCTGTTGACCGGCCCGGTGGTTGATCAGGCGGCACTCTATGGGCTGCTGCGCAAGGTGCGGGATGCAGGAATGTCTCTCTACTCGGTCAACCCGGTTGATCCGGGCCACTAAGCGCCGAATCTGTCACGCCAGAGGATTTGCATTCAATTCTGATGTGTCAATTGCTTTGTATACACGGATGGGAAGGAACACGGATAGAATCTGTGAAAGTCTGTGCCATCTGTGGATGATTTGCGTCGACGAAACCGTTCAAAATTCAACCCAAACAGGAGAGTAACAATGACAACGCAAGCACTCACCAACCCGAACAAGACTGCCCGTATCGCCGGATTTCTCTATCTGCTGCTGGTTCCCCTGGGCATTCTCGGTCTGCTCTACATTCCCAACACGCTTTTTGTGCCGGGTGACATCGCAACCACCATCGACAATATCCGAGCCAATGAATTTCTGTTCCGGGCCGGTTTCGTAGGCGCGATTCTGGCCCAGTTGGTCAACATCGCCGTGGTGCTCTATCTGTACAAATTGCTCAAACCGGCCAGTCAGATCGCAGGTCAGTTGATGGTGATCTTTCTGCTGCTGGGCGTGCCCATCGCCTTTGTCAACGAGTTGTTCCACTCCGCCGTCCTACTCATCCTGAATAGCCCGGATTTTCTCTCCACCTTCTCGACGGCGCAGGTCCAGTCGATCACCGCCCTGTTCATCGACCTGCACGCCCACGGCATTATGGTGGCCCAGGTCTTCTGGGGGCTGTGGCTCTTCCCCATGGGCTATATGGTCTACAAATCCGGCTATCTGCCCCGGATCATCGGCATCCTGCTTATGATCGGCTGCTTTGGCTACCTGGCGGACTCTTTCATCTTCTTCTTCGTGCCCGACTTTGGCATCACAGTCAGCGAATTTACTTTCCTGGGGGAAGTGCTCCTGCCCCTCTGGCTGGTAATCAAAGGCGTGAACGTGGAGCAGTGGAAACAAAGAGTTTTGGAAACGGCATAAACTTAGAAGCCTCTCTCGATGATAATCGAGAGACCAAATCATATGGACAAGCAAGCAAAAAGGAGAAAAGTCATGACTTCAGATTCAAACAATCAGAATGACAAAAAATCCCCTCAAACCTACATCGGTGCCGGTATCGCCATCGGTGTTGGGGTTGGTCTGGCAGTTGGGACCGCAATGGGCAATGCCGGGGCCGGGCTGGCCATCGGTATCGCATTGGGTCTTGCCATTGGCGCCGCCATGCAGCAGAAGAACCGGTCGACCTAGACAGGGCATACACCGCGTCGGTGCAGTGAAGAAAACGTTCTCATTGAAGCAATCTTATGTACGAATATACGAAAGGTAGGACAACATGACTCCCAGGAATAACACAGTATCCATCATCATCGTTTCCCTGATTTTTGCCGTGGCGATTGCGCTGTCAACCTATATTTTTGCCGATACAGGGTACAGCCAAACAATTATGTACCTGCTCATCGCCCTGTGGTTCATTCCGTTCACGCTTCTCATCCGAGCCAGAAATCAGAAAGAGGAATAGATATGAAAGCCATTTTTGCCAAAAAATACGGATCCCCCGATGTGCTCGAATTGCGGGAAGTTGAAAAACCCACCCCCAAGGCAGACGAAGTTCTGGTCAAAGTTGAAGTGGCAGCGGTCAATGCCGGAGACTGGCACCTGCTGCGGGCGGACCCCTTCCTGATCCGGCTGATGTATGGACTGCTGGCCCCCAAGCATCCCATCCTCGGCTCGGACGTGGCGGGACGGGTGGAAGCGGTGGGCAGTAACGTCACACAGTTCAAGCCCGGCGACGAGGTCTTCGGTGATCTGTCCGGCAGCGGTTTTGGGGCGTTTGCGGAATATGCAACAGCACCCGAAAACCGTTTGGCTCACAAACCGGCGGGGTTGACCTTCGAGGAAGCTGCGGCCGTGCCCGTGGCAGCCGTCACCGCCCTCCAGGCCCTGCGCGATCACGGCCAGATTCGACCCGGCATGAAGGTGCTGATCAACGGAGCGTCCGGCGGGGTGGGCACCTATGCGGTGCAGATTGCCAAAGCCTTGGGTGCTGAGGTCACCGGCGTGTGCAGCACGGGGAAAATGGAGATGGTGCGCTCGATTGGCGCCGATCATGTGATCGATTACACCCAGGAGGATTTCACCAAAAACGGTCAGCAATATGACCTGATCCTGGCTGCCAATGGCTTTCAGCCCCTCTCCGCCTACGAGCGTGCGTTGAGTCCCCAGGGGGTCTATGTCATGTCCGGAGGGGCCACGGCCCAAATGTTCCAGGCCATGCTGCTGGGGCCGTTGAAGTCGAAGAAGGGGGGCAAGAAGATGGGGAATCTGCTGGTGAAGCCCACCCAAGCGGATCTGCTCTTCCTCAAAGAACTGCTCGAAACCGGCAAAGTTGTGCCTGTGATCGACAGACGATACCCGTTGAGCGAGGTGCCCGACGCCATCCGCTACCTGGAAGCGGGACACGCCAAGGGAAAAGTGGTGATTTCTCTGGGCCAGCCCAGCGGATAGATATCGATGAATAAACATCCAACTCTTCAGACGAAAGGAAAATCACATGAATAAGAAATTCATCTCGATCCTGACCTTGATAATGATGCTACTGACCGGCTGCGTCACTCCCGCGCAGGATGCCCCGCAGGCGTTTCCGACGGATGTCGTTGGGGAAGTACAAGCGACGATGGACGATCTGACCGCAGGCAAAACTCCCGCCCAGGATGCCCCGCAGGTGTTCTCGGCGGATGTCGTTGCAGAAGTACAAGCGAAGATGGACGATCTGACCGCAGGCGAACTCCCGCCCGGCATGGTGGTGTGGATCGATGCGCCGGGATACCGCTTCGAGGGGGCGAGCGGATTGGCGAACTTGGCGGACGACACCCCCATGTCGCCGGACGATGCGTTTCGGATTGGCAGCATCACCAAGATGTTCACCGCTGCGGTGATCGTCCAACTGGCCGAGGAGGGCGTGCTGACCCTGGACGATCCCCTGGCCCAATGGCTGCCGGAGGTGGCCGATCAACTGCCGTTTGGCGACCAGATCACCTTGCGCCACCTGCTGGCCCACACATCCGGTCTGTACAACGTGGTCGAACACGAGGCGTACTACGCGGATATCTTCACTGAGATGGTCGTTGATGAGGAGACCGGAACCGTGAGCCTGGCCTGCGTCCAGCGGGATCCCAACGACACCCTGGCCCGCTACGTCTATGGCAAAGATGCCAACTTTGAGCCGGGGACCCAGTGGCGCTATAGCCACACCAACTACACCCTGCTGGGCATGATCATCGAGGCGGCGACGGAGATGCCCCTGGCCCAGGCGTATGGCACCCACATCTACGAACCCCTGGGCATGACCTCAACCTTCCTGGATTGTTACGAAGAGCCGCTGGTTGATGTGGTCCACGGCTATACCGGATTTGGGGAGGCCATGAGCGATCTCACGGAGCTGCATGAATCCGTCGGCTGGTCGGCGGGCGGCCTGGTTTCCACCGCACCGGACCTGGTCACCTTCGCCCGTGGGTTGTTCGGTGGGTCGCTGTTTGATGACCCAGCGTCCCTGGTGGCGATGACGACACCCGCCCCCGGTAGTGCCTACGGTCTGGGCGTCATGCTCCACAGAGAAACTATGGGGCATGCAGGCTATATTGCCGGTTTTCGATCGGTGCTCAATTATGCGCCTGAATTGGATACCGTTGTGGTGGTGTTCTACAATCACGATGGAGCGGATCCCGAACAGGGGCTGGCAGGGGTGATGGATCCGGTGCGTTCGTTGATTGATGTGACGGAGTGAGAAGCTGAGAGAAGGTACTATTCACGAATAGTTGATAGGGAGGATATAAAAGGTCATGGAAAATCTCAATAAGACACGTATAGTGCGAGTTCTTCGCATCATCATGCCCATTGTGGGCATCATCATCGCCATTGTCATCGCCCCCTTGGACCTGGTGCCGCCGTGGATAGCACCCTTGCCAGATACGGTGCAAGAGCAGGTCGACGATGCCGTTGATCTGGGACTGGATGGCATCATCGTCTATGTCGATCAAGCCGGTCAGCCACCGGCTTTTTATACTGCTGGCTGGAAAAACAAACTCACCCAAGAGCCAGCCGATCCACACGCATTGTTCAAAATTGGCAGTGTTAGCAAATTGTATATCGCCACTGCCGTCGCCAAGCTGGTCAATAACGGGACGTTGTCCCTGGATGAAACCCTCGCCGATTATTTACCGGAACTTGTGGGAAGGATTGAATATGCCGATCAGATCACCCTGAGAATGATGGTGCAGCATCGCAGCGGCATTCCAAATTTCACGGACGATGCAGCGTGGGATTGGTTCACTTCACAGACAGACATCAACAAGGCGCTGGAACTGGTCTTGGATGAACCCGCAGATTTTAAGCCCGACGCTCGCTACCGTTACTCCAATACAAACTATCTGCTGATTGGCCGTATCCTGGACAACGCGTTGGGGTACAGCCACCATCAATACATCGCAGAAGAAATATTGGCTCCGCTTGGGCTAACGCATACGTACAGTTTGCTCAGCCAGGTGGACTACGATGATGTGGTCAGTGGGTACTGGTATGGCTATGACGATGATCTCAGGCAACTTGATCATGTAATTCCTGGTGGATCGATGATCGCCACAGCACAGGATGTGGGCATCTTCCTGAGGGCGTTGAATGATGGATCGTTGCTCAACGACGACGAGCAGGCGATCTACTCCTCAATTTACGAATACGAACATACTGGCTGGGTGCCTGGATACCACAGTATCGCCCGCTATCACGAAGACATTGATACAGTCGTGGTTCAGTTTGTGAGTACAACCGGTGGAGAGACCTGGGGAACAGCGAATATCATCGGCGGAAAGGCGACGGCGATATCGAATATCGTGTATAACCGTATTGTCCGGATTCTGCGCAAGCAATAGATATTGATGAGTAAACATCCGAATTCTTCGGACAATTAGAGGCTCATCATAGCGCCGCCTCACCGGTGAGCATGGCGGCGTAGGCTTCGTTTCTCCCTGAAAGTCTCGATTTCCTCTTGGCAAGGCGTATCAATTGTGATACGCTGTCCGAGTGAAGAGTAAAGAGATAACTTATCTTTCGATGATTTTTGCAGCAAATACTGAAATTCACCCTGGATCCGGGTTCCAAACAAGCCTCTCGTCACGATTATGTTAAATTAAGCCGTTTCAAATACTTTAGTGTGCTTGATTTACGAAATCCAAACGGTCAACGGCAAAAACACAGATCTACATATAGTAGTGTCAGAAGAATAAGCACAATATACAGGCCGTTTGGCAATTCATGATTTGATCAAAAAATCATCGAAAGATAAGGAGATAATGTGAACCAAAAATATTTGGGCAGCAGCTTGGACGATTTTTTGGAAAAAGAAGGTCGGCTTGCCGAGGCGGAAGCCGTGGCAACTAAACGCGTGTTGGTCTTTCAGTTCGCCAAATTGATGGAAGAACAGCAAGTATCCAAGACGGAAACTACACCCCGTATGCGCACAAATCGGGCCTCGGCTGACCAGCTGGTGGACAAGTAGAGCGAGTCGATCATATTGGCGATATTGGAGAAGGCAGCCACTGTGCTGGGTCAAGCGATGTGAAAAGCAATGAACTCCCAAAAACTCATTCTGCCGACAATTGTCATATTGTGTTTGTGCTTTTTCGCTGGTTGCCGCGGGACAAACTCATCCGCCACTGGTGAACCTTCAGCCGAACAATCGACTTCTTTTGTCTCTCCGCTGTTTCACTCTCCACTTTCACCGCTTGGTACGCCCTCCCCGATCCCCTTCACCTCTACCCCTGCACCGACAGTCACCAACACGGCCACTTCCACCCCATCCCCGACCCCAACGAACACGGCTCCCTCACCTACGCCAACCATTACCGCCACGCCAACCACCACACCCAGTTCGCCGGATGGAGAAGCTAACCGGATATTGGGTGAGGAACGAAGCCCGTTTATTCGCATTCTGGATTATTTGAAGCGATACCCCGATACAAGCTATCGAGACGTGCTATTGAAAAAGCTCTTCTTCCAATCTGAAAATCGTATTGATTCGTGGTTTACGCCTGCTTGGTTACAGGAATTCTTGGTTGAGCCATTTAACCAAGCTGGAAGAATGCCAGAGGGATTTATCGAAAGATGGGCGAATGTTGGGGAAATGTTTGTTACCGATTTGAATGGTGACGGAGAAGAAGATTTTATTGTGGCGCACACTCAGAATTTGTATTGGCGGAAACTATATTGGCTACATGGTTCACCTGGATCATACCAATTAACCGTATTGCCGATTAGTGATGGCCATGCCTTGGCCCAGCAAGTTCCACTGATTGAAGATCTTAACCATGACGGTGTTCCAGAACTAGTTTATCGTGATTACGCGAGTGGCGCATCGGATGAATTTTCGAATATCTTCATTATTTCATGGCAAAATGGGCGACTTCAAAACATGGTGATTGGGGATAACGGCACCCAAAACGGCGAATGGCAGGTGGAAGATACCGATCAGGATGGTTTATACGAATTGATTAAATGGCAGGGAGGTCCCGGTAGTGCCGGATTTTGTTGTGCCCTGCCAGTCAAAATCGATTATCGGCTGATCGGTAATGAGTATATTCCGGTACGGCAAGTTCCAGTACGAGAAGAATTGGGTGGATTTTTGGGAGAGGGTGTGAAAGCCGATTGGCAATTTGCGAAAATGATGCAGCATACCAACCACTATGCCCAAGCGATAGAGTATCTCGATTCATTTCTGGCCGATATTCACAATGATCCGTATCAGGCTCGACAAGAAGTGATTCCCTATACGTACTTTCAATTGGGTATGACCTATCTGTTGATGGATGAACCAGCAGCAGCGCAGAGGATGTGGCAGTCACTGGCTCAGGACTTTCCCGAACATCCAGTCACGTTGGATGTGTTGGACATTCAACCGTTTTTACAAACCCGGGATGGCATCTGGCAGGGATGCGCTTGGCTTCGTAAAAACAAAAGAGACTGGCCCTTGTCCGAAGAAAGACGATATATCTTCGCGCAAGAAGCGTACTATCCTAGTTGGGCAGATTTATGCGATCCGATGCTTTTGTTCAGTCAGTGGTCGTGGACTCAAACCCGGCCTATTGCCGAACAATTAACCGATAGGGCACTGGCTTGGCAGTCTCTCTCCAACGCGTTTGACCTGAACAAAGATGGTATCGCTGATCCAATTGGGCAAATTCAGATTAGCGATCGGAGGAACCAAGTCTGGGTGTTTCTCACCCAGCCCGACGGCACCTATGAACCGTTTTACGCCAAACAACCCTATCCCCCAGAGGCCATCTACATTTGGACCTCATGGGGATATGATTCAGCGCCCTGGTACTTGGATGACTATTTTGACGCCGTAATCACCGACGAAAATCAGGACGGCAACCCAGAAATACGCTATGGGCGTTCCGATGGAAATCACCCGTTACAGACAGAGTGGATTGGTCATCGGTTTGAGAAACCCGGCAACGAAATAAGGATGGATAACTTCACGGTACCGGATCTGAAGGATGAAAAATCTCTTGCCAATGTGACAAAGAAACTATTCTATGACCAGGATTTTGAAGCGGCCTTGAGTTTATTGGACGGCTACGATTCAAACTCCGATCCTTCGATTTCTTACAGATCCCCTGAAGTGCTTCGCTGGGCGGAGGCCGGATCTCATTATTTGAGAGGGTTAGCCTATTCATATCTCGGAGAAAATGAGTTAGCGCAACTCTCTTTTGCCACAGTCATTCGAGATTACAGCGATGCTTTAGTGTATAGTTACGGCTATTTTTCTTGGGCGGATTTGGCTAGA
The DNA here is from genome assembly GCA_018003515.1 of Caldilineaceae bacterium. Taxonomy (GTDB): domain Bacteria; phylum Chloroflexota; class Anaerolineae; order Caldilineales; family Caldilineaceae; genus JAGNDO01. The sequence continues at coordinate 23,758 of JAGNDO010000018.1, forward strand.
GAAAAGTCATCGCCATAAAACAAAGTTGGCCAATCAACGGATGTGGCCGCCGGCGACACCCAATCCCCACGCCCCAATCCCACTCAAAACACAATCACCCCCCGCGCCGCCTCGCCGGTGAGCATGGCGGCGTAGGCTTCGTTGATCTGGCCCAGCGGATAGGTCTTGGAGATCAGCCGGTCCAGGTCCAGCTTGCCTTGCTGGTAGAGGTCGGCGAAGAGGGGGAAGTCTCGGGCCACGTTGGCGCTGCCGTAGTAGCTGCCCATGACGGTCTTCTCTTGCCGGGTGAGGATGGCGCCGGGCAGGTTGGTGCCCGTGCCCATGGGCGAGATGCCCACGAGGACCACCACGCCGCCGGGTCGGGCGGCGTCCAAACACTGCTCCTGCACACCGGGGATGCCGATGGCCTCGAAGACGTAGTCCGCACCCCGGCCCCCGGTCAGCCCGTGGATGGCCGAGATCGTCTCGCCCCCGGCCATGACAAAGTCCGTGGCCCCGAAGTCCAGGGCCATGTCCCCCTTGGCCTCGCTCTGGTCCACGGCGATGATGCGCCCGGCTCCGGCCAGCTTGGCCCCCAGGATGATGCTCAACCCCACGCCCCCGGCCCCAAAGACGGCCACACTGCTCCCCGGCTTGACCTGGGCGGTGTTGAGTACGGCCCCCACCCCCGTGGTCACCGCGCAGCCGATCAACGCGGCCACGGTCAGGGGCACGGTCTTGGGCAGGACCACACAGCACTCCACAGGCACGACACAATATTCCGCAAAACAGCCCAGGGCGCTGAACTGGTAGACGGGCGCGCCGTCCCGGCTGAAGCGGGTGGTGCCGTCCATGAGGGTGCCGGCCCAGGTGGGGTCCGTGTAGGTTTCGCACAAATTGGGCTTGTCGTGGAGGCAATAGAAGCAGTGGCCGCAGGCGGGTGCCCAGTTGAGGGCCACATGATCCCCCACCCCCAGTCGGGTCACGCCCGGTCCGATGGCGTCCACAATCCCCGCGCCCTCGTGGCCGGGGACCACGGGCAGGGCGTGGGTCGTGGCTCCGGTCACCAAATGCCAGTCGCTGTGGCAGACCCCGGCCGCGGCGATCTTCACCCGCACCTCGCCAGCTTTGGGCGGGGCCAGGTCGAGTTCTTCGATTTGGAAGGGTTGTCTGGGGGCGTGGAGGACGGCGGCGCGAGTTTTCATGATATTTCCTTTGGGGTGGGTGGATAGGGATTCTCAGTCGATCTGCTCTTCAAGCGCGGAAATGTACCGCTCTTGAGCAGCAACCGTCCCTTGGAGTTCGTGAATTTGTTTTTCGAGGAGGTCTAGCTTGCCCGCTAATACGTCTCGAATTTCTTGGGCCAGCCTGTGTTTTACCAATTGGGGGCGGTTGAGGCGGAGAAGGGTGATATGAAAATAGCCAGTTTCGGTCAATGGGTCCAACTGACCGGCTTGACGGTTGAGCCGATAGTGCTGGGTCAACAAATCATGTAGGGGGTGCAGAACGCGAAGGCCATGCGCTTCTTCCGAAGCCGTCGGCCAGTAGCTGTGCTTATATTGGTTGCATCGAACGCAGGCATAGACAAGGTTATCGAGATCGTCATCCCCACCGGCCGAGAGTGGTCGATGATGATCGACGGTCAATAAACCGCCCGCCGAGATCTCGGTCACACCGCAATAGCCACATGCATAGCCATAGCGCTGCCGGATCAGGTCCAACTCAGGCCGGGACATGGGACTCAGGGCTCAAGCTGTAGCCAGTCAACCGTTGGAAAGCCACTTCTAAACCATCGATCTTTTTGTCTAATTCAGCGCTCCGAGTCGTCAATTCGGCGTGAAGAGAAGAGGCACGGTCAATGGCCGTACGGAGGGTGCGAAGGTGATCCAGGGTGCCGTCGCCCGAAAACTCCGGTTGCTCGTCCAAGAGACGTTGCCCCAACTCGTACTCGAACCGTTCCTGCTCGGACAGAAGTTCGCCTTTTGCCACGCGCAGGTGCAGCGACCACCAGCGTTCGTAGTTCAATCCTGCCATTTCTGACCTCCTTTGACATATACTGCCACGTAATTCTTATGGCATCTTAACACCAAAGAGTTCCTGGGTCAACGGGAATTCGCCCCCCGCAATTCGCCCCTCGCCCTACTTCACCACATCCTTGCGCACACAGAACGTCATCCGCTCCGATCTGATCCCCAACTTCTCCATCTCGTACGCCAGGACCGGGGGAAGACCGTCCGACAGGGGGCGCGGCACCCAGCCCAGCTCTCGGCGGGCTTTGGCGTTGCTGGCGGTGTAGGTGGCCCCGGCCATGACCCGCAGACTTTCGGGGTGGTAGCTGGTGGGCAGGGGCAGGATCTTGCTGACCGGCTGCATAGACGCCGCCATGAGGCGCATGAGGCCGGGACCGGGGCGCACCGCCGGCGCGGGGATGCCGGTGACGCTGGCGGCGTAGTCCAGCACGGCCTCGAAGGTGTGAACCGGCCCGCCCAGGATGTAGCTTTGGCCGGGCACGCCCTTTTGCATAGCCAACAGGTGGCCCCGGGCCGTGTCCTCCACCGTGGCCCAGCAGAAGGCGGCTTTTTTGGGGGCCACGGGCAGCTTTTTGCGCAGATAGTCCCGCACGGCGTCGCCCATGCTGCTGGTGTCGTCCGGCCCGTAGACCACGCCGGGCTGGACGATGACCAGGGGCAGCCCGTTCTGGATCAGGGGGTCGGCCACGCCATAGTGGGCCAGCCATTTGGTGCGGTCATATTCGCTGAGCCAGGGGCCGTTGTGGCGGAAGGATTCGTCCACCAGCCGCCCGCCCGTGTCCCCAAAGACGGCGATGGTGCTGGTGTAGACGCCCTTGGGGATGGCCAACTCCTGCATCAGGTCCAGCACGTTGCGGGTGCCTTGGACGTTGATACGCTCGGCCATGCTGCGGTCCCGGACGCCCACTTCGTACCAGGCGGCCATGTGGAAGATGCCGTCCACGCCGGTCATAGGGCCGCGCAGGGAGGCTTTGTCCGTGATGTCGCCGGGGGCGATCTCCACGCCCAGTTCGACGAGCTTGCCCGCCTTTTTGGGCGAGCGGACCAGGGCGATCACGTCGTGGCCCGCGGCCCGCAGTTGACGGGTGACTTCCCCGCCGATGAAACCGGTGGCTCCGGTGATGAAGTAGCGCATGGGGCGAATCTCCGAATGGCGAATGGCGAATGGCGAGTTTATGTCAGGTTGGCTTCCAGCACGCCGGGGGAGAATTGAACCCGAACTCGGTAATCCTCGATCCGCCCAGCACTGTCCAACTGTTCGATTTCATTGTACGCCAAGGCGCGGGTGAGGGACAAGGTTTGGCCGTCGATTTCCACGGCGAAGGGGACGCCCCACTCCGCGGCCCCGCGCATGAAGTTGAAGGCGCGGCGGGCGGACCAGGTTGGGTCCAGGCGGAAGTCGGCGAGTTGAGGGTGGGGGTTGGCCCAGCCGCCTTCGGGCTGGGGACGGGGGGTGATCGTGTCATCGGCCAGGCCGTCCAGGGCGCGGACCAACAGTTCGCCGCCCAGGGCCGCGGCCAGACGGTCAACTTCGGGGCCGGTGAGACCGTCGGCCAGGGTGAGGGGGGCTTGGGCCAGGATGGGGCCGGTGTCCATGCCGGCGTCCACACGGTGGATGGTGACGCCGGTCTCGGTCACGCCGTCTCGGAAGGTCCAGAAAAGGGGCGACGGTCCCCGATAGGCGGGGAGCAGGGAGGGGTGGACGTTGAGAAAACCCAGTCGGGGGGCGCTGCGCAGGGGGTCTCGAATCAGATGGTTGAAGCAAGCGATGCAGCCCACATCCGCCCCCAGGTTGTGGACGAGATCCGCCACATGCCGGGCTGACGGGTCGTGAACGCGATAAAGGTCAATCCCGTTTTCCCAAGCCAGATCCATGATGGTTCGGTTGCGAAAAGAGGGAAGCAGGGGCAGATCGCCGGCAGGGGCGGTCGGGGGCAGGGGGATCAGGGCTGGGGTGTCCCGGCGGTTCCCGGCGACGAGGACAGCAGCCACGGTGTGGCGGCTGCGGATGAGGGCGGCCAGGGGCAGCATGGAAAATGGGCCGGTCATGCCAAGGTAGACGATGCGTAGGGGTGGAGAGGACATGGGTTTGGTTTCTGTGGGCAGGGGGGCTATAATCGAGATGGAACAGCAAGCAAACCGCAGAGAGCGCTGAGGTTCTCTATTTTTCTCTGCGAATCTCTGCGAACTCCGCGTTCTCTGCGGTTAATTTTTTTCTGAAAGGACCAGATCATGGCACGGATGGTGCAGTGTGCGAAATTGGGTCGGGAGTTGCCGGGCATGGACAAAGCGCCCTTCAAGAGCGAGTTGGGCCAGCGGGTCTTTGAGAACGTCTCCAAGCAGGCGTGGGGGCTGTGGATGGAACAGTCGATTGTGCTGATCAACCACTATGGGCTGAATTTGGCGGATCCCCGGGCCCACGAGTTCATCATGGAGCAGATGGAAGAGTTCTTCTTCGGCGTGGGCGCCCAAATGCCCGAAGGCTGGACCCCCGAAGGCGCGGCCCCGGCCAAGGGTGCGCCGAGTAAGGGAGCGCCTAGTAAGTGAGCGGGTGAGGGGGTGAAGGGGTGACTGTTTTCCCTACCTTTTGTCACCCTTTCACCCCCTCACCCCTTCACCCAAACCCCAGCACAAACTCCGGGACGATGGTGAAGCGGAGGTGGGCGTGGGCGGTGCGGAGGGCGGCTTCGACGTCGGCGGGGGTTGTGTCTTGGGCGAAGATGAAGCCTAGGTAGGCGTCCCCGGCGGGCAGGGGGGTGATGGAATAGTTGAGCGGGGCCGTGATCTGGATCTCTGTGATGCCGGGCACGGCTTCTGCTTTGTCTACGCCCGTCACCTTTTTGAGGATGCCCGCTTCGGGAATGGGGATCATCATCACCCCGCGGGCCTCCCCCACCCGTTGCCAGGAGTCGATGGGCAACCCCACGGCTTGGCGCAGGATCAGTTCTTCCAAGGGCGCGTCCACGCCAAATTGCAGGGTCTTGGAACAGAGACCGCCGATGGATCGGCCCGCGACTTCGACAATCCACGCACCGGCTTCGTTGATGCGCAGCTCGGCGTGGACCGGGCCGACCTGCAAGCCCAGAGCCGCTGCCGCGTCCGCCGTGGTTTTGGCGATGGCGTCTTGGGTGGCTTGGGGCAGGCGGGACGGGGTGATGTATAGCGTTTCCTCGAAAAAGGGGCCTTCCAGGGGGTCGGGCTTGTCGAAGAGAGCCAGGATGGTCAGCTTGCCCCGATCCAAAATCCCCTCAACCGCCACCTCCACGCCGGGGATATATTCCTCGACCAAATAGGGGACCGGTTTGGCGTCGGGCTGGTCCCCGGTCAGGATACTTTGCACCCATTGCACGGCGTTGGCAAACTCGCCGGGATCGTTGGCCCGAATCACCCCTCGGCTGCCGTTGAGTGTGAGGGGTTTGACCACGCAGGGATAGGCCACAGTTTGGGCCACGGCGAAGCGATCCTGGTCCGTGGTGAAGCGTTGAAATTGGGGGCAGGGCACCCCGGCCTGGGCCAAGGCCGTGCGCATGGTGAACTTGTCCCGGGCCGCCAAGGCCGCGGCGGGGGCGTTGTGGGCCAAGCCCAGGGCCAGGCTGGCCTGGGCCGCCAAAAGGCTGCCCTTGTCATCCACGGCGATGATGGCGTCCAGGGGGCGATCCTGGGCATAGGCGATGATGGCCGCGGTGGCCCCCTCCGTGTCATTGAAGTTGATGCCCAGGGGATAGTCCCAATATTCGGCCAGGGCTTTGTCCATGTCCACGCCCATGACGGCTTGGATACCGGCCCGTTGGGCGGCTTGGAGAAAAGGCTGGGCGCGGTAGGTGTGGGCGTGGATCAGGAGGAGGGCGCGTTTGGGGTCGTGGGTGGTGGTCATTCGAGTTCGCTCAAAATGTGCTGAATTTCGTCATGCAGGTCAGGAATGTGATTGACAACGACATCCCAGACCAGTTCGTAGTCGACACCCATGTATCCATGAATCAGGCGATCTCGCATACCGGCCATGCTGCGCCAATCTACATCCGGGTGTGCCTCTCGAAATTCGGCAGATAAGTTTTTGGTAGCTTCACCGATGATTTCCAGGCTCCGTACGAACGCTCGCTTTCGCGTGGCGTCTTTCAAGAAACGGCCTTCAATCAACCCTTGGCGCGCCGCCATAAGGTATTCCGTTTCATCCAGAATATGGTGAAGATATTCATTGGGCGAGGGCGACATATTCTACCTCACTCAGAATCTTTGGGCCGATATGGGGACTGAGAGATTCCAATGTTAACAGGTCGACCGGACGTCCCAGCGTCTCCTCCAAAAGATTGGCCAATCGCATGAAAGCAGCATAATTCTTGCGGCCTGCTTCAAACTCGACCAGCAGATCGACATCGCTCTCGTTGTTTTGCTCATGGCGACCAAACGAACCAAATAAACCCAGCCGACGCACGCCAATTGCTTGGATATCCTGGCTGCGCTGCTCGATCAAATATAGGACGTTGCTTTTTGTTTGGACGGAAACGGTCATGATTACTCCATCTATTCTGAACTGGCGCCAAAATCGTCTTCTTTGCCTGAGGCTATTGTAGCACAATATAACCCATGTTGGCGCACCGCCTTAAACCGTGGTAATGTGAAATCAGCCCCATCCGCCGCTACTCATTTTTAATTTTCAATTTTCAACTCTCAATTTTCAATTCGTTCACCACCCAATCCTATGAACCCCAAACCCGCCTCTCCACTTACCCGCATCGCCCTCCCCCTCCTGGGGACCGCGCTGATCCTGCTTCTGCTCCAAACCCTGGCCCCGCCCACCCTGGGGACCGTGTGGGCCGCCCTGCGCCCGGCCCCGGTCAGCCCGGCCCTGGCCCAAGCATTGGCCGCGGCCCCAGCGGGGGAAACGGTCTCCTTTTTGGTGGTGCTGGATGCCCAGATTGACCCCGTCGCTCTCCTGGCCGAGCAGGGGTTGACGAACGCCCCCCCCGCGGACCGGGGCGCTGCCCTCTACGCCGCCCTCACCGCCACGGCCCGGGCCGAACAGGCGGATCTGCGGACGTGGCTGGACAAGCGAAACATTCCCCACCAGGATTTCTACATTGTCAACATGATCGAAGTCCAGGGCGATGCGGCCCTGGCCGAGAGTCTGCGCCGCCGCCCGGAGGTGGCCCGATTGGCCGCCAACCCGACCATCCGCCAAGCCCAGCCCCAGCCGGAACCAACGCCTTTCGGCTTATTTGGCGACCAGATTGGCAGTGCCAACCTGCCCTGGGGACTCACCTTCACCCACGCCGACCAGGTGTGGGCCTTGGGCAACGAAGGTCAGGGCATCGTGATCGCCAGCCAGGACACGGGGGTGCAGTGGGATCACCCGGCCTTGATCGGCCACTATCGGGGCTGGGACGCGAACACGTCCACGGCGAGCCATGCGTACAATTGGCTGGACGCCTGGCCCAATGACCCCGACCGGCCCGCCAATTGCAGCCCGGATCCCCAGGTGCCCTGCGACGACTATGGCCACGGCACCCACACCGTGGGCACCTTGGTGGGCGAAGCCCCGGTTGACACAGGCGGCTATGACCGGGTGGGCATGGCTCCCCAAGCCCAGTGGATGGGCTGCCGCAACATGGACAACGGCAACGGCACCCCGGCCAGCTACACGGCCTGCTTTGAGTTCTTCCTGGCCCCCTATCCCCAAGGTGGCAACCCGGCCACGGAGGGCAACCCGGCCCTGGCCCCCAATATCATCAACAACTCGTGGACCTGCCCGGCCTCCGAAGGCTGTGACGCCGATTCCCTGCGCCAGATCACGGCCATCATGCGGGCCGCGGGGCAGATGGTGGTGGCCGCGGCCGGCAACAGCGGATCAAGCTGCTCCAGCGTCTCCAGCCCCATCGCCATCTACGACGAAGTCTTCACCGTGGGCAACCACGCCAGCACCGGAACCATCGCCGGTAGCAGCAGCCGGGGACCGGTCACCGCGGACGGCAGCGGACGCAGGAAGCCGGATATCGCCGCACCGGGAAGCGGCGTCTATTCTACCACGCCCACGGATAGCTATGGCACCAGCTCCGGCACCAGCATGGCCTCGCCCCATGTGGCCGGGGCCGTGGCCCTGCTCTGGTCCGCAGTCCCCAGCCTGATCGGCGACATCGAGCGCACAGAGCAGGTGCTGATCAAGTCGGCCACCCAAGTCATGGACGGCCAGTGCGACGGCGCGGCGGTCTCCCCCAACAACGTCTACGGTTACGGGCGGCTGGATGTCTACGCCGCCGTGATCCTGGCCTCTAATCTAGCCTCAAATCCGGCCACTCTTACAGTAACTGTACAGGATTGGACCGGCACGCCCGTGGACACAGCTATCGCCACGGCCACGGAACAGACCACAAACAAAGTCTACACCGCTACCACCGGGATCGACGGTGTGGCAACCATCGTCCTCGTTTACAGTGGCAACTATACCGTTAGTGCCCAAAAAGAAAACATGGGCTTCCCGGCCACCACCATAGGAGTGGCCGAAGGCGTGTCGGTTGGCATCACAATCCAGGCCAACGTGCCGACGCCGACGCCGACACCCACCCCCACGCCTAGCATGACACCGACAGCGACACCAACATTCACGCCTACGATCTGCCCCCAGGCCACCGCCGAACCCCTGTGGGTGGACCCCGTGATCAGCCCCACAACACTACTTACCCAAACCCTGACGGTCTATTTGGGCAACGGTGAGGCCATTACTGTCACCAGTCTATCCGGGGTCTTTACCGCCACAGGCAGCTTTGGGGCCGGAGCCAACCCAGCCCGCATTAACGTTGATCTACTGGCCGACATAGTCCACGATCTCACGGTCAGCGGACGGGTGCGCCAGACTGGTCAAGGCGGCTGCGAATATGGCGGCTACACCCTTTCCACCACCCAAGACCGCAACGGGAATGCTTTACGCATTGAACAGCAGATACCAACGCCAACGCCCGCGCCGACCTCGACATCAACTCCAACGCCGACTGTCACGCCAACGCCGACTGTCACGCCAACAGCGACGCCCACACCCACGCCCACCATCTGCCCCCAAGCCACCCAGGAACCCCTGTGGGTGGACCCGGTGATCAGCCCCACCACCCTGCTCACCCAGACCCTGGCCGTCTATTTGGGCAACGGCGAAGCCATCACCCTCACCAGCCCGTCCGGGGTCTTCACGGCCACGGGCAGCTTTGACGCCAGCGCCAACCCCGCCCGCATCACCGTGGATCTGCTGCCCGACACGGTCCACGACCTCATGGTCAGCGGCCGGGTGCGCCAGACCACCACCGGCGGCTGCGACTTTGGCGGCTACACCCTTTCCACCACCCAAGACCGCAACGGCGACCCCTTGCGCATCGAGCAACGGCTTCTGCGCATCTTCTTGCCCTTTCTTTTGAAGGAAAAGAACGAATGATCGGTACAAACAAACGAGACGATAAAAGAGGCCGGGCCGGGTGGGCAACCCGCTGGCCGGTGTGGACCTTCTTGGCCCTGTTGGCCCTCTTCGGTGTGGACGGCTCCACCGCCGCCGCCGATTTCCGCCCGGACGCCGGCGCGCCCGTGGCTCCCCACTTGGCCGCCCAATTGGCCGCCACGCCGGACGGCGAAACCGTTTCATTTCTGGTGGTCTTGAACGAGCAGGTGGACGCGGTTGACTTTGTGGACGGGGCGGAGATGTCTGCGGCTTCCCGCTCGGAGAAATCTGCCGCACTTTATACGGCTTTGACCGCTACGGCCCGCACCAGCCAAGCCCCCCTACGCGCCTGGCTGGACCAGCATAAGATCGCCTATCACCCCTTCTACATCGTCAACATGATCGAAGTCCGCGCCACCCCTGCCCAGGCCGACCAGATCCGTCGTCTCCCCCACATCGACCGCCTGGCCCCCAATCCATCCATCCCCCAAAATCTCCCTGCTATCGAACCAATCTCCCAATCTCCCAATCTCCCAATCTCCCAGACACCCCCCCAGAACAGCACCGCCCTAACCTATGGCCTATCCGCCATCGGTGCGGACAAGGTGTGGGCCTTGGGCATTCGGGGCCAGGGCGTGGTCGTGGCCAGCCAGGATACGGGGGTGGAGTGGACGCACCCGGCGATCCAAGCCCGCTATCGTGGCTGGGACGCGGACACGTCCACGGCCAGCCACGCCTACAACTGGTACGACGCCTTCCCCAACGACCCCAACCGGCCCACTTGGTGCGATCCAAACCCCCAAGTCCCCTGCGACGACCACGGCCACGGCACCCACACCGTGGGCACCCTGACCGGCACGGCTGCGGATGGGGCTGCTTTCGCCAACATCGGCGTGGCCCCAGACGCCGAGTGGATGGGCTGCCGCAACATGGACAATGGCATCGGCACCCCGGCCAGCTACACGGCCTGTTTCGAGTTTTTCCTGGCCCCCTATCCCCAAGGCGGCGACCCGGCCACCCAGGGCCGCCCGGATCTGGCCCCCCACATCATCAACAACTCGTGGAGTTGCCCATCCTACGAAGGCTGTGACGTGGACAGCCTGCGCCAGATTGTGGAGACCCTGCGGGCCGCCGGCCAATTGGTGGTCTCCTCCGCCGGGAATGAGGGAGCGTCCTGCGGGTCGGTGCAAAACCCGATTGCCATCTATGATGCCGCCTTCACCGTGGGGGCTGTGGGCCAAGGCGGCACCATCGCCGGGTTCAGCAGTCGAGGCCCTGTGGATCGGGATGGCAGCGGGCGGGCCAAGCCGGACCTCTCGGCTCCGGGGGTGGCGGTCTATTCCAGCTATGTGGGGGACAGCTACGGCTATCTGAGCGGCACCAGCATGGCCTCGCCCCACGTGGCCGGGGCCGCCGCCCTGCTCTGGTCTGCCGCCCCAGATCTGCTCGGACAGATCGACCTGACCGAACAGATCCTGCTCAAAAGTGCCGAACCCGTGTTGAACGACCAATGTGACCCCGTGGCCGTCTCCCCCAATAACGTCTACGGCTACGGGCGGCTGGACATCTACGCCGCCGTCCTCATGGCCACCCACCCGGCCACGGTCACCATCACCTACGCCGGGACCGACGGCCAGCTCATCCCGGACACAGCGATGATCCTCACCGATCAGCGCACGGGCTACACCCGCACGATCACCACCGGGCCGGACGGCCAAGCCACCCTCTTCCCCATGCTTGCCGGGGAGTACACCGTGGCCCTGGCTCACCCCACCCTCTGGGAAGCCACCGTCGTGGCCCCATTCACCATCCAGGGCGGCGAAAGCACCGATGTGACGCTAAACCGACCATTTTCTATCTTGATCATGCCGATCTATCGAGTAATGCGTATCGAGTAATGAACGTGGTCGACCACGTTCATTACTCGATACGCATTACTCGATATTCGCTATTCACCTCACCAAAATGGAGAAAAACCAATGAAGATCGATGTTTCCCTGTGGGTCGATGATATGCACAAAATTGCCGGCGCGGCCAAGGCGGCGGATGAGTTGGGCTTTGGCGCGTTGTGGACCAGTGACACGGCCCACAATCCCCACTTCCCCCTGGTCCTGGCCGCGGAGCATTCCAAGCGCATCCAACTGGGCACGGCCATTGTGGTGGCCTTCGCCCGCAGCCCTATGGATGTGGCCTATCAGGCCTGGGATCTGGCCCGGTATAGCCAGGGCCGCTATCTCTTGGGGCTGGGTACCCAGGTCAAGGGCCACATTGAGCGGCGCTTTGGCATGGAGTGGCGCACCCCTGCCGCCGACCACATGCGGGACTACATTGCCGCGCTGCGGGCCATCTGGCACAGTTGGCAGAGCGGCGAGCGGCTCAACCATCGGGGCGACTTTTACAAACTCACCCTCATGAGCCCCTTCTTTGATCCCGGCCCCAACGAGTTCCCCACGATTCCGATTTACACCGCCGGGGTCAACGAGCAGATGTGCCGCCTGGCCGGCGAGGTCAGCGACGGCTTCCACGCCCATCCCTTCCACACCCGCCGCTACCTGACCGACGTGGTCCTGCCTGCCATCGATGCCGGGGCCGCCTCCGCCGGACGCAGCCGGGCCGATGTGGACATCAGCAGCGCCATCTTCGTGGTGGCCGGGGACAACAGCAAAGAGATCAACGCCGGGCTGATGCAGGTGGGCCAGCAAGCCGCCTTCTACGCCAGCACCCCCACTTACGCGCCGGTCATGGACCTGCACGGCTGGGGCGGCATCCGGGAAGAGCTGAGCTCCCTGGCCGCCCGCAAGCGCTGGGATCTGATCCCCAGCCTGGTCACCGAGGAAATGGTCAACGAATTCGCCATCGTCAGCTCGTGGGATGATTTGCCCGAGCGGATCCATGAGAAATACGACGGCATTTTGGACCGGGTGACGTTGTATATTCCCTTTGACCCGTCGCAAAATGTGGAGCGGTGGGCGAAGATTTGTGGGGCGTTTGGGTAACCCCCTCCTAACCTCCCCCAGGTTGGGGGAGGGACAGTTTTGACGTAGACGGAATCTCATCAACGCACAAATATCCGCACTTCCAACCACGGCCCCCTCCCCAATCTGGGGAGGGCTGGGGTGGGGTAAAGTAACCCCCTCCTAACCTCCCCCAGGTTGGGGGAGGGACAGTCCAACCGTAGACGGAGTGCCATCGTCGCACGAATATCCGCACTTCCAACCACTGCTCCCTCCCCAATCTGGGGAGGGCTGGGGTGGGGTAAAGCAACCCCCTCCTAACCTCCCCCAGGTTGGGGAAGGGACAGTTTTGACGTAGACGGAATCTCATCAACGCACAAATATCCGCATCTCCAACCACGGCCCCCTCCCCAATCTGGGGAGGGCTGGGGTGGGGTAAAGCGCCCAAAACCATCATGCTCAAACGCACTGACTGGCAACCACCGCCGGATCTCTGGCGCAGACTCAAACCACTCGCTCGCCAAATGCGTAGCGAACCGACCGCGGCTGAACAGAAACTCTGGCAGCGTCTTCGCAAACAACAGATTCATGGCACCAAATTTCGTCGGCAGATGGCAATCGAGCGGTTTATCGTCGACTTTTGCAGCCCTCAAGCCAGACTAATCATCGAAGTCGATGGCCCAATCCACGATTATCAGGTGGACCAAGATGCGATCCGTCAAGAATATTTGGAGGGGCTTGGTTTTCGGGTCATCCGTTTCACCAATTTACAAGTCTTGAACGAGATTGAGGCTGTTGTGGATGTGATTGCCAAGGTACTTAACACCCCCTCCTAACCTCCCCCAGGTTGGGGGAGGGACAGTCCAGACGTAGACAGAGTACCATCGACGCACAAATATCCGCACCTCCAACCACTGCCCCCTCCCCAATCTGGGGAGGGCTGGGGTGGGGTAAAGCAACCCCCTCCTAACCTCCCCCAGGTTGGGGGAGGGACAGTCCAGACGTAGACGGAGTGCCATCAACGCGCAAATATCCGCACTTCCAACCACTGCCCCCTCCCCAATCTGGGGAGGGCTGGGGTGGGGTAAAAGCACCCCCTCCTAACCTCCCCCAGGTTGGGGGAGGGACAGTCCAGACGTAGACGGAGTGCCATCAGCACACAAATATCCGCACCTCCAACCACTGCCCCCTCCCCAATCTGGGGAGGGCTGGGGTGGGGTAAAACTCAGAAAGCAACCCTATGAAATATCTCCGTTGGACCGGCCTCGCCCTCTTGGCCGCCGCCATTGCCTTTATCGCCGTCAACTGGGGCGAGATCACCTTCGCCTGGGATCTGTACAAGGTTAAGCGCGTCTCGGACGCGTTCTATGCCGACTATCCCCTCTTAGTCAAGGACATCGCCTTCACGGACAAGTCCGATGTGCGGCTTGACCTGTACCGTCCCGACGACCAAGGCGGCCATCCAGTCTTCCTCTTCGTCCACGGCGGCGGATGGGACAAGTATGACAAGTTGCTCCATGCGCCCGTGGCCCAAAAGCTGATGCCCGAGGGGATGGTGGTGCTGATCATGGACTACACCCTCTACCCCAACGCCACCTATCGCCAGCAGACCGCCGAGGTAGCCGACGCCATCGCCTGGACGATTGAGAACGTGGCCCAATATGGCGGCGACCCCGCCCGCATCACAGTGGGCGGCCACTCTGCCGGGGGACACTTGGCCATGCTGGCCGCGTATGATCCCCAGTGGCTGGCTGCCACGGGCCACAAGCTGGACGAGATCTGCGGGCTGATCGGCATCGCCGGGGTCTACGATGCCGACGCCCAGATGGTCTTCGAGCGCTCAACCGGCGGCACGGCCCCCATCATGACCGCGGTGATGGAGGGGGAGCCCAACTTCGCCACGGCCTCGCCCATCACTTATGTGGCCCAACATGGCGCGGACTCGCCCCCGGTCCGCCTGATCCACGGCAGCGCGGACGACACGGTCCCCCTGAGCGAATCCGACGAGTTTTTGGCCGCGCTGAAAGCCGCCGGCATCTCCAGCGAACTGCTGGTCTACGAAGGCGCAGGGCATACAGGGCTGCTGTTGGACGCCATGGTTGAAAACCCATCCCGGCTGGTGCAGGATCTGTCCGGGTTTGTAAATGGGTGTGGGCAATAATCCGACATGGAAAAGTTGTTGAGGATCGGCTATAATGGCAGATGTGTGGCCATAAGTGTGCGGTTTTCCAACGGAGGACATCATGATTCAAACATATCGAGCACTACTACAAGGCAATCGATTGGAATGGCTTGAAGAGATCCCCAAATCGATGGCCGATAAAACATCCTTCCCCGTGCAAGTGACCATCGATACCCAAGACAGGGATGAAACCAAGGCAGAGGACGAAAGGGAACGGCAGAAGAGAGTGCTGTTGCTCCTTGAGCTGCTTTCCCAAACAGGGGCGTTTAGCGATATTCAGGACGCCTCGGCTTGGCAGCGAGAAATTCGTCTCGACCGACCCCTTCCTAACCGTAGTTAAGCAAGGAGGCCCCCATGCTTGTTGATAGCAATATCATCATCTACGCCGCACAACCGGAATACAAAAGACTGCGCCGTTTTATCGCAGAGCAGATCACCCATGTCTCGGCTGTCACCTATGTCGAGGTGTTAGGTTATCATCGATTAACTGCGACACAACGAACCACCTATCAGGGTTTATTCCAATCCTTGTATGTTCTGCCAATCTCCTCAGATATTGTAGACCAAGCCATAATCCTACGACAACAGCGCAAGCTAGGTTTGGGTGATGCGCTGATCGCCGCCACGGCATTGGTTCATAAATTAGCGGTTGTTACTCGAAACGTGTCGGACTTTCGCTGGATTGAAGGGATATCCGTGTTAGATCCTTTCGATGCACTTGGCCTTGAATGAAACACTCCTATGACAGATGAACCCCAACAGGTGGCTTCGCCACCTGTTTTTATGTCCAAAATCCCATATCTCCCCGAACTTCTGATCCTGGCCCTGGCCGCGCTGACCCGCTTTTGGCGGCTGGATTTCCACAGCTTCTGGTTTGACGAGGCGGTTTCCCTGCAATGGGCGGCGGCGGACCCGGCGTACACGTGGGATGTGACCTTGAAGCTGGTGCAAGAGAAGCACCCGCCGGTCTATTACATCACCCTGCACTATTGGCAGGCGGGGCTGGAGTTGCTGGGCTTGGGCCATAGCGACGCCGGGCTGCGGGCCTTGGGCAGTCTGTTGGGCGTGCTGACTGTTCTGGTCATGATTTTACTGGTGCGCCGGGTCAGCGGACGGGTCACGGCCCTGCTCACGGGGACGCTGGTCGCCCTCAGCCCGGTGATGGTCTGGTATAGCCAGGAGTTGCGCATGTTCCAGCCGGCGGCCACGGGCATCGCCTGGGCGGCCTATTTCCTGATCCGGGCCTGGGAGAGCGAGCGCTTCCCCCCCCGGCTGGGCTGGTGGGCGGGGATGGTGGCCGCCTTTCTCTTTGCCCTCTATGCCTATCTTTTCAGCGCCTTCATTTTGCCCCCGGCGGGACTGACTTTGCTGCTTTTGGCCGGGCGCAGATGGGGCCGCAAATTCTGGGAAGGGGTGGTCGCCTTCGCCCTCACCGGTGCGCTCTATTTGCCCCTGGCCCGCAACGCCTGGCTGATCAACAGCGCGGAGAGCGCGCCGGGCCAGGCCTTTGCCAACTTCCTGCCCACGGTGTGGCGGCACCTGCGCGTCTTCACGGTCTGGCAAGCGGACTGGCCGGCTGGTGCAGTCACCGGCGCGGTCCTCTTGGCGGCAATTTTGAGTCTGGCGGCCGGGTTCTCCTTTTTTTTGAAAAAAGATGGGCATTTCTCCATAAATGCGGCGGGGGCGGCCTGGCCAACACTTTGGGTTTCCCTGCCCTGGCTGATGGGGAACGTGCTTTTGGCGTCCAACGGCGGGGTCTTTAAGGAAGATCGTTATTTCATCTTCCTGGCTCCCTTTGTGCTGTGGCTGATGGCCATGGGGATTGTCAACCTGGCCCGCTGGCGGCCTGGGGTGGGATGGACGGCCGGCGGGTTGATGGTGCTGGCCCTGGCCGCGGCCCTACCCACCCTGTGGACCCCGGCCCTCTATCGAGAGGATTGGCGGGCGGCGGCGAGTTATATCGCCGACTATCAGGACACCTCTCCGGTCCTGCCCAGCGCGGTGGTGGCCCATGTGGATTACACCCACCGCCCGGTGGATTGGTATTTGCAGCCCCGCTACACCTTTGACCAGTTGCCCGTATACGGACTATTTGGCGGCATCCTCACCCCGGAGCAGGTGGAGACGGTGATTGCGCCGCCCCTTTCGGGCATCGAGACTGCTCTAGGCGCATCCACAGTCTGGCTGACCCAGAGCCATTTGGAAGGGCTGGATGATCAGGGATTAGTGGAACAATGGCTGGCCGCCCGCTACCCGGTGATCACCGAACAATATCCGGCAGGGATCAAGCTGACCGGCTATGCCATCCGCACCCATTTTGACGCTCTGCCCGATCTGGCTCCCGGCGCGGTCTATCCCGACGCCGAACTGGCTCCCGGTCTGGTTCTGCGGGCCTGCGAGATCACCACGCCCACGGTCAATGTGGCGGACACCCGGCTACATCCGCCCAGCGGCTGGGTGCATGTGCGTCTGTGGTGGCAGGCCAGCGGCCCAATTGCCGAAGATCTGCGCCCCACCGTGCGGGTCCAAGCCGACAGCGGTATCTGGGGCGAAAAGCTGGAGCGCCCCAACCAGATCCTCGACCGCTTCCCCATGTCCGCCTGGGCCGTGGGCGACATCGTGCGGGACGAAGCCGACGTCAACCTCAACCCCCTTACCCCGCCCGGTGATTATCCACTCCTTGTCAGCCTGGACAGCAGCACCGTCCCCTGTGGGATGGTGGAGATCAAAAAGTAGGCCGCGGATGAGACGGATTCGTGGCCTACTTGTAGCCTACTTTGTAGCCTATCTGTGAGGAATCCCATGCGTAAACTGTTCGGATTGGATCGCAATGTCTTCTATTTGGGCATCGTCAGCTTTCTCACCGACATCTCGTCGGAGATGACCCTGACCCTGCTGCCGCTCTTTTTGACCAATGTGCTGGGCGTGGCCATGCCCATTGTGGGGTTGATCGAGGGCTTCGCCGAGGCCACGGCCAGCCTGCTCAAGATCGTCTCCGGGCGTATCAGCGATATCAGCGGGCGGCGCAAACCCCTCACCGTGCTGGGGTACGGCATCAGCAGCTTGATGAAGCCCCTGTTGGCCTTGGCCGGAAGCTGGCCCCTGGTCCTGGCCGTGCGCTTTGCCGACCGGGTGGGCAAGGGCATCCGCTCTTCGCCCCGGGACGCCCTGATTGCCGAGAGCGCCGCGCCGGAGGATCGAGGCCGGGCCTTTGGCTGGCACCGGGCGGCGGACACGGCAGGGGCGCTGGTGGGTCTCTCCCTGGCCGCCGGGATCATCTGGTTCACCCAGCGCAACGCCCAACTGTTGGACCGGGAAACCTTCCGCACGATTGTGCTGTGGGGGGCCATTCCTGGCTTTTTGAGCGTGGGGGTGCTGGTCTGGGGGGTGAAGGAGGCGGCCACCACCCGTGCCCACAGGGACAGCGGGGAAAAAGAGAGACGCTCGCTCAACTGGCGGGTGTGGCAGGGGATGGACCCAGCCTTTCTCAAATATCTGGCCGTCATGGCCCTCTTCACCCTGGGCAACAGCAGTGATGCCTTTCTGCTGCTACGGGTGCAAAGCGTGGGATTGACCACCCTCCAGATCGCCCTGATGTTGGTGGCGTACAATGTGATCTATTCGGCCTTTGCCCTGCCCGCCGGCATTCTCAGCGACCGGTTGGGGCGCAAGCAGTTGTTGATCTTTGGCTGGGGATTGTATGCCCTGATCTATCTGGGCTTTGGCTGGGTGGGGGAGGGGGGCGGCGTGGCCGCGGTGGGGCTGTACATTGCCTACGGTCTCTACTACGCCAACACCGAGGGGGTGGGCCGGGCCTACGTGGCGGATCTGGTTCCGTCCCACAACCGAGCCACGGCCTATGGGCTGTACTACGGGGTAGTGGGGCTGATCGCCTTGCCCGCCAGCGTCCTGGCCGGCAGCCTGTGGGCCTGGATCAACCCGGCGGCCCCCTTCTATTTCGGGGCGGCCTTGGCCGGCGTCGCCGCCCTCCTGCTCTGGTTCTGGGTACCAAACAGTCAGGGTAAACCGACATAAAAATTATCGCAAAGACACAAAGGGCGCAAAGAAAAACAGAAGTTTCTCTTTGCGCCCTTTGTGTCTTTGCGATAAAAAAACCACCCCTTCACCCGCTCACCCCTTCACCCTCCTCCGCCATCTCCAACTCCTCGATCAACTGCACCAGATCCGTGCGGGTGATGATGCCGACGATCTTGCCATTTTCCACCACGGGCAGGGAGCGGTGGCCCCGCTTCATCATCTGGGTGGCCACGTGATCGATGGAATCGTCCGGGCCAACCGTGGTGACTTTGGTACTCATCAACTCCGCGGCGTTGACGGCCAGAATATGGCGCACCTGCTCTTTGTACTCAGCATAATCGTCTAGCCCAAAGGGGAGCAGCCCCCACAGCAAGGGAAAATAGGTCGGTTCCTTGGCCGGAGCGTGGCGGGAGATCAGATCCAGCTCCGAGACAAACCCCACCAGCTTGCCTTCATGGTTGACCACCGGCACCCCGCTGATCTGGTTGGCCCGCATGATCCACGCCAGCTTCTGGATAGGCGTGTCCGGTGTGACGGTGATGACGTTGTTGGTCATGAGATCCCGAACTTGCATGGTGGGGTTCCTTTCTAGGGAAGGCAAAAGGCAAAAGTCAAAAGGGGTGTGGGGTGGACAGGCGGTGGAAAGAGTAGGGGAAATCGTGTGGATCGGACAGGATTCGAACCTGTAACCAAGGAGTTATGAGCCCCCTGCTCTACCGTTGAGCTACCGATCCCGAAAAAGAAAAGGTTGATCTGTTGATTGGTTGATTTGGCCAAACGCACACCCCTTACGGGGACGCCCACCAAAAAATCAACAAATAAACAAATCAACCAATTAGAGCGGGTAGCGGGAATCGAACCCGCGTAATCTGCTTGGAAGGCAGAGGCTCTACCATTAAGCTATACCCGCATGAGTCGGGGCGAGAGGATTTGAACCTCCGACCCCAGCGTCCCAAACGCTGTGCGCTGCCGGACTGCGCTACGCCCCGTCTGCGCTTATTTTAGCCGAAAGGGGCGGGTTGGTCAAACGGACGCAATGCAACTTCACGGCTTATGAAAGGCCCTGGCCTATAGGAGCCGGCCTGGTCAGGCGCAAAAGTGACGTGTGGCACAACACATAAATACAATGGCCCCCGCT
Source organism: Caldilineaceae bacterium (assembly GCA_018003515.1). Classification (GTDB taxonomy): domain Bacteria; phylum Chloroflexota; class Anaerolineae; order Caldilineales; family Caldilineaceae; genus JAGNDO01. Next base: position 43,493 of record JAGNDO010000018.1, read on the forward strand.
CGGTTGAGCGGGGGCCATTGTATTGTCAATCCATTGTGAACTCAGTTGTCGCCAATAATGAGAGACCCACTGAGACCACAAACATGCATCTGTTAGTAGCAACTCGCCATGGCGACGCCATCTACATAGATCGACACATCGTCAAAGTAGATGTTGGAGTTGAGCGCCGCCGGGCTTTCGCCCTGGATCATGACCATAAACATGCCGCTGTCGCCAACAGTGACGGTGTTCTCCATCCAGTTCCATTCGCCCCGGGTGTAGCCGTTGACATACTGCGCTGAATCGCCATAGGCATCAGCCTTGACACCCAAAGAGGCCCAGTCATAGTCCCAACGGTCGGTAGGGGAAACGTTGCCATGATTGATGATCAGATAATGCACCGCAACCTTCACGACAGCACCAGGAGCTGCGCTGAACAACGGGCTGGCGAAACCGGCAGCATAGGGCTGCATGCTGGCGATCTTGGCAGAGTGGCGTCCGTCTACTGTATCGCCGACGGTTGTGCCGTCATCGTCATAGTTGCTGCCAGGGCCTACAACATTCTCTTTAGAGAAGACCACATTCTTGGCCTGGCGATAGCCATCGTTGACCGCAAAGGCACCCCAGCCGCCGAACCAGTCGGTGAAGAGATCCTGGCGTTCTTTGGGATCCGAGCGGCTGGCCCACAGACCATTCTTGTCGAAATTGTTACAAACAGCCGGTGCCGGCGCGTTTAAGTAATTCAACGTGATGCCGTTGGCAATGTTTGTAATTTTCGGCAAAATGAACGGATTGCCATTCTTCAGACCATCTGCCTTGGCGACGGCAGCGGCTTCCGAGGACTGGGCAGGCAGATTCGTCGCCACGACCAAGTTGTAGATCTGGCTGGGGGCCAGTACACTGGTGTGGGGAATGGGCTGCGGGCTGGTTCGCGGAGCCATTACAGGGACGATTTTAGGATTGGGGCCGGTTGTGGTGTGCCCGTCGGCAAGCACAGCAGTTGCGGGTACCAACAGTGCCAAGATGAGCAAAACTGCTAACAAACTTCGACGAAACGATCTTCCTGAAGCACGCATGTAACTTCTCCTTATCTGAGGGGTAGGACAAACAAGTTGGACAAATACAGCTGAGTTCTATTACACCTTATTCACCCACGATGGATGAACATACGGCACAATATGCATCAAGCATGCAGAAGCACACTGGCATAACATCAGAATTCCTCACAATCTAGTCCGGCCTAGGCTACCAGTCGGACGATATGAGCTACGAGACCGGTCGAACTTACACTCATTTAGGGCAGCGGTTGTTGAAAAGCGAGTTCGATGTTGGTCTTGTTCAGCACTATCTCGTAAATCTCAAAATCACCCAAATAGGCCCGATCATACTGTTCGCCGGCATATTCTCCAGAGAAGAGCCAGCGTTTGACATACCTCATCGACAGCAATATTCCTGTACGCAGATCATAACAAGCGACACCCTGATATGTGTTTAGCCAGCCATCGGTCTCTGCCACTTCACCGGCCAACTGTTCATTGCACCAAGCCGCCACTTTCTGTCCATCAGAAGCGGTGAAGAGGCTATTGCCTGGGCCAGGGTTGGCCCCATGCCAAAAGTCCGTCAGGAATACCTCGGCTTGACCTGCGTATAGATCTCTGCCGTCGAATGGGTCCAATTGGTGTCGCAATACGGAGTTTTGACCACAACTATCCGCCCATGTAACTGTGCGGTCAATGACAAGCCAGAATTGGTCCAAATCACTCCGTTCCTCCGCCGTGATGGAGGCCGTACACACCCGCTCAGTGCATCGTTCCGACCCGCATTGATAATCCACATCCCAGACCGCATCCACGTTTTCAGGAAAGAGCGATGCTAACACAGGCAGAGCCTCAGCGTCCGCATTCGCTTCCACCACCTGTCCGGAGATCCACGCCGGATAGGTTGGCTGGTCAGGTTCGTCGTCAATGCCCTGAAAACAGCATACACGCCACCAGCCCTCTGTCGTTTTGCCGTAGGTCTTGAATGACGAACTCCTGTCGGCTATCGTGATGGGCTGATATTCCAGACCCGGACCGCTACGAACATTTACCCGACTGCTTTTGGCATTCACCGAAGCAGTCCATCCAGCATTGGCAATATCAGCCTGTGTGACACTGGACTGAACCGGATCACTGAATGACGACGACGCTTCCGATCCCAACCTCTCGACGCCCGGAGGTACATTTTGGCCAAAATCAGACATCAATTGAAGCGATTTTGCCATTGATGCCGGATCAGGGACGCATCCACCAAACAATAGAAGCAGACTAATGGCCACCCATCCAAGAAAAACCCTAGGCAATAGGCTCGTCATTGATAATTACTCGGCGTTTGCTAGATTTAGACTGTTCGATGACTACGCCAGACAAATTTCCTCAATCCAAGAGAAAATAAGCGAGCGCAAAAACATCAGTAATTTTGACGAATCAAAAACTAAGGAGTTGTTGTTTGGGTTGATCGGTGCCGATAGCTCCGTTGCCGTCAGGAAAAATTCAGCATTGGCTGATCAAAACAAGAGAACGAAGAGACAAGAAAGAGAAACAAAAGAACGAAGAGACAAGAAAGAGAAACAAGAGAAACAAGAGAAACAAGAGAAACAAGAGAAACAAGAGAAACAAGAGAAACAAGAGAAACAAGAGAACGAAGAGAACGAAGAGAACGAAGAGACAAGAAAAACCTTCTGATCAATTATAACGCATGTTTCGATTACATGCAACCTCTATTTTGCAGGTTCATCAATTCTCAATTTTCCCCATAAACAGGAACAATTGCCTTGACGACTCCGAAATTCAGCGCATGGGGCACTTCTCTCTGTCAGAAACCAAATTCATCCCCACTCTCCACTCTCCAATCTCCTACCTCCTACCTCACCCATTGAATGCTGTGCAAGCTCCAGTCCGGGCTGAGGGTGCCGGTGATGGGGGCCAGAGCGCGGGGGGTACCGCCGGCGATGGGCAGCAGCCAGATCTTCCACGCACCGTCCCGGTCGCTGAGGAAGGCGATTTGCGTGCCGTCCGGGCTGACCGTGGGCAGGACGTCGTTGGAGTTGTTGGTGGTCAGGCGCAGAACTTCGCCCGTGGCCACGGTGAGCCGGTAGATCTCCCAGTTGCCGTGGCGATCCCGGCTCATGAAGAGTACATAGGTGCCGTCCGGTGACCAGGTGGGCCGGGTGTCCCCTGGCTGAGAAGTCAGGGAGGTGCGGCTGGTGGCAGCGCTGGTTAGGGTCCACAGGCCACAGCCGTTGCCCGTGGGGTCACAGCCCTGATAGACGATGCGATCCTGGGTGGGGTGCCAGGATGGGGTGTTGCCAAAGTCCAGCACATCCGCCACGCCTTTGCCGTCGGCCCAGGTGATGTAGACCCGCCAACGCCGGTCCCCCTCCCGGTTGCTGGCAAAGACGATGCGGTCCCCGGCAGGATTCCAACTGGGCAGGCTGTCTTCGGTGAAGGTGGAGAAGCGGATACGCAGATCCGTGCCGGGGTCCGAGCCGCCCAGGCCGCCCAGATCGCCCCGGGTGCTGCGGAAGGCGATGCGCCGCCCGGCCCGTTGCAGATTGGGCTCCGAGGCGTCTTCCACCAGCAAAACCGGGCGCACGTTGGCCGTCACTGGCTGGGCGAAGATGCGGCTGCGCCCGTCCGTGGGATCGACTGCGGAGTAGAGAATGCGCCCTGTGCCGCTGGCGGCCACGGCGCTGCTCCCCGCGGCGGGGGTGCCCTCCTCGCCCGGCATGGGTGTACCCTCTTCCGTGGCCTCGATCCCCGCGCCCGAATCACACAGGATTTGGAATTCGGTCTGCTTCTCCCCTAGGCCCAACGCATTCTGCACGACAATGGCCTGGGCATATTGATCTGCGGCCTCGCACCAATTCCCCTCTTTTGCCAAACTGTCCCCATATTCCAAATGGGCTTCCTGGAGCTTTTGGCGCACGTCCCGATAGCTGGGGTTGCCCTCGTAGATCAGGGTGAGCAGATCGATGGCCTTGGGCCAATCGGCGAACCAATAGGTCAGGGCATCCACATATTGGGCGGTCACATCCCGCACCGTGCGGATCTGTACCTCGTCCGGGCGGATCTCCAAAGCCCGGTCAAAGAGGCTGACCGCCTCTTCCAGGCTGCCGGCATTGCTCTTTTCCATGCCCAAACTGGCATAGGCCGTGTAGAGTTGATCTTGCAATTGCTGGGGATCGAAGGTGGGGTCTTCGGTCTTGAGCTGGGTCTGCTTGGCCTGCACCTGCAACAGCCGGTCGATGGCCTCGGCCCAACGCCCTTCTTGGGCCAGAGATTGGGCATCGGCCCAGACCACATTCATGGGATTGAGGGGAGTTTGGGGTGAACTGGGGGTGGGGGCCACCGCCACGGGTGCCACGGGAACCACGGGCATGGAGGCCGAATCCACGCTCAACAGCGTCCCGATGCCATCCAGCGCGCTGGCGTTTTCCGGGTCCAGCAACAGGATCTGGCGGTAGGCCTCCAACGCCGCCGGGGAATCCCCGTCGGACTGGAAGTCCACCGCCTGCTGGCTGAGGATGGCGATCTGCTGGCGGCGCTGGGTCTCCAACTGCTGGGTGCCATCCCGCAACCCCTTGACCACGGCGAAGACCAAAATCAGCACAGCCAACAGAGCGGCCACGCCAATAGTCAGGCGCAGCCAGCGGGGGAAACGGGTGGGTTGAGCGGGTTGTGAGGTCATAGGATTTTGGGATTAGGGGTTGGGGATTGGGGATTGGGGGTTGGGTCAAGTTCCTGAAGCCCAATCCCTAATCCCCAATCCCTGATCACTTGAATTGTCCGCTATACGTATACGAATAGACCACCTGCCCGCCGCCGCCCACGAAGGTGATCTGGGCGGTGCCGCTGGTGGGGAGGTGGGCGGCGGTGGCCACCACGCCGTTGAAGGGCTGAGCCGGGCTGATCTGCAACGTCTGCCGTCCGACTTCCGTTCCGTTGACCGTGACCACCAAGTTGCCGCTCATGGGCCGGGTGGGGAAGAAGCCCACGGCCAGCCCTTCGCCTGTGGCATAGGGGTGGATGGCGGCGACTTCATTGGCAAAGGCCATGTCCCCCATGCCGCTGACCGGATACCAGACCTCCCGCCACGAGACCGCGCCGCCAGCGGGCAGGCGATAGGTGTCGAAGAAGGTGGCCGACAATCCGCCGTGGAGTTCCACATAGCCGGAGTTATCGGTCGTAAAGTTGTCGCTGCCCAGAGCATTGTTGAAGCCCAGGCCAAAGAGCTTGCTGCCCCGTGCCACGTTGGCCGGATAGACCCGCACGGCCCCGGCATTGTAGACCCGGTCGTAGATACCCACAAAGGGACCGTGGGCCGCCGGGCGCTCGAAAAAGCCCAAAAACTGGTTCCACGAACCCAGTCGGCTCACATCCCGGCCCCCATAATTCGGCCAACTAAAGCCCTGACCCGGCTGGGGCATGCGGGGGTCTTGGGTGCTGTGGACGGTCATCTCCGGGCTGGGGAGGATGAAGTGGGTGTCGCCGGTGGGCCGGTTGCCACTGCCGGGGGCCAGCATGGCGTTCTGCCAATAGTGGAAATCCAGGGTGCGGTCGCTGACGTTGGAGACCCTCGGTTCGATCTCAAAGCTGCCCGCGCCAGAACGCAGGCTGATGGTGATGCTGGCGTTCAATCGCCGCCCATCCCTGGGCGTGAAGACCGTCACCGAGGCCAGATCCCGGCTGATCTGGCTGGGGATGTAGCCCCAGGGTACGCCCCAATCGTAGCCGTGTTCCTCCACGGGCAGGTTCCACTCCATCCCGCCCACGGCCAGCCAGCCCAACTGCTCCGGCGGTCCCCAGGGCGAGGGTTTGACCACCGGGTTCTGGTAGAACATATTCCAGCCGCCGGGTTTGTAGATCACCTGCCAGATGCGTCCGCCCAGTTCGGGCAAAATGGTCACCTTGAGATAGCTGTTTTCCAGCACGATCAGCTTGAAAGTGCGGTTGGCCGGGGCCGGGTTTTCGGCCCGGAAGCGATCCTGATCAAAGCGTTTGTAGGGCCAGGCGAAGGTGTCGTTGAACCCGTCGGACTGATAGCGATCATAAGGATACGTCAACAGGGTGACGCTGCTCTCGTAGACCACCACTGTGCCCACGGGGGCCGGCGCGGGGACAGATCCGCCCACGGGCGTGGGGGTGAAGCTGGGCGTGGGGGCCGGGGTGGGGATCTCCGTGGTGATGGGGACCAGATCTGGGCGATCCACCGTGGCCAAAGCCGCAAAAATCCAGGCCGGTTGGCCGTTGAAGGTGAACTTGAGCCATGTCCCGGCGCTGTTTTGGGCCAGCACATCATAGCTTTGGCCTGCTGTTGCCCCGCCGACCACCGGATAGGTTGTGCCCGGTCCGCTACGTACATTGGCCGCGCTCTTCACCGTCAGCCGGGGGATCACGACAGCCGTGGGTGTGGCAGTAACCGTCGGTGTGGGCGTGTTTTCTGGTGTCACCGTCTCCGTCGGGGTGACGGTGACAGTGTCCATCGGCGTGGCTGCGGGCGTGGGCATCTCGGTCGGCGTCTCCGTGGGCCGCACTTCCACCATAAAGGTGCGCTTGGCCTCGCCGATCAACCCAGCCGGGTTGCGTACCTGGCCGATGATCTCATAATCGCCGGGATCGCTGGCCGTCCACACAAAGGAGAGTACCCCGTTGGGCAGATCCGCCACCCGCTTCCAGCCCGTGCTGGCCCCATCGATGGAGAGCAGATAGCTCCACCCGTCGGTCTCCGCCACCGGGCGATCCACCGCATGGACCGCGATCTCCACCACATTGCCCGCATAGACCGGCACGGGCGAAACGATCTCTACTGCCACCTGGGGGACAGTCGGGGGCTGCTCGGTTGGCGAGGCCGTGGCGGTCGGTTCCAGGGTGACCGGGACCGAAATCGGCGGCGAGGTGGGGCTAGGGGTCGGCGTGGGCGGCGCAAAGAGCTTGCACCCGGTCAGGGTCAAAGCGATGACCATAAGCAGGCCAAGTCGTCCCCACCGCAAACCGGAAAGGATGCGCCAATTTTTGAAGCCACGAGGGAGTTGAACGGGATGGGATGATGGTGTGTGTGGGTTCATGGGCCAATTATACAACCGGCCTATGGTTGTGGCAATCGTGGATGGCGAGCGGGTGAAGGGGTGAGCGGGTGAGCGGGTGAAGGGGTGAAGGGGTGAGGAGCCAACGCAGGTTGAGTAGCCCGGCTTGACCCAACCAGGTGCAAAACGCAAAAAGTAAGGGCGTATCGAAACCGAAGTGGGTCAACCAAACAGGGTTAACCCGCTTCGGTTTCGATACGCCGCCAGTGCCTGAAGGGTCAGCGGAGATCTCGGCGGCGGCTACTCAACCTGCGCTCCTCCCACCGAAGGCCAACGCAGGTTGAGTAGCCCGGCTTGACCCAACCAGGTGCAAAACGCAAAAAGTAAGGGCGTATCGAAACCGAAGTGGATCAACCAAACAGGGTCAACCCGCTCCGGTTTCGATACGCCGCCAGGGCCTGAATGGTCAGCGGAGATCTCGGCGGCGGCTACTCAACCTGCGCTCCTCCCACCGAAGGCTAACGCAGGTTGAGTAGCCCGGCTTGACCCAACCAGGTACACGACCCAAAAAGGAAGGGCGTATCGAAACCGAAGTGGATCAACCAAACAGGGTTAACCCGCTTCGGTTTCGATACGCCGCCAGTGCTTGAATGGTCAGCGGAGATCTTGGCGGCGGCTACTCAACCTGCGCTGGTCTCCAGTCCCCCTTCACCCGCTCACCCCTTCACCCCTTCATTTTACAGCCCAGCCGCCACGCGCAAGGCGTCGGCGCGGTTGGTCTCTTCCCAGGGCAGGGAGATGTCGTCCCGGCCAAAGTGACCGTAGGCGGCCGTCTGGCGATAGATGGGCCGACGCAGGCGCAGATCCTGGATGATGGCGCCGGGGCGCAGGTCGAAGGTCTTGTGGATCAGGGCGGCGATGCGCTCGTCGCTGATGACGCCCGTGCCAAAGGTCTCCACGTTGATGCTGAGGGGGCGAGCCACACCGATGGCGTAGGCCAACTGGATCTCGCAGCGGCTGGCGATGCCGGCGGCCACGATGTTCTTGGCCACCCAGCGGGCCGCGTAGGCCGCGCTGCGGTCAACCTTGGTGCAGTCCTTGCCGCTGAAGGCGCCGCCGCCGTGCCGACCCATGCCGCCGTAGGTGTCCACGATGATCTTGCGACCGGTCAGACCGGCATCGCCCATGGGGCCGCCGACCACGAAGCGCCCGGTGGGGTTGACAAAGATCAGCAGATCCTCGTCAACCAGCTCGGCGGGCAGGACGGGCATGATCACATGCTTGATGATCTGTTTGCGGATCTCTTCCTGGCTGATCTCCGGGGCGTGTTGGGTGCTGATCAGGGCGGTGTGGATGCGCTTGGGCTTGCCGAAGGCATACTCCACCGTCACCTGGGATTTGCCGTCCGGGCGCAGCCAAGGCAGGGTGCCGTTTTTGCGCACTTCGCTCAAGCGTCGGGCCAGCTTGTGGGCCAGGAAGATGGGCAGAGGCATGAGGGTGGGGGTCTCATCACAGGCATAGCCGAACATCATGCCCTGATCCCCGGCCCCCACGGCCTCGATCTCGTCGTCTTCCATGTCCAGGCTGCCCTCTTTGTACTCCTTGGCCCGGTCCACGCCCATGGCGATGTCCGGGCTTTGGGAGGCCACGGCCACCTGCACGCCGCAGGTGTTGCCATCGAAGCCCTTTTCGCTGCTGTCAAAGCCGATCTCTTTGACCACCTGGCGCACCAGGCTGTCCATGTCCACATAGGCCGTGGTGGTGATTTCGCCCAACAGTAGCACAAAGCCAGTCTTGATGGCCGTCTCGCAGGCCACGCGAGCGTTGGGATCCTGCTCAAAAATGGCGTCCAGCACCGCATCGCTGATCTGGTCGCACATCTTGTCCGGATGTCCCTCTGTTACCGATTCGCTGGTGAAGAGCAGGGACGGGGAGGTCATAAAGGAATTGCTCATGGTGTTATCTCCTTAGTTGAATGGCAAATGGCGAATGGCGAATGACGATCAATGCGCCATTTGCCATTCGCCATTCGCAATTTTAATGGCCCGTTCCCAGGCTCCACTCGTTCAGATACGCTTCCTGCTCCGGGGTGAGGACGTCGATCTCGATGCCCATAGCTTTGAGCTTGAGGGCGGCGATCTCCCGGTCGATGTCTTCGGGCACGTCGTAGACCTGGCCGGTCATGTCGGCACCCTGCTTGAGCAGGTATTCGGCGGCCAGGGCCTGGTTGGCAAAGCTCATGTCCATCACCGCGCTGGGATGGCCCTCGGCCGCGGCCAGGTTGACCAGGCGACCCTCGCCGGCCACGTAGATGCGGCGACCATCTTCCAGAAGATACTCGTCCAGGAATTCCCGCACCCGGGTGATCTTGGTGCTCATCTTCTCCAGGGCGACCAGGTCGATCTCGATGTCGAAGTGGCCGCTGTTGGCCAGGATGGCGCCGTCTTTCATGACTTCCATGTGGGAACCGGCGAAGACGTGCATGTCGCCCGTGGCCGAACAGAAGAGATGGCCGACCTTGGCCGCCTCAATCATGGGCATAACCCGGAAGCCGTCCATGACCGCCTCCAACGCCTTCATGGGGTCCACTTCGCAGACGATCACGTTGGATCCCATGCCCTTGGCCCGCATGGCGATGCCCTTGGAGCACCAGCCGTAGCCGCCGACCACAAAGTTCTTGCCCGCCAACAGCACGTTGGTGGCGCGGATGATGCCGTCGATGGTGCTCTGACCCGTGCCATAGCGGTTGTCGAAGAAGTGCTTGGTCATGGCGTCGTTGACAGCCACCACCGGGAACTTCAGCTTGCCCGCCGCGGCCATAGCCTTCAGGCGGATGACGCCTGTGGTGGTCTCTTCCGTGCCGCCGATCACGTTGGGCAGCAGGTCGGCCCGCTGGGTGTGGAGCATGGCGACCAGGTCCATGCCATCGTCCATGGTGATGTGGGGCTTGATGTCCAGCACAGCGGCCAGATGGCTGTTGTACTGGGCGTTGGTCTCGCCCTTGATGGCATAGACGGGCATTTCGTAATAGCTGACCAGGGCGGCGGCGATGTCATCCTGGGTGGACAGGGGGTTGGACGCAGCCAGAGCCACCTCGGCCCCACCCGCGATCAGGATGCGCATCAGGTTGGCCGTCTCGCTGGTCACATGCATGGCCGCGGCCATGCGGATGCCCTTGAACGGCTGCTCCCGCTTGAATCGCTCCTCGATCAGGTCCAGCACGGGCATCTCTTTGGCCGCCCACTGCATACGGAAGCGGCCCTTCTCGGCCAGGTTAATATCGGCGATGTCGTAAGTTAGTTCTTTTTTTGCGGTCATTCGGTTAGATCTCCTCGTTTTGACTTGGTTTGGGGGGAAGATGTTATCGAGTATCGTGTATCGAGTAATTGATCGTGTTGACCACGTTCAATACTCGATACGCATTACTCGATAGCTGTTGCTTCCCCCTCTACAAACGGACAATACTTCGTGAATCCTAGATTTTCATACAAACTCACCGCTGCGTGGTTTCGTTGGTCCACGTTGAGGGCGATGAGGTCGATCCCTGCTTCCTGCAAATGGGCCGTGATGGCCCGGGTGATGGCTTTGGCGTGTCCCCGCCCCCGATGATCCGGGTGGGTGTAGATGTTGCCGATGACCGCCACGCTTTCGGTCGTGTCAACGACATGGGTTCCCCCGGCGGCGATCAGGTCGTCCCCAACTTCCACGCCCCAGAAAAAGCCATCGGCCAACTGGGCCGGGTCGAACGCATCCGGGGTGAAGTCGCCACCGTGGGCGAAAAGTTCCTCGATCCGCCCCGCGTCCTCCGCGCCGAGATGGACCACCCCCTGTCCCGCCACTGCGTTTCCCTCGAAGACCATCCGCCACATGGGCCGATAGTCCACACTGGTGTCGTACCAGCGCTGGATGGCGGGCAGATGTTTCTCCCGCACACTCAGGTAGACCCGTTCGGGCAAGTCCGCCTGGGCCAAGGCTGCTTCCACCTCCGCCGCCGGGCCGTGGGTGATGAGGATCGGCGGGGTGATCCCTGCCCAGAAGAGGATCACAGCCGAATCCGTCACCGTCCACCGGCACACCTGCGCAAAGCGGGGATGCAGATCCGCCAGGGCGAAGACGGTCCACGCCGGGTCGGAGCGGAGCATGGTTGATAAGTTGATTGGTTGATTTGTTGATTCGCCCACGACTTTCCCCTTGCCCCACATAATCAACCAATCAACCAATTACTTCCCCAAGCGTGCCAAGCCCGCTTCGGCCCCAAAGTTCTCTGCGTAGCGCTGGGCAAACTCGGCCACGGTGAAATGATGGCTGGCGGTGCCCAAATTCTCCAACACGTAGGTGCTACACAGCGCGCCCACCCGCCCGGCCACGGCCAGGGGCAGATCCGCGCTGAGGGCGGCGAAGAAGCCAGCCCGGTAGGCGTCCCCGGCCCCGGTGGGTTCGACCACATGGCTGGGGGCTGCCGTGGGGATGCGGATGGCCTGGTCGCCCCGATAGATGACGCTGCCCTTGTCGCCCTCGGTCACCACCAGGGTGCCCACGTTGGCGCGGATTTCGTCCGTGGTCCACTCGGTCTTCTTCTCGATCACGGCCAACTCGTACTCGTTGACCATGAGGAAGGCGGCACCGGGGATGCTGCCTCGCAGATCCTCGCCGGAGAGACGGGCGGTCTGCTGGCTGGGGTCATAGGCGTAGGCGATGCCCAGATCCTGGCACTCCTTGGCGATGTTGAGCATGGCCCCTGGGTCGTTGGGGCTGATGATGACCATATCCACGTCGGTCAAGCCCCGATCTTTCAGGCTGTAATTGACCGAATGAGCCATCGCCCCGGTGTAGAAGTTGGCGATCTGATTCTGGACCTGATCTGTACTCACAAAGAAGCTGGCGGTGAAATCATCCTCGATCTCGATGATCTGGTCCGTGCGCAGACCGAAGGACTCCAGCCACTTACGATAGTCGCCAAAATCTTGGCCCACGGTGCCAAAGATGATGGGGTCACCGCCCAACAGCTTCATGGTGTAGGCGATATTGGGGGCCACGCCGCCCCGTTGCCGCTTCATGGAATCGACCAAAAAGCTCACGCTCAACGTGGCCAATTTTTCGGGCAGGATATGGTCCGTAAACTTGCCCGGATAGTTCATCAAGTAGTCGTAGGCAATGGAGCCGGAGACGACAATTTTCATAGAGTTTCTCTCCTGTGTTGCGTGTTGCGTACGGCGAATCACCAAGCAGCACGATATACGTTCATTTTCCACCGTTGATCACGCCGACGGGCATTTCGTGGGCCGAGAGTAGATCCATCAGTTCCCCGGCAGTTTCAGCGCTGACCAGCAGATGGCGGAAGCCGGGACGGATAAAGCCCTCCTCGATGCCATGATCGATCATGGCGAGAAGGGGGTTGTAGAAACCGGCCACGTTGAGCAGGCCAATGGGCTTGGTGTGATAGCCGATCTGCGCCCAGGTAACCACCTCGAACAGCTCTTCCAGGGTACCGTAGCCGCCGGGCATAGCCACAAAGGCGTCGGCCAGTTCGGCCATGCGCGCCTTGCGGATGTGCATGGTGCCCACGATCTCCAACTCACCCACGGGATGGCCGCTCAACTCCCGCGGGGCCAGGGCCAGGGGCAGAATCCCCGTCACCCGTCCGCCGCCGGCGTGGACCGAGCGGGCCAGCACCCCCATCAGCCCGACGCTGCCGCCGCCATAGACCAGCCCCAGGCCGCGGCGGGTCAGTTCCGCGCCCATCTCGTGGGCGGCGGTTTCATATTCGGGGCGGATACCCTTGGCGGACCCACAGTAGACGCAGATGTTGGTGAAGTGGTTCATAATTGAGAATTGAAATTTGAGAATTGAAAATTGTTATTTCGGCGATTGCGAGATTGGGCGATTGGGCGAACCGGTGTCAACGCCAATCCTTTTGCCTTTTGCCTTTTGCACTTTGCCTTTTGCCTTAAAAAAACAAAAGCCCTCCCGGATGACCCAGGAGGGTGAGATGGCGGACTTTGCAGATGGCCGAACATGGCAGGCCCACGGTGACGCTGTGGGAATCGCTGCTGTCCAGGCCGGGCTGCAAGAGGATGGGGCTAGGGGTGGGGCGGGATCTTCCGGCAGAATTTTCGTCTGTTCGGATGATCCGGCGCACCGGACCTGGGCCATCACACATCTCACAGCAACCGAAAACCGGGACTCCAGCGGGTTGCCAAGGGAGCGAACTCCCCTCTTTGGGACATCATTGGTGGCCTGACGAATCAGGCGCGAGGATCAAAATAGCATAGCCATCTGAATTTGTCAAAAATAGTTGATAAAAATTCCTCTGTAGGTTCGATAGTCAAAATTTTCGACACTAGTGTCCCGTCAACGTTCAAATGATGGAATTGAGGAGTTCGCATCCTCAGATGCGAACGGCGGGCATCTGAGGATGCCCGACTCCACAATCCATCAAATCAGCGGTGACAGAACACTAGTACAGGTCGGCGCAAATTGCTCGGTGAAATGCTGCTCTAGCCAGGTCCCGGACCTGGCGGGTCTACACAGGATTTCCCGGTGATCCATTCGTCAACCCGCCGGGTCACGGACCCATAGGCATCAAGCTAAGGGATCGTGTGGGGGCAGAGCGCTGGAAACAAGCTGGGCAATCCCGGAATGGGCCGGTTCTTCTTGTGTTCATGCAGTAGTTTTGGCCCATTCCGGGATTGGCGGGGAGATCTCGTCCATTCCGGGAATGGGCCAAAACTACTTACTCTACCTCAGATCGTCCGGCCCATTCCCGGAATGCTCTGTTTTTGAGCGCAAAACCCTTAACTTGATGCCTATGAATCACGGACCCGGCTAGAGCGGAGGGTATCCTGGACCTATTTACGCCGGACTGTACTAGTGTCCCGTCAAATATGAAATAAGCGAAATGAGATTGCTCTAAACAAGTCCATAGTCCGATGGGCATCCCGCCAAATCATGCGTGACAAGACACTAGAGATGTCCGGTTAGGGCACTTTCAGTTGATGGGTGTTGAGCAACAGACCGCGCTGAGAGGCCAACGTGATCGTCAGGTCAAATCCATATAGATCAGTCACTTGACTTGTGATAAAATCAAGTCGTCATCGTGATTATACTTGGCCGCTTAAAGGATCCGACCATGAACGTCTTCAATCGCATTACGGCTTTGATTCTGTGGCTGGCTTTGTTGATTCTGGCTATCTATTTGGCTGTCTTTTCTCTGCAAGCCGTTGGCCAGATCCAGGCCGGGCTGAATGGGGTGGCCGAGTGGTTGGTGGCTCAACAGGCCCAATCCGCCACAAATTTTCTGATCGCCCAGATCGCATTGGGGATGGTCGCTGTGTTGCTTTTGGGGATGCTCTTATGGTTGGAGATCCGACCGACTCGGCCCAAGGGGGTGCGCATCCGCACCAGCGAGGGCTCGGCGGAGTTGGATCCGGCCAGCATCTCCCGGCGGCTGGAATGGCATTTGGACCAGTTGGCCGATGTGATCACGGTGATCCCCACGGTCAAGGCCAGGGGGGACAGCGTGGACATCAACCTGGAGATCGAGACCGCCCCGGACATTGATGTGGCCATGAAGACCGATGAGGTGGTGGAAGTGACCCGGGATATCGTGGAACAGGACATGGGGTTGAAGCTGGGCAAGCTGGATGTACGCATGCGCCACGCCCCCTTCGAGCCGGAGTGGGTTGCCTGATAGACCATTTTTCACCGCAAAGCCGCAAAGAGTGCGAATGCGAAGAAGGCTTTTCTCCGCGCTTCTCTGCGGCCCTCTGCGGTTTGCTTTTTGAAACGAGACACTATCTGTGAAGCGCTTTATTCAATGGCTCAGACGACTGTTCCGAGCTGTTTTTTTCTTCCTGCCTGCCCCGAAGTCGCCTGGCAAGACGGACCAGGATCAAGCCAGGCCTCAGTTTGAAAGTAGATCTGCGCCTATGTCTTACCCCATCGATCCCATCGATCCCGTAGATCCCACAGAAGCCGTTGACCCAGCTTTGTCTGCCCAGCCAGGGCCAGAGGATGACGAGATTTTGTCTATGCCCACAGGCACACCAAACACAAATTTGTCTGAGTTTTCCCCAGAACCATCGATCGAACCGCTCGAAAATTTGCCGGATGAGGCAGAAGTCAAGGAACCCCGGATCGCGCCGTCCGAGCTGACGGGGATGTTGGAGGCGTTGCTCTTTGTGTGTGATGCGCCAGCCAGCCCGCACCAGTTTGCCCAGGCCCTTGGCCATCCAGAGGCGGAGATTTTGGCCGGGCTGGCGGATTTGCAGGGGTTGTACAAGCAGACCGGGCGGGGGCTGCGCTTGCAGGAGCGCAATGGGCGCTATTCCCTGGTCACTGCGCCCCAGGCCGCCGGGGTGATTGAGGCTTTTCTGAATTTGGACCTGAGCAGCCATCTCAGCGCGCCGGCGTTGGAGGCCTTGGCCATTGTGGCCTATCGCCAGCCGGTGACAAAGTCCCAGGTGGAGGCCGTGCGCGGCGTGGACTGCGGCGGCGTATTGCGCACCCTGCTGCAACGGGGATTGATCGAGGAGGTAGGCCGTCTGGACACCGTAGGCCGCCCCATCCTCTACGGCGTGACCGACTTCTTCATGCAACACTTCGGCCTGGAAAACATGCAAGAACTCCCCCCCCTCCCCAGCACAGATGCGGACACATTGTGGGCCGCGACGGAGTTGGCGGAGGAGTGAGCGGGTGAAAGGGTGAAGGGGTGAAGGGGTGAAAGGGTGAAAGGGTGAAAGGGTGAAAGGGTGAAAGGGTGAAAGGGTGAAAGGGTGATGTTAAAATGGGCGGTCGCTGAGATATACAGCGACCGCCCATTTTTTTCACCCCTTCACCCGCTCACCCCTTCACCCCCTCAGCTTTACCGTCTCTGCACCTTGCTCACCGCCTTGCGGGCGATGGAGAGGGGCATGCCTTCCCGTTGGGCGAATTGTTGGAAGATGGCGTAGAAGCGTTCCCGATCCTGGGCGGTGATGACGGCCACGGCGTCGGCGGTTTCGATGGCGTAGGGATAGCCGTTGCCCACCACGCACTCAGCCCGCACCCGGTCCAGGACCGATTCGGCCAGACCGGCGTCCATGATCCAGCGGGGCATCTCCACCCGGGAGGGGGGGCGGTCACTGGTCAGGCGCACATAGGTGAAAGCGACTTCCCGGTAAAAGGCCACGCTGCCGGAGCGCTCCGCTCCGCCCCGGGGCTGGCTGAGGGCGTCGGCCCGGGCGCACAGGAAGAGGGGCGTGCGGTCTCCCCAGGCGGTGAGGACGTTGTCAAAGAGCCGGGCGTCACTGAGGGCCGCCACGGGTTTGTCGGCCAGAATGCCCAGCATATTGACCACATCCCGGCTGTAAGTGCTGTCCACAAAGCCGACCAGGGGGACTTGGTAGGTTTCGGAGCAGGCGAGCAGTTTTTGCACGGCCTCGACATAGGGCTTGGCCCGTTCCGGGCGCAGTTGACCGGCAAAGCTGATGATAAAAGAGCCGTCGAGGAAGCAGAGGGGTTTTTGTTCTTGGGGAACTTGGTCATATTCGGCCATCAGGCTGCACAGCTTTTCGCATTCCCGCACAAAGCGCAGTTGGTTGATGCGCCAGTTGGGAAAACCCATGCCCGCATTGCCGTCCTCCCCGTCGTCCTCCAATTCGTCCGGGGAGAGTACCTCGAAATCCAGATCCTTGACATAGCCGCCCTGGCCTTCGGTGTGATCGTTGATGTACCAGCCGATCTGCACCGCGCCCACGGGGATGGAGAAATCCTTGGTGGGGGGCAGCTGGCTGCCATCCACGGCGATCACCGGGCGGTTGTAGAGGGTGGCCAAGGCCCAGGTACGGGCGTCCCGATGGTCGGCCCAGCTTTCGGGGAAGGCCAGACGGAAGCGGTCAGCCTCATCCACCTCTGGGGTGGGGAAGGCACCCGGCCACTCAACCTCGCTGGCCGCCAGGGCCGCCAGGATGCGCTCTGCGCTCTGATCCCGCAGGGTCTCGAACTGGTCCTGAAGTTGACGGCGCTGCTTGATCTGCTCCTCACCGTATTGGCGGAAGCGATCCTTTTTGCTTTCCAGGGATTTGATGACTCGGTCGCGGTTTAACATGGTGAAACAATGTCCAAGGATTATAAATGGGCAAGGGTTATAAATGTAGCCGTTCCCCCCTCTGCCCCCCGGCCCCCAATTCTGGGGGAGGTCGTGGACAGGTTCCCCCCAAAGTTGGGGGGTCAGGGGGGCGGGGGGTGAATGGTGTCTATAAACAGTCTTCGATCTTTACCCGTCAATCTTCTTTAACAATCGGCAGTTCAATATGAAAAATACTGCCCACGTCTGGGCTCTCCGCCCAGATGCGGCCACCGTGAGCCTGGATGATCTGGTGGACGATGGCCAGCCCCAGACCCGTGCCACGCACATTGTGGGCCGTGTCCTTTACCCGATAGAAGCGATTCCAGATCAGGTCCAACTGGTCTTGGGGGATGCCGACGCCCTGATCCGCAATGTCGATACGGATCTGCTTCTCTTGTGCGCTCAAGGTGACGAAGATTACGCCCTGGTCGTGGCTAAACTTGATGGCGTTGGAGAAAAGGTTATCGAAAACCTGGCCCAGCCGTTGGGCATCCGCATAGATGGCCGGCAAGGTGGGGTTGGTCGCCAGATTGAAGCGCACCCCGGCCTCCTGTGCGGAGATGTGGGCGGCCCGGATGCAGCCCTGAACCAGGGCGTAGACATCGACTTCCTTCTGGATCAGAGCGGTGCTGTCGGCCTTCTGATAGTCCACCATCTCCTGAATCATCATATTCATGGATTCAGCCCGCTTGAGGATAATCTGAATCGCATCCAACTGCTCAGGCGTCAGATCCCCCAGCATATTCTCGGCCAACATGCCGGCGTACCCCTGAATAAAGGTGAGCGGCGTGCGCAGTTCGTGGGACGCATTGTGTACAAAGTCATCCCGCACCTGGTTAAGCCGTTGCAGATCCTCATAGGCTGCGCTCAACTCGGTGGACTGCTGAAGGCTCTGGCGCAGGAGGAGCTGATTTTGCAGGGTCACAGCGGCTTGGTTGCACAGGATCTGAATCTGATTGCGTTCGGCCAAGGGGAAGGCATCTGTTCGGTAGCTCTTCAGAATCAAATGGCCAATAATTAACTCTTTGTGATGGCGCAGAGGGATAAAGAAGAGGGTGCGCACCTCTTGGGCATCTTGCGTTTTGCCGGGCTGCCAACCTTGGCGCTCCCGCAGATCCGAGATGTAAATGGGGTTCACCGTGTCGTAAAGCTCTTTGAGCAGAGGATAATCGTTGACCCGAATGGCTGCGCCGCCTGCCTCATCCGGGTCCATATACCCCGCTGAGGCCACAATCGTCCCCACCCGATCCCCCTCTTGTACCAGCATCACCGAACCGCTGTCATAATCCAGCAAGGTGCCGATGCTCTCCATCAGAGCCATGCCTGTCTCACCTGCCGAGGTGGTCTCGATCAGCAAATTGGAGAAGGTCAACTGGATCTCGGCCAGTTGACGCTGACGACGTTCTCCGGCCAGCAGGTGGGCGCGGGTGATGACTAGGGCGATCTGGTCCGCAACCTGGGCGCTGATATCGATTTCTGTTTGGGTAAGGTGGCGGGCTTCGTTGAAGAGTACAAAAGCCGCCCCCAAGTGGTTTTCACCCACCATCAGGGGCAAACCGAGCAGGGTGCGACCGGTGAGACTCTCCGCCAATTGGGGATCAATCATGTCGGAGTCATGGATGTCCGACACCACAATGGGATGATTTCTGGCGATAACCTGAGCGGTGAAACTAGGCGTGTGGGCAGCAATGCGCAGTTTCATCGTCTGTTTGCGTTGAGACCCCGCTGCCGCCACCACTTTTGGGATCTGATTTTCCTCATCCCACAGGGCTAAACTACAACTATCCGAATTGAAGAGACCGTTGAGGGTGTCCGCCATGTACTGCAACAGTTCATCGTAATCCTCAATGCTGTTGGCGGCATAGGTGAGGGCGTTGAGCAGATGCAGCTGATGGGCTTTTTGTTGCGTCGTTTTGAACAGCCGTTGATTGTCCAGTGCCACAGAGGCTTGGGCGGCCAGCCAACTCAAGGTCTGAATATCGTCCGCACTAAATTTATCGTCTGTTTCGTAGCCAACGGCAATCACACCCAATAGTTGATCTCTTGCCAGCATGGGAGCGGTAGCCACGGCCTGCAAAGGCCATTCGGTGACGCCGCGATAGACAGAAGTTTGATACGTGTTTGTAAAGAGGGGGCAGCGACTGCGAGCGGTCTCACCCAGAATTCCGTCGTCCAAAGACTCGTGTTCGCCCACTTTTGCATAGTTGGAATCGGAGATGGCCATTGTAACCAGACTTTTGGACTCCGGTTCGTATACATAGACCGCGGCCAACTGCGCCCCCGACACCTGCAGGATCCATTGACAGACGGTTTGGATCATCTCTGCTTCGTCCATGTGGGCAGCACTCTCCACAGAGAGAGCCGCCAACAGGGTCATTTGGCGCGCCCATACTGGGTCATTCTCCCCCTGGCTTGGCTGAGGCGTTGAAGCAGGATTCATGGGATGGTTTGTCTTGTTTTGGGGCGTCCGATCTGTGACTATTTGGGTAAGCGTTCACCCCCCCTCCGCCCCCCGGCCCCCAATTCTGGGGGAGGTTGTGGACAGTTCTCCCAAAGTTGGGGGGCTAGGGGGGGCGGGGCGTGAACGCTTATCTATTTGGCAACAGGGACGCCGGATTTAGTATCAGTTTTTGCATGGCAGTGCTTGTACTTTTTGCCGCTGCCACACCAGCAAGGATCGTTGCGGCCCACCTCTGTGGCACTCTTGCGCGCCGGTGAGGGACGTCCACCACCGTCGCCCCCAGCCCCGCCCCGATTGGTGCGGATGTTGCGGGCGATGGCCGTGGTGGCCTGGGGTTCGATACGTTTTTGCAATGAGAAAACCGCTTTGACGATGTCGCCGCGGATGTCTCCCATCAACTCCTGATACATACGGAAGGCCTCTTGCTTGTAGGCCACCAGGGGATCTACCTGGGCAAAGGCGCGCAGACCGATGCCCTCGCGCAGATGATCCAGGTCGGTCAGGTGGCGCACCCAGCGATTGTCCACGGCCCACAGCATGATCTGCCGCTCGGCGTCCCGCAGATTCTCTTCACCCAACTCCTGCTCTTTTTGATTGTAGACCGTCCAGGCCATCTTGACCGCTTCGTCGGCAACCACCTTGATTTTTTTATCCGCCCAATGGGTGCTGTCAAATCCTTCGGGCAGGGGTAAAATGCCCCCCAGGGCCTGACTCAGCCCGTCCAGATCCCATTCATCCTCAAACTCGGTGGCGGTGAACTGGGCGACCAACCCCTCCACCTCTTCTTCGATCAGGGTGGTGATGGTGGTCTGCAAGGAAGGCTCGCTGAGGATGCGCTGGCGCTCGGCGTAGATGGTCTCCCGCTGTTCGTTCACCACCTCGTCATATTGCAACACATGTTTGCGGATGTCGAAATTGTAGCCCTCTACCTTGGTCTGGGCATTTTCGATGGCCTTGCTGATCAGCCCGGCCTCGATGGGCATATCCTCTTCCACCCCCAGGCGCTCCATGATGCTGGCCATGCGCTCGCCGGCAAAGCGCCGGATCAGGTCATCTTCCAGGCTGATATAGAAACGACTGCTGCCCGGATCTCCCAAGCGCCCGGAACGGCCCCGCAGCTGATTGTCGATGCGTCGGGCCTCGTGGCGTTCCGTGCCCACCACATGCAGACCGCCCACACTCTTCACCAGTTCCCGGTCCCTGGCCACTTCGTGCCACTTTTCGGCCAACACCTCGGCCCAGCGCACTGGGTAGGTCTGGGTGGGGTTTTTGCCATGCTTGAGCATATCCAAGCTGGCGTTCCAATCATGCTGGGGGATTTCGACCAGTTCGATCTCTTCTCGGCGCAGCTGCTCCCGGGCCAGCCCTTCCGGGTTGCCGCCCAGCAGAATATCCACACCACGACCGGCCATGTTGGTGGCAATGGTCACCGAGCCGGGTCGCCCGGCCTGGGCGATGATGGTGGCCTCCCGCTCGTGGTTTTTGGCATTGAGGATCTCATGTTTCACGCCGTGCCGCTCCAGCAATTTGCTGATCAACTCGCTGGTCTCGATGGCCACCGTGCCCACCAGAACCGGCTGCCTGGCTGCATGGGCAGCGGCGATCTCTTCGATCACGGCCTTGAACTTGGCCTTGGTGGTCTGATAAACCACATCCGTATGGTCCTCCCGGATGATCGGCTTGTAGGTGGGTGTCGCCAAGACTGTCAGGTTGTAGATACGTTGGAACTCTTCTTCCTCGGTCTTGGCCGTGCCAGTCATGCCGGCCAGCTTGTCGTACATGCGGAAGAAGTTCTGGAAGGTAATGGTGGCCAGGGTCATGGACTCCTTCTGCACCTTGACCCCTTCCCTGGCCTCGATGGCCTGGTGCAGCCCCTCGCTATAGCGGCGACCTTCCATCAACCGGCCCGTGAACTCGTCCACGATCACCACTTCGCCGTTGCGCACGATGTAGTCTTTATCCCGCTGATAGAGGACGGCGGCGCGCAGGGCATTGTCCAGATAGGGGATCATCTCGAAGTTTTCCGGGCTGTATAGATTGTCCGTGTTCACGGCCCGTTCCACCCGCATGATGCCCTCTTCGGTCAGGGTGGCCACGCGTTCTTTTTCGTTGATCACATAGTCAACGTCAGCTTGCAGGGTGCGGACCAGAACGGCAAACTTTTGATAGTAATTTGAACTCTCCCGAGCCTCGCCGGAGATAATCAGCGGGGTGCGGGCTTCGTCAACCAGGATGTTGTCCACCTCATCGATGATGGCATAGTGCAAGGCCCGCTGGGTCATCTGCTCCTTGCGCTGCACCATATTGTCCCGCAGATAGTCAAAGCCAAACTCGTTGTTGGTGCCATAGAGAATATCGGCCCCATAGGCATCTCGGCGGCTGATGGGGCGCAGGGCCTGAAAACGGTCATCCGCGGCCGGAAAGTCGGGATCGAAGAGATAGCTGCCCCGGTTGGGATCCCCGGCGCTGCTCTGGATCACCGCCGCGCTCAACCCCAGCAGATCATAGATCGGCCCCATCAATTGTAGCCCCACCTTGGACAAATAGTCGTTGGGGGTGACCAGATGTACCCCCCGCCCGGTGAGGGCGTTGAGGTAGATGGGCAGGGTGGCGACCAAGGTCTTGCCTTCGCCGGTCTTCATTTCGGCGATGGTGCCGCTGTGCAGGACTATGCCACCCAATAGCTGGACATCATAGTGGCGCAGACCAATGGTGCGCTTGCTGGCTTCCCGCACGGCCGCAAAGGCCTCGGGCAGGATCTCACTGAGCAGGTCGTCCTCAAGATCCAGCAGCGCCTTTTTGATGCGTGCCACTTCCACCCGGGCGAACTTCTGCTCATCGGTCCCGGCCACGGCCTGATATTCCGTCTCGGCCTCGGCCAGCTCTTCCTGTAGATCGGTGGTGGCGCTTTGGATGCGATTCTGGAAATGGCGGGTCATGGCCCGCAGTTCTGTGTCGCTTTTGGCCTCAAAGCTCTTTTCCAGCCCGTTGACCTCTTCCACGATGGGATAATACTTCTTCAGCGCTTTCTCATTTGGATCGCCGGCAATGGCGTAATATAGCTTGCGAAACATGCTACTCCTCTATTCATTCTCTATTCGTTAAAAATTTCCCCGACGCTTAGACCTTTGTGGATGCGCAAGATCACTTCGCCCAACAGCTTTCCCATAGACAAAATGGTGATCTTTGCGCAACGCTTTTCCGGCGGCAAGTGCAGGGTGTTGGTGACAACCAACTCGGTAAATTCGCTTTGGCGGATGCGTTCAGCCGCCGGGTCACTGAAGACAGCATGGGTGGCGGCCCCATAAATATCCAGAGCCTCCGCAGACCGCAAAAATTCAGCGGCCTTGGCAATTGTGCCCGCCGTATCGATCTCATCATCAACCAAAATGGCATCTTTACCCGCCACCTGGCCGATGATATTAAACATTTGGGTGGTGCGGCCATCGGCCAAGGAGCGGCGTTTTTCGATGATTGCCAGAGGAAGATCCAGGGCGGCGGCAAAATTGCGGCTCCGGCGCACGGATCCAATATCCGGTGCCACGACGACGGCATTGGTCAGCTCTTTCTGTAGAAAGTATTCTACCATTGAATGGTATGCCGTCAACTCATCCGTTGGGATAGTAAAGAACCCCTGCACCTGTCCAGCATGGAGATCCATGGTCAGCAGCCGATCCGCCCCGGCGGTGGTGATCAGATCCGCCACCAGTCGGGCCGTTACCGGCACCCGGGGCTGGTCCTTTTTGTCCGTGCGCCCATAGCCATAGTAGGGGATCACCGCGGTGATGCGGGCGGCACTGTCCCGGCGCAAGGTTTCGATAAAGATCAGCAGTTCCATCAAATTGTCGTTGGTGGGCGCACCCGTGGGCTGCACCACAAAGACATCCTTGCCCCGCACACTCTCGTTCAGACGCACAAAGGTGTTGCTGTTGGCAAACTGAAAGATGTCCGCCTTGCCCGGCAAGATGCCCAGATAATCGCAGATTTCCTGGGTCAAAGGCCGGTTGGCCGTGCCGCTAAAGATAGCCAACGGACCATAAAGGTTATATCCCTGTTCCGAGACTTGCGGATCAATATGGAAGGGGTGAGCTCTTTCTATCATCATGGATCTCTTTCTATCTTGACCTAACGGCAAAGGGTCGCCACCCTGATTATACTCTTATCCAGAGAAGAGGGTAAAAAGCGAAAGAGGTCACAGGAGATGAAAATAGAAGGTTCTATGGGATCTCAGGGGGTCAAGCCACGTCCCCGGCACTCGCCACCAGCAGTCTTGAATATGAAACGAGTACTGCTCGGCGCAGATAACTCCGGGATAAGCTGCTCTAGCCGGGTCCGTGACCCATAGGCATCAAGCTAAGGGATCAGGGTGGACCAAAGCGCTGGAAATGAGCTGGGCAATCCCGGAAAGGGCCGGTTCTTCTTGTGTTCATGTAGTAGTTTTGGCCCATTCCGGGATTGGCGGGGAGATCTCGTCCATTCCGGGAATGGGCCAAAACTACTTACTCTACCTCAGATCGTCCGGCCCATTCCCGGAATGCTCTGTTTTTGAGCGCAAAACCCTTAGCTTGATGCCTATGGGTCCGTGACCCGGCTAGAGCAAAGTACTCCCGGACCCATTTACGCCGACGTATTCTAGTTGTGGCGAGTGCCGAGGACGTTTACCCTATGAAATCCGGTTGAATCAAAAAGACAGTCCCCCAAGGAAAACTTTGGGGGACTGTCTTTTTGGTGAGGGCTGGGCCTGGGGGATTTCTTGCCTGGCCGAACCTAGACCGTACGCACCTTGATCTGCTTGGGACGCACGGATTCGGTCTTGGGAACCACCAAAGTCAGCACGCCATTGTCAAAGGTCGCATCGATCTTGTCACCATCCACGGGCACGTTGAAGGTGAGTTTGCGTTCGAAAGAACCGACCAGACGCTCTTGGATCAGATAGGTGGCCTCGGCCTTTGCCGGGGTGAACTCACCCCGGATGGTCAGTTCATCCCCCTCAAAGGTGATCTCCACCTGGGTGGGGTCGATGCCGGGCAGGTTGGCACTCAGTACAAATTCGCTTTCGGTGGCATAGGCGTCCACGGGCAGACGCAAGGTGCGGTTCTCTCGGCTGCCCCCGTTGGCCGCATAATCATAGCGCCGGCGCATGTCTTCGTCCATCAGGCGATTGACGGTGCTGGCCAAATCGGCAAAATCACGGACTGGGCGATAGTGGATTCGGGTTGCCATTGGATATCTCCTTTTGCTCAAATAGCTGTTTCACGGTTGATTCATCGTGCAGTCAGTTGACTGCCATGGCTCTATTGTAGCCGTGTAATGTTAGATGAGCGTAAGCGGAGGGTTAGTGCTTTGTTTGCGATTTACACGTAGGGGCAGCTTTGAAAGCTGTCCCTACGGTTGGGGCGTTGGGAGAACAGGCGTGGGAGCAAAGAAGCGTACCCCCCACTCATCGACCAGGGTGACCAGGGTGGGATAGGCGGCCAGATCGAGTTGGGTGAAGAGGGTGTCCGGGGTGACAACGGTCCAGCGATTATCGGCCAAATAGCTGTGTAGAAACTTTTCGAACGCGCGCTCGCCCAAGGCCCTGCGCGCCGCGGCAAAGAAGAGTGCCCCCTTGCCATAGACCACGGTTTCGTATTGGGATCCACTATCGTAGGCATCCACCGGTTTGCCCAGTTCTGTGTCGCTCTCCCGCTCGATCAACAGGTTGACCGGCACTTGCCAGCGCTGATTTTGCAGACCCTCCGCCGTGGACGGTCCCTGCATGGCCTCGTAATAGACACGCACCGAATATTCGGCCAGCCCCTCGTCCATCCACGGATAGGTGACCGGATCGTTGTGGACCATCTGGTACCACCACTGATGGGCCACCTCGTGGGCGATCAGGAACTCCAATTCGCCCCGATAGTCCGTATAACTCTGCACCCCGATCAAGCTGACCTGGGGGTATTCCATGCCCCGATATTCCAGGGGAGCCACGGCCACCGCCATTTCGGTGAAAGGATAGTCGCCGAAGCGATCGTTGTAGACCCGCATAGCCGCCACGGCATAGTTGAGCGCAGCCCGCCCCGCCGCATTTTGCCCCGGCAGCCAATAGCTGGTGACCTTGGTCCCCGCCACCTCTGCGGAACTCGTTTCAAACCGACTGCTGGTATGAAACAAGAATTCCCGCACCGGCCCAGTTACCCATACCCGCTGAGTGGTACCATTTTCCATCACCGTGCTGGTGACGACCACACCACTGGTCACAGGGATCTGGTCCGAGGGCAGGGTGCCCGTGACCACGAAGAGAGAGCTGACGTTGAAGGCCGCATCTCCCCGCACCGTGCCGTTTTCTTCCCACCATTTGCCGGTGCCGATGGTCGGTCCCGGTTGATAGACCGCCAGGGCCGGATAGAAGAGGGGCAGGCTGATCATCTCTTGGCTGCGCCCAAAGAGGGCATAGACACCGGGTGAGTCGGGCCAAAGGGGGATGGAGAGGGACCAATTCATCTGCACGGTGGTTTCTTGGCCAGCCAGCAGGGGTTGGGGCAGATCGATGCGCACCCCGGTCCCCAAGGGCACAAAGGTGTAGGCCACGGGCTGGCCGTTCACCGCCATGCTGCCGATGCTAAAGCTGCCCTTATACTGGTCCAACATGGGATAGAGGCGGAAGATCAAATGCGGCCAGGGGTCCGGGCCGGGGTTGAGGATGTGGACGGATTGGCTGCCCCGCAGGGCATTTTCGCCCTTCTCCGCATTGGGGTTCAAGCTGAAGGTGATGTCATAGCGGGGCATCTGCTGGGCCACCGGGTTGGCGGTGACCAGATCCGCCCGATAGCTCTCCTTGAGGGCCGGATAGTAGGCCAGATACGGGTCCACCGGCTCGCGGATAAAAGGCAGAGTGCAACCGCTCAAGAAGATCCCGGCCAAAAACAACACGGCCCCCAAGAGGGTCGTGCTGCGGCGCACAAAGATAGATCTCAGATCGAGGATGGGCAGAGAATCGTACATAAGGGCAAGTATAGCATTGGGCATGGGGAATGGACAATGGCCGACAGGAGGTGCGGTTTTTAACCACACAAATTGCTAAATGTACCTTGTGCGGTTGAAAACCGCACCTACGGGTTGACCCGCACAAAGAGCAGACGGCTGCGCCAGGGGACGGTTTTGTTGAGCAGGTGGCGGCGATAGAATTGGGCCACCTGTTCGATCTCAGCGGTGCTGAGGTGGCGGGCCAGATGGTCGGCGTAGCTGGGGCGGGTGTCTGCGGCGGAACCAGCTCGGCTGAACCAGCGCTGCAACATGGCCGCGGTGACGTTGACATCGCTCTCCTCGTCCATCCCTTCAAACACGATTTTGGCCCCGGCACATTCGGCCTCAACCAGCCCCCGCAGGGTTGCCTCGTTCCAGTTGACCATAGGATCCGCCGGATCCGCGTAGAGGGCCTCTTCGCCCACCCGGACGCGTTCGGCCAGATCTTGTCTATTTCCCAAAAATTCCTCTGCCAGATCTGCCCCAAATTTTTCCCAATCCACCAACTTATACAACCGTTGCGTCTGTTGCGGAACCCGCTCGGCCAGGCTGATCACGCCGCCGGGGGCCAGCAGAGACGCCAACAGCCGGATCATTGCGCCTTTGTCCGGCTGCTGCACCAGGACGTTGCGCCCGACCAAGGCGTCGAAGCGCACGCCCGCCAATTCGGATGAAAGCTGGGCCGGGTCGGCCAGATCGGCCAGGGTGCCGGCCAGAATAATGGGCTGGGTGATGGCATCCAGGCGCTGGACCTGTTGGGCCAGGGCCTCGGCATCCTGGGCGGTGTGGGCCAGGGCGAAGACGCCGCCTTCGGGGGATTGACGCAGGGCCTCCCAGGTCAACAATCCGCTGCCGGCATTGAGGTCCAGCACGGTGCTGTGCCGAGAGAGGTTGGCCCCGGCCATCACCCGATCCCGCAGGTCTCCCAGGCGTTGACCGGCCTGGGAGATGGTGCGTTGCAGCCAGCGCTCGCGAGCCTGATCTTGGGGGGAGTTGGTGAGGATCTCGCCGGGGGTGGTGCGGTCTTCGCTCTCCAACATGGCGGCCAGTTGGGCCTCTCGCCGTCGGGCCACCTGGGTGCGGATGGAGGCTTCGTAGCCCTGGTCCGTGGGCTGATAGAAGACCTTGCCCTGCAACGCCGTGGGCAGATATTGTTGGGCCACCCAGTGGTCCCGATAGGCGTGGGGATAGAGATAGCCCTCGCCGTGGCCAAAGCCCTCCTTGTCCCGGTTGCCGTCCCGCAGATGGTTGGGGACCTCGCCCTCCGGCTCCTTGCCCACGGTTTCGATGGCGTCGAAGAGGGCAAAGGCGCTGTTGGATTTGGGCGCGGTGGCCAAGTAAAGCCCGGCCTGGGCCAGGGGGAAGCGGCCTTCGGGCATGCCGATGCGGTCAAAAGCCTCAGCGCAGGACATGACCACGCCCACGGCCTGGGGGTCGGCCAGCCCCACATCCTCGCTGGCAAAGATCACCATGCGCCGGAAGATGAAGCGGGGATCTTCCCCGGCGTAGATCATCTTGCCCATCCAATACATGGCCGCGTCCGGGTCGCTGCCCCGCAAACTTTTGATAAAGGCGCTGATGGTGTCGAAGTGATAGTCGCCTTCTTTGTCATAAAGCACGGCCCGGCGCTGAATTGACTCCTCGGCGATGGCCAAACTGATGTGGATCACGCCGTGGGGGCCAGGGGGGGTGGTCTCCACGGCTAGTTCCAGTGCGTTGAGGACGCCGCGGGCGTCGCCGTTGGCCACTTCGATCAGGTGATCCACGGCGTCCTCGGCCAGATCTACGGTCAGTTTACCATAGCCCCGCTCCCGGTTGGCCAGGGTTTGGGCCACAATTTGGCGCAGGTGGGGGGTTTCCAAGGATTGCAACTGAAAGATGCGGCTGCGGCTGACCAGAGCTTTGTTGACCTCGAAATAGGGGTTCTCCGTGGTGGCCCCCACAAAGATCACCGTGCCGTTTTCCACCCAGGGCAGCAGGGCGTCCTGTTGGGATTTGTTAAAGCGATGCACCTCGTCGATGAAGAGGATGGTGCGCTGACCGTAGAGGGCCATCTGCTCCTGGGCGGAGGCGATGGCTTCCCGAATGTCCTTGACCCCGGCCAACACGGCGTTGAGGGCGATAAAGTGGGCCTTGGTGCTGTTGGCGATCACCCGGGCCAGGGTGGTCTTGCCCGTGCCCGGCGGACCATAGAAGATCAGGCTGCTCAACTGGTCCGCCTGGATGGCCCGGCGCAATAGCCTGCCTGGGCCGACGATGTGATCCTGGCCCACGAACTCGTCCAGGGTGCGCGGGCGCATACGGTCCGCCAGGGGGGCGTTGGTGGAGATGCGTTCTTGGCGGGCGTGGTCGAAGAGATCCATTGAATTAAAAATTGAGATTTGAAAATTGAAAATTGAAAATGTGTGCTTTAGAAGTCGATTTCGGCCATCACGGGGAGGTGATCCGATGCGTCGTAGTCGGCCATTTCGGTGAGGATGCGACAGCCTGTGATGTGGGGGAGGAGGGGGGCGCTGGCAAAGAGATAGTCGATGCGCAAGGGCAGGGCGGAGAGCAGAAAGGAACTCTGGCCCTGGCTACCGAAGTGGGTGAAGGTGTCCACGTAGCCAGCTTTTTCCATCTGGCGGATCACCTGGGGACCTTTGCCGGTGCCCCCCTCTTGGTCCGACCCGTTGACCCCCGCGGCCATGTGGGCCGCCTTGGGCTGGGCGGCCAGGGCGCTCAGGGCTTCTTCCCGGCCCTCGTAGTCCCAAGGATGGACGGCGTTGAAATCTCCCATGACCAGATGGGGACGGCTGCGATCCCGCACGGTCCATGTACGCACGGCCCGCAGTTGCACCAAGCGATTTTCTTCGCTGGTGTAGTCCAGATGGGTGACATAGAGGGTGAAGGTACGGTCATCGGGCAGGAGGATCCGGCCCTCCAACAGCCCACGCTGCTCTAGCCCGTTGATGGGGGTGAGGTGATGAGCGGCGCTGGCAATGATGGGCCAGCGACTGAGCAGGGCATTCCCATAACTGCTCTCCGGCAGACTGCCCGTGGCCGGCCACCCCAAGCAGGGGCCAAAGACATAGTGAAACCCAAGCTTTTGGGCCAAGGCCTGCAAGAGCGGCTGGCCATCGCTGCCCTCTCCGGTTCGGGGATGAAAGACCTCGTTTAGCCCCACAATATCCGCGCCGCTGTCCCTGATCACCCGATATACTGCACCCAAATTCGGCTGTCCCCCAGGGGTGAGCCAACCGTGAACATTATACGTCATCACCCGCATTCGCATACCCAAAAACTCCTCAGCTTGAATCCCTCCCCAAACCGTGCCAGCCACAATCAAAATCACGGCCACAACCCACCCATAGTAACATAGGATAAAATGCAAGAAAAGCACGAAACAAGGTCACTTTCCGGCATCTTTCCGGCATCTTACTGGCCGTCCCCAATGGTTCCCCTTGGACAAGGTAGAGATTGTCTAGGGATTGCCCAACGGAAAGACGGGGATAACCCGGTGCAATTCCGGGGATAATCACTCGTCGCATGGGGATACCGGCCCTCCCAGTTTTCCCCACTTATCCCGACCCTTGCGTGAAACATATGTGCTTGCCCTAGATGTAGGCCCCCTCGCCCATGACCGCCCACACTCTTCAACCCTTTCCCAATCCCATTCAGGAGTTATCCCAAATCCCCTTTGGGATAACTCCTCGCCTTTTTCTTCGTCTATGGCCACATCTTGCTGGGACAACAAGGCTTTATTCTCCCTCAGTCGTTTATATAGCGCCTTTTCTGCCTGAAAATTCCTGTATTTTGTGGTATGCTAGAAAACTGGCTGGATCAAGATGGTGGATCAGCCCAAAAACTCCGATTCATCCTTCATCTTCTTTTCCCCATATCCCCAGTCCCTACTAAGACAACTACAAATAACTTATATTTATTAGATAAGTGAATTCTGAAAGGAGACTGTCCCACATGAACGAAAAACGACGGCAACCGATCACGAAGCGAATCTTCCTGCCAAAGCAAAACCCAACACCCATAGAGAAAAGCACGGTGGTCTGGTTGTCCGGGATGATGATTTCGCTTTTCTTTGTGGCTGCCTGCTTCAACGTTGCATCGGGCAGATCCGTTCCCATCTTGCAGCCTGCGGACACACCGGAACTGGAACCCGTTGCCTTTCTTCCCACGGTCACACGGGCGGTCGAGGGGGAGCCAGTGAGTTGGTGGCAGCCCTCCCCAGGCACCAGTTGGCAATGGCAGCTTTCCGGCACGGTGGACACCAGCGTGGATGTGCAGATGTACGATATCGATCTGGTTGAGACACCGACCGCCACCATCACCGAGTTGAAGACTGCCGGACGCACGGTGATCTGTTATTTCAGCGCCGGGAGTTGGGAAGCCTTTCGGGACGATGCGGATCGCTTTCCAGCGGCGGTTCTGGGCTCCGCCATGGATGGCTGGACGGACGAGCGCTGGCTGGACATCCGCCAGATCGATCTGTTGGCCCCCATTATGCTCCCACGCTTGGACCTGGCCGTCTCCAAGGGCTGTGATGGGGTGGAGCCGGACAATGTGGATGGATATGCCAACGACAGCGGTTTTCCCCTCACCGGCGCGCATCAGTTGGCCTATAACCGCTGGCTGGCCAAGTCCGCCCATGACCGGGGTCTCTCCATCGGGTTGAAGAACGATCTGGATCAGATCCCGGACCTGGTGGCTGATTTTGATTGGGCCTTGAACGAGCAATGCGTGGAGTTTGCGGAGTGTGAATTGTTGTCGCCCTTCGTTCAAGCGGGGAAAGCGGTCTTCGGGGTGGAATACGAGGGTGAGGCCGCCACTTTCTGCCCCGTGGTCAACGCCCTCAACTTTGACTGGCTCCACAAGCGCTTGGACCTAGACGCCTGGCGCGTCGCCTGCCGGTGAGGCAAGGAGAAGAGGAGAGGGGGAGACAAGGAGCTTCCGTAGTGCTTTCCCTGTCTCCTCTTCTCCCCTTCTCCTTGTCTCCTTGTCTCCTTGTCTGTCAAGGCCGACGCATGCCCGGTCGTTCGATGGCCATGCGGGGGAGTTGGGTCTGGTCGCCTCCGCCCCGGGTGCCCTCCGCATAGCTGGGTAAGCGGATGTCTGCCGGGTCCATGTAATCCAAGGGGTCTGCAAAGCCACCCCAGCCGTCCGCCCGCACGTAGGGAAAGACACGGATGCCAAAATGCAGGTGCGGCCCAAAGCTGGCCCCGCTGTTGTCCGAAATGCCCACCCGCTGGCCCCGCGCCACCTGGGCCCCAGTTTGGACCGTGGCCTGGCCCAGATGAGCGTAGAGGGATTCGCCCCAGCGGTGTTGGAGCTTCACATAGTTGCCAAAGCCGCCGGCTTCGTAGCCCACCCAGATCACCTGGCCATCATCCGTGGCCAGCACATCGGTCCCCGTGTTGATGCCAAAATCGATGCCGTTGTGGCCGCGCAGGGGGGTACCATCATAGGTGAACTGGCGGTAGAAATCCGGGTTTTCGCCAAAAAGCTGGGTGATGGGCACGTCGGCGGGCAGACTGTCCGGGAAGGGGCGGGAAAGATAGATGCCCTCCGGCTCGTAGCGTCCGGGTTCCAGGGCTGTGGCGGTGAATGGGAAGGGCATGGCGGCGTCTCCTGGGTGCGGGGAATGGGTTAGGTAGTCGAACGGAATGGTCGTCAGTATAGCACAGAATGAAAGCAAGCAACCAGCAATATGCGGGATGGCGTTACAAAGTTTTTACTTTCTCTGCACCACTTCTTTAGATTGGCCCTCTATACTGTAATTGTCGAGCGAATGATGGCTGCGACAACCAACAGTCAATGACGACATCAACCTGATGCCTCATGCATAACCAATCTAAACAGGAGATGTAAAAATGAACGGTAATTTTGGACGAAAAGCGGTAGCCCTGGTGCTGGGGTTGTTGATGGTGATGACGAGTGCCGTATCAGTTTTTGCGGCGTCCGGGCCAGAGTCCGCCACGGCTCCCGGTGATGGCTGGGTGCAAATCCAGGCCGGTGAGAGCCAATGGTACACCTTCCACGATGAAGGGAACAACAACCAGATTCTCGTCAAGATGAACGTGTCGGGTCAGGCGGGTTTTGCAGTCTATACCCCCGCCGAGGTGGCCGCCTGGCAGTCCGGTGCAGCGTTGACGCCAGTGGGTAACGGCTCTGCCGACGCCTATTCCGATGCGGATCTCACTTGGGCCGGTAATTTCAACCAGTCCGATGATTACTATGTGGTGGTGAGCCAGGGTGACAGCGGCACCAGCAACTACAATTTGAGCATCAGCGGAGCGACCGTCTGGTTCCCCATCCCGGCAGAAGCCGCCATGACGGCAACCGAGACGGCTACAGAAATGACCCCGGCGACCGATAGCGTCACCACCCCGGCAGCGGATGGCCCGGCCACCTTGCAGCCCGGTGAAGAAGCCGTCGTCTCCTTTGTCTATGATGGCAACAGCGGGCAGATTCTGGCCAGCCTGGACAGCAACCCGGATTCCGCCGTGATCTTCAGCGTCTGGACGCCGACCCAGTGGCAACTGCGCAGCGAAGGCCAGGACATCGCCCCGATTGGCCAAGGTTCCTATAACGCCTACGTCGCCGGTGACCTGAGCTGGAGCGGCAATTTCAACGGAGCTGGGATCTACAACATCATCGTGAAGAACAACAGCAGCCAGACCGCAACCTATACCCTGACCGTCACCGGTGACGGCGTCAGCCAGTAACTTCAACCGAATAAAAATCGAATAAAAAAGTAAAGAGGGGGGCGGCAATCTACAAACAGATTGCCGCCCCCCTCTTCATTTTAAGCATGGGCAAGAAATAGAAAACGCTCGGAGCGAAAGCTCCGAGCGTTTTTGCCAAATTTGGTCGGGGCGAGAGGATTCGAACCTCCGACCTCTTCAACCCCATTGAAGCGCGCTACCGAGCTGCGCTACGCCCCGACAACCTGTTTGACAGTCCGGCAGTATAGCATGGTTTGGGGTGTGGGGCAAATTCCGAGGCGGGGATTGGTTGTGTCGGATTTCTGGAAATGGGTCGGGCGATCCCGAAAAGCCAAGGGATCAACCCATCTACTGGGAATACAAAAGTGGCCCACACGGAAGACTGAGGGTACGGAAAGAGCTACGCATCCCAAAAACCGATCGACGTCACCTAGCAGGGTTTTACTGACCGCTTTTCCCAGGCCGACTTGAAGATCAAAAATCAGACATCACAACTCGAAATCCAAAGAATCCATGCTGAGTATTTGGATTGTATTTATGTCGAGTAGCGCAAAGGGCGTAACCGTAGCGGAGGCTGGGTGGCAACCCACGCAACACCCGGAGCCCACTATTATCGGAACCAGTAGGATTTAAAATAGGAGAGTTGGAATAATAGTTGTTATCGTACCAATCTGCCGTCCACTCGCCCACCTTTTCTACCATATACAAAGCCCTATAGGAAGTGGATTCGGACAAATAAAAACTAACATCAAAAGTCGGTGCCTTTGGCGCAGGGGAATTGTCTGAACTGAACATTATGGTTACCGTATAGGTCCCCATACCAATTCCAGGCGTACCATCGCCCCACGGATAATTTCGACTTTCTGTGCCTTGACATGCCTTCTCCCACTGGGCCTCAGTGGGAAGTGTGCCACCTACCCAGAATGCATAATCCGCTGCCTGCTGCCAATCCACGTTGACTACAGGATTGTTGGCATCGGTAGAGCTATTCCACGCACTGTTGGACGGCTCACTGCACGATCCAGCGGCAACACAGAGGCCATATTGCTTGTTGGTTACCTCTGTGCGCATAATCCAATAATCATCCAAATAGACCGTATGAGAAGGCTGTTCATCAAATTCGCCCGAATGTGATCCCATCGTGAATGTTCCAGCCGGAATGTAGACATAGGCTGCACCGTCCACTGTGTTAGTATGGATTGACGTGTTGGGCAGTGTAAAAAAGGGGAATAATACATCGGTTGATTGGGCTGAAATGGGTATAGAAGTGGGTACGTCCGTTGGTTTATTTGTGGGAACATTTGTGCTGTTGGCGTGGGGGAGGAAATTCGAGATCAGATATAGAACTAGAACCACCTCTACCGTTATCAATACTATCACGCGTAACAAACGTTGGGCACGGATGGAAAGACCAACTCTAGGCAAGGGTACCGATTCTACTGCTGAAATAGTGGGTAGAGATAAATCTGTGTGAGAGTCCATAATAACGCTGGATTTACGAGGGTTGCCCGATGCCGCAGCGATCAGCCGCTCCAGGGATTCGTTCAAATCCCCCGAATCCATCATGTTCAGGGGAACTAGATGGCTCAAATAGAGGGGCAACACGCAAGGTTGACGCAAAACGGGCAGCACCCGGCGCTCGTTGCTGGCTAAATCCCCGGTTAACGCCATCTGGAACGCATTGACTTGGGCCAGATCCGCCAACCATGCCGGGGACAAGATAACAGCGGTGCGCCGGCTGTGGACAATGGCCATCTGTACCGCCTCCAGGGTAGATAATCCCAGATCAAAGTCCCGGTCTGCTAGGCAGATGCGCAGATCCGCTGCTTCCAGACTTGGTAGCAACCATCCCCGCACCCAGTCCCGGTTCTCGGCGCTGTGGCTGATGAAGAGATCGTAGGTATAGTTGGAATTGTCTGTTACGAGTGTACTCATGGTGGGTTATGAGGGCGAATTTGTGAGTGGATAGAGAGGCAATTGTCAAAATTCACCCCAGTATAGCCCGAATTGGAAGCCTGGACAAGCGTCTAGACAAATGGGAGATTGGATAATATCCCAATCCCTAATCTCCAATCCCCAATCCCACAAAGTCCGGCGCGCCGTTGAGGAAGCTGCGGATGTCCATTGCCCGCTTGCCCGCGGGTTGAACCGTGCGCAGAAGCAGCAGCCCCTCCCCGGTGATGACGGCGGGGCCGTCGGGGGTCATGATCACCTGGCCCGGTTCCCCAGCGGGGGAGGATGTGGAGATGGCGTCGGCTTGCCAGATCTTGAAATTCTGCCCCTGCCACGTGGTGAAGGCGCTGGGCCAGGGAGTGTAGGCCCGGATCATGCGCTCGATGTGGGCGGCGGGCGCGGTCCAGCCGATGCGCCCGGCCTCCTTGTCGATCATGCGGCAGGCGGACGGCTCGCCGGGCAGGTCGTCCTGATCCGTGGGCACCACGGCTCCGGCCAGCCAATGGGCCAGGGTGGGGATCAATAGGGCCGCGCCCGCCTCGGCCAGCCGCTCCCCCAGGCTCAACGTCGT
Organism: Caldilineaceae bacterium; assembly: GCA_018003515.1. Lineage (GTDB taxonomy): Bacteria > Chloroflexota > Anaerolineae > Caldilineales > Caldilineaceae > JAGNDO01. The sequence continues at coordinate 79,355 of JAGNDO010000018.1, forward strand.
GTCATCCGGGCGGATGGGCAGGGCGGCCTGGGCCAGGGCGGGACCGGTGTCCATGCCCACATCCATGAGCATGATGGTGTTGCCGGTCTCCGCATCCCCGTTCAAAATCGCAGCGTTGATGGGGGACGCCCCCCGGTACGCCGGCAGCAGACTGGCATGGACATTCACGCAGCCAAAGGTGGGCAAGTCCAGCACCGCCGGGGGCAAAATCTGGCCAAAGGCCGCCACCACGATCAGGTCCGGGGCCAATTCGGCCAATTCCGCCACGGCCTCCGGCTGACGGCGATAGCTGCGGGGTTGCAGGATGGGTAGATCCGCCTCCGCGGCATAGGCCTTCACCGGGCTGACCGTCACCTTTTTGCCCCGGCCCGATGGCCGATCCGGCTGGGTGACCACGCCCACAACCTGCCAATTCTGGCCCTCGGCCTGGGTGTGCAAGGCGCGCAGGGAGGGCACGGCAAAGTCCGGCGTGCCCATAAAGACGATGCGGGTGGGTGAGATCATGGTCGGGTCTCCTTGGATTGTGGCAATATCGAGTATCGTGTGTCGAGTATTTTTTGTTCGATACACGATACTCGATAATTCTACCACACCCGCAACTTTCCCCGATCCCTTGCGTATTGTTGCGCATGACCGACCGTACCTTCCCGGAATGGGCCAGCAGATCTTCGCAAAACAAAGATATTGTGGCCCATTCCGGGAAGGTTTGACTCACAACTATACAGCCTGACTACCGGAGGACACCATGAATCCTGAAAATGTAAACCCTGAAAATATCACCCCTGAACCTGTTCAGCCCAATACCGGCGAAAACGTGCCTGTGGAAAATGTGGGCGAGGCTTCCCCGGCGGAGCGCTGGGCCGAGACGGCCAAAGACCAGGCCACGGACGCCGCCAACGCCTTCCGCCGGGGCGAGTTCATGCGGGACGAGAGCGTGGACCCGGATGCCAACAGCGATGACAAGTTGATCGCCTTGCTCTGCTACATCACCCAACTCTTTGTGCCCGTGGTGATGCCGCTGATCGTACTCTTTAGCGAAAGCTCCAAGAAACGCCCCTTCCAGCGCTACCATGCGGTGCAGAGTTTGGGCCTGTCTGTCCTGATTGTTCTGGTCTTGGGGGTGATGTCCATCGGTGGCGGCATCCTCTTTGTCATCCCCATCATCGGCTGGATTGTGGGCGGGTTACTGCTCTGCCTGGTCCCCATCGCCGGGTTGATGGCCGTGGTGGCCGCTTTCTACTACGGCTTCCAGGCCTACCAGGGCAAGCGATTCGCCATCCCCGGCCTGACCAGCGTCTTGCAGGGGCAGGGGTGGATGTAGCAAATGGGCGAATGGCGAATGGCGATTTGGTAGAATGTAAGTGAAAGAGGGGGGAGAGCGATATTGATCTCTCCCCTCTTTTTTATGCAATTTAGAGGACAAATCTCCATCCGCCACTCGCCATTCGCTATATTCAAACACTTTGCTAATGTAGACCACATGTGATGCAAACATTCGTGGTCTATACTGAAGTCTGTTGAAGAGAAAAAATATCGTCTGTCCGAGGGACAAATTTGGGACAGGCGGCTGGACAAAATATCAACATTGCAATCAAATCTATTTGAGAATTCTGAGGAGAACACACATGGCTAAAATTATCGGCATCGACCTGGGCACCACCAATAGCGTGGTTGCGGTCATGGAGGGCGGCAACGCCACCGTGATCCCCAACGCCGAGGGCAACCGCACCACCCCGTCTGTGGTGGCCTTTGCCAAGAACGGCGAGCGTCTGGTGGGCATCACCGCCAAGCGTCAGGCCGTGGTCAATTCGGAGAATACGGTCTATTCGGTCAAGCGGCTGATGGGCCGTCGCTTCGAGGACAAAGAGACCGGGCGCACCCAAAAGATGGTCTCCTATGCCATCGACGCTGGCCCCAACGGCGACGCCCGGGTGGAGATTCCGGCCAAGAGCAAGAGCTACACCCCCCAGGAGATCAGCGCCATGATCTTGAGCAAGCTCAAGCGGGACGCCGAGACCTATCTGGGCGAGGATGTGAAGCAGGCGGTGATCACCGTGCCCGCCTATTTCAACGACAGCCAACGCCAGGCCACCAAGGACGCCGGCCAGATCGCCGGGCTGGAAGTGCTGCGCATCATCAACGAGCCCACCGCGGCGGCCCTGGCCTATGGCCTGGACAAGAAGCACGACGAGACCATTCTGGTCTTCGACCTGGGCGGTGGCACCTTTGACGTCTCCGTGCTGGAAGTGGGTGACGGCGTGATCGAGGTCAAGTCCACCAACGGCGACACCCATTTGGGCGGCGATGACTGGGACGAGCGCATCGTCAAGTGGCTGACCGACGAGTTCCGCAAGGAGCAGGGCGTGGACCTGAGCCAGGACCGCCAGGCCCTGCAACGTCTGCGGGAGGCGGCGGAGAAGGCCAAGATTGAGCTTTCCAGCACGCCCCAGAGCGAGATCAACCTGCCCTTCATCACCGCGGACGCCACAGGCCCCAAGCATTTGCAGTTGAGCCTGACCCGCAGCAAGTTCGAGCAACTGACCCAGGATCTACTGGACCGCTGCCGAGTCCCCTTCCAGAATGCCTTGAAGGACGCCGGCATGAGCGCCGGGAAGTTGGACGAAGTGGTGCTGGTCGGCGGCTCCACCCGTATGCCCATGGTCCAGGAATTGGTGCGCTCCCTCACGGGCAAGGAAGCCCATCGGGGCGTCAACCCGGATGAGGTGGTGGCCGTGGGCGCGGCGCTCCAGGCCGGCGTGTTGGGCGGTGAAGTCACCGACCTGCTGCTGCTGGATGTGACCCCCCTGAGCTTGGGTCTGGAAACCCTGGGCGGGGTGATGACTGTGCTGATTCAGCGCAACACCACCATCCCCATCAAGAAGACCGAGGTCTTCAGCACCGCCGAGAACAACCAGACCGCCGTGGACATCCACATCCTCCAGGGCGAGCGGCCCATGGCCACCAATAACAAGACTTTGGGCAACTTCCGACTGGACGGCATCCCCTCCGCCCCCCGTGGCGTGCCCCAGATCGAGGTGACTTTCGACATCGACGCCAACGGCATCCTGCACGTCATGGCCAAGGACAAGGCCACGGGCAAGGAGCAGAGCGTCAAGATCACGGCCACCACCAACCTCTCTTCGGATGAGGTGGATCGCCTGGTCAACGAGGCCAAGGCCCACGAGGCCGAGGACTTGAAGGCCCGAGAGATGGTGGAGACCCGCAACCGGGCCGACAGCCTGATCTACCAAACCGAGAAGACCGTCAGCGACCTGGGCGAAAAGGTCAGCGCCGAGGACAAGGGCCGCATTGAGAAGACCATTGCTGACCTGCGGGAAGCCCTGAAGGGCGGCGATGCGGGCAAGATCAAGAGCCTGACCGAGCAGTTGGAGCAGGCCAGCCACGCCTTGGCCCAGCAGATGTATTCCCAGCAGGCCGGGGAAGCGGGCCAGCCGGGCAACGGCGCCGGTCCCCAGGCTGGCGGCCCCGCCCACGACGACGAAGATGTGGTGGAAGGCGAGTTCCGCCAGGTCTAAGCAAAACCCGCCCCCCTGGCCCCCCAACTTTGGGGGGAACGTGTGGACACTCTTCCCCAGAATTGGGGGCCGGGGGGCGTAACAGTCACAATCTATAGATTTTCATCAAATGGGCGGGGCGTTGGCCCCGCTCATTTGTATAGAATGAGGTTTTACATGGCGAACTATTACGATGCCTACGGGCGTCCCCAACGCGCCCCCATCTCTGAGGGGCGCAGGGTCGGGCCATCGGCCAGCCGACCGCCCACGTTGGATGATTACCAGCGTTTGGTCGAATCCTATACCCAACTGACCCAGCGCAGCACCAAATGGGAAGAGGAACGGCGCAAAGCGGATGAGCGCATCCAGGGGTTGGAGGGCGAGTTGGCCAAGGCCCGCCAGGATCTGGACGATTGCCAGAATGGAAAAAACGGCGAAGAGGATACCTGGAAAGAGCGCTTCATCCGCCTTCAGGCCGAGATGGAGAACCTGCGCAAGCGCACGGAACAGCGCTACGCCGCCCAGGCCGACGAGCAGCGCCGCGGCATCCTGCTGGACATGCTGCCCCTGGCGGATCACCTGGAAATGGCCCTGCAACACGGCACCAGCCTGACCGACCCGGCTGCCGTAGATTTCTTGGGCAATATCCAGGCCACCCAGCAAGCCTTCTTGAGCGTTCTCAAGCGCTATGGGGTTGAACCGATCCCGGCGGCGGGCGCGGCCTTTGACCCCACCTTGCACGAGGCCCTGGGCCACATGCCCAGCCCGGACGTGGCCGCGGAGTATGTCGCCCATGTGGTCCAAACCGGCTACACCGAGGGCGAGCGACTGCTCCGACCGGCCCGGGTGATGGTGAGCGCGGGGCCAGCGCAGGTTGAGTAGACCGGGGCAGTTTCCGGTCGTATCGAAACCGGAGCGGGTCAGTCCCGAAGAGCCGCAATGAGTAACGAGTAACGAGTGAGAGGGGCGGGACGATGGAATATAAAGATTATTACAGCACCCTTGGCGTGGCCAAAGGCGCGGATGAAAAAGAGATCAAAAAGGCCTATCGCCAGTTGGCCCGGGAATTTCATCCCGATGTGAACAAGGACAACCCCAGCGCCGAGGCCCGCTTTAAGGAGGTCAACGAGGCCTATGCGGTCCTCTCCGATGCGGACAAGCGGGCCAAATATGACCGCTTCGGTTCCCAGTGGGAGCGCTACGAGAAGGCCGGGGTCGATCCCAACAATCCCTTCACCAACATGGGCGGACGGGGGCGGAGCGGCTTCGGCGGCAGCGGACGCACCATCAGCCCGGAAGAGTTTCAGCAGATGTTTGGGGGCATGGGCGGCTTTGGCGGCGGGGGCGGCGGCAGCGGGAATTCGTCTTTCTTTGATGCCCTCTTTGGTGGCATGGGCGGCAGCGCGGGTGGCTTCGGTCCCCAACCCCGTACAGCCCAGGCCCGACCCCGCAGCCAAGACGTGCCGGTCGAGATCACCTTGGAGGAAGCCTTTTACGGCGGCACCCGCACCCTGATTCGGGAAGACAACAGCCGTATCGAGGCCAGCATCCCCCGGGGCGTCAAGACCGGCTCCAAGATTCGCATGAGCGGTGCCGCGGGGGGCAGCGACCTCTTTTTGAAGGTGGATGTCCTCCCCCACGCCCAGTTCCAGCGGGACGGCGATGACCTGACCGTGACCGTGCCCATCGATCTCTACACAGCTCTCTTGGGTGGCGAAGCGGAGGTGCCGACTGTGGACAGCACCGTGGTCCTCACGATCCCTGCCGGGAGCCAGAACGGCAAGAAGATGCGTCTGCGCGGGCTGGGCATGCCCCATCTGCGCAACCCGGAACAGCGGGGGGATCTGATCGCTGTGCTGGATGTGCAGCTTCCCGGCAAGCTCAATGCCAAGGAAATCGCTCTGTTTGAGCAACTGCGGGCGCTACGGGCGTAAGGGTGAATTTATCACAAAACACGAAGCGGGGCCGGTCTGTTTGCAAACAGACCGGCCCCGCTTCGTTTGTAGGTGCGGTTGAAAACCGCACGGCGTCCATCCATCACATTTGGTTTTTGTAAGTCGTGCGGTTGAAAACCGCACCTACGCGCCGGCGCTGAGCTTGTCCGCCACCAAATGCATCAGAAAAGTGCGTTCTTGAGAGGCGTCAAAGAGCACCGAAATCTTCGCTTCGGCTCCGGTGCCTTCGATTTTGGTGATCACGCCGGGGCCGAAGTGGCTGTGTTCCACCCGCTGTTCCGGCTGAAAGGTGGGGAGCTTGCGGCTGCGGGCCTTGGTGCGGCTGCGCTGGGCGGCTTCCTCGCTGGCGGCTTGGAGCGACGAGGCCAGTCCGGATTCCCGATCCCGCCAGCCTTCGGCCAGAACCGCCATGACCTGCTCCGGGTCTTTGGCCATGCGGGAGCGCAGGGCCGTGGCCCGATCTCTGGCGGCTCCCAGGGCGGGCATCCATTTCTTTTTTTCTTTATCTGGGCGGCTGCTCTGGGCCAACTCCCGGCTGGCCCGACTCATCACTCGGATCAGCCCGTCCATCTGCTTGAGGGGATCGTCCAGCGGGTCCAACAGGATCAACTGCACCCCGTTGATCTTGCACAGCTCTTGGCGGGTGATGTCCCGTTGTTGCTCTTCCAGCAATTCCCAATCGCTCTGACGGCCCTGGCCCTTGGCGGTGAGTCCCACATTGCGCACGGCAATGGCCGCTTCCGGGTAGAGGCGATCCAACTTCAGCTTGCGCCGGGTGGCCGGGTTGATCAGCCAGGCCGGGCTGACGTTGCTCTGGACGATAAACCCGTCAAAGATGCGGGCCTGGATCTCCTGCCACGCGTTCATGTTCAAATAGATGCCGGACATGGGATTGTGTTCCTGTGGGTGACATGATCTTCCCGGAATGGGCCACAAAATCTTGGATAACCCAAGATTTTGTGGCCCATTCCGGGAAGATGCGGGTGCTTTCATAATAAGTCTCAAAACTTTAGCACACCTGTTCCGGTGATGCAAACCGGCAGGGCTTTTCAATAGTGGCCAGTGCCCAATAGGTCAGCGCAGGTTGAGTAGGCCGGGTCGACCCTAATGGTGCAAAACGAATGGAGGCCAGGCCGTATCGAAACCGTAGCGGGTCAACCCGCTACGGTTTCGATACGCCGCCGAGTACGTGAATGGTCAGCGGAGATCTCGGCGGCGGCTACTCAACCTGCGCTAGCTTCGTTAATGCGGCTACCCGGCAGGTCAGCGCAGGTTGAGTAGGCCGGGTCGACCAACCTGGTGCAAAACGAATGGAATCTAGGCCGTATCGAAACCGCAACGGGTCGACCCGCTGCGGTTTCGATACGCCGCCGAGTACGTGAATGGTCAGCGGAAATCTCGGCGGCGGCTACTCAACCTGCGCTAGCTTCTTTGATGCGGCCCGGCGACTTCTGACAAGCCCTGGCAAACCGGACAGTCAACTTCTGTCACCGGGGCGCGGATGATATAATGCCCGACATGACTCACTCGCCACCACCCACCCCCCAATCCCCAATCCCCAATCCCCACCCCCCCGATCCCCCCGCCCGCAAACTGGACGCCCGTTCCATCGCCAGCGCGGCGGCCTTGGTCATGGTCTTTTTTGTGTTGAGCCGCATCACCGGACTGGTGCGGGACATGGTGATCGCGGCCGAGTTCAACCTGGGCGCGGAGTTGGACGCCTATCAAGCTGCCTTCCGCATCCCGGATCTGCTCTTTGAGCTGGTGGCGGGCGGGGCCTTGGGCAGCGCGTTCATCCCCACCTTTGCCGGGTATTTGGCCCGCAAGGATCAGGTGGGGGCGTGGCTGCTTTTTAGCCGGGTATTGAATTGGATCACCCTGCTTTTGATTGTGCTGGCCGGGCTGGCCGCCACCTTTTCCCTGCAGACCGTGCAGTGGATCATCGCCCCGGACTTTCCCCTGGCCGAGCAGATGTTGACCGCGGATCTCATGCGCTGGCTGTTGTTGAGTACGGTGATCTTCGGGGCCAGCGGGCTGATTATGGGGGCGCTGAATGCCATGCAGCACTTTTTGCTGCCCGCGGCCGCGCCGGTGATCCGTAATTTGGCCATTATTTTGGCGGCCCTCTTTCTGGCCCCCCGTTATGGCGTGCAAGGGCTGGTGGTGGGGGCGATTGTGGGCTCCGTGGGCCATCTGCTGATCCAATTGCCCATCTTGCCCCGCTTTGGCTTTCGCTATACCCCCAGCCTGACCTGGCGAGACGAGGGCGTGCAGGAGGTGGCCCGGCTCATGGGGCCTCGGGTGCTGGGTCTCTTTTTTGTCCACCTCAATTTCATCGTCAACACCGCCCTGGCCAGCGGATTGGCCGCCGGCAGCCTCAGCGCCCTCACCTATGCCTGGCGGCTGATGCTGCTGCCCTTGGGCATCTTCGCCCAAGCCGTGGGCATCGCCGCCTTCCCCACCTTTGCCGCCCAGGTGGCCGCCGGCGAACACGGGGATCTGCGCCGGGGCTTTGGCACCATCTTGCGCATGATCTTCTTCATCACCCTGCCGGCGGCCGCTGGCTTGATCGTGCTGGGCAGCCCTTTGGTGAGAATTCTCTATGAACGGGGCCAATTCACCGCCCAGAGTACCCAGGCCGTGGTCTTTGCCCTGCAATTCTATGCCCTGGGTCTGATCTTTCACGCCGGGGTGGAGATTATCGTACGGGCCTATTTTGCCCTCCACGACACCATGACCCCGGTGATCGTGGGCGTGGCAACCATGCTGCTCAACATCGTACTCAGCCTGTGGTGGGTGCAGTGGTTGAGCTATGGCGGACTGGCCCTGGCCAACAGCGTGGCCACCGCGGTGGAGATGCTGGCCTTGATCTGGCTGTTGCGCCCCAAGCTGGGCGGGCTGGATCTGGCAAACCTGCTTCCCTCCGTGGTGCGCAGCCTGGCCGCCGCCGGGGTGATGGCCGGGGCGGTCTGGGTGTGGCTGGCTTGGCTCCACGGTGGCGGGGTGGAGGTGGCCTGGCTGCGGGGGGGCTGGCTGGCGGCAGGGGGCGGCATGGCCCTGGCCGGGGTGGTCTACGCCGGGGCCTCCCTGCTCCTGGGCAGCCCGGAGGCCCACATGATCCTGGGGCTGGTGCGGCGGCGGGTACGACATGGATAGATCCCACTTCTCCACAACCCTCTAACACATTACTAATAGAATGCTAATGACTCACAATGAAACTTGTGCTAAAGTAGGAACGTACAGGGTAGCGCGGCCAGATCAACGGATG
>JAGNDO010000069.1 GCA_018003515.1 Caldilineaceae bacterium
CGCCACGCCACCTATATGGTGGAGCGCATGGGTATCGACCATGTGGCCCTGGGCTCCGACTTTGACGGAGCGGCCATGCCCACAGATCTGGTCAACGCCGCCGGGCTGCCCAAACTGATGGCCGCCTTTGTCGAAGCCGGCTTTGACGGCGCAGACTTGGCCAAGATCGCCAACGGCAACTGGCAGCGAGTGCTGCGGGCAACGTGGAAGGGGTAGCGGGGATTGGGGATTGGGGATTGGGGATTGGAGATTGGGGATTGGGGATGGCGGGTTAAAGCCGATGCTTCTTTTCGCCATTCGCCATTCGCCATTCGCCATTCGCCATTCACCATTCGCCATTCGCCATTCGTTCCAAAATTGCCCCTGCGCCTAACCCGTGTTACCATATCACCTTGTCTGAATTGAGTTCGTCACGGAGAGGTCGCATAGCCTGGCCGAGTGCGCCCGTCTCGAAAACGGGTAGGGTTTACGCCCTCGAGGGTTCAAATCCCTCCCTCTCCGCCTTACGTGAAGGGGTGAAAGGGTGAGCGGGTGAAGGGGTGAACAAACACCCCTTCACCCTTTCACCCTTTCACCCCTTCACCGTTTCCCCCTTCACTGTTATAATGAGACCCTATGAGTTCTGATTTGCGTCGTAAATTTCTGTGGTCCCTGGTCCTGGCCTTGGTGATCTATGTGGGCTTGGCGGTCTATGGGGATTGGCAAAAACTGACCGGCGAATTGGCCCACTTTCCCTGGCTGTGGTTGCCCGCCATCCTGGGGCTGACTTTGGTCAACTATGCCGGGCGGCTGATCAAATGGCACTGGTATTTGGGGCTGGTTGGGGTCAAAATTGGCTGGGTCGAGAGCGCCCGTATCTTCGGCGTGGGCATGATCATGGTGATGACCCCCGGCAAGGTCGGCGAGTTCATGAAGGCGTACATGGTCAAGAACGTCACCGGCACGCCTATGAGCAGCACCGCCCCCATTGTGCTGGCCGAGCGTATCACCGACGGGTTGGCCATGTTGCTTTTGGCCAGCGTGGGCATGTTCGCCTTCCTGGAACCGGCCCGACGACTGCTGGCCCTGGGCGTGCTGGCCGCCCTGTTGGCCGTGGTGATCGTGATCCAGATCCGTCCCCTGGCCCTCTGGTTTTTGGGCATGGGCCGCCAAGTGCCCTTTGTCAAACGCTTTGCCGGCAGCCTCTACCAGTTTTACGAGAGCAGCTACACCCTCTTCAAACCCCGCAATCTTGTGATTGCGATTTCAATCGGCACTTTTAGTTGGCTATGCGAAGGATTGGCCTATTATCTGGTCGTCCTGGGCATGGGCATCGAGCCGAGCGGCGGAACCATGCTGATCGCCGTCTTTATCTTCAGCATCAGCACCGTGCTGGGGGCCGTCGTCGGCACCCCCGGCGGGCTGGGCGGCACGGAAGGCGGACTGGTGGCCCTGGCCGTCCAGCTTCTGGACATGGGCCGCACCCCCGCCACCGCCGCCGCCCTCCTCATCCGCTTCGCCACCCTCTGGTTCGGCGTCGCCCTGGGGCTCATCAGCCTGGGGTTGTGGCCGTATTTGTTGGACGGCGCACCAACTGAACGGGTGAAGGGGTGAGCGGGTGAAGGGGTGTCCAGCCAACCATTTTCAATTCTCCATTTTCAATTTTCAATTCTAACTTCTTATGCTAAAAGTCGACCTGCATTCCCACACCCTCTACAGCCGTGACTGCCTGACCCGACCGGAGAAGTTGATCCAGCGGGCTCGGGCCGTGGGGCTGGATCGCCTTGCGGTGACCGAGCACAACAATCTGGCCGGGGCGCGCCGGGCCAAGGAGCTGGCCCCGGATCTGATCATCGTGGGCGAGGAGATCAAGACCACCCACGGGGAGATCATCGCCTATTTTGTCACCGAAGAGGTGCCCAAGGGGCTATCGCCCGAGGAGTCCATCCGCCGCCTGCGGGACCAGGGCGCGGTGATCAGCATCCCCCACCCGGTGGACACCCTGCGCCGGTCGGCTATGGGCCTGGAGAACGCCCTCCGTATCATCCACCTGGTGGACGCCCTGGAAATCCGCAACGCCCGCTGCGTGCGCCCGGAGGACAACGACCACGCCGTGCGTCTGGCCGCGGAGCATGGCAAGCTCACCACCGCGGGGAGCGATGCCCACACCCTCTTCGAGGTGGGCCGCTGCCATCTGGAAATGGCCGATTTTGAGGACAACCCGGCCAGCTTTCTGGCCGCCCTGGCCCACGCCACCCCCGTGGGCACAGTCAGCCCCTTCTGGCCCCACTTCGCCAGCACCTACGCCAAACTGCGCAAGCGCATCCGCCCGGTGACGTATAATGGGATCAGCCATCGGGGATGAGGCATTTTTGATTTTGGATTGCCGATTTTGGATTTGCCGAGCCAGCGTAGGTTGAGTAGCCGCCGCCGAGATCTCCGCGGCTCATTCAAGAAGTCGGCGGCGTATCGCTTGTACTGAGTGCGAAGCGTATCGAAGTGAAACCGTAGCGGGTTGACCCGCTGCGGTTTCGATACGCCGCCAGTCAACGAATGGTTCACGTAAAAGCTAGGGCGGCTACTCAACCTATGCTGGATTCGCCATTCGCCCATTCGCCCATTCGCCATTCGCCCATTCGCCATTCGCTCATTCGCCATTCGCCCAAGGACCTCGCATGACCACATTTCTCGCCCTACTCATCAGTCTGTTGGCGGCGATTGTGCCCACGCTGCTCTATGCGGCTGCCTTCTATTGGGCGGACCGGCACGAGCGGGAGCCAAAATGGCTGGTGAGCATGGCCTTTCTGTGGGGGGCGATCCCGGCCATTGTGGTCAGCTTGATCGCGGAGGTGGCTTTTGGGGCCACGTTGATCTGGGAGCCGGGCACCCTGGCCGCGTCCGTGGCCGAGGCGGCGCTGATTGCGCCCTTCGTGGAGGAGTTCGCCAAGGGCGCGGTGATTTTGCTGATCTACCTCTTCTTTCGCCGGGAGTTTGACGGGGTGTTGGATGGGTTGATCTACGGTGCGCTGGTCGGTTTCGGCTTTGCCATGACTGAAAATTTCTTCTACTTCATTGGGGCCTTTGACGAGGGCGGCTTTGCCTCTTTGAGCATGATCATCGTCCTGCGCTCGGTGATCTTTGGCCTCAACCATGCCCTCTACACCGGGCTGACCGGCATGGGCTTTGGCCTGGCCCGGGACAGCGGATCGCGTCTGGGCCAGCGTTTTTGGCCCCTCTTTGGCCTGTTCATGGCCATTCTGGTCCACGGGCTGCACAACCTGGGGGCCAGTCTGACCGAGGTCAACGGCTTGGCCTTTCTGCTCAGTTTGGCTCTGGCCGCCTTTGGCTTTGGCCTGATCTTGGTCTCCTATTTCCTCTCCATCAAGCGCGAACAGCAGTTAATCCGCCAGGAATTGGTGGGTGAAGTGGGCACCCTGCTCACCGAGCGGGACTACCATATTCTCTCCGGCCAAGTGGCGGGCAAGAGTCGCCGCGACTACAGCGGCGAGCAGAAACAACTGGTCAACCTCTACGCCAAATTGGCCTTTAGCAAACATCGCCTCACCCTCAACGGCCCCCAAGGCCAGCCCAAGATCGTCCAAGAGATCGACCACCTGCGCACCCGGATTCGGGAGACGACTCTGCGGGCGAGGGGGTGAGCGGGTGAGACCGGGAGACACGGAGACAAGGAGAAGGTAGCTCATGACTTCGACGGTTATTCGGAATGGTACGGTTATTTCGGGGGATATGTCCTTTTTGGCCGATGTGTTGATCGATGGCGGGCGGATTGCAGCGGTCGGCCACGGGCTGAACGGGGAGCGAGAGATCGACGCCGGAGGCTGCTATGTGATCCCCGGCGGGGTGGACCCGCATGTGCATTTGCAGTTGCAACTGGGTGGCCGGGTGAGTACGGACAGCTTCCGCACGGGCACCATTGCGGCGGCGTGCGGCGGCACGACCACGGTGATCGACTTCACCGACCCCCAGCCGGAGGAAAGCCTGATCGACGCCCTGCATCGGCGGCAAGCCGAAGCCGACGGACAGGTCGCCATCGACTATGGCCTGCACATGACCCTGCCCACCTGGCACGCCGAACACATCCGGGATCTGGACCCCTTCCTCATGGCCGTGGAGGCGGGCTGCGCCACCTTCAAGATGTATCAGGCCTACGCCGGTATGGTGTTGGACGATGCGGCCCTGTTTCGATCCATGCGCCGGGTGGGCCAGGCCGGCGGCGGGGTGGTTTTGCACAGCGAGACCGGTCCCCTCCTCGAAGAGCTGCGCCGGGATGCCTTGGCCGCCGGCCACAAGTCCCCCATCTGGCACGAGCGCACCCGGCCCGCCCGCTTGGAGGCCACCGCGGTACATCGGGCCGCGGAGATCGCCCACCATGCGGATTGCCCGCTCTACATCTTCCATGTGGGCTGCGCCGAAAGCGTGGCGGAGATTCTGGCCGCCAATCTGCGGGGGGTGACCATTTTTGGCGAGACTTGTCCCCAATATCTATTGCTCGAAGCCGACGAGCATCTGGACGGCGAGAACGGTTTCCTCTACGTCTGCGCCCCGCCTTTGCGCACCGTCGAGGATCAGCAGATCCTGTGGGAGGCCCTGGCCAACGACGACCTGCATGTGGTCAGCACGGACCATTGCCCGTGGAGGTGGGACGAAAAGCAATCCCCGGCGGATTTCAGCCAGATCCCCGGCGGGGTGCCCAGTATTGAGTCCCGGCTGTCGTTGATCTATCACTTTGGCGTGGGCGGCGGTCATCTTTCGCCGGAGCGCTGGGTGCAGGTGTGCAGCACCAACCCGGCCCGGCTCATGGGCTTGCAGGACAAGGGGCTGATCGCCCCCGGCTACGACGCGGACATCGTGATCTTTGATCCCAGCATTGAGAAAACCCTGAGCAGCCAAACTCTCCACGAAGCCGCGGACTGGACGCCGTATGAGGGCATCACCGTCACCGGCTGGCCGCGCACGGTTTTGCTGCGGGGCGAGGTGATTGTTGAAAATCAGGCATACGTGGGCAGACCGGGCCAGGGAAGATTTGTGGCCCGCAGTCTGTAAAAAACAGAACACGGATTGGACGGATCGAACAGATCAAAACGGATCTTTTTTTGATCCGTCAAAATCCGTCTAATCCGTCCGATCCGTGTTCTATTCCGATTCCGCCATTTGCCATTCGCCATTCGAAAGGATCCCCATTCATGTCCGGCAAGCGCACGCTCCCTTTCAGCAAACAGATCGCCTATGCTGTGGGCCAATTGGGGTGGTCCACGTTGGTCAATATCATCGGGTTGGAACTGGTCTATTTTTATCTGCCGCCCAGCAACGCCGGGCTGCCCACGTTGATCACGACCGTGGTCTTCTTGGGGGTACTCAACGCCATCACGCTGATCGCGGCCTCCGGGCGGCTGTGGGACGCCATCACCGACCCGCTGATCGCCAGTTTTAGCGACCGGTCCAAACATCCCAAGGGGCGGCGGATTCCGTTTATGAAGTGGGGGGCTTTCCCGGCGGCGCTCTTTGCCGTGCTCATGTTTGTGCCCTTGCGCCAGGAGATCAGCGGCCTCAACATCGTCTGGCTGCTGATCGTACAGACCCTCTTTTACTTCGCCCTGACTGCCTACGTCACCCCCTTCTTCGCCCTGCTGCCCGAACTGGGCCACACGGCCAACGAGCGGATCAACCTCTCCACCTGGATCAGCGTCACCTACGCGTTGGGCATCATCATCGCCGCGCAGACGCCTCTGCTGGCCGATGTGCTGCAAAACGCCCTGGGGCTGGCGGACCGCATCACCGGGCTGCAATATGCCATCGCCCTGCTGGCCATCATCGCCACGGTGCTGATGTACGTGCCGGTCCTGACCATCGACGAGCGGGACTATTGCGAGGCCGTGCCGTCCGAAGTGCCCATGATGCAGGCCCTGCGCCGCACCTTTGCCAACGTCAACTTCCGCTTTTACGTGGTGGCCGACTTTGCCTACTTTACCAGCCTCACCATCATCCAGACCGGGCTGTTGTTTTATGTCACTGTGCTACTCTATCAAGGGGAAGCCTTGGTGGGCACCCTGTTGACGTTGATGGTGGTGGTCTCCTTTGTCTTCTACCCCGTGGTCAACGTGTTGGCCAAGCGCACGGGCAAGAAGGTGCTGATCGTGGTCTCGTTTGTGGTGATGGCTGTGGTCTTTCTCGGTGTCTTCTTCTTTGGCCGCCTGCCCCTGCCCGCGACGGCCCAAGCCTATGGGGTGATCCTGCTCTACGCCGTGCCCTTGGCCTTTGTGGGTGTCCTCCCCAACGCCGTCCTGGCCGACATCGCCGAGCACGACGGCCTCAAAAGCGGGGTCAAACAAGAGGGCATGTACTTCGCCGCCCGCACTTTGATGCAAAAATTCGGCCAGACCACGGGCATCCTGATCTTCGCCGCCCTCACCACCCTGGGCAAGGATCCTGGGGACGATCTGGGCATTCGGTTGAGCGGTGTGGCCGGGTTCATTCTCTGCTTTGTGGCTGCGGTCATCTTCACCCGCTACAACGAAAAGAAGCTGTTGGGTGAGTTAAAAGAGATGGGCGGGGGGTAAAAATGCCCAATTTTCAATGGACAATGCACAATGGGGGCGTTGTCAGGGGGATGTCTTGGGGGCGTCAAGGTTGGGCAAGAGAGATAGCGTAGGATGGAAGGCATGGTCATTCTTTGTGGAGGATGACCATGCCTTTCACTTCAACCTTCCCGGACACTTTAAGCTTCCGGGAAGGTCAAGCCACAGGAGGCGAACAGCCTATGAACCGGACAAGATCGCTATTTTACGTCATATTGGCCATATTTCTGGCCATCATCGCCGCTTCCTTGGCCTTCAACGTCATCGACGCCACCTTCCTGACCCAATTCTTCATCGGGGCTTCGGTCTTTTCCGTGGGCGTGGTGGCCTTGGATTTCCTGGGCATCTTCGGGGACAACGAGGATGGTCACGGGGACGATGGCGGCGGCAGTGAAGGTGGCGGAGATGACGGCGGTGGCGACGCTGGGGATGCGGATGGAGACGTTGACGCTGACTTCGGCGACCATCACGGCGACAGCCACATGGCCGGGGATCTGAGCGGCCACGGCGCGCCGGTCCTCTCCATTCTGGCCTATTTGCGCATGGCGGTCTACTTCTTCCTGGGCTTTGGCCCCACGGGTTGGGCGGCGTTGAGCATGGGCCGTTCGCCCCTGATCGCCCTGGCCTTGGCCGTGCCAATGGGCGTCCTGGCCACGGTGGCGGCCCAGGTCTTCTTCCGCTTTCAGCGCAGCAACACGGATTCCACCGTGGCCCGCACAGATCTGGTCAACGAGGCCGCCACGGTCATCGTCTCCCTCACCCACACGGACATGGGCAAGGTGCGGATCAAGACCGGCATGGCCGTCATGGAACAATACGCCCTGGCCGCCCGCCCGGACATGGCCTTTGAAAAGGGCGAAACCGTGCGCATCGTCAAGGTGACGCCCGAGTGTGTTTTTGTAGACTGAACGGGTGAAGGGGTGAGGGGGTGAAGGGGTGAAAAATCACCCCTTCACCCCCTCACCCCTTCATCCTCAAGCCAAGGAGAAACATTATGTCACTACTATCTGAACTCAGCGGGGCCATCGGCGGCATTACCGCCTTGGTGGTCTTCACCAGCGTGATCGTCCTGTTGCGATCCCTGATCCGGGTCTGTCCGTCCAACCACATTTTGGTGGTGACGGGGGGCACGGAGACGGTGATCGATGGCCGCAAGTTCGGCTTTCGCATCCAAAAGGGCGGCTGGACCTATGTGATCCCCTTTATCCAGAGCGTCCAGGCCATCGACCTGACCATCATCCCCATCAACGTGCGGGTGGAGGGGGTCAACTCGGCCAACGGCATCGACGTGGGCGCGGACGCCACAGCCTGCGTAATCATCGACGATGAGAGCGAGAGCCTGCTCTACAGCGCCATCCAACAGCTTTTGGGCAAGCCCCTGGGCCTGATCCAAGAACAGATTCAGCAGACAATGGTGGGCAACTTCCGGGCCGCCCTCAACAAGACCACGCCCCTCCAGGCCATCGGCATGGTGGAAAGTGCGGAGGGGGTGGAAGAGTTGGGGCTGTTGGCCGTGGCGGAGGCCGCTTTTGGCAAGGAGACGGTCAGCCAGGTGGCCGGGGATGGGGGCAAGGCCAACGGCGACCCCGATGGGGGCGAGCGGGCCATCTTCCGCCGCCTGCTGCTGGAAGATTGCCGGGAGGATCTCAGTGCCTTTGGCATTGACGTGGTCTCGGTCTCCTTGCAGCGCATCTGGGATTCCTCCAACTATATCGCCAACCTGGCCAACAAGACCCTCTCCCGCAAGCGCCAGGATGTGGAGATCGAGGAAGCCCGCCTGCGCGCTCTGGCGGATCAGGCCGAATCTGACGGCAAGCGGCGCATGATGGTGGCCTTGAACCAGGCCGACGAGCGCATTCTGCAAGTGCAGCAGGAGGTGGAGCTCTTCCGGCGCAAATGCAACGCCGACATCAACCGGGCCAAGTTGGAGGCGGACAGCACCATCTCCCAAGCCCAGAGCGAAGGCCAGCGCCAGGTGGAGGAGTTGAAGGTCGATCTGCAACAGCTCAAAAACCAGTCCGAGGTGACGGTGGAGGCCAATGTGCGCCGCCGCACCGCGGAGATCAAGGCCGGGGGCGAGGGCGAATCGGTGCAGATCGTCCAAGAAGTGCGCAATGATCTGCTGCAACAGAAGGTGGCCCTCTTGGCCAAATCCGGGGACACGGGCCGAATCGCCCTCTTCCTGACCCAGATGCCGGGTCTTTTCAAAAGCTATCAGGAACATGCCAAAGATCTCTACGTGGACAACATGTTGGTGCTCAACGAAGAAGATGGCTTCAATTCAGCGGTCAACCGAGGCCCAGCGGCCATGGTGGATTTCCTGGCCCAGTTCGAGCAGGGTTTCGGCATCAGCGTGCGGGATCTGTTGAGCCGCCAAGCCGCCAAGTGAGGAGTCGGGCATCCTCAGATGCCCGACGTTCGCATCTGAGGATGCGAACTCCGCGTACCTAACCGGATGGCATATTCCCTCATTGAAAAGCACTAAAGGAGTCTCACCATGTTACCCTTTTTAGCAACCTTGGCCCTGTTGATCCTGGCCACCCTAATCTATCAGATTGTCTCCAAAATGAAATTGGTGCCCCCCAGCCGACTGGCCGTTGTCCACGGCAAGGGCAAGGGCTTCACCATGTTCCGGGGCGGACGGGTCTTTGTTTTGCCCCTGATCAACCGCTTTGACACCATGGACCTGACCCCCCAGACCGCCACGGTGGTGGTGGAATCGGCCATTGCCGCCGGGATTGTGCCCCTGACCGTGACGGCCACGGTCAGCTTTGCCGTCTCCAAGACGGACCGGGGGATGCTCAACGCGGTCAAGCGTATTCTGCACATGACCGACGACTGGACCGAGCTGCGGGGGATTGCCAACTCTATCATCGAAGGCCACCTGCGGGACACCATCGCCTCCATGACGCCGGAAGAGGTGATGAGCCACAAGGACCGGCTGATCCAGAGCATGATCAAGGTCTGCAAGTCGGATCTGGAGGGTATCGGCCTGGAGATCACCACCCTGAACATTGCGGATGTGGACGATCACCGGCTGGATGGCGTAGACGAGCCGGATCTCTACATTGCCCTGCTCAAGCGCGTCCAGACCGCCAACGCCGAATCCCAGGCCCGGGTGGCCCAGGCTATGGCAAGGGCCAACGCCAGGGAGCAGGAAGAGGCCCGACGGTCCGAGGTGGCCGTGCGCAACTTGGAGAACGAGCGTCAGAGCATCGACGCCCAGACCCGGGTGAAGGTGACCCAGGAAAATCAGCGCAAGGCCATCGGCATCCAAGAAGCCACCCGCAACGCCGAATCTGAAGTGGCCGGTATGCACGCCCAGATCGAGGCGGAGAAGCAGCGCATCGAGATGGTCAAGGCCCGGTTGGAGGCCAGCGTCTATGTCCCGGCCACTGCGGCCCAGGAGAAGATGGTCCAGGAAGCCCAGGCCGAAGCCGCCACCATCCGCGGCCAGGCCCAGGCCGAGCTCAACCAGCTTGCCCGCACCATCGAGATTTTGGAATCCGGCGGCGACGAGGGCATAACGGCCTACATGATCGAGAAGTTTGGCGAATTGGTCGGGTCGTTTGCCGGGACCATGGAACTCTTCCCGGTCTCCCATGTCAGCGTGATCAGCGGCAAAAATCAGCAGGACGGCCCCATCTCCGCCATCCACCCCAGCGCCAAGGACGCGGAGATCAACCGGCGCATGGCCGAGATCTTGGGTGCAGCGGGGGCTGTGGGCGCGGCGACTTCGGCGGCATAACGCTTCTTCGCAACCATACGATTTTGAGGTACAATTGGAGGACGCAGGGGGGATTCCTGCGTCCTCTGTTTTTGTGATATACACAAAAGGGATCTGGCAATGAGAACCAGCACGGCGACCTACCGACGTGTTGTCAAACAAATCCAAACGCTGACGGCCGATGAACAGTTGCGGCTGCTTCAAGATCTGACTAAAATGGTTCAAAACAGCGTCGTGGGCACTTCAAAGCCGAACCTGATGGACCTTCAAGGGCTAGACAAAGAACTCTGGCGCGGTGTAGATGTGGACACCTACATTAACGAGGAGCGTGAGTCGTGGAATGGGTAGTTCTTCGCCGCACAGTTGCGGCCGATCATCTATCGGATCAGGGTAAGTTGCAGAGGGGATCGTCATGAAGGCACAAAGACACCAGCGATTCATACGAGAAGAACTCCAAAATCTCACAAAAGAACTTCCGCAGATTTCCCTCCAAGCGATGCACGATAACACGATTGCCATGTCGTTGGAACAACTGTCAACCGAATCCCAAACCCACCACTTGGAAGAATTTGCAGACTATGCCGTCACCCACCCCAAAGTATAAACTCGCCACAGATTCGACACGCCAAACTCCTCTAAAATTTGGGGCGGTTTCATGCTAAAACCCCCAAACAAACGCCTTCTCATCACCGGGGCCAGCGGCTTTTTGGGCTGGAATTTGGCCCGGGTCGCCCTGAAAACGTGGTCCGGTTGGACTGTTTTTGGCGCGTACCGCTCCACCCCGGTCGCCCTCCCCGGCTTGGACACGGGCCGGGTGGACCTGACCGATTTCTCCGAGATGAAGGCCGCCTTCGCCCACATCCAGCCGGACGCGGTGATCCACACGGCGGCGTTGTCCAACCCCAATTGGGTGCAGGTGAATCGGTCCGAGGCGCACCGGGTGAATGTGACCGCTACCCTCAATTTGGTCAGGTTGGCCGCGGAGCGGGGCATCCCCTTTGTCTTCACTTCCACGGATCTGGTCTTTGATGGCACCCGCGCCCCGTATGACGAGAATGCCTCGGTCAGCCCGATCAGCGTTTATGGCGAGCAAAAGGTGGAGGCCGAGGAGAAGATCTTGGGCCTCTATCCCGAATCGGCCATCTGCCGGATGCCGTTGATGTTTGGCCGGGGCGGGACGCGCAATGGCAGTTTCATGCAGTGGATGTTGGGGGAGATGCGGGCGGGCAAGGATCTGCGTCTCTTTAGCGACGAATTCCGCACCCCGGCCAGTGGGGAGACTGCGGCCAAAGGGCTGTTGTTGGCCGCAGAGAAGGCCCACGGCTTCCTGCACCTGGGCGGACGGGATCGGGTCAGCCGCTTCGAGTTTGGCCAGCGTTTGCAGGAGGTCTTCGAGCTGCCCCAGGCCCAGTTGATCCGGGGCAGCCAGGGCGACGTGCAGATGGCCGCGCCCCGTCCGGCGGATGTGGCGCTGGATAGCAAGAAAGCGTATGAGTTGGGGTATGATCCGCTGAGTCTTGAGGATGAGTTGAAGAAGTTGAAAAGTGAAAATTGAGATTTGAAAATTGAAAATTGAAAATATGGCCAGATATGGCCGCGAATTTTTTTGAGGAGATCTTGACAACTATGCCCATCATTTTAGATCAGGAACGCCGTGCCCAGGTCATCGCCAAGCGCGAGCGACTTTTGAATGAACTAAACCAGATCCTCGCCCTGTCCGACGATGAGCGCAAGCAGCAGAGCCGGATCAACCGGTTGCAGATCAATCATGGCCGGGAAGAGGTCGAGCGGTTGCTGCTCTACATGACCGAGCTGCTCAACACGGACGCGGAGGATCTGGACGCCTTTCACTATCAGCGCTACCACGAGACCTACCGCCACTTTGGCGGCAGTCGCCCGGCCTTGGACGTGGACCAGTGGCAGGCCCTGAACGACGAATGGACCGGGCTGCACATCCGGGTCGTTTCAGCCGCCCATTTGGCTCAATCCGCGGACGGTGGCCCTCTCTCCCCAAAAGAGCAGAAACGCTATGATCAGATCAAAGAGACCCTGCTCAACGACAGCTTTCTTTGGGATGACATCACCCCGCAGGAGCCGGGCCAGAACAGCCTGCCCTCTTTGCGGGTGATGATGCGCCAGTTCCGCAAGCGGCGGGCGACAGAAGAGAGATCCATGTCTACCCAGCCCAAGGCACCCATGCAAATGGTGGCTACTCCGCAATGCCCGACCCACCATCTGCCCATTCTGCGCCTGGATGGCAAAGATCAATGTGTACACGAATACTTTGTTGACTGTCTGTTCGGCAAAAAAATCTCGGACGTAGTGAGCAAGGGCAGCACAGCGTACTATATTTTTGAGGATGGTCATCGCTTGCCCCTCCTTTGCGGCTGTTGTGGCAATCCCTTGGTCCCCGCAAACATTGTTGCCAGTCGCAGTGACATGGTGGGCCGCCCCCTGATCGCCTTGACCACCGAGTACAGCCATGACCAAAATGGTCATGGCTACGACGAGTTGATCCTCAATTTCGGTGGCACCGCCAAGTCTATCAGCCCCTTCGCTGCCGCAGTTGCTTTCACCGCCGTGGCCGGGATCAAGCATCCCCCTGGCTGCCGGCACGGGTGATTCGATCACTATGACCCAATATGGCTGGGCCGACTGCCCCACCCCCATCTACAACCAGGTGCGAGATCTGCTGGCCGGGGTGCGGGCCATCTTGGGCAACAATCTGATGGGCCTTTACCTGCACGGTTCCCTGGCTATGGGCTGTTTCAACCCGGATCGCAGCGACATCGATCTGCTGGTGATCAGCCACGGCCCCATGACCATCCACGAGAAGTTTGTGGCCGCAGAGCTGCTCCTCGGTCTCTCCTCCCAGCCTCGTCCGATTGAAATTAGCTTCCTGGTCCGCAAACAGATGGTCCCTTGGCGGCACCCGGCCCCGTACGACTTCCACTTTGGCGAAGACCACCGGGATCGCATGGCCGCGGATCTGGCCGACGAGGGCTGGCGGGCATGGAACGATGTGCGCCGGCGAGACCCGGATCTGGCCGCCCACGTCACCACCGTGCGGGCCCGGGGCCTCTGTATCTTCGGCCAGCCCATCCCGGAGTGCTTCCCAAAGGTGCCCGCGGAGGATTTTGTGGACGCCATCGCCGCAGACCTGCACTGGTCCCAGGACTATTTGGAGACCAATGCCACCTACGCCATCCTCAACGCCTGCCGCATCCTGGCCTTTTTGGACGATGGCCGCGTCCGCTCCAAGGACGAGGGGGGCGTGTGGGGGTTGGCCCATCTGCCCACGGCCCATCACCCCACCATCACCGCCGCCCTGGAAGATTATCGAACCAACCGCAACCGAACCGTTGACCCGGTGGCTATCACCTCGTTCATGCACTTTGTGCAGGAGAAGCTGTAGGCAAATTGGTTCTTTGGGATCTCGGGGGGTCAAGCCACGTCCCCGGCACTCGCCACCCAAAGTCTCGAACATGAAACTAGTTGTGGCGAGTGCCGGGGACGTTCACCCCATAAAATCCGGTCAAGCCGCCAAATTTTACCCATCATCCAACCCAGAAAGGACTCCCCAT
The DNA here is from genome assembly GCA_018003515.1 of Caldilineaceae bacterium. Taxonomy (GTDB): domain Bacteria; phylum Chloroflexota; class Anaerolineae; order Caldilineales; family Caldilineaceae; genus JAGNDO01. The sequence goes on from JAGNDO010000069.1 coordinate 13,887, forward strand.
GACTATCCCTTTGCCCGCTTCCGTCGCCGCCCACACTGCCGCCCACACCACCTTCGCCACGGTCACCCGTGGACTCGACCGCCAATCACCGCCCATGCGTCTCTTTGAACTGAGCAAACGCTACGGCATCTGGAATCCCAGCGAGATCAATTTCAAGCAGGACATTCTGCAATGGCCCCACTTCTCCGCCGTGGAGCAGGAGCTGTTGCTCAACCTCACCGCCCTCTTCCAGGCCGGCGAGGAGGCGGTAACACTGGATCTGCTGCCCCTGCTCATGGTCATGGCCCAGGAAGGCCGCATCGAAGAGGAGATCTACCTGACCTCCTTCCTGTGGGAAGAGGCCAAGCACACGGATTTCTTCAGCCGCTTCCTGGCCGAGGTGGCCCACGCCCAGCCGGATCTGGCCGACTTCACCGACACACCCAGCTATCGGACCATTTTCTACGACACGTTGCCCAAAACCATGCGCGCTCTGCTCACAGATTCGTCCCCCGCAGCGCAAATGCGGGCCTCGGTGACCTACAACATGGTGGTGGAGGGGGTGCTGGCCGAGACCGGCTACCACGCCTTCTTCAGCGTGTTGGATCGCAACGACCTGCTCCCCGGTCTGCGGGATGGCATCCGGCTGCTCAAGCAGGACGAGTCGCGGCACATCGCCTATGGGGTCTTTCTGCTCTCCCGCCTGGTGGCCGCGCATCCTGAACTGTGGGATGAGATGGAAACGACCATGAACGAACTGCTCATGCCCGCCCTGGGGGTGATCGGCGACATCTTTGGCCGCTACGATCCCATGCCCTTTGGCCTGGTGCAGGAGGATTTCATCGACTATGCCCTCAGCCAGTTCAACAAACGGCTGGCCCGGCTGGAGAGTGCCAGGGGCGTCTCCCTGCCCGAAGTCAACCGCATCACCCAAAATGCCATCGATCAGGATGATGCGTAGGAATTGAGAATTGAAAATTGAAAATGGATGGTCGGCTACGCATGATCATTTTCAATTTTCAATTCTCAATTCTCAATTTTCCATTCTCAATCCTCAATTCTCCATTTCCCTTGGGCCTGTGCTAAAATCTTGGCATGAACCTATGGTTTGACGTTGTGACAACACCCCTGGGACCGCCATTGTTGCTTTTCCTGGGGGCAATCACTCTGGCCGGCGCGGGACGCTGGATGCGTCGCCCCCTCCATCAGCGGGGGACGGCGCTATTTTTTGTTGCGGCGGCTGGGCTGCTACAACTCTATTTGCGCAACCAGCCCGTGGTGCCGGAGTTTTCGCGCCCCTGGCAGCCTGTGTTGCAGCCGGGGACCAACCTGCTCTGGATCGGCGATGGGTGGAACTGGTATGTGGCCAGCTTGATGCTGCTTTTGGGCAGCGTCGGGGTTCTGCTCTACGATTATCGGCGGGGGGACCAGGCCATGACCGGGGCAGAGAGCCAGCGGACCAGCATCAACCTGGCCCTGCACCTGGGGATGCTGGCATCTGGGCTACTCTTTGTGAGCAGTGGCAACCTGCTGACCGCGACCCTGACCTGGGTGCTGATGGATGGGCTGCAACTTGCCCGCTACACCTTTGTCCTCCACCGTCCCGCCAGTGGTCACGAAAATGGGGCGAAAAGCCGCATCAACCGCGCCCAGGGTTTAAGCCTGCTGGGAGCCTTGCTGTTGCTGATCGGCTTGCTGCCCGCGGGGCCGGGGGGACCGGGACAGCCCCTGCAAGGGGGAGCGCTGCCCGTGGAGACCGTGGCCCTGATGCTGGTGGCGGCGGCCCTGCGCGCCGGGGCCTATCCCTTCCACCTATGGCTGTTGCCCAGTAGCACCGTGCGCATGAGCGTCTCCGAGCGCTTGTTGGACCACATGGTGCCCGCCCTGGGCGGATTGTGGCTGCTGGCCTGGGCCATCGATCTGGGCGGTGAGCTTGTCCTGCTGGGGCCGGTGATGCTGACCCTGATCCTGCTGGCGCTTTTGGGCAGTGCGGTGGCGGCCTGGACGGCCACGGATCAGCCCGGCCACACCTCTTTTGTGCTGGTCACCTCTGTGGGGCTGGCCGGTCTGGCCGGTGCGCTTTCGCCCCTGGAAGGCCCCAACGCCATGATCTGGCCCACCACGGCCTTTGCTCTGGGCGGCGCGCTCTGGCTAGTGGGCGAGCGGGTGTGGCAAGAATGGGGCTGGCAGATCCCGGTCAGCCTGGGGGCGTTGGCCTTGATCGGCGTGCCCTTTACGCCCGGTTTTCTCACCCAACCCTATCTGGCCCGTCTGACCACCCTGGACTCCCTGATCCTGCCCTTTTTTCTCACCTATGTGGTGGCGCAAACCCTGCAAGTGGCCGCCCTCCTGCGCAGTTGGGGCACACCGCCCCGGGGGGATTTGCCCTCCCTGCGCTCCAGCCAGGTGATGGGGCTGTGGGTGGCCAGCGTCATGCTGGCCCTGCCCCTGGCCCTGGCAGGCATCTATCCCCGGGCCATTGCCGCGCTGGCCAGCATGCCCGGTGCCATCCCCCTGGACGGGGGCGACCTGCCCAGCGTCGTGGCCGGCCCGTCGGTCTGGATCACCCTGGGCGTGCCCCTGCTCTTGGGCATCGGCGTATCGGTGATTCGGCCCCGCTTTTGGCGCCGCCTGGGCCGGTATCCGGATCTCCTGAGCCGCTTCGCCAGCCTGGAATGGGTTGTCGAAGGGGCGCGCCGAGCCATTGGGTCCGTCTCTGTGTTGTGGGAGCGGCTCTTCAATCTGTTTGAAGGAGCGGGCTATGTGGCCTGGGCTACGGCCTTTGTCCTGCTCGCCTTCTTCCTTTTTGGGTAACTACCAAGCCACCCCCTCCCAACCTCCCCCAGATTGGGGGAGGAGTAGGATCGTCGTTGAATGAATGGCCGATGACTCCTAAACGATTCCCTCCCCAATCTGGGGAGGGTTAGGGTGGGGTTAGTCGCTTCCTTTTTGGGTAAACTTTTCTGGTGTTTTGATGATGGATAGCCTTTTTTCGTTTGCTTTTTTTACAACTCAGACCAGCTTTTGGGTGATTGGCCTGGTGGCGGCGTTGATCGTGGTCCTGTGGGATTGGCGCGGGGCCTTGGTGGGGCTGATCCTGGTACAGTGGGGCGTGGGCAATCTGCTTGTGCAACGATTCAATATGCCCGGCCAGTGGGCTACGGTCTTTCTCTTTTTGGCCGGGTTGGCCGGGGTGATGTTGACCATGTCCGCTATCCAGGTGCGATGGAACCGGCATGTGCCCCGCTCTGGCAACCTGGCCATGCGGCTGATGGTGGTGCTGCTGGCCTACTTTCTCTTCACCACCCAGGATGTGCGCCTGCCTCTGCCCCTGATCGACCCGGAGACCATCGACCTCTTTTCGTGGTTGACCCTGGTCTCCCTGCTCATGTTGGTGGTGGGTGACAGCCCTCTGCACGTGGGGGTCAGCCTGGCCCTGTGGATGGTGACTGTGCAAGCAGCCACGGCCATTCTGTTGCCCAATCCGGCCCTGATTGTGGTGGTGGGGAGTGTGGAGATCGCATTGATTTTGGCGTGCAGCTATTTGGTCCTGCCAGCGTCTGGCGCGGCTCTGGCCCCCAGGCAGATGGCAGCGGATCAGCCCCACGTGGCGGCAGATGGCCCAACCCAGACCCCGGTCACAAATTCTGCCACAGCACCCCCTGCTGCCTTGTCAGGAGGCGCGAACCGTGGCTGAGTTGTCCGGCGGAATCCCGCTGCCCCTCTTTTTGGTGGTGGCCCTGGGGCTGATGGGCGCGGTGGCCTATGTGCTGCGCCAATGGGAGCAGGCCGTGGCCGTAAGCGCCGCCCTCATCGTCGGCGGGCTGGGGATCTGGCTGTGGCGGCTGGGCACGTTGCCATCTGCCCAGGTGCCCTTGGTCAGCCTGACCGTGGATTTGGGTGCAAGTTGGGAGCGCTTTGGCTTTGTGCTGGAACCCAAGTTGGGCTCCTTGCCCGTCCTCGCGCTCTATTTCTTCCTCACCGCGGCGGCGTTTGGGTTGTCGGCCCTGCACAGCCAAGGTCGCAGTTTGATCCCATTCGTCCTGTTGCTTTTGGCCGGATATAGCAGCCTGACCCTGATCACCGCGGCCCCTTTGGCCCCAGGGCTGATCATGCCCCTGCTCTTGGTGGCGTTGACCAGTGGGTCGGTCTTTGTGTTGCAAGCCGGGCGATTGGGCAACCCCCGAGGGGCGCTACGGGCGATTTTGCCCCCCATGATCGCTTTCCCACTCTTCTTTTTGGCCGCCTGGCATATCGATCAGATCCCCCTCAATCCCCAAGATGGGGAATTGCTGGCTACCATCTCCGGGTTTCTGGGCCTGGGCTTGCTGATTCTGCTGGCCCCCTTCCCCTTGCACGGCACCCACGGCGCATCCGCCCACAGCGCGCCGCCGGTGGTAACTGCCACGGTCAATCTCTTTTATGAACTGGCCATACTGGTACTCTTTCATCGGCTGTTGACCGCCTATCCCTTCATCACCACCTCCGTGCCCCTGTCCAACTGGCTGATCTGGGCGGGCACATTGACCGCGGTGTGGGGTGGCGTGGCCGCAGTGGGAACCCTGCATCCAGGCCGTCTGTGGGGCTATGTCTCGCTGCACGATTGGGGCTTGATCATCCTGGCCCTGGCCATGACTGGCGTGCGCCGCTGGCCTTTGGTGTTGCTGCTTTTTGTGATGCGGGCGATCAGTCTGATGATCAGCGCCAGTGGCTTGGCGACCTTGGAGCAACAAGCCGGCTCCCTGCGTTCAGAACGCATGCAGGGGATCGGCAGCCGTCTGCCCTGGAGCAGCGCCCTCTTTGTCTTTGGCAGCCTGGGATTGGTGGGTTTTCCCCTCACCGTGGGCTTTATCGGCCACTGGTCGGCCATCCAAATGGTGGCGGCCATCGACTGGCAACTTGCCGCCGCCATCCTGCTGGCCTCTGCCGGGGCAGTGGTGGCCTTTGTGCGCCTGGTGCGCCTGCTCTTTGGCCCCACGCCCAGCCCAGAGATCGGCCCAATGCCAGAGCGAGACCACCGGCCCGGCATCATCGCCACCCTGGGGATGCTGGCCGCGGCCCTGGCCCTGGCCCTCTCGCCCCAATGGGTGAACGCGGTGATCGATCCGCTCTTGGCGGTCTTCCGGTAGGGGAGAAATCAATGCCCAAATCATCCAGACTTTCCGGCTTTTATCAATTGAGCATTGACCGGCGGGTGGCGGTGTTGGCCGAGTGGGCCGACCTCTCCCCCCAAGAGATCCGGGCGCTGGCCGACGGGCTGACCGTGGCCCAGGCCGACAAAATGATCGAAAATGTGGTGGGCCGCTACAGTCTGCCCCTGGGCATGGGCACCAATTTTGTGATCAACGGGGCGGATTTCCTGGTCCCCCTGGTGGTGGAGGAGCCGTCCGTGGTGGCCGCGGTGAGCTATGCGGCCAAGCTGGCCCGTTCCGGCGGCGGCTTCCGCACGGGTAGCACGGAGCCGGTGATGATCGCCCAGATCCAACTGCTGGGCGTGGCGGACCCAGACGCAGCCACCCAGGCCATCCTGGCCGAAAAAGCCGCCCTGCTCGCCCTGGCCGACACCAGCCCCACCATCGCCCGCTTGGGCGGCGGGCCGCGAGAGATTCAGGTGCGCCCCCTGCCCGACACGCCAACCGGCCCCATGCTGATCGTGCATCTGCTCTTTGACACCCAGGATGCCATGGGGGCCAACGCGGTCAACACGGCCGCGGAGTCCATCGCCCCCAGCCTGGAACGGTTGAGCGGCGGCACGGCCCTCCTGCGCATCCTCAGCAACCTGACGGATCAACGCCGGGCCTGGGCCGAAGTGACCATCCCCGCGGCCAGCTTCAGCACCATCGACCATAGCGGTGACGAGGTGATCCGCAACATTGCCCACGCCAACGCCTTTGCCGTGGCCGACCCCTATCGGGCCGCCACCCACAACAAGGGCATCCTCAACGGCATCGACGCCGTGGCTTTGGCCACGGGCAACGATTGGCGGGCCATCGAAGCCGGGGCCCACGCCTACGCGGCCAGGGACGGGCAGTATCGGGCGCTGACGGAGTGGCGGGTGGTTGGAGATTGGGGAGTGGGGAGTGGGGATTTGGGAACGGGGGCGGGGGCTTTGGCGTTGTTTGGACGGTTGGAGTTGCCGCTTGCCGTGGGGATTGTGGGCGGGGCGACCAAGGTGCATCCTGTGGCCCAGGTGGCGTTGAAGATTTTGGGCGTCACCTCGGCCCGACAGTTGAGCGAGATCATGGCCGCGGTGGGGCTGGCGCAGAACTTGGCCGCCCTGCGCGCTTTGGCCACCGAGGGCATCCAGCGCGGCCATATGAGCCTCCACGCCCGCCAGGTGGCCGTGGCCGCCGGGGCATCGGGCATGGACGTGGACCGGATTGCCGCCAGGATGGTCCAAGAGGGGCAGGTGCGGGTGGAGCGGGCGAGAGAATTGAGAATGGAAAATTGAGAATTGAAAATTGAAAATGGTTCATGGATACACACATTTTCAATTTTCAATTCTCGATTAATTATTATCCTGGGAGACATTATGTTAAACAAACCAGTGATCGACGTGGGCATTGTGGGCTATGGGGCGTATGTGCCGCGCTTTCGGTTGGCGGGGACGGAGATCAGCCGGGTATGGGAGGGCAAGCCATCGCCGGGGCCGGTGAAGGAGAAGTCTGTGCCGGGGTTGGACGAGGACACGGCCACCATGAGCATTGAGGCGGCCCGCAACGCCCTGGCCCGCGCCCAGATCGATCCCCAGGAGATCCGGGCTGTGTGGGTGGGCAGCGAGAGCCACCCGTATGCGGTCAAGCCCACGGGCACGATTGTGGCCGAGGCGATTGGGGCCACGCCCCACACCCAGGCCGCGGATTGGCAATTTGCCTGCAAGGCCGGCACGGAAGCCATGCAGGCCGGGATCGGCTTTGTGGGCAGCGGCATGGCCCGCTATGTGTTGGCCATCGGCATGGACACGGCCCAGGGCCGGCCCGGTGATGCCCTGGAATATACCGCGGCGGCCGGCGGCGCGGCCTATTTGCTGGGACCGGCCAACGAATCCTGCGCCATCATCCAGCGCAGCCTGAGCTATGTCTCGGACACCACAGATTTTTGGCGCCGCCCCACCACCCACTACCCCAGCCACGCCGAGCGCTTCAGCGGGGATCCGGGCTACTTCGGTCACGTCATCCCCGCTGCCCAGGCCATGATGACGGAGATGGAGACCACGCCCGCAAACTACGACTTCGTGGTCGTGCATCAGCCCAACGTCAAGTTCCCCACCCGGGCCATGACCGAGATGGGCTTTACCCCGGCCCAGTGGCAAGCGGGTCTGCTCTCCCCGGAGATCGGCAACACCTACGCCGGGTCGGCCATGATCGGCCTCACGGCCATTTTGGATGTGGCCCAACCGGGTCAGCGCATCCTGGCCGTCAGCTATGGCAGCGGCGCCGGGTCGGATGTCTTCGACATCCTGGTCACGGAGCGGATTGTGGACGCCCAGAAACGTGCGCCCCAGACGTGGGACTACATCCGCCGCCGGGTGCCCATCGATTACGCCACCTATGCCCGGTATCGCAAGAAGTTGGCGACCCACTGAGTGATCTGATAGAATAATTGAACACAAACCTTCGGCGGTTGTTCTGAGGATGCGTAGGCATCTGCGGAAGGCCGTCGATTTATTTTGGGCGTTTTTTTTAACCGTCGAGGGCGCAGAGAAGATACAGAGAAGACGCTGGAAGTGCAGAGAGAAGAGCTTTTTTCTTTGCGATCTTGGCGGCTTTGCGGTAAACATTGATCCCTTGCAATTGAGTCGAAGTCGGAGCATGAACATGGAAAAAACTAAATCACGCGAGTTGACCTATCAGACCGGTGGATGGGTGCTGTTTATTGTGGGGACCGTTCTTTTTTTGATCGCCAGCCTGCGCAGCGGTGACCTGGTCAGCCTGGCGGGCAGCCTGGCTTTTTTGGTCGGCTGCATTCTGTTCATGATCCCCCTGGGCGACCATGTCAAGGAGCTAAACCGCACCCACCGGGTGATCCGCCCCCTGCCCAAAATTGGCCGGGTGAAGCGGTTTATGCCCACCCCCCAGTTGCGCATCAACCTGCGTCGGCACGTCAAGCCAAAAAAGGTCCGGGTGCAGCCCACCAGCCGGGTACGTTTGGTGACGGCGCGCAAGTTTGGGTAGGCCAAGAATCGTGGTTGCCAGCACCACTCACCTGCTCTATAATGGAGGCATCTAGCCAAAATCTTGACCTTTTTGAACATGATTGAAGCCGCTGTGACGACTATTGTAGGAGGAAGCAGCTATGCCAATTGTAAAATTTTTGCCCGAATCTATGCCCCAATCAGGTGAGGCGCTGAAGAAAGTCCTGCGTCAAGCCCTTGAGCAGACAGTGCCCTTGGATGATTTGGTTCAAGTGATCAGGGATCTGACCCAATACGAATTGCGTCACGGCATGACCTCCAGCGTATTCTTTGCCCAATTCGAGGCTGGGGAGTTGGGTGATGAAATCGATCTGATACGGTGGGCAAACAAATATGAGGTCTACCGAGAGACAAAAGCCGAACTCGAACAGATGGTTGATCTGGTTGAGGCCTATGCCCTGCCGATGATGGCCTGATGAGCTCCCTGCATCGTTATCTTGGCAGACTTCACGACACCGTTTTGTCACGCCAGGAGATCCAAATTGAAGAAATAGAAATTATTGAATTGAGATCAAAAAGCTCCCTGACACGAGTCGTGTCAGGGAGCTTTTTTTGTGATTGATGCGGCGTCGGGCTGAACTCACGGAAAAGCCTGGTAGAGCCGTTCGCACCAGGGGGTGCGAACTCCGCCGTCGCTAGGCCGGGGAGAGCAGATCCTTTTTCATGCGCAGGGCTTGACGGAAAGTAACCAGCCGCCGGTTTTTCTCGTCCCACAGGGTCAGGGACATGGTGCGCAGGCTGGCCTTGAGGGTCAGAATAGAGACCTGCTGGAACATGGGGTTCTGCTCGTGACACTCTTGCAGCCGGTAGTTGGGGATGCGGGGGCTGAGGTGATGGATGTGGTGGAAGCCGATGTTGCCCGTGAACCATTGCAGCACCTTGGGCAGTTGATAGTAGGAGCTGCCGTGCATGGCGGCCAAGGTGTAATCCCATTGGGGGGTGTGTTCCCAATAGGTGCGCTCAAATTGATGTTGCACATAGAAGAGCCAGGTGCCGACGCTGGCGGCCAGGATGATCACGGGCAACTCCACCAGGAGCATGGCCTTGAAGCCAATGAGTAGACCCGCCCCAATCACCATGCCGGCCAGGGCCAGATTGGTCCACCAAACGGAGTTGCGTTCCGCGGGCCGCAATTTGTCGCCGCCCCCCAGGGGAAGCCGCTGAATCAGGATAAAATTGAATCCCGGCGCAATCACAAAGAGAAAGAAGGGATTGCGGAAGACCCGATAGACGGCCCGTTTGATCCAGGGCGAGGAGAAATATTCCTCCACGGTCAGGGTCCACACATCGCCGATGCCTCGCTCTTCCAACTCGGCGTGGTGGGCGTGGTGGATGGCGTGGTTTCGTCGCCAATAGCGATAGGGAGTCATGGTGAAGAGGCTGGCCGCGGTCCCCACCCAGGTGTTGGCCTTGCGGTTCTTGAAGAAGGAGCCGTGGCCGCAGTCATGTTGAATGATGAACATGCGCACCACAAAGCCAGCCGTGGGCACAGCCAGGAGCAAGGTCAGCCAATAGCCGACCCGCAAGCTGAAATACATCAACACCCAGCCCAGGAGAAAGCCGGAAAACGAGTTGATGATCTGCCATACGCTCTTGCGGATTTCCGGTTGCTGATATTTTGCCACCAAGGATTGCCAATCGGCGTAGGCCTCCCGATCGGGTTTGGACGTAGTCTGCATGAAGGTTAGTTTCCTTTTTGAACTGGCTGCGGGAAGAGAGGTGAGGCGCAACGGCATTTTGTGTTCCCGTTGTGTTCCCACCGTACCACAGCCAGGACGCAAGGCGCAAACTGCGGGCACAGTTATCTTGGGAGATTGGGGGAGTGGGGATTGGGGATTGGGGGATTGGGAGAGTGAGAGAGTGGGAGAGTGGGAGAGTGGGAGAGTGGGTGTTTTTCGCAACACAATCTCTCAATCTCCCAATCCCCAATCTCCCAATCCCCCAATCCCCCAATCCCCAATCTCCCAATCTCCCAATCTCCCAATCTCCCAATCTCCCAATCTCCCAATCCCCAATCCCCAATCCCCAATCCCCAATCCCCAATCCCCAATCCCCAATCCCATACCTACAACCCACCCCGTGAGCGCACAACCTGCCCGGTGATCCAGGCTGCATCCGGCGAGATCAGGAAATTGACCAGGCGGGCGGCGTCCGCGGGGAGGCCGACCCGGCCCAGGGGGGCGGACGCGGTCCAGGCCTCGTGCAGCCCAGGCGGAATCCAGCCCGTGTCGGTGATGCCGGGGTCCACGGCGTTGACGGTGATGCCCAGGCGGGCCACCTCTGCGCTGAGGCTGACCGTGAAGGCGTCCACCGCGCCTTTGGTGGCCACATAGGCCAGTTCGCCGGGCATAGGACCGACCCCCTGGCCGGAGGTGAGGTTGATGATGCGGCCAAAATCGGGCCGGGGCTGGGCGGCCTGGAAACGGCGCACAAATTCGGCGCAGAGCAGGGCCATCCCCCGCAGGTTGACGGCGTAGTGGCGGTCCAGTTGGTGGGCGGTGAGGTGGTGGATGTCGCCGGAGGTGGAATAGGTGGCGTTGTTGATCAGGATCGAGACTGGGCCAAGGGCGGCTTCGGCTTTGGCAAAGATGTGGGCGGGGGTTTCGGGGTGGGACAGATCCGCTTCCAGGCCCACGACGCGGACGCCCATCGACCGCAGCTCCTCAATCAGCAAAAGCGGGTCGTCGTCGCCAGCGGAGAGTTGAGTCTCGTGATCGTAGGGGCGGAAATAGGTCAGGAAGAGATCCAGCCCGTCCTCAGCCAAACGACGAGCAATCGCCGCCCCAATCCCCACCCGCCGGCTGGCCCCAGTGATCAATGCAACGGGCATGTTATGTCTCCTTTCTCAATGATTTGCCACAAAGAACACAAAGAACACAAAGATTTCTTTTTTCTTTCTTTGTGTTCTTTGTGTTCTTTGTGGCAAATCATCTCAACCGCTCTACTCCACCGTCACGCTCTTGGCCAGGTTGCGGGGTTGGTCCACGTCGGCACCTTTCCAGACGGCGATTTCGTAGGCCAGGAGTTGCAGGGGCAGCACGGCCAGGATGGGCATGAGCAGTTCGTGGGTGCGGGGGATGGGCAGCACCCGGTCGGCGATGCGGGCGATGTAGTCGTCGTCGGCGTGGGCCACGGCCAGCACCCGGCCTTGGCGGGCCTTGACCTGCTCGATCTGGCTGACCATCTTGTCGTAGGTGCCATCCTGGGGGGCGATGACCACCGTGGGGAAGTTTTCGTCGATCAGGGCGATGGGACCGTGCTTCATCTCGCCGGCGGGATAGCCCTCGGCGTGGATGTAGCTGATCTCTTTGAGCTTGAGCGCGCCCTCTCGGGCGATGGCATAGTTGACCCCCCGGCCCAGGTAGAGGAAGTTGGCGTAGTCATGGAATTCCTCGGCCACGGTGCGATAATAGCCGCTGTGCCAGGCCTCATCCAACAGCTCGCCGGCCTGGCCAGGGAGTTGGCTGAGGGCGCGAATCAGTTCCTGCTGCTCGGTCTCGGTGATGGTTCCGCGAGCCTGGGCCAGATACAGCCCCAGCAGGAAGAGGTCGGTCACGGAGGCGGTGAAGGCTTTGGTGCTGGCCACGCCGATCTCCGGCCCGGCCTGCATGTAGATGACGCCGTCGCAGACCCGTGCGGCCTGGCTGCCGATGGCGTTGACGATGGCCGCGGTGAAGGCCCCCTGGTTGCGGGCCTCTTCCAAGGCGGCCAGGGTGTCCACGGTCTCGCCGCTCTGGGTGATGGCGACGACCATTTGGCCCGGCTCGATGATGGGCTGGCGATAGCGGAACTCGCTGGCATAGTCCACGTCCACGGGGATGCGGGCCAGGCGTTCGATCAGGTGCTTGCCGGCCAGGCCGGAATAGTAGCTGGTTCCACAAGCCACGATGGTCAGCCGGGTGAGGCTGCGGGCCTGTTCTTCGCTCAGGTTGAGGCTGTCCAGCACCACCCGGTTTTGCTCGAAATCCAGGCGGCTGCGCAGGGTGTCGGTCAGGCTGCGCCCCTGCTCGTAGATCTCTTTCTGCATGAAGTGGCGGAACTCGCCCTTCTCCGCGGCCACCGCGTCCCAGTCGATCTGGATGGGTTTGGTTTTGACGGGCCGACCGGCCAGATCCGTATATTCTGCGCCCGCCGCCGTGATCACGGCCATCTGGCGGCTCTCCAAAAAGACCATCTTGCGGGTGTGGCGCAGGATGGCGGGGATGTCGCTGGCGATGAACATTTCGCCTTCTCCCACGCCCACCACCACGCCCCCGGCGTTGCCCAGCCGGGCCACAATCAGCCGGTCCGGGTGATCCCGACTCAGCACCACCACGGCGCTGGGGCCTTGAAGCATGGCCAGGGTCTTGCGCACGGCCAGGACCAGATCGCCTTGGCTGCCGTTGTGATAGTGGTGGTGGACCAGGTGGACGATGACTTCCGTGTCTGTGTCGCTGTTGAAGGTGTAGCCTTCGCCCTGCAACATGCGGCGCAGCTCCAGGAAGTTCTCCACAATGCCGTTCTGCACCACCACAATCGCCTCGTCCGGGCTGCGGTGGGGGTGGGCGTTGCGCTGGGAGGGCGGGCCGTGGGTGGCCCAGCGGGTGTGGCCGATGCCGATGGTGCCCATGAGCGGGGCTTGGTAGAGAGCCTGCTCCAGATTGACGAGCTTGCCCGCTTCCCGGCGCACCTGGATGGCCCCGGCGGGGTCCACCACAGCCATGCCGGCCGAATCATATCCACGGTATTCCAACTGGCGCAGCCCTTCCAAAACGATGGGCGCGGCCATCTTAGGTCCGATATATCCAACAATTCCACACATAGGGTTTGGGTCTCCTTCTTCGAGAGGATAGCAGTTAGCTGATTGCTGTTAGCTGATTGCCGATAGCGGACCGGGCGCAGGACGCAATGGCTAATAGCCAACGGCCAACAGCTAACTCACTCCACGGCTTGACGGTTCTGTGCCGATGGTTGCCCATCGGTTTTGGCCATCTGCTTTTGCTTGTGTGAAGAAGGAAGATACAAACCAAGACCGGTGAGGTCTTGGGTCAGGCTGGTGGTGACAGCCTGGGGGCATCCGCTGAACTCTCGATTTT
>JAGNDO010000139.1 GCA_018003515.1 Caldilineaceae bacterium
TAGGCTCGGTTCATAGTTTACTCGTTGATTAGTTGATTGGTTGATTTTTTGGTTGGTTGATTGACACTGGATCGGTAATGATACGCCACCAATCAACAAATCAACTAATCAACATTTTTTATGATAAAAAAGGACGCCCCGCTGATCACGGCACCCCCTAGGATCAAGACGGGCGGGCCCCAGCCCAAACCTAGGGGCGCATTGTACAGGGACTGGATCAAAGGCACCATCTTGGCGAAGGAGACCACGGCGGCCACCCCTCCGGCCAGGGGAAGAACCAGAGGCAGGCCCAAGCCGATCCAGCGGGGCAGCAGGGCCAACATCGGCCCCACCGCGGCCAGCCCCAGGCAGATGATCATGGCCCCGGTTTGCAGACGAAACTCCGGCGTGGTGAGGCGGCCCGGTGTCCACGCCGGGGGCAGCAGGTTGAGGGCGGTCACGGCGGCCAGTCCCAGCATGGCCCAGCGCATCAGCCGGGGCAAAGCCAGCTCCGCCCGATAAGCCCACAAACTTAGGCTCAGGCTGACAAAGACCAGGGGCAAATAGAAAACTTCCCGCCAAATGCCGACGTCGCCGCTGCGCACCTGGGGCAAAAATTTCACATACTCCGCCAGATCCAGCCCGGTGATCACCAGCCCGGCGGCCTTGTGGGGTACCCAGGGGCCGACATAGCCGGCCAGGGTCAGCAACGCGCCCAGGGGGAGGAGCCAGGCAAAAACACCCCCTCCCAGCCTCCCCCAGATTGGGGGAGGAGCCGGATCGCCGTGTACAGGAGTCCGGTACACACGATCTGTCCCCTCCCCAATCTGGGGAGGGTTAGGGTGGGGTTTGTTTTTCCCAGTCATCAAACCTCTTCCCCCGCGGCCCGGGCCTTGGCGCGGATGCGGCGGGCCAACCGCTCGTCTTGGCGAATCCGGCCATCTTCAAAGCGCTGGCGCTCTTGATCGGTTTCCAGGATCAGGTTTGGGACTTCCGTGGGCAAGGTATTTTCGTCCAGGGCCACATAGATAAAATAGGCCGAGTTGGTGTGGGTGATCTCCCCGGTGAGCAGGTTTTCGGCCTTGACGATCACCTCCACCTCCATGCTCGTGCGCCCCACATAGGTGATGTGCCCCTCAAAGGAGACAAACTGCCCCACCCGCACAGGGCGGTGAAAGGTCATGCTGTCGATGGCCACGGTCACAGAGGGGCGGCGGGCGTGGCGGGCGGCCACAATCCCCCCGCACTCGTCGCACAGCTTGAGCAACACCCCCCCATGCACATTGCCCAAGCTGTTGGCGTGTTCCGGATTCATATATTGCCCCATGCTCAGGGCGGAGTCGGTTATCGTCTTTGCGTTCATAGTTTCCCTTGAAAAATGAGCGGGTGAAGGGGTGAAGGGGTGAAAGGGTGAGCGGGTGAGATCACCCCTTCACCCGCTCACCCCTTCACCCGCTCATAGACGTCCCACAACTGGCGCGCACTGCGCGGCCAGGTGAAGGTGGCGGCTTGGCGCAGGCCCCGTTGGCGCAGATCGGCGCGCAGGGGGGCGTCGGTGGCCAGGCGGATCAGGCCATCGGCCAGGCTTTGGGTGTCCTCGGATTTTACATAAAGCACCGCATCCCCCCCGGCCTCGGGCAGACAGGAGTTGTCCCCGGTCATCACGGGGGTGCCGCAGGCCATTGCTTCCAGGATGGGCAGGCCGAAGCCTTCGTAGAGGCTGGGATAGGCGAAAAAGTCGGCGGCGCTGTAGAGTACGGGCAGATCGGCGTCGGCAATGAAACCGGGGAAGTGGACCGTGTCTTCCAGCCCCAGGCCCTGGACCGTGGCGAAGATCTGGTCGTAAAGCCACCCCTTGCCTCCGCCGATGATCAGACGGTGGGGCAAATTGGCCTCTCGACGGGCCACGGCAAAGGCTTCAATCAAACGGGAAAAATTCTTGCGCGGCTCCAGTTTGCTCAGGCCAAAGATGAAGGGGCCGGGGCCGATGGCATAACGCTCTCGCACGGCCCGTTGGCGGACCCGGTCCGGCACGGGGTGGAAATGATAATGGTCCACGGCCCCCTGGACCACGCTGATCTGGGCCGGGTCGATCTGCCACTGCTCAGTCAGATCCTTGGCTGTGTTGGCGCTGTCGGCGATGATGTGGTCGGCCCGGCGCACGCTGCGGGGGACGACCACGTTGAGGTAGCGGTGCAGGCTGGGCATGGCCGCTTCGGGGTAGAAGAGGAAGGCCAGATCGTGGACCGTGACCAATTTGCGCCGGGCCCGGCTGGGGGCGAGGACAAAATCTGTGGCGTGGAAGAGGTCGATGGGGCCGCCGGTGAACCACTCCACCGGGGGCAGGGGGCTGTTGAGGCGGTGCCAGAGCCGCACCATGTTGCGCTCGCTCAGGGGCGTGCCGCTCATGGGCAGGGGCGAGGTCAGCCGGTCCGCCGCGCCGATGCGCCCGTTGACAAAGAGGCGCAGATCCTCGCCCGTCGCCACCTCCAGCAGCGCCCGCACCTGTCCCCGTATAATCCGCCCGATGCCGGCAGATTGGCGGATGGCCGGCGTGTAGTCGATGACAATCATGGTGATTGGGGATTGGGGATTGGGGATTGGGGATTGGGCAACGACCGTGCCCAATCCCTAATCCCCAATCCCTACAGCCCCCGATAGGTCCACAGGCGATTGGCGGCGAAGTTCCAGAAGAGGACGACGCCGATGGCGAAGAGTTTGGCGAAATTGTAGCTGATGGTAAAGCCCAGGTGTTCCTGGCCGATCAGGTTGATCCACCAGGCTTCCAGGCCGTGGTGGATGACCAGGAAGACGAGCATGTTGATGCCCAGGCCGATCAGGCTGACCAGGACAAACTGGGACAACTGGCGGCCGGCGTGGCGCTCCCGGCTTTCGGGGAAGGTCCAGCGCCGGTTGAGGAAGAAGTTTTGGATCACGGCCGCGGTGAAGCTGACCACGTTGGCCTGCCATTCGGCAAAGCCGGCCACTTGGATGAGTAGGTTGAGGATGGTGAAATCCGTCACCGCGCCGGCCGCGCCCACGGTGGCGAACTTGACAAAGCGTTTGGCCTCTTTGCGCTTGCGGGGGGTCAGGGGCAGGCGGTCGGCCATCCCCGTGGCCCAGGCCCGCACAGGGCCGACGGTCTCTTCTGTTTCAATTTTGACTGAATCCATCTCGTTCATCCTTGCTTCCATCAGATTCGGCTGTGGCCATCCCTGTGGACATCACAGTGGCCAGGCCAAGGGCAATGTGCAGATAGATGCCCTGCACGAATAAATTATCAAAAAAACTATGTACGGCCAGATAGGCCAGCACACCCAACATGCCCACGGCCAGGGCCTGGGTCCAGGGATGCGGGCTGCGGCGGACCTTCCCCCACAGCCACAGGGCCAGCCCGCCCCACAAGAGCATGAACCCGGCCAACCCGATCAGACCGCTTTCGGCCAGGGTGTTGAGGTAGATGTTGTGGGCATGGCCGAGGGCCTGATCCCACTGGGGCAGGCGGAACTGGTCATAGACCACGGCATAGTTGCCCGGCCCCACCCCCAGCCAGGGGGAGTCGGCCCACATCTTCAGGGCGGCGTCCCAATGGGCCAGCCGCTCCAACACGGCAAAGTTGGCGTCGGTGACCGGGGTGTTGGCCACATCCACGGCTCCGAAATAGGCCGGGATGTCCGCCACCCGGTCGGCGATGGGGGCCGGAACCAGCCCCGGACTGAGTGCGCCCAAAAAGATGGCGATGATCAGCAACAATCCGGCCCCGGCACTGAGCAGGGCGGCCCGACGGCTGCGCACCACCATCACCACGCCCACCCCGGCGGCTGCCCCCAACCATCCGCCCCGGCTCCAGCTTGCCAGAATGCCAGCCCCGATCACCCCCGCCGCCAGGAGGTAAATGAGACGATCCACCGGGATTACCCCCTCCCAGCCTCCCCCAGATTGGGGGAGGGGCAGGATCGCCGTAGACGAACGTCCGGTCAACCTGATCTGTCCCCTCCCCAACCTGGGGAGGGCTAGGGTGGGGTTCCCTTTTGCCTTTTGACCTTTGCCTTTTGCCTTTTGCCTTCCGAGCAAAGCGAGGCTTACCGCCACTGGCAACGTCAACCCCAAATACCCGGCAAAGGGATTGGGTTGAGAAAAACTGCCATAGGCGCGCATGAAGCGGCCCATCAACACAAAAAAATCCGGCCCGATGCGGAAGACAAATTGATACAGGCCCAGAACCGCTTGGGCCATCGCCCCGGCCAGCAGAGCCATCACCAGCCACTTGGCCCGCGACCATCCCAACACCCCCAGCATCCTCGCTCTAGCCGGGTCCGTGACCCGGCGGGTCTGCCCCAGCATAGGCGGAACCAAGAGCAAAATCAGGCCAAATTCGACCCATTTTACCACTTCTTTGACAGCTTCACCCAAATCCGCCGCGCCCGGTAGGGCCAACAGTTGGGTGGCGACGAAGATCAGGGTCAGGGTCAAGGGGAGCGAAGCGGGCAATTTCAGGCTGCGCCGCCGCACCCCATCGGCCAGCCACAGACCGCCGCCCAGGGCCACCCCCACATCCAGCGCGCTGAGGGGACCCAGCTTCACCCCGGCGGCTACGGGCAAGGCCACGGCCAGTCCCGGCCAGATCAGCCAGGGCCAGCGCACGAGCAGCAACCCGCCGCCCATCCCCGCCACGGCCAGGAGCGCCCAGATCAGGGGCAGGACGGCCAGCATCCACGCCAAGATCACCAAGCCGGCGAGTCCCAGCAATGAGCGGATCTGTCTGTTTGGGAGTGGAAAACCGAGCATACGCATGGGCAAAAGCATACCCCAGGTGAGGGGCCTTGGGAAATCAGGCCGATCCCCTGCATGGCGTTGGCGGGCGGGGAGGGGGGCCTGATAATCGGGCCGGGTGATCGGGCCGGGTGGACACAAAACAAGCGGTTGCGTTCACCCCCCCGGCCCCCAATTCTAGGGGAGGTCGTGGACGGTTCCCCCAAAGTTGGGGGTCAGGGGGCGGGGGTGAACGCTTACAAAATAAGCGGTTGCGATGGGGACGGGTTTGGGGTATGATGGGGCCACGCCATCCAGCCCAATACAATATCGAGAGGCTCAGAAAGACCCAGCACAAATCCGCGGGCATCATGAGCGTCTGCGTGCCACACCCTGACTCTGCTGCAAAAAGGTTCTTTTCACCGCAAGGAACACAGAGATCACAAAGAAAAGAAAGCCTTTTCCTCGGCGAATTCTCAGCGATCTCAACGTTCTCGGCGGTTTGACAGGTTTTTGCAGGTGACTCATTCCCTTCCACCCCAAGGATCGCCCCATGAAACCACCTCCTTTTGAATACCTCGCCCCCCGTTCCATCGACGAGGCCCTGGCCGCCCTGGCCCAGCACGGGGACGGGGCCAAGCTCTTGGCGGGCGGCCAAAGCCTGATCCCGGCCATGAACTTCCGCCTGCTCTCCCCGTCCGTGCTGATCGACATGAACGGCATCGAAGAGTTGGCCATCGGCGGCCCCTTGGACGACGGCGGCCTGCGTTTGGGGGCCATGACCCGGCAAAGCCAAGTCGAGAAAAGCCAACTGGTGGCCGAGCGGGTCCCCCTGCTCCACGGCACCATGCCCTACATCGCCCACCCCCAGATCCGCAACCGAGGCACCATCGGCGGCAGTTTGGTCCACGCTGACCCAGCGTCCGAGTTGCCCGCGGTCTGCCTGGCCTTAGACGCCAATTTCCATGCCCGCAGCGCATCCGGCACCCGCATCATCCCGGCCCAAGAATTCTTTCAATTCCTCTTCACCACCGCCCTGGCCCCGGATGAAATTTTGATGGCCATCGACTTCCCCGCCCTCTCTCCGACCACCGGCTGGGCCTTCGTGGAATTCTCCCGCCGTCTGGGGGACTATGCCCTGCTGGGGCTGGCCGCCCTGGTCTCCGTGGACCGCCGGGGACGTATCGACGGTGCCCGCTTGGTCTACCTCAACGCCGGGGAGACGCCCGTGGACGCCCGCGCCGCCGCTCAAATGCTCATCGGCGAAGCCCCCTCGGACGAACTTTTCCGGGCCGCGGCCCACCATGCATCCACCCAGGAGATCGCGCCAATGGGCAGCGTCCACGCCACGCCGGATTATCAACGCCATCTGGCCAGAATCCTCACCGTGCGGGCCTTGCGCCAGGCCACCCACCGAGCCCAAGGGGGGCAATCATGACCCAAACTTACCCGGTACGCGTCACCGTCAACGACGTGGTCTACGAGCGGGAGGTGGACGCCCGCCTGCTGCTCTCCGACTTCCTGCGCCACGAACTGGACCTGACCGGCACCCACGTGGGCTGCGAACACGGGGTCTGCGGGGCCTGCACCATCCAGCTTGACGGCCAGCCCGTGCGCTCCTGCCTCATCTTCGCCGTGCAGGCCAACGGCCACGTCCTCCGTACAGTCGAGGGCATGGCCGCCAGCCCGGAAGCGCTGCATCCCCTGCAACAGGCTTTTTGGGAGAAACATGGCCTGCAATGCGGCTTTTGCACCGGCGGCATTTTGATGACAATGGAGGTCTATTTGCAGGAAAACCCCAACCCCTCCCGCGACGAGATTCGGGAAGCCCTCTCCGGTAATTTGTGCCGCTGCACCGGCTACCAGCACATCGTCGATGCCGTGGAACTGGCCGCCGAGCGGATGAACGCCTAATGACCGCCACCCTTTTCGAGATCCGCGCCGGCGCCTATTACGATTCCATCGTGCTCATGCAGCTTCAGCGCGCCCTAGCCGAGCAGCCGGATGTGCTGGACGCCGGGGTCGTCATGGGCACCCCGGCCAATCTGGATCTGCTGGCTGACGGCGACATCCTGCCCGACGGAGCCAAATCTGCTCGCCAGGATGACCTGCT
>JAGNDO010000070.1 GCA_018003515.1 Caldilineaceae bacterium
ATTTTGTGGCCCATTCCCGGAATGCCCGCTAGTCACCAAGATTTCACCGGCGCGCTGACCCGATAGCTTGACCAGGGTTGGGGGAGATGGGCGACGATGGGAGAGAGCATTCCGGGAATGGGCCAGCACTTTTTGTCGTAATCAAGATTTTGTGGCCCATTCCCGGAATGCCCGCTGGCCCACCAAGCCTTCACCGGCGCGCTGGGCGGGAATCTCGACCAGGTGCTGGGGGAGGCGGGGGTGTGAGGGTGAGCGGAGTCAGCATTCCGGGAATGGGCCAGCACTTTTTGGCGTAATCAAGATTTTGTGGCCCATTCCCGGAATGCCCGCTAGTCACCAAGCCTTCACCGGCGAACCGAGCGGGTAACTTGACCGGGGTTGGGGGAGATGGGGAATGAGGGGGAGTCAGCATTCCGGGAATGGGCCAGCACTTTTTGGCGCAATCAAGATCTGGTGGCCCATTCCCGGAATGCCCTACAGGCTCAACATGGAGGCAAACTGATGCCGATTCGGGATGTCCAATTTGTCAAGGGACAGTATTACCACATCTACAACCGCGGGGCGAACAGGTTATCCATTTTCCGCAATGATGCAGACTTTCGTCTGGTTTTGAATCTGATCAAAAAGGTGTCCATCGCCTGCAATCTTAGCATCATCGCCTATTGCCTGATGCCCAACCATTACCATTGGCTGATACGCCAAAACGGGGAAGCACCTGCCCGACTACTACCCCAGCGAGTTTTTGGTAGCTATACGCGCAAGTTCAACCATCGGTACGAACGCAGTGGCACCCTGTTTGAGGGACGATTCAAAGCGAATTTGGTGGAGGATGATGTCTACCTGCGTCATCTATGTCGATACATCCACGCCAATCCGGTCAAGGACGGTTTTGCCCTTGCGCCCGATCTTTGGCCCTATTCGAACTATTTGGAGTGGATTCAGAAGCGCAACGGCTCACTTGTCGATCGTGCATTTGTGGAAGACTTTTTCTCGACCCCATCCGCCTATGCAGCATTTGTCGCCGCCTATGCCGAAGAGCGAAGCCAAGTACCTGACGCCGTGCGTTGGTATCTGGATAGCTTGGATGCGTAGTTGGTGCGTAGCATTCCGGGAATGGGCCAGCGCTTTTTGTCGTAGCCAAGATTTTGTGGCCCATTCCCGGAATGTCCATAACAAACATGGAGAACCCCCACAATGACCTACAATCTTTCCGATCTCAACGAAGCTGAGACCCGTGCTGACCTGATCGACCCGGCCTTGCGGGCTGCGGGCTGGGGCGTGGTGGAAGGCAGCCGGGTGGCGCGAGAGCAGCGCATCTCTTTGGGACGTCTGCAAGGGGGCGGAGGCCGCCGGGCCACGCCGGAGATCGCCGACTATGTGCTGATTTTCCGCAACCGCAAGCTGGCGGTGATCGAGGCCAAACGGCGCAGCGCGCCGGTCACCGAGGGGCTGGGGCAGGCCAAGGGCTATGCGACCAAGCTGCAAACCCGTTTCGCCTTTGCCACCAACGGCCAAGGCATCTACCGGGTGGACATGCAGACGGGCGGCGAGGGGCCTGTGGACGCCTATCCCTCCCCGGACGAGTTGTGGGCCGCCACCTTTGACCCGCCCCAAACCCCGACCCAATCCCAGGCCAAGTTTTGGCAGGAGCGCTTCGCCGCCATCCCCTTCGAGACAAAAGGCGGCCAGTGGGACGCCCGCTATTACCAGCACAACGCCATCACTGCGGTGCTAGACGCCCTGGCCCAGGGCCAAGATCGTCTCCTGCTCACCCTGGCCACGGGCACGGGCAAGACCGCCATTGCCTTTCAGATCGCCTGGACCCTCTTCCACAGCCGTTGGAATCTGACCGACTGGCGCACAGGCTTGCCGCCGGGCCAGGAGCCGAACCGCCGCCCCCGCATCCTCTTCTTGGCCGACCGCAACATCCTGGCCGACCAAGCCTTCAACGCCTTCAGCGCCTTTCCCGAAGATGCCCTGATCCGGATTGCGCCGGACGAGATCCGGCGGCGGGGCGGCGTCCCCACCAACGGCAGCCTCTTCTTCACCATCTTTCAAACTTTCATGACCGGCACAGACGCCAACGGCGACCCCAGCCCCAATTTTGGCGACTATGCGCCGGACTTCTTCGACTTTATCGTGATCGACGAATGTCACCGGGGCGGGGCCAACGACGAAAGCACCTGGCGGGCCATCATGGACTATTTCGCCCCCGCGGTGCAACTGGGCCTCACCGCCACGCCCAAACGCACGGTCAACGTCGACACCTACGCCTATTTTGGCGAGCCGGTCTATGTCTATTCTCTGAAGGAGGGCATCAACGACGGCTATCTCACCCCGTTCAAGGTCAAACAGATCAGCACCACCCTGGACGAGTACATATACACTTCGGACGACACGGTGATCGAAGGCGAGATCGAGGCGGGGCGGCGCTATGTGGAGCCGGAGTTCAACCGTACCATCGAGATTGAGGCCAGGGAGCGCAAGCGGGTGGAAATCTTCATGGGGGAGATGGACCAACGCCAGAAGACGTTGGTCTTCTGCGCCACCCAGGCCCACGCCCTGCTGATCCGGGACACGATCAACCAGATCAAGACCAGCCCAGATCCGTTCTACTGCGTGCGGGTCACAGCGGACGACGGGGAGCGGGGCGAGCAGGATCTGCGCACCTTTCAGGACAACGAGAAGACCATTCCCACCATCCTCACCACCTCCCAAAAGCTCTCCACCGGCGTGGACGCCCGCAATGTGCGCAATATCGTGCTCCTGCGCCCGGTCAACAGCATGATCGAGTTCAAACAGATCATTGGCCGAGGTACCCGCCTTTTCGATGGCAAGGACTATTTTACCGTCTACGATTTTGTAAAAGCCTACGCGCACTTCAGCGATCCAGAATGGGATGGAGAACCGGCGGAACCCCTGATCTACGAGCCGGGGCCAGGGCAACAGGGTCGGCCCACCCATGATCCTCCGGCGGGGGATGACGGGGGCTACACGGCCTCCAAGGTTGTGGTCAAGTTGGCCGATGGCAAGGAACGAACGATCCAACACATGATGACCACCTCCTTTTGGCATCCAGATGGCACGCCCATGTCCGCCACCCAATTTGTCGAGAGCCTCTACGGCGAATTGCCCCAGCTTTTCCAGAACGAAGCCGAACTGCGTACGCTTTGGGGTGATCCGCTGACTAGGCGTAAGCTGCTCAAAGGGCTGGACGACCGGGGCTACGGCCAGCCCCAGCTTGAGGAACTGGGCCGGGTGATCGACTCCCCGGACAGCGACCTCTACGACGTTCTGGCCTACATCGCCTTCGCCCAGCCCCCCATCAGCCGGGAAGTGCGGGTCAACTCCCACCGCCCCCTGATCTACGCCGCCTTTGGCGATCCCAAGCAGCGGGAATTTCTGGATTTTGTCCTTGACCACTACATCAAACAGGGCGTGGGCGAACTGGACCAAGAGAAGCTCACTCCCCTCCTCGTGCTCAAATACCACGCCCTGGGCGACGCCATGAACGTTCTAGGCCAGCCGGACGCCATCCGCGGGATGTTCATGGACTTTCAGAAGCATCTTTACACCCAACAGGCGGCATAGGAGAAAAGATTAAAACCGTGTCCCGAACGCCTGCTCCCTGGGGATGCAGGCGTTCGGCTTTTCTGTGGCTGGGGTGGCGGGTGATATTTTCAATATTTCATCCTTGACACAGTACTGAAATATGGTACTATATCCGAGTGAAACGCAAACATCAGAAAACACTCGAACGGATATTTGCCAGACCCACTCCCGCCAATATCAACTGGGCCGATATTGAATCGCTGTTTGTCGAACTCGGCGCGGAAGTGAGCGAGCGGGAAGGTTCCCGCATGGGTGTGCGTCTGTTTGGAGAGATCCGTGTGTTTCACAGACCGCATCCTTCGCCCAGCACAGATAAAGGGGCGATTGCCAGCATACGGAAATGGTTGGAGAAAAACGGGGTAAGCCCATGATGAACATGATGGAAATCAACGGCTATCGAGCCGTTGTTCAATATGATCCAGATATCGACATGTTCCGCGGTGAGTATGTCGGTCTCAATGGCGGGGCTGATTTTTATGCTAAAGATATCGAGGGGTTACGCAAGGAAGGCGAAATATCCCTGCGCGTCTTTCTGGACATGTGCCAAGAAGACGGTGTCGAGCCACGCAAGGAGTATTCGGGCCGGTTCAACCTTCGTGTTTCGCCCCAGTTACATGCCGAGGTGGCGGTGAGGGCAGCAGCGGAGGGGAAAAGCCTAAACCAATGGGTGGCGGATGTTCTGAATGAATCGTTGCATGTCCATTGACTGGCGGCCATATTGAATGAGCGAAAAGCAGATTGACCCCATTCCCGACAATTTCGAGAGTTATGAAGCCGCTGGAGAATTCTGGACGGGCCGTGGATCTGTGGGATGCGGGGCAGGCCATTCAGAATGATATGAGTCGGATCAGTCCGCTTGTCCCCGCCTGACCCCTTCGTCCATTGAACCCAAATAGTCAAAGCCGAACGCCTGCATCATTGCGATGCAGGCGTTCGGCTTTTCTTCGGACTGGCGCAACAATGCCTACTCGTACGCCAACACCTCATTGATCGTCAACTTCGCCGCATTGCGGGCGGGCATGACGCTGGCGACGATGGAAAGCACGACCACGACCCCCAGCCACAAGAAGACGCCCAAGGGTGTGAAGATCAAGGCGAAGGTCGATCCCTGCATGGCTTGGCCGATGATGTCGAGCAGCAGCACACTGATGGGATACGACAGGCCGATGGCGATTACCCAGGTGATCAGGCCGATCACCAGCCCTTCGATGATCACCGACTGCATCACCACCCCGTCCACCGCGCCGATGGTGCGCATGACGCCGATCTCTCGCGTGCGCTCCAACACGCTGATGCTCATGGTGCCCATCAGGCCGATGCTGCCCACGAAGGCGGTCAGGATGGCCATGATCAGCAGGAAGATCACCAGGGTATTGACGGCCTGGGTGGAGCTTTCTCGCATCACCGCGCCGGAGCGGATGCTCTGCACCCCATAGCCCCGGTCCACCAGTTTGCGGTCGATCTGGGCGATCAAGCCCAGCAACGCGTCGGGTTCCGCATCATGGGCGATGACACGGTAGGAGGTCGCCTGTTGGGGCCGGTCGATCTTGTCGGTCACATAGTCAAAGTTGGCATAGGCCAGGGTGTCGCCCAGCATGGCTATAAAGCGGAAGATGCCCACCACCTGCCAGGCTTCCTTCTTGTTGCCCGGCAGTTCGACCCACACCGTGTCCCCAGGCTGGATGTCCGGGAAGTTGATATAGATGGTGTCCGACACGACCATGGCTTTGCGCTCGCCGGGCTGCAACGTGCGCCCGGCCACCAGCTCTGGATCGAGCAGTGCCGTGTCATCCGGCGGGGCCACAATGGCCAGATTCGTGATCAGATCGCCGTTGGCATCCACAATCTCGGCAATGGCCCCGCCCCAGCCCTCCGCCCCGGCCACACCGGGCACCGAGAGCAAGAGCTCCTCCACCTTGCGCACGTTGTAAGGCCGACTAAAACTGACGGTCACATCGCCCATAAAGTGTTCGGTCAGCGAAGTCATCAGGTGGTTCATGGAGGCCCGCACGTTGAAGACGCCGATAAAGACGGCCCCGGCAATGGTCAGGGTGAAGATGGTCAAGACCAGGCGGCCCTTCTTGCGAAAGGTGTTGCGGAAGGAGAGCAGGATGGGGCGGGGGATGCGGCTCATCCACGGGCCAGCGCGGGTGAGCAGGCCCTGGCGGGCCGATTGGCTTCCGGGCCGATAGTTGCTGATGGCCCGACGCACATTTGTCTTGGCCCCACTGTTGACCGGGAAAAAACCGGCGGCCAAGGGGACCAAAAAGGCCACCAGCACCTGGGCCACAATCGACAGGGGCACGATGCGGAAGTCCTGGACCACGGCCCCCAACATGCTGCTGATAAAGAACGCCAGCCCATAGCCGGCCACGGTGCCGGCCGGCACGGCCACGATCAGCGCAATCACGCTGTAGGCCACAATCATGCCCAAATACATGGTCAAGATCTGGTAACTGCGGGCACCGATCAGCTTCATCACCCCGATCTGGCGCAATTGCTGGGTCAGCATGGCGTTGAGCATATTGACAATCAACGAGGCGCTGAGGATGGTGATCAAGACGCCCAGGGCACCCAGCACCCCCAGCACGGCCAAGGTCGTATCCGCCATGGGGTGTTCGTTGGAAAGGGTTTCGTCGGTTGCGTAGTGGCCCCGATTGTGGCTTTCCAGCTTCTCTTCCACCCGGATAGCCACGTCGGCGATGAAGGCTTCGTCGTAACGGCCCTCGTTGTCAACCGTGATCAGGAGACGGTTGAAATGGTTGCCCGCCCCCATAGCCCTGGCGGTGTCAAGGGAGACAAAGGCATTGGCCATTGCGTTGGGGTCGGGCTTGGCCGAGGCTTGATCGCTGACCACCCCGGTCACGGTCATGGCGTGGATCGAATCATCCGGCAGGCGAATCTCCACCGCATCGCCCGGCTGAAAGCCCGTGCTGTTGAGCATATCCTGGCTAAACATCACCTCATTTTCGGCCAGGGATTGGCTGCCTTCGATGGTGCCAAGCTGCCGAATATGGCTGTTTGCGAAATCCGCAATACCGACCAAGGTGACATCCTGCCAGCCTTCATCGCCCCGTCTGGCCCGCACCTGGGTGATCTGGCGACCTTCCACATCCGCCACACCGGGCACGGTCTCGACCACCCGGATCAGATCCGCGTAAAACGGATCGGTCCTGATCTCGATATTGGCCGGATTTGACCCGGAAAAACTGGCGTCAATATCCTCACCCAGGATGACGAAGGCCGTGATGATCATGCCGATGGCAAAGACCCCCACGGCAATAGACGAGGCCACCAGCACCGTGCGGGTCTTGTCCCCCCACAGGTCGGCGAAGACTTTGCTCCACCGGGGTTTGAGTCTGTTGGCTTTGATCTGCGCGCTCATCGGCTGGCCTTTCGACTGCGGTGTTCGGCCAGCCGGGTTGTCGCCACATCTTGGACTATTTGTCGGGTCAAAATCGAGCTTTCGACCAATTCGTTGAAGACGGATCGAGGCAGCAAGGCCACCTCTGCCCCCCTGGCCGCGGCCCGCACACTGGCCAAGGAGCCGCCGCCGTGGTGCAACTCCACCTCGCCAAAGAACTGACCCGGCCCCAGACAGGCCAGGCTGATTTCATTCGTACCCTCGTGGCTGACCACGATCTCCACCGCGCCGGAGACGATCATAAAGAGATGATCGACCGTTTCGCCTTGGTGTAAAATCGTGACACCGGGATCGAACATGCGCCTGACGGCCTGATGGGTGGCGGCCAGCATTTGGGGATGGGAGAGGTAGGGCAGCGCCCGCGCCACGGTCTGGTCGATGATCTCCCCATCGGACATAATGATGGTCTGATCCGTGCGCTGGGTGATGGACGGGTCGTGGGTGACGATCAGCACGGTCTTGCCCTGGGCGGCCAGATTCTCGAAGATGCGCAGGATATTTTCCGCTGATTTAGAGTCCAGATTTCCCGTGGGTTCGTCGGCCAAGATGATGGAAGGGTCCGTGGCCAGGGCCCGGGCGATGGCCGCGCTCTGCTGCTGTCCGCTGGAGACGGCCGCGGGCAGTTGATGGGCCTGGGCTTCCAACCCCACCAACTTGAGCAGCTCCATTGCCCGCTGGGGCCGCTCGTTGAAGGGGTAGACTTTGCAATAATCCATGGGCAGCATGGTATTTTCCAACAGGGTCAGGGTGGGCAGAAGCTGGAAAAACTGAAAGACCACGCCCATATTCTTGCCCCGCCACAGGGCCAACTGGCTGTTGTTCATGCCATAAATGCGCTCGTTGCCAATGATCACCTCGCCGGAGGTGGGATGGTCGATCCCGGTGATCATGTTGAGCAGGGTTGACTTTCCGCACCCCGACTTGCCCACAATCGAGATAAACTGACCGTAGTTGAGTTCCAGATCAATAGATTTGAGGGCCACAAACTTTCCGGCGGCATTCTCGTATACCTTATGAACATTATGTAGAGCAATGGCCGGAAAGGCTTGGCCAGCCTTGACCGGCTCCATATCCACCTCGCCGCAAGGCCGATCTTCCCGCATCAAAACCTGGGCGTTGCCGCCAGACGTGTGGGCGTGGGCGGCGCTCAAATCGGCCCCGCTACCCAAGGTTTCATCTGGATCACCGACCACCCCATCCACAATATGCAGCCGCCGGGAGAAGCGAGGCGCAAAACTCTCGTCGTGGGTCACCATGACGATGGTCTTGCCCCGGTCCACCAGCTTTTGGAAGATCTGGAAGATGGTCTCCGCGGTCACCGTGTCCAAATTGCCCGTAGGCTCGTCGGCGATGATCAGGTCCGGGTCGTTGATCATGGCCCTGGCGATGGCCACCCGCTGCTTCTGTCCGCCGGAGATGTGGGCCGGGATCTTGTAGGCATGTTCGGCGATCTCTACCAACTCCAACAGTTCCAGCGCCCGGGTTTTGCTGATCACCGGGTTGTAGGTGCCCAAAAAATCCGGCGGCAGCATGACATTCTCGACCAAATTAAGGGTGGGCATCAACTCAAAGGACTGATAGACAATCCCCACATTTTGGCCCCGCCAGATGGCCAGCGCGTCCTCGTTCATGGCGTGGATGGGCAGCGCCGCGCCCCCCTTTCCATTAAACAACACCTCCCCAGTGGTCAACCCGCTGACCCCGGAGATCATGTTGAGCAGGGTCGTCTTCCCCGCCCCCGACTTCCCCGTAATGCCCAAAAACTCGCCCGGCTGGATCTCAAACGACACATCCTTGAGCGCGCTAAAAAGATCGCCACCGGTCTCATAGGCTTTCGTCACATGGCGCAGTTGCATCAGCGGGGCTTGCATGGTTGTCATAGGCTCGATTTCTTGGTTAAAAATTCACGCTCGTTCTCGTTCTCGTTCTCGTTCTCGTTCCCACGCTCCGCGTGGGAACGCACCTGGGCGCTCCTGCGCCCCTCGGCGCAGAGCGCCGGTCCACCGCTCCCACGCGGAGCGTGGGAGCGAGCAGGGGATATTGGCTACCGCCCCACCGCCACACTGACCAACGCCGTCATCCCCCAGCGCAAAGAGGGAGCCAGATTTTCCACGTCGATCACCACCTGGAAGTTGGTGCTGCCTTTGTCCGTGGTACTCATGGGGGCGATGCGGCTGATGGTGCCGGTGAAGGTCTGGTCGGGCAGGGCGTCGAAGGTGACCGCCACGGGCAGCCCCTCGGCCAGCCGGGTGACATCGGTCTCTTGCAGGTCCGTGGTCTCCACCTGCATCCGGGACGTGTCCCCCAGCATGAGTACGGGCACGCCCGGCGACGCCAGCTCGCCCGTGCGCTTGAAGAGCATGCCCACCTGTCCGCCAAAGGGGGCCGTGATGCGGGTCTGGGCCAGTTGGGCCTGGGCCGCGGCCAAATGGGCCCGGGCCGAGTTGACCCTGGCCGCAGCCATTGCCTTGTCCTCGTTGGTCGCCCCGTCCAGCAGGGCATCCAGGCTGGCCTGGGCCCCATCCACCCCGGCCTGGGCGGAGAGGACGCCGGCCGCCACCGCTGGCAACTGGCTGCCCGCCACGGTCACTTGGGCCTGGGCAGCCAAAATCTGGCTGTTGACCACGGCCAACTGGGAGCGGGTGGCCCCTTGGATGGCCAGATCATGGCGAGCCTGGGCCGCGTTCAGCCGCTCGGTGGCCTGTTGCAGGGCCAGGGATTCGGGCCGGGAGCCGATGTTGGGGTCACCCCGCACGATGTTGTAGGAAGCCTGGGCCTGGCTGACCGCGGCCTGGGCCACGCCCAGATCCGCCTGGGCCGCGGCCACTTCCCCGGCGGTGGGATGGCTGGCCAGATCCACATATTGGGCCTGGGCGATGGCAACCTGGGCTTCGGCCGCGGCCACCCCGGCCTTGACCTGCTCCTCTTGGGCCTGGGCGGATGCCACACCGGCCTGGGCCGCGGCCAATTGGGCCTCCGCCCCGGCGATCTGGGCCGCCGTGGCCCCGGCCAGGAGTTTGGCCTGGGCCGCCTCGGCCTCGGCCAGGGCCGCGGTGGCAATGTCCACCTGGCTTTGCAGGATGCCGTTGTCCAACTCTGCCAATAGATCCCCCGCGGCCACCACATCCCCCTCCATGACATGAATCATGGCGATGCGGCCACCCGCTTCCGGGCTGAGACCCGCCCACTGGGCCGGAACCAGATCGCCAGAAGCCCAGATCACACTTTCCCCGTTCGAGGCAGCCGACACCACGGGCGCGCTGGCTTGTTGAGCGGGCTGACTGGGTTGGGTCAGAGTCTGGGCCGGGCTGTTGCCATAATAGGTGGTATACCCGAACCATCCCCCAACAACCAGGACGGCCACTATCAATAGGGCGATGATTAGTTTGCGCATGGGGCTAAAAATCCTTTGCATAGATCTCTTTTACTCAATCGTCAATCCGTGATAGAATCACCACGGGCACTTTGTGACCCATAATATGCCATAATGCATACAGGCTGTCAATATCTGCACCCAGACGAGGAGCCAGATGATGATCCAAACCGACCGGCGAGTCCGGCGCACGCACAAGCTATTGGGAGACGCCCTCATCGCCCTGGCTTTGGAAAAAGGCTATGGGGAGATCACCATCCAAGAGATCACGGACCGGGCGGATATTGGCTATCGCACCTTTTTCCGCCACTATTCGGACATCGATGATTTGCTCAAAGATGTGTTGAGTACGGTGATGATGGAAATGCGGGAGCTAATCGGCCCGCGCCTTCTGAAATTTCTGACGGATCCCGCAGTGCAACTCGTCGATCTGCCAGAGGGTGCGATTCTTTTTCGCCATGTCCAAGAAAATAGCGATCTGTACCGCGTGTTGCTCTCCAGCGACCGCACCCTGGTGCGTTCGGTCAAGGAGTTTGCCATCCAAGAATTCAAGGCAGAGTACGGTGAATTGCCGGAGATAGATATTCCCGCTGACATCATCATCAACCATCTGATCTCAGCCATGATCGCCATGCTGCGCTGGTGGCTGGACAATGATATGATCTATTCGCCCGAAGAGATGCGGATCTTTTCCTTTCGCCTGATTATCGAACCGGCCCGGGCCATGATTCTGCAAGCGGCAGCGGAGCGGCCCGCATGAACAGACCCATCACCGATCTCGCCGACCTGCTCCAATCCATGCGCCCCACTTTGCATCCAGGCGTCTACGTCTACGCCTCCCTGCCCCAGAATACGGATGTCAGCGCCCTCGCCCCCCTGGGCACCTTTCGAGAAGCGGAAGGGCTGACCGTCATCGTCCTGGAAGAAGTCGCCCTGCGGGCAGGGTTGACCATCCTCTTGCGCTCGGCCTGGATCACCCTGACCGTCCATTCGGATCTACTCGCCGTGGGCCTGACTGCCGGGGTCGCTACCGCATTGGCCCAGGCGGGTATCCCCTGCAACATGGTGGCCGGGGCCTTCCACGACCACCTCTTCGTCCCCGTGGAGAGCGGTCCCGCAGCCCTGGCTGTCTTGAGCGCCCTCCAACAGCACCATACAGTGAGTTGACCCGCATGGCCCCTGCCAAAATGCACGATGACGAAGTACCCACGGACACCGCCCTGGTTTCCCGCCTCCTCGCCGCCCAGTTCCCCCAGTGGGCGGATCTGCCCATCACGCCGGTCGCCTCCGCGGGGACGGACAATGCCCTCTTTCGCCTGGGCGATGACAAAGTTGTACGGATGCCACGCATCCACTGGGCACAGGGCCAGGCAGAAAAGGAGCAGCGCTGGCTACCCTGGCTTGCCCCACACCTGCCCCTGGCCATCCCGGTTCTCTTGGCCCTGGGTCAGCCGGGCGAGGGCTATCCCTGGACCTGGTCGGTCTGCGGCTGGCTGGATGGCCAAAATGCCACCGCCGACCAGATCACGGATCCGGGCCGGGCGGCGACAGATCTGGCCCACTTCATCGTGGCTTTGCAGGGCATTGACGCCACGGACGGACCAGCCCCAGGGCCGCACAATTCTGGGCGGGGCGTCCCCCTGGCCCAGCGGGACGCGCAGACCCGTGCCGCCATCGCCTCCCTACGCGACGATCTGGACACCTCCGCCGCCACCGCCGTGTGGGAAGCTGCTCTGCGCGCCCCGGTCTGGTCCGGTCCGCCGGTCTGGATCCACGGGGATCTGCAAGCTGGGAATCTGCTGGCCCAGGCCGGTCGCCTCAGCGCCGTGATCGACTTTGGCTGTCTGGGCGTGGGCGATCCGGCGTGCGATGTGATGGCGGCGTGGCTTTTTCTGTGCGCGGAAAACCGGGACGTTTTCCGCGCCGTCCTTCAACCCGATGAGGCCACCTGGGTGCGAGGACGGGGCTGGGCCTTGTCCGTCGGCGTGATCGCCCTGCCCTACTATCGCACGTCCAACCCGGTCCTGGCCGGGATCGCCCGGCGTGCTATTGATGAGGTGCTTGCGGGCCAGGTGGCTTGAAAATAGTGCGGATCAGGCAGAAAAAAACGGAGCGTCGCCAATTTTGGGCGACGCTCCGTTTTTCTGCCTGATCCATGTGGTCAGTTAGTTGTGCTGACGGTTGATCCGGCGGTCTCTCAATTGAATCCAAGCGGATCGAATGGCATTTGAAAAATTCGGGCTAAAACCAAGATAGTCATGTAGCACAATTTGATCAACATAATCCAAGGCATCCAGATATTTTCCACGTCTTAGAAGTGTGTCAACTTTCTCAAAATCAAGGGAAAGAGCTTCTGAATAAGGGATTGGCAACTCTCTGGCTTCACTTGGTTCGAGTTCAAGCACCCCGCCGCCATAGCTTCGTCCACACACTTCCGCCCAGGCCAGCGTCAATGAGTTAAAACTTGCGGCGGCGACCAGTCGGGCGTCTACATTTTCGTTGAAACGAACCCGATGAATGGTATCTGTTGAAACCGCCTTGGCCTCGTTTACGACCAATAAAGGGTACTTATGAATTTGCCGAAACAAAAAAGCATCAGGCACATAGATGGAGGGCACATCATACCATCTGTTCCGCACGCGACACTTATAGCCTAGATGAATATCCTCTTTCTCTCCACTTTCTATGTAGTCAGTCAGGGTTGATGGAAACTGGGATTCATCCGTTCCAGTCAGGTCAAGTAGGTAGGCCGGGTATTTCCCGACGTACAGGTCAAAATCATGGGGTGTGAAGCTGATCGAGGTTAGCGCAGAAGTCTTGCCCACAATGGGCAAGGTGAATTTTGCCGCGGCCACCTGTTCAACGGTCTCTTTTGCAAGCACAAAAAATTTGTTTCGGCCCGTCACCACGCCCACAGCGACATCTGCCAGTTCACCTAGCCGCTTCAAGCCCGGCATTTTTTCTGCCTCATCCAGCGCCTCAAACAAAGCTTCTTCCAGAAATAGCGAAGTCCATTTCATGCCAGGACGAGAATGTTTGGCTGGAATATGGGCGGTCAGATTTGCTATATCCCCAGACGAAATCAGTTCCTCTCCGTCTTCAAATTCAATCGTATGAATATCAGAAGCGGCCTGTTGTGGATCAACCACCATTTTCTTTGTGAAAGCGGGGATATTTGACCCATTCCCATTTGAGAAAAGGCGGGGTTGGAGGTCAGGCATTTTCAAAAAAACATTTTCACGCTTTCCCTCAGCCAGCAGAAGAATAACCTCTTGCTGAATCACGGGAAAGACCAATTTCTTAAAGCCGACAATGGTAATATGCTCGAAAGACTTAACCAATCGGGATCGTAATTCCGACGCGTACTGCACCTGCATAATCTCTGCCGGAATGACCATGGCGAGCCGTCCGTTAGGGGCCAACAATTCGATACTCAGTTGAACAAAGGCGGCCCAAACATTTGCCAGCTTTGTAGGTTTGTAGCCAAAATGTTTTAAGAGGTGGAAGGCCTTTTTTCTGCTTTCTTCATCAAAATGCTGGAAACGAATAAAAGGAGGATTTCCCAAGATGACATCGAATTTCTGCGTATGGAGAGATTCAAAGGCATCAAAGAAGTCTCCCAATACCCATTCAGTCTTCGTTGTTGAGTTGCTGCTTTCTTTGGCTCGTGAGGCAGCCTTGGCAAGTTCATCACGCTGCGCTTCCACCGCCACCAAGGTTGATGGCCGAATATCCCACCGATCCTGGTTTTCCTGTAGATGTTCCAAAGCTGCAACGATAAAATTACCATCCCCGCAGCTAGGCTCCAGGATATGCTCTTGACCACTTCGAATGGCCCAGTTGACCAAGTATCGCGCCAGACCCGGCGGCGTGTAATAGCCTCCGCGCAGTTTTTGTGCGCTCACCGAAGACTTATTTGTTTCAAACTTTGTTGCCATAGGAACAGGGTCCAATCTACAAAACGCGCATGGACGCGCCAAAACTCTTCAGATGAACCCACGCTCTGCCCGTAATTCTCTTATGCGTGATCCTACCTCAATCAGTATGCTCATAACTGAGAATTATGGCACATGATGACGATAAATCGACAGACTATAAGTAGCAATTGCACAGCAAAACACCCCCGACGTGTATCAGAGGTGGAGGCCAGGGCGACAGCTTAGAACCGGGATCGGTAGAATCTGCCGGTCGAGGTGTATAATGAGTGGACCGTGGAGGGGGCCATCGCCCCCATTCACGAAAGGTATCGTTCGATCACAGGTGCGCATTTCGAGGAGTCCACATGGAACCCATCAAAGCCAACATGATGCAATGGGGCGAGACCATGCAGTTGTTCATGGAGAACCGCAGCCTCTTCTATTCGCCGGTGTTGAAGCAGTGGCGGGTGAAGAAGTGGGCGGGCAAAAAGGCGAAGGGCTTTCTCTACGACGGGGAGAGTTTTGCCGATGCATTTGATGTGCTGATGGGGCCTCACACCCCTTCACAACCACCCACCTAATTCAAATCCACACAGGAGACACCCATGAAAGTCCTCTTTATCGGCGGCACCGGCATCATCAGCTCGGCCTGTACCCAACTGGCCGTGGACAAAGGCATTGATCTCTATCACCTCAACCGGGGCCAATCATCCCGGCCCACGCCGGAGGGCGTGACCGTGCTGCGGGGCGACATCCGGGAGCCAGAATCGGCCAGACAGGCCCTGGCCGACCACACCTTTGACGCGGTGGTGGACTGGATCGCCTTCACCCCGGACCACAT
This sequence comes from Caldilineaceae bacterium, assembly GCA_018003515.1. Taxonomy (GTDB): domain Bacteria; phylum Chloroflexota; class Anaerolineae; order Caldilineales; family Caldilineaceae; genus JAGNDO01. The sequence goes on from JAGNDO010000070.1 coordinate 15,168, forward strand.
CGAGACCGACATTGCCCTCTTTGCCGGGCGCACGAAGCAGTTTGTCTTTATCAGTTCGGCGTCGGCCTATCACACCCCGCCCCTCAACTTGCCGGTCACCGAATCCTGCCCGCTGCACAACCCCTTTTGGCAATATTCCCGCAACAAGATCGCCTGCGAGGAACGGTTGATGAGAGCCTATCGGGAAGAGGGCTTTCCCATCACCATCGTGCGCCCCTCCCACACCTATGACCGCACCCTGATGCCAATGGGCTACGGCTACACCGTGATCGACCGCATGCGCCAGGGCAAAAAGGTGATCGTGCATGGGGACGGCACCAGTTTGTGGACCTTGACCCATCATAAGGACTTTGCCGTGGGCTTCGTGGGGCTGTTGGGCAACCATCACGCCATTGGGGACGCTTTCCACATCACCAACGACGAAATCCTGACTTGGAACCAGATCTTCACCTTGCTGGCCCAGGCCGCTGGCGTGGATGAGCCAAAACTCGTGCATATCTCCTCAGACTTCATCGCCGCCTTCGACCCAGGCTGGGGTGACGAACTGTTTGGGGACAAGGCCCACAGCATGACCTTCGACAACACCAAGATCAAGCGCACGGTGGCCGAATACAACCCCACCATCCCCTTCCACCAAGGCGCGGTGGAGATCATGGCCTATTACGACGGGGATCCGGCCCGCCAGACCGTGGATGCCAAACGGAATGCCATGATGGACCGCATCATCGCCGCGTATGAGGCGGCGTTGCCGTAAGGATATGACCAAGATGAACCACGCCGACCTTCTCGCCGTATGGCAACATGAAGAGTCTCAACCCTTCACCGGCTGGGACTTCTCTTATCTCGACGGGCGCATGACCCAGGACGAGCTGCCCTGGGATTATGTGGACCGGGCCGGGGCGCTGATGGACGGCGCGGCGTCCGTGCTGGACATGGACACGGGCGGCGGGGAGCGGCTATTGGAGATGCGTCCCCGCTGGCCGGGCCGGGTGGTGGCGACGGAGGAATATCCGCCCAATCTGGCCCTGGCCCGGGCGCGGCTGGCTCCCCTGGGCGTGGATGTGCGGGATGTGGCCATCTCCGACGACGGCCCCATGCCCTTTGGCGATGGCGAGTTTGACTTAGTGCTGAACCGCCATTCGGCCTTCAACGCCGGGGAGGTGGCCCGCATCCTCGCGCTGGGCGGCTCGTTTTTCACCCAGCAAGTGCATGGACTGTGGGCGTGGGATTTGCTGGAAGTCTTCGGCGCAAGCCCGCAATGGCCCAATGCCACGCCTGCCCACTATGTGCCCCGTCTCCAAAAGGCCGGGTTGGAGATTGTACAGGTGCGGGAATGGAGCGGGCAGACGCGCTTTACGGACGTGGGGGCCATCGTCTACTATCTCAAGGCCACGCCTTGGGAGGTGCCGGGCTTTTCCGTCGCCACCCATCAAGCCGGACTGTTCGCCCTGCAAGAGCGGTTGGAGAAGAGGGGAGATCTGGCTTTTTTTGCCGGTTATTATCTGATCGAAGCCCGTAAATCAGTGGCGCTGCCATAGACAAGGCAAAACCAATGGACTATTCCAAGATTATCCAAGAGCTGCAACAGGCCACCTTGTTCGACCTCTACCGCCTAAATATCGCCATCGGCCAGCAGATGGACAACCCCCAGCGCATCGACGAGGTCAAGAATCGGCTCAAGCCGGGTCAAATCATCCGCTATTTCAACTCGACCGAAAACCGATTGGTCGGAGCCACCGTGCTGAAACTCAAACGCACCCAACTTTCGGTGCGAAACACCCACGATCAGGTGCGATGGTCAATTCCATTCTATGCGGTCAACTTGGATCATGTGGACACGGATCTCGTCGTGCCAGCCAAAATGGGGCTGGACAAAAGTCAGCTCAAAGTCGGGGACATCGTGGTCTATCCCGACCGCCAAAACCGCGATGTCCACGGACAGGTCATTCGGCTGAACCCGACAACCGCTACCATCAAAACGGATTCCGGCGCACAATGGCGGGTCGGATACAAATGGCTCTCCTTGGTGATCGACGGGGAACGGGCCTCTCCCCGCCTGATTGAGGGCCGGATCGTGGATAGAACGGGGAAGAAGTGACGCCATTGAACTCACATCAAAGTCTGGTTGAGCCGTTCGCACCAGGGGGTGCGAACTCCGCCAATGCAAGACGGACGCCACGCGAGAAGAAAGGAAGGAATCCATGCCCAACGCTGTGATCGAAACCAAAGGACTGTCCAAACGCTATGGCCGGCGCGGCCCCCTGGCTTTGGACGGTCTGGATTTGCGCGTCGATCCGGGGGAGATCTTCGGCTTTCTCGGCCCCAACGGCGCGGGGAAGACGACGACCATCCGCTTGCTGTTGGACCTGTTGCGCCCGACCGCCGGGTCGGCCCAGGTGCTGGGGCTGGATGCCAAGGCGGACAGCCAGGCCATCCACCGGCGCATCGGCTATCTGCCCGGGGAACTGCCCTTTGCCGGGCGGCAGAGCGTGGAGACCCTGCTCACCCATCTGGGCCATCTGCGCGGCGGGGTGCCGGCGGCCCGCATCCACACCCTGGCCGAACGCTTCAGCCTGGACCTGGCCAAGCCCGTGCGCACCCTCTCCAAGGGCAACAAGCAGAAGGTGGCCCTGGTGCAGGCCTTTATGCACGAGCCGGAATTGCTGATCTTGGACGAGCCCAGCAGCGGCCTGGACCCCCTGCTCCAGCAGGAGTTCCTCAATTTGGTGCAGGAGGTGCAGGACAAAGGCCGCACGGTCTTCATGTCCTCCCACATCCTGGCCGAGGTGGACCAGGTGGCGGATCGGGTGGCGGTCCTGCGCCAGGGCAAGCTGGTGGCCGTGGAGTCCGTGGCCGCTCTGCGTAGCCGGGCCGGTCATCCCACGGAGATCCACTTTGCCCACCCCGTGCCCGCGGACGCCTTCGCCAACCTGCCCGGCGTGGGCGAGATGGTCCTCGACGGCACGATCCTGCGCTGTGTGGTCACCGGCAGTGCAGACGCCCTGATCAAGACCGCCGCCCGCTTCACCGTGGAGCGGGTAGTCTCCTATCCGCCGGATCTGGAAACGCTTTTCCTGGCCTATTATGGTCAGACCGCCCACAACGGCGGCACAAAGTCGAACCGAGGAGGGGGGCAATGATGCTGCGTACTATTTTCTTAAAAACCCTGCACGACCAAGCCAGGATGGTTCTGTGGTGGGCCGTGGGCTTTGTGGCCACCAGCCTGATCTATGTGGCCAGCTACAAAACCTATGCGGACACGGGCATGTTGGACATGGAATTGCCCGAATCCCTGGGCATTTTGATGGGGGCCATGGACTTCGCCACCCCGGACGGCTACCTGAACACAGTCTATTTCACCCTGATCGGCGCGGCCCTGATGGTGATCTTCGCCCTGGTCATCGGCGCCCGGGCCGTGGCCGGGGACGAGGAATCGGGCATGCTGGATCTCTTCCTGGCCTACCCCATCAGCCGCACGGGCTTTGTGCTGCAACGCTTCGCCGCCCTGTTGACCGCGGTGGGCATGGTCAGTATCGTGATCTTTGCAGCCATCACCCTCTCGGCCAACATCTCCGACATGGGCATCCCCGTGGCTCACATCGTGGCGGCCTGCACGGGGCTTGGTCTGCTGGGCATGGTCTTCGGGGCCATCGCCCTGTGCATCGGCGCGCTGACCGGGCGATCCGCGCTGGCCGTGGGCGTCACATCCGGGGTGGCCCTGGCGACTTACCTGGCCAACAACATGGCCCCCATGTTCGAGGGCATGGAATCGTTGCAAAAGCTTTCGCCCTACTATTATTACCTCAACAACAACCCCATCCGCAACGGCTTTGATGTGGGCGGTTTTAGTGTGTTGGTCGTCGTCATTTTGGTGTTGTTGGGGCTGTCCGTCTGGGGCATCAACCGGCGGGATCTGTCGGTGTAAACATCCCCGCCATCCGCCATTCGCCATTTGAAGGAGCCACCCATGCCTCTCACCATCGATCACCTGGTCTACGCCGTGCCGGATCTGACCGCGGCCATGAAGGACATTGAAACCGCCTGGGGCGTGCGCCCGGTCTTTGGCGGACAGCACGCCACGGGCACCCACAACGCCCTCCTGGCCCTGGGGCCGACCACCTATCTGGAGATCATCGCCCTGGACCCGGCCCAGCATGACCCGTCCCATGCCTATTTCGGGCTGACCGTGCCGCCCGCCGCGCCAAGTCTGCGCACCTGGGCCGCCCGCACGCCGGATGTGCAGGCCACGGTGGATCAGGCCGTGACCGCTGGCTACCTCCCCGGCACCATCCGGGACGGAGGGCGTCTGCGCCCGGACGGGGTGCGCATCTCCTGGCGCAATACCATCTGGACCGATGCCTGGCCGCCGGCCGGGGATGGCCTTGTGCCTTTCCTGATCGAATGGGGCGCGGCCACGCCTCACCCGGCGGGGGATGCGCCCGTGGGCTGTCGGTTGGTCAGCTTGCGGGCGGAACATCCTGATCCCGAAAGGGTGCGGGTCATGCTGGCCGCAGTGGGGGTGGATCTAGTGGTGGACTTTGGACCGATCCCAGTGTTGGTGGCTGAGATCGAGACGCCCCGAGGATTGGTCACTTTGAAATAAGGCGAAAACCTCGCAGATCGAAGTCCTCGGTACGGCCAATTTTTGATATGACCGGCCCGGCCACAGGCAAATGGTGATGCAAACGGACTAACCCATGATGCAAATGGATTATTGACACAAGGAGTAAAATAGAGACATCACAGAACTTACTTGGGGTTCAGCACCCGCAAATCTTTGTGCATCCCTGTACCCAACCCGTTGCCTTTCTTAGCGCCAATCTCTGCACTCAATCTCTCATTCTTTGATTGTCGGCACTGTGAGTCGTTCCCTGCTCTGGGCAGGAATGGGGGCAAATCTATGGGCATCCATTACGCGTGGCGCGTGTTGCTGGATGACGATGACTGGGACAAGGATGTCTCGATGGCGTGCTTCCCAGACGATGAAATCCCTGCAAAGCATCGTTCTCAGAAATCCCTTTGGCTATCCACATTGATCTTGACGGGGATCATTATTTTGGGGGCCGGTTTCTACTTGTGGCGGCATGCTCAGGCAGGACTGGCCCAAATTGAGTCCGAACTGAGTGAAACGGTGGCTGTTGAAGAGATCTTGCTGAATAGAGACAAGGCGGCACAGATTCCTTCCACGGCGATTACGCATTTCGATCTGCTGGATGAACAGGCCCTGGTACAACTGCGCTGTGTTTCTGCCACCCAACCTCTTGCCTACCGAGAGACCCGATTCTATCGGCAGGCCGGTACCGACTGGCTGCACACGGTGCCAAATGAAGCCTTTTGGGGCGGTGAGGAGTCTTTGGAAAGCGAATACTTTGTGTTCGTCTTCCATCATCGGGATCGAGAGGCTGTATCCGCGACTGTGCCTTTGCTGGATGATCACTATGAAAAGATGCTTCTGGCCCTTGGTCTTCCCCTGCCGGTTGACAAAAAAATCCAGGTGACAGTCGTGCCAGAGCCGGGAACCCATGCTCGATGGATCATGGAGCAAACAGCCATCGAACTGCCCTCGCCGGTTTTGATTGCGGTGCCGGAGGCCGTGACCGAAGCAGAGGTGCTGGCAGAGGGAGCCATGCATCTCTTGAGTGCAGAAGCGGTACAAGTGGCGACGGATATCGGCTATGGTGACGATGCATACACCCCGGTCTATCTCAATCAGGGGGTGCAGCTTTGGCTATCATGGGAAAGAGACGATCCCCTTGCCAAGTATCGAAAAGTGATAGTGCCCTGGGTCTACGGCGAACTACCTTTGGGACCGAGTCAACTTCCAGCCAGTTTCTTCGAGATGTGTCAGTTAATCGACATCTGGCAGCGGCCCCGTTGGGAACTGGGTGTCTATTTACCTTGTGCCCTGACCACGCCTGTGATTTCGCCGGATCCGCCTCCGGCAACGCTTCTTGACGACATCCCGATACTGGGGCCCAGCCATATGTCAGCGTGGCCAAGGGAGGCGATCAGGGGACAATCCCTGGCCGTCGCCACCGTGTTAGCGTACGTGGCACAGGATTTTGGCCCTGCTCGAATCCCGTCACTTCTGACAGCCATTGGCGACGGGGACACCTGGGCAGAAATCGCAGCAGACCAGTTTGGCATGTGTGAGGTAGCCTTCGAGGCTGGCTGGCATGCCTACTTGTTGGATGAATACGGCGTCGATCTGGACCGCGCACCCAGGAGTTGAGCAGCAAAAAACCGAGTGTGTTTGGAATGCCATTCCAAACACACTCGGTTTTTTATTGACAGCCCTCCCCATTCCACATACAATGCACCTTCGATTGCCACGTCACCTCGCCCAACCCGGCAATCCAAAATCGCCAATCCAAAATCCAAAATCCAGCTCGCCTGCCCGGCCTACACCGGACCACAGGAAGGAAACCTCATGACCGAAATCACGCTTACCTCTTTGCCCCTTGCCGCGCCCGGTTCAACCAACCCCGCCGCCCGCAAATATCATATTTGGACCATCGGCTGCCAGATGAATGTGGCGGACAGCAACCATGTGGCCGCGGAGTTGGAGAAGATCGGCTTCGAGCCGACCGACGACCCGGACGCCGCGGAGGTGATGGTGCTCAACACCTGCGTGGTGCGCCAGAGCGCGGAGAACAAGGCCATCGGCAAGCTAGGCAGCCTGAAGCCGTGGAAGGAAGCCGACCCGGCCCGCACCCTGGCCCTCATGGGCTGCATGGTGGGGGTCAAGCCCGGCGAGAAGCTGTTGAAAGCCTATCCCCAGGTAGACGTCTTCATGCCCCCCAGCGAGGCCAGCCCCCTGATCGGCCACCTGCGGGAAGCCGAGATCGCCGCCGAAGCCTCCCGCATGGAGCAGGAACAGCTTCAACGCCGCTATCAGCTCCAGGACGAGAGCCAGCCCGTGGGCACGGTGCAGTCCATCAAGCACCTGGCCCTGAGCGGGGAAGCCCCGGTCTCGGCCCATGTGCCCATTGTCTACGGATGCAGCCATGCCTGTGCGTTCTGCATCATCCCCTTCCGCCGGGGGGTGGAGCGTAGCCGTCCCGTGCAGGAGATCGTCAACGAGATCCGCGGCCTGGTGGCCCAGGGCGTGCGGGAAGTCACCCTGCTCGGCCAGATCGTGGACCGCTACGGCTACGATTGGATGGAAGGCGGGTTAGGAAATAGTGCGAGTGTGGCAGCGTACGAGGGGCCTGACAATGCACAATTGACAATGCACAATGCACAATGGCAGGGAGCCGACTCCCCATTCGCCATTCGCCATTCGCCATTTGACCTAGCCGATCTGCTGCGCGCCGTGAGCGAAATCGACGGGCTGTGGCGGATTCGCTTCTTGACCAGCCATCCCAATTATATGACTGAGCGCATTTTGGAGACCGTGCGGGATCTGCCCAAGGTGTGCGAGCATATCGAGGTGCCGGTGCAGGCGGGCAGTGATGAGGTGCTGTTGAGTATGCGCCGGGGCTATACGAGCGGCGACTATCGGGCGCTGATCCAGCGCATCCGGACCATCATCCCGGATGTGGCCATCAACACGGATATTATTGTGGGCTTCTGTGGGGAGAGCGACGAGCAGTACGAGGAGACCCTGGATTTGCTGGCCGAGTTGAAGCTGGACAAGACCCATCTGGCCCGCTACAGCCCCCGCCCCGGCACGGTCTCCGAGCGGCGCATGGTGGACGATGTGCCGGCCGCCGAGAAGGTGCGCCGGCATCAGGCCCTGGAAGCCCTGCAAGAAGAGGTGTGCGCCGAGATCAACGCCCGGCTGTTGGGCGAAACCGTGGAGATTTTGGTCGAGGAGACCCAAAAGGGCAAGTGGCGAGGCCGCACCCGCCAGAACAAACTGGTCTTCGTGCAGAGCGACCTCCCCCTGCGCGGCCGCCTGATCGAGGCCCAGATCACCTGGACCGGCCCCTGGTCCATGCAAGGCCGCTTCGTGCGCGACGTATCGCCCCAGTCTTTCTAAAAGAAAGCCACAAAGAAAGCCACAAAGAACACAAAGAACACAAAGAAATGAAAAAATCTTTGTGTTCTTTGTGGCTAATTTCCTCAACCCACGATGCCTCGGGCGTATAGCATCCACATGAAGAGTCCATAACTGACCATGATCACGAGCGCATCCAGTTCTACAAACAGGATGCGCTTTTCCATGCGGGCGACGTTGCCGATCAGCCCCATTGTGGTCAGGATCAAAGCCATGATCCCGGCCAGGGTCATGACCGGGTCCACGTGGGCCAGGAAGCGGCCCTGGGTGAAGAAGAGATCCGTGACGGCCAGGGCGAAGATGTTGAACATATTGCTGCCAAAGAGGTTGCCCACGGCCATGTCATAGGCCCCAATGCGCACGGCGGCGATGGTGGTGACCACCTCGGGCAGAGAGGTGACCACGGCCACCAGGGCTGCGCCCACAAAGCCCGTACTCACACCCAAGAGAACCGCGATCTGGGTAGAACTGCTCACCAGGGTGGGGGTGATGACTACCAGGGCCAGGGAAGCCAGCCCAAAGCCAATTAGCCCTCGGCGCAGGCTGGGCACATTGGCCAGGTCGATGTCGGCCTCCTTGGGCGTCTCCCCGCCCATGATGGTGTTGCTGAGGCTGTTGTTCTGCACCAGCCGCATCCCGCCAATATAGACAGCCATCAGCAACAGGCTGTCCATCCCCAACCAGCCCACCTGCCCCTTCAAATTGACCATGATCAGAAAGACCGCCAGCCCGGTCAACAAGATAGCCATGCCGGCGCTCAGGGCGTGGTTGATCATCACCTTGCGCAGGATGCGCGCCTTCTGATAGAGCAGATCCAACACCCCCAGCATGAACATATTGAACATACAGCTGCCAAAGATGTTGCCCACGGCCAGGTCGGGCACGTTCTGGCTGATGGAGTTGATGGTGGTCAACAGTTCGGGCAGGGAGGTGGCCCCGGCCAAGAGCAGGGTGCCGATAAACATGCGCCCCAACCCCGTGCGCAGGGCGATGGTGTCTCCATATTCGGCCAACTTGGTGGCGGCCAGCACAGTCAACAGGGCCGCGCCGATAAATTGAACCCAGATCATAGGGTCTCCTTATCGTCTTCCCGGGCTGGTTGAGGCAGGATCGTTTTCTTTGCCAAAGTGAGTTCCCAGGCCGCAAAAGCACCCGTATTGGGCAAAGACAAATCCCCGACCACAGACTCAGTGGCGGCCAGACAGCGGGTCACCTGATCCGTGTCGTCCAGGGTGGCGAAGAGGGTGTAGTGACCCTTTTCCATGCTGTCCACCAAGAGGGGAAAACCCACGGCATAGCGGGCGTTGATCAGCGTGGGCCGACGGCGATAGATGCCCGTGCTTTCCATAATGGTGACGCCAATGATGCCCGCATCGTGCCAGGCGTCCAGCACATCGTCCAGCAGATCCGGGTTGTTGATGACGTACATGATCATTTGCATGGGGTTTCCTCCAGGAACGGTTGCGCTAGCCGGGTCACGGACCCGGCTAGTAGACGTCGGCGCAAATTGGTCTGGGATAACTTTGCTCTAGCCGGGTCCGTGACCCGGCGGGTAGATCCCAGGATCTTCTGTGGCAGACCCGCCGGGTCACGGACCCGGCTAGAGCGGCTGATCCCGGAGTTATTTATGCAACCTGCTTTTGGCACTAGGCCAAAGCGTGGGCCATCGCCCGGATATCCGCCGGGCCGGTGCGGCAACAGCCGCCGATCAGCCGGGCACCGGCGGCTCTCCACAACTGGGCCGGGCCGCCAAACTGGGTGACGCCTGTGCCGGGCAGCCAGCAATGGTTCGCCCCGTCCCAGCTTTCCCCGCTGTTGGGATAGACTAGCAGGGGTTTGGCCGTGGCCCCCGCCGCCGACCGCAACAGGGATTCGACATAAGAGGGCGGGGTGCAGTTCAATCCCACGGCCACCACCTGCTCGCTCTCCTCGGCCAGGGCCACGCAGAGCCGGAAAGGTTCCCCGTGGCAGACGTGGGCGGCATCGCCACAACTGAAGGCCAGCCAGGCGGGCATGGGAGCGAACTCGGCCAGCAGGTTGACCAAGGCCTGACCCTCAGCCAGAGAGGGGATAGTCTCGCAGGCCAGCAGATCCGGCCCGGCGGCCACCAGCGCGGCCATGCGGGGACGGTGCCAGTCCATCAACGCCTCGACCGACAGCCCGTAATCGCCCCGATATTCCGAGCCATCGGCCAAAAATGCCCCATAGCTGCCCACGGACGCCGCCACCAAAGGCCGTTCTCTGCCCACCCGGTTGGCGGGATCGGCCCAAAAGTCATCCCTGGCAGATTGGGCCAAGACCACACTCAGATGCATCAGATCCGTGGCGGCGTGGGCGTCCATGCCCCGGCGGGCGAAGCCTTGGAAGCTGGCCTGATAGCTGGCGCTGGTGGCCACATCCGCCCCGGCCATGAAATAGTCATAGTGAACTTGCCGAATCAACGCCGGATCCTCCACCAAAAGCCGGGCAGACCAGAGGGGATCCCCTTGAAGCTGTGCCCCTCGCCGCTCCAACTCCGTGGCCAGCGCGCCGTCCAGCACCATGACCCGGTCGTCGGCCAAGAAGGGGGAAAGCAATGAGCGAGGAGGGATGAGTAGTTTTTGGGTGCTTGGAAGAGATTGGTTCATTGGGATTCACTGGGTTGCGGGCATCCTGGAAAGTCGACCATCGCCGGGGGCTGAAGCGCCACGGCTGGGCAGAACAAGCCCGATAAATCGGGCTGAGTTGACCCAAAATCTCGTTAAAAACAACCCGATTCATCGGGTTTCCCTGCCCAGCCGGGGCGCTTCAGCCCCCGGCGGTGCCGCATTGCCCCCGGCGGTGCCGCATTGCCAGCGGTTTGCCGCAAAAACTAATCCAGGTCGGCACAAATAGCTCTGGGAGTGCTTTGCTCTAGCCCGGTCCGTGACCGGGCGGGTGCTTCCCATGATCTTCTTCGGTAGACCCGCCCGGTCACGGACCGGGCTAGAGCAGGAGGCTGCGGGGTCTGCGGATTTATTTCCGCCGACCTATACCAGGCGGATTTCCCCCAATCAACCAAGGGCGCAGTCCCATTTTCACGGTTTCATGAAAAAGGGGCTATATGGTGCTTCTCGGATGTCCAATTTGCTCCAAGATCAGCGTTTTTGAGGCTCAAAATGGCCGATTCAGCCACTCAAATCAGCCCAATTGCTTGAATTTGACCCGAACCGTAATTTTGGGACTGCGCCCTCAACCAAGAGGTTTCCATCGCCTAAAAATTCCACCTCACACATTACTCGATACACGATACTCGACACCCACTTATGTCAAACCCTGCCGTTGCGCCACCAACGCCGCCTCCACCCGGCTGCGCACACCTAGTTTGCGCATGAGGGAAGTCATGTGGTGCTTGACGGTCTTTTCGGCCAGGTCCAGCCGGGCGGCGATCGCTTTGTTGGGCAAGCCTTCGGCCACCAGGCCCAGGATGCCCCGCTCCCGGTCGGTGAGGGTGTCAAGGGCGGAGGGCTGGGGAGGGGTGCGGATGGCCAGGAGCAATTTGCCCGCCAATTGGGGCGAGACATAGGCGTTGCCGGCGTGGATGGCCAGCACCGCGTCCACCACCTCCCGGATCTGGCTGCCCTTGAGGATGTAGCCCTGCACCCCTTGAGTTTGGCTTTTTGGCGAGGGGGGTAGAAAACGGGACGCATTTGGTGTAAAGTATGTTTGTAGGCAGCAAACACACAATTACACGAAAGGACATCCCAAATGAATACTACCGAAGACGCC
>JAGNDO010000071.1 GCA_018003515.1 Caldilineaceae bacterium
CGCTCCTGCTGGACACGGACACGCCGAACCCAGCCCACCTCTCCCAAGCTGTCACCGCCTGGGAAGAGGCCGGGCGCGACGTCTACGTGGTCAGCCAGCACGATCCTGTGCCGTCCGCCCTGGTGCCACCGGGTTACGTCGCCGAATTGATCTTGCGGGATGAGTGGCAGTCCAGTCTCATCGGCCAGACCCGTCTCCCCCCCTATCCACCGCCATTTTGGGAGTTTGTTTTTCCTGTGCAGGTCTATCGGATCACGCCAGAGAGCAACTAACAGATATTTGAGACAAAACAGGTGATTTTATGAAAGTTCTTGTTCTAGGTGGCAATGGTTTTATTGGATCCCATTTGATTGACCGGCTGCTGGCTGGCGGACACAAAGTGAGCGTCTTTGATAGGCAGCCAGAGTTGTATCGCGACCCTCTGCCTGAGGTCACGTACCATATCGGCGATTTTGGCAACCGTTCAGCGCTGACCCAAGCCCTAAAAGGCATAGACGTTCTCTTTCATCTGGTCAGCACCACCGTGCCCAAGACATCAAACGAAGACCTGGCTTTTGATGTTTCGTCTAACGTGGTGGAGTCCATCTATTTGCTGGAGAAGTGCGTTGAGGAAGGGGTCAAGAAAGTCGTCTTTGTGTCCAGCGGCGGCGCGGTCTATGGCACGCCGGAACGCGTGCCGGTTTCGGAGGATAACCCCACCCATCCCGAATCCTCCTACGGCATCACCAAGCTGACCATCGAGAAATACTTTGCCCTCTTTCACCGTCTGCATGGGCTGGATTATGTGATCGTGCGCCCGTCGAACCCCTACGGCCCCCGCCAGAACCCCGGCGGCAGCCAGGGGGTAATCGCAGTCTTCCTGGGCAAAATTGCGGCGGGTCAAACCATCGAAGTATGGGGAGATGGCGAGGCAACCAAGGACTATATTTACATCGATGATCTGGTGGAGGGCATGTATCGGGCCGCGTTCGTCAAACGTTCCTCACGGATTCTCAACCTGGGCACAGGGGTAGGTCACTCGGTGAATGATCTGGTGCAGACAATCGAAAAGCTGGTCAACCATCCTATTCCCGTCATCTACAGCCCCAGAGAGACCTTTGATGTCTCCCGGATCTTCCTCGACATCAGCCGGGCCAAAACGGAACTGGATTGGGAACCGGCAACCCCGCTGGCGGTAGGCATGGAAAAGATGTGGACGTTTATCAAAGAGATAATCCCTGCATGACCAAGAAGGTTATGATGATGGGTACAACCATTCGTGTCAGAGCGTGCGAATTGCGCAAACGCCAGTCGGCAGAACATGGTACAGCCCGGCGTAAGTAAGTCAAGGAAAAAACTTGCTCTAGTCGGATCTATGACCCAGTTAGAGGGTAAAAGGGCAGATTTTAAACCCAATCTCAGTACAGCAAGGACGGCACATGTTAAGAATAGAATCCGTATTGCAGAAAATAAAAGCAGCGCGAAATTCAAACAATTTGCATACACGACCTCAATGGGTAGCCGTGAGTACTCTCGTGATCTTGTTTGTATGGTTCTATTTTCGATTCGTCCATCAAATGTATTTCGTTATGGATGATTATATCGAGATCCAAGCCTATCTCGCTCGGCCGTTGTCTCAGATCATAATCTCTTGCTTCGGGGGAGAACTTGCGTGGTCAGGTTATCGTCCTCTTGCCTGTACGGCTCGTGCGGTGCTTGCTACCCTTTTTGGCATTGATCATGTGGTTGGCTATCACGTATTCGGACTCCTCCTCCATTTGATCAATACTCTGTTGGTCTATCGTTTCGCACACAAAATTTTCGGTTCTATACGGTGGGGATTCATTGTCAGCGCTATCTTTCTGTTATTGCCTTCTCACAATGAAGCGCTGATGTTTATGGATGTCAACGCAAATCTGATAGCATTATTTTTCGGTCTCATAGCAATCAATGCAGGCTTGAGTATAGATGCCTCGATCAATAGAGGTCGGCAAGTTCTTTCATGGCTAGCGTATGGGTTAAGCGTGCTGGCATATGAAATAACTATCCCACTACCGTTCTTCCTTTTCCTTGCTGACTGGCGATTCCAGAAACGCTGGCCATGGCGAAAGCGTATCGGATTTTATTCCGGGTTCGCCATCATACTCGTCGCATTGTTATTTCTTCGTTATTTTGCAATGAGTGGTAGCCTGACACCACAGCGATCAGATTACCAAATCTCACTCAATCTACCCCATCTCTTGCAAGGCTATAAAATGTTTTTGGGGCAGATGGTGCTATTGCAAACTAGCGCTACATCCGATGTGCCACTCTTCTCAAATATCCGGCTTTGGATGTCAGTGGCTGATCCTATTGCCCTCCTATCAATGGCGCTCATGGCAATCTTGGCCATCGGTGTGTATTTGGTGACTGAATTGGACGGAGATGAGAGAAGCAAGAGCGATACCCAGTCTGGTCAGGTCATAGATCGTGGATGGCATACTCTCTTCTGGATGGCCTGGAGCGGGGGTTGGATATTCTTGCTAAGTCTTCCATTTGCTGCATTGACCGGCCGCAACCCGGAGAATCGATATGTATACATTCCTTCTTTGGGTTACGCATTACTTTTGACAATCAGTTTCTATTTGCTATGGCACTTATTCAGTCAAAGGCGCGTGCGCCATGTGATCTTTGTCATACCAATTGCTTTGCTAGTCTTTTACGCCTATGTAGATACAAGTGATCTCGCCGAGTGGACTCGTGCGCAGTCCCACGTACGGGCATTCATGGAACAAGCTCCCACCGTACTGCCTCAGGTTAGACCGGGTGCTGCCGTGTTTCAGGTGGGCGTGCCGGGCCGATTGGGAGCAGCCTACCTCTTCACTACCCAGCAAAGTTTCAGGTCGGCCATACAGCTTCTATATGATGATCCTACGCTCACAGTTTATTTTGGAGACGATCAAATCAAAAGACATCTGGCTGAACACCTGAATGCCAACACAGACACATATTTGTTCGTCTACGATCCTATCAACAAGAAGACCCAACTGGCAGACTGGATAGCCCTATGCGGTGATTCGGGGGCATGCCGTAATATACCCCTGGCTACAGGAGTCGATCAGATACGAGTTCTTAATGAATCACAGCCGCAGAATTTAGTAACGTTTGAACAAGATCTGCACTACTTGGGATATGATATTGACCAAATCTACCTAACAAATGAATGGTCCTTGGCTCCCCTGCTGGTCACACATTGGCAAGCAAATCGTACACCATCCGTTGACTGGACTTCCTTTGTGTATTTAACCAATGCTGAGGGTGAAATCGTCGCCCAGGCAGATCACGAGTTGACTCAAGCATGGCCCCCACCGGCACCTGAGCAGAATGGATTGTTCTTAACAACATCCCAATGGAAGCCAGAACAACTTGTCAGTGATGCAGTGGTATTACCTCATGATACTTCCATTACCGATGTTTACTCCTTATCAATTCGTGGCGGTCTCTGGTTGCCCAGTTCGGGTGACCGTGCCACGATGATCGTGTCTGAAGAATCTCAGATCGATCAATATGGTCGCCTGGTAATTTCGACGGCGAAGTAATTCACCATATGCATCCTATGCCCAACCCCACACCCATGCGCATCCTCTTCCTCAACCTACGCTATTGGCCCGCCCGCAGCGGCGCGGAGATCCTGCTGGGCGAGCTGGCACAGGGCATGGCCGCGGCGGGCCACGAGGTCACAGTGGCCACCTCCGATGCTCTGGACTTCGAGCTGATCTGGGATGTGTCCGCCGGCCGGGTGGGGGATGCGGCGGAAACCCACGAGGGTGTGACCATTCGCCGCTTTGCCCTGCGCCACCCTTTGGGACGGCTGCCCGGCTCAAAACTGCTCTACCCAGGGCTGCGACGGCTGCTGTGGGGGATGTCGGCCCAAGGCTGGGTGGCGGAAAGCTGGCTGTGGCGGCTGGCCAAATATACGCCTTGGGTGCCGGATCTGGTACACTGGTTGGCGACCACCGACGAGCGCTTTGATCTGGTGGTGGGTATGAACATCGTCTTCGAGCCGATTCTGGCCGCGGGGCACGCCTACGCCCGGCGCACGGGGGCACGCTTTGGGGTCATCCCCCTCACCCACCTGGGCGCGGGGAGCGTTCCCGGCGGGGACGCCAACAGCCGCCACTACACCATGCGCCACCAAGCGGCCCTGGTGCGGGCCGCGGATCTGGTCATCTTGCAGACCGAGACCGAGCGAGATTTCTATGTGGCCCGGGGCTGTGACCCGACCCGGCTGCATGTGATCGGTCCCGGCGTCCACCCGGCGCAAGTCACCGGCGGGGATCGGGATAAATTCCGCAAGGATTACGGCATCGACAGCCCACTTGTGGTCTTTTTGGGGGCGCTGTCGTACGAAAAGGGCACCATTCACCTGGCCGAAGCGGCCCGGCAACTGTGGGCCGAGGGCGAACGATTCGAGTTGATCCTGGCCGGGGATTGGCGAGAGCGGTTCCACGATTATTGGGACAGCTTGCCCCAATCGGCGCAAAACCAGATCCGGTGCTTTTACCGCATCACCGACGCCGAAAAGGTGGCTATGCTGGCCGCGGCGGACCTCTTCGCCATGCCGTCTTCCACGGATTCCTTCGGGATCGTCTATTTGGAGGCCTGGCTCAACCGTCTGCCGGTGATCGGCTCCACCGCCTGGGGCATGGCCGACGTGATCAGCCACGAAGAGGACGGGCTGCTGGTGCCCTTTGGGGATGTGCCCGCCCTGGCCGCGGCCATCAAACGGCTGCTCCACGACCCGGAAAGCCGGGTCCGCATGGGCCAAAATGGCCAGGAAAAAGTGTATGCCCAGCATACGTGGGACCGCAAGATCGCATTGATTCAGGAAGTTTTTGGGGAGTAATTATCGAGTATCGTGTATCGAGTATTTTGAATACTCGATACACGATACTCGACATTCACCAGATCGGATCGACCATGTTTGAACCCAACAAGCCGGTCACCACGGGTG
Organism: Caldilineaceae bacterium; assembly: GCA_018003515.1. GTDB lineage: Bacteria > Chloroflexota > Anaerolineae > Caldilineales > Caldilineaceae > JAGNDO01. The sequence continues at coordinate 4,973 of JAGNDO010000071.1, forward strand.
GCCCGCTGATCGACGTCCAGAACGCGTCCAAAAAGTTTATCATCCACAAAGATCGCAGCCGCTCAATTCAAGAGCAATTTATCCGCGCCTTGCGCGCCCGCAAGCGCGCCCCCTCTGTGGATGGCCAGGGAGCAACGGATCGCGAAGAGTTTTGGGCCTTGCGGGACATCTCCTTCACGGTCAACCCTGGGGACAGCCTGGGCATCATCGGACCCAACGGCAGTGGCAAGAGTACTCTGCTCAAGCTGCTAGTGGGGATTTTGGAGCCGACCGAGGGCACGGTGAAAATTCGGGGGCGTATCTCGTCCCTGCTGGAGTTGGGTGCCGGCTTTCACACGGACCTGACCGGGCGGGACAATGTTTTTCTCAACGGCTCCATCTACGGCCTCAGCCAACAGCAGATCCGGGACCGCATGGAGAGCATCATCGACTTCTCCGGCATCGGCCCCTTCATCGACATGCCCGTCAAGCACTATTCCTCCGGCATGTATGTGCGCCTGGGCTTTGCCGTGGCCATCCACACAGAGCCGGACCTGCTCCTGGTGGACGAAGTGTTGGCCGTGGGTGACGCCGCCTTTCAACACAAGTGCATGGATGCCATCCAACGCTTCCGCACAGCCGGCGGCACCATGATCCTGGTCAGCCACGACCTGGGCACCATCCAAACCCAATGCGACCGGGCCATCTGGCTGGACCGGGGCAAAGTGGGCGCGGACGGTCACCCCACGGATGTGGTGATGGCCTATTTGAACAAAGTGGCGGAAAAGGAAGAGGCCGAGGCGGACATCGATACCCTGCCCGAACTGCCAGAGGGGCAGCGTTGGGGAACCGGGCGGCTGCGCGTCGATCGGGTGCGCCTGTGCGATGACAAGGGCATCGAACGGGTCAACTTTGTCAACGGCGGCCCCCTGACCATTGAACTGCACTACACGGCCAAAGAGGCGATTGAGTCACCGGTCTTCGGCATCGCCATCCATCATCACAACGGCACCCATGTCACCGGGCCGAACACCAAATTTGCCAATCTCTACATCCCCCAAGTGGCGGGCAAGGGGATCGTGCGCCACATCATCCCCGCCCTGACCTTATTGGAGGGGGGGTACAACATTTCGGTGGCGGTGGTGGATGATGGGGACACGGAGATGTTCGACTACCACGACCGGGCCTACAGCTTCCGGGTCTATCCGGGCCAGTCGGGGGAGCGCTATGGGTTGGTGACCCTCAACGGGACGTGGGATGTGAAGTCGGAGGTAGAGGTAGAGGTAGAGGTAGAGGTAGAGGCAGAGGTAGAGGTAGAGGTAGAGGGCAAGTCAGGGTGAGGGGTCGTGCTGGGCCAGATCGATGAAGGCCAAGTGGCGGTAGCGGGCGGGGATACGCCAGGGGGCGATCAGGGGATCCAAGTGGGCCTGCCAGTTGCAGGAGCGGTCTTTGCAAAGCCGTCGGCGTAATCCGCGGATGGCCTGACGTTTACGCATCATGGCCGGTAATTTCTTTAGCCCTTGGATGCGACCTGTCATGGCGAAAAAATCTCGCCGCCCCAGGCCCGAATAGAGGACAGCCGCCAGATCGTAGATAAGGATGAGGGGCAAATAGAACCAAATCAACCGGTTGGGGTAGTTTTTGACGATAGTCCACACTTTGTTGCGGCCTAACAGACGGGCTTTGAAGATCGACCCCTCTTTGGATGTGCCGGAATGGATATGGAAGATCCGGGCCTGGGCCGTGTAAAGACAGCCCCACCCGCACAACTGGGCCCGCCAAGCCAGATCCACATCCTCCAAATAGGCAAAGAAATCCGCATCGAAAAGGCCGATCTCGTCCAACATGGTGCGTCGATAGAGAGCAGCCCCGGCGCACGGGCCAAAAACGGCCTCGACCTGATCCTGGCTGGGATCGTCCACATCGCCCCCGTTGCGATCCCAGGCGATGCCCACGGGATCCATGCAGATGCCCGTGGAGTTGACCATGGTGGGGTTGCGGGCAAAGATCATTTTGGAGGCCACCATGCCCACCCTTGGGTCCGTTTCCGCCGCGGCGACCAAGGCGGCCAGCCAGCCCGGCTCTACCCAGGTGTCGTTGTTGAGGGTGATCACATAGTCGCCGTCGCTGGCCAGAATAGCCCGGTTGTTGCCCTCGGCAAAGCCCAGATTTTCGGCGAATGCCATGACTTTCACCGCCGGATAGATCGCCCGCACATGGTCCACCGACCCATCCCTGGAGCCATTATCGGCCAGGATCACCTCGAAGTTAGGGTAGGTCTGGGCCAAGAGGGTGCGCAAACAGTCGTCCAAAAAATGGCGACCGTTCCAGTTGACAATAATGACCGTGGCCTTGGGCCAAACGGATAGGGGTGGGGCGCTCTTTGCACTCATGCCTCAAATTATACGGCGGCATACCAGGATAGCCAAACGGAGCAATCACACATGACCGGACAATCACGCGGAACGGGGTCTTTTCTGCGCACAATCCTCAACCGACTGCGCGGCCACCAAGCCCCCCAGCAGCCTATAATTTCCGCGCACGACAGGCGTCCCCTGAACCACCAAGAGGCCATAAACCGGCTCATGGCCGTGGAGCCTTGGTGCATCGACTACATCGACATCCGCCAAGAGGGCGAGACCAGCACCGTGGAGATCCGCGGCTGGGCCATTCTCGTCCCGGCCGGAAAGGGGGCGGTGACTTTCACCCTCAACGGGCGGGCCTTCGACCAAGTGACCTATCCCACCCCCCGCCCGGACATCGAGCGGCTCTTTTGGTATCGACCCAATGCCCTGCAAAGCGGCTTTACCTGCACCGCCCAGGTCCAGACAGCCGACCTCTTCCCCGATGGGCGAGTGACCTTCGCCTATGTGGACAAGGCCACCCGACAGCCCTTGAACCCCCGCCACGCCTACTATTTTTACGATGTGACCACGGACAGCCAGCCCCTGGCCGACCCGGCCCGGCGCAAACGCGTCCACGGCAGCGAGGACGAGAGCGCCTATCGTTTGGTCGGTTTTGACACGTATGTGAAGCTCGGTTTAGTATTGAACCAGGTGGCCGGGCGTACCTTCGGGGATTTCCACACCATTCTGGATTGGGGCTGCGGCAGCGGGCGGCTGACTCGGCACTTTGCGGACCTGCCCGTCGGCACGGTCCACGGCGTGGACATTGATGTGGACAACGCCCAATGGTGCGCGGACAACCTGACTTTCGGTAAATTCCAAGCTGTCCCCCTGCACCCGCCCACGCCCTTGGCCGCCGGGAGCTTCGACCTGGCCATCGGCATCTCGGTCTTCACCCACCTGGACGAACCGGATCAACTGGCGTGGCTGGCCGAGTTGCAGCGCATCGCCGCACCGGGGGCCATCCTGCTCATGACGGTCCACGGCAACACGGCCATTGGTCGCTCGGGCATGAACGCCGAACGGCTGGCCCGGCTGCAATCTCACGGCTTCCTGGACCTGGGTCGCAACCTGGATCTGGTGGGGGCCATCCCGGACGAGGAGTATTACCGCAACGTCTTCCACACCCAGGACTATCTGCACCGGGTGTGGACCGACTATTTTGAGATTCTGGAGATCGTGCCCGGTTATATCGGCAATTTCCACGATCTGGTGATCATGCGCAAGCGTTCATAACCCATTCAACTATGACCAACCAACCGCACGACCCCATAATCGACCCGGTCTCCCCCGTCAACCTGGACGGGCTGGACGATGCCTTTCTGCGCTACATCGGCGTGGAGAGCGAGACCCAGCGCTATATTCAGGAACCCTATCTGGCCCAGTTTGAAGCCTGCCGCCGCGTCGTAGACCTGGGCTGCGGGGACGGGGATTTCGTCGCCCTGCTGATCGACCACGACCACGAAGCCCTGGGCGTGGACGGAGACAGCCGCGCCGCCCAGCGGGTGCGGGAGCGGGGGCTGCCCGTGGCCGAATCCAACGTCTTCCCCTGGTTGGCCGCGGAGGTGGAGGCCGTGGAGGGCGGCGACCGCCCGGCCTGGGACGGCATCTTCTGCGCCCATTTGGTCGAACATCTGCCCTACGAGCGGGTGCTGGAACTGTGCCACCAAGCCGCCCGTATTTTGCGCCCCGGCGGGGTGATCGTCCTGGCCACGCCCAACGTGGCCGCCATCCACGCCCATTTGGACGGCTATTACAAGCACTTCGGCCATGTGACCTTTTATCACCCGGACCTGCTCAGTTTCTTCCTGGCCCATTGCGGCTTCGAGATCACCCAGGCCGGGGCCAACGAGCGGGTTCCCTCCACCCTCTTCTTCCCGGTGATCCGGGAGTTGAACGAGCATCAGGTGGAGTTGGGGCGGCTGGAAAATGTGTGCGCCGAGCTATTGCCCAAACATTCGGATCTGGCCGGGTTCAGCACCGAAAGCCACGAACGCTTTACCCGCGTCTATGACGACTTCACCCGCCTGCACGAAGAGATTGGCGCGGTGCATGGGGCCGTGGGACGGCTGTTGAGCGGCTTGGTCGAACCCGAAATCGACGCCAGCGGTCAGGCCAACGAGGCCCTGCGCCAAATCCATCGGCAAGTGGGACTGTTGGCCGAGGTTGAAGCCGCGGCCAAAGCCGCCGGCCAGGGGGATGATGCCTTTGGTCGCCGCTTCCAACAGTTGGGCCAGGTCCACGCCACCCTTGGGCTGCAACACCGCATCCTGACCCCCGGCAGCTTTTTGGGACGGGTGCGGCAACGGCTGGCCCGGCTCATCTTTGGCGACAGCCTGGCCGTGATCGATACCCTTGCCGCCCAAGGCCAGAACTTGACCGACGCCGTGGCCGAGATCAACGCCCGGCTGGCCGAGGTCAACGCCGGGTATACCCAGAGCCTGGGTTTTGTGCAGGAATTGGCCAACATCACCGCCCATGTCAACGTCCGCAGCGCCCTCAACCGCAGCCTGGTGCGGGAGAGTATGGGCCAAGTCCATGCCTTGGCCGAAGCCCTGGCCCAACTCAACGGGCAGATGGCGGAGATGGCCGAACTGTGGCAGCGCACCCAGTCGGATCTGGATCAGGTGGACGATCTGGCCGCCCGCTATGGCACGGTGGCCAGAGACTTGGGCCGGGTGGGCCGCCGGGCCGAGGAGTCCGTGCGTCTCCTGATCGGCCAGATCGACGCCCCCTTCGAGGCATTCGTCATCGCCCGCAAACTCGCCTCGGAGGCCGCATGACCCTGCCCGAACGCCCGCTGCACCTGGCCGAATGGCCCTCGGTCAGCATCATCATCCTCAACTTTAACGGGCTGATCCACCTGGACCCTTGCTTCAAAAGTCTGGCCCAGACCGACTATCCCGGCCCGTTGGAGCTAATTTTGGTGGACAACGGCTCCACGGACCCCAGCGTGGAGCACATGGAGCGCTATCACCCGGCTGTGCGGTTGATCGCCAACACGGCCAATTTGGGCTTCACCGGCGGCAACAACCAGGGCGCGGAGATCGCCACCGGGGACTATCTGGTCTTCCTCAACAACGACATGCGGGTGGAGCCGGACTGGCTGCGCCACCTGATCGCGCCCATGCAGCCGGAAAGCGGGCTGATCTGCACCGGGGCCAAAATCTTGCGCTGGGACGGCAAGGCCGTGGACTTTGTGGGGGGCAAGATCAACTTCACCGGCCACGGCTTCCAGAAGGAGTTTGGCGCGCCCTACACGGCCATGAGCTATCAGGACGTGGTGGATCTGCCCTTTGCCTGCGGCGGGGCCATGTGCATCCGCCGGGATGTCTACCGGGAGATCGGCGGCTTTGACCCGGATTTCTTCGCCTATTTTGAGGATGTGGACCTGGGCTATCGCCTGTGGGCACTGGGCTATCGGGTGCAATTTGCGCCCCAGGCCGTGGTCTATCACCGGCACCACGGCACCAGCGACCGCATCGCCACCCACCAACTGCGGGTACTCTACGAGCGCAACGCCTTGGCCATGATCGCCAAAAACTACGAGCAGGAAACCCTTGACCGGGTGCTACCCATCGCCCTGCTCTTGACGGTGAAACGGGGGCTGCTCAACTCTCGCATCGACCCCAGCCATTTCGACCTGGGCAACCGGCATCCCGATGCGGTGAAAGAGGAGCAGACCGTGCCCCGGCTGGCCTACAGCTTCTTCTTGGGCATGGAGGAGTTTGTGGACCAACTCCCCAACATTCAGGAAAAGCGCCGCTATATCCAGGCCAACCGCACCCGCACGGACCGAGAGATCTTCGAACATTTCCGCCAGCGGCTGCTGGACCCGGTCTTTCCGGGCATGGACTATTTGAACACACAGGAGACGCTGGTGAAAACCTTGGGCATTCCCGACTTCTTCACCGCAGCGGAGGATGTGCGACTGCTGCTGATCACCCACGACCAGGTCACGGCGCGCATGGCCGGACCGGCCATCCGCTATTGGGAGATGGCCAAGGCCTTGGCCCCCCATTTCCACGTCACCCTGGCCGCCCACGGCAAGCCAGGGCTGAAAGGCGAGGGCTTCGATGTCAAGGGCTATGACCGGGCCGAGCCAGAGACCATCGTCCATCTGCTCAACGGCGCAGACGTGATCCTGACCTTCGGCTATCTGATCCACGAGCTGCCCTATCTGCAAAATATGGGCAGCAAGCCGGTGATCGTGGATATTTACGACCCTTTCACGCTCGAAAACCTGGAGATCCACGGCAATCTGCCCCACGAAAAGCAGGTGGAACTGAACAATCTCTATCAGGACATCCTCAACCGCCAGCTTCAAGTCGGCGACTATTTCATCTGCGCCAGCGAGCGGCAGCGGGACTATTGGCTGGGCATGTTGGCGGCCAATGGCCGGGTCAACCCCAGCAACTACGCCGCGGACAAGTCTTTGCGCCGGCTGATCGACGTGGTGCCCTTTGGCCTGCCCGGCCAGCCGCCGGTGAAGAGCAAGCCCGTTCTCAAGGGCGTGGTCCCCGGCATCGGCGCGGACGACAAGGTGATCCTGTGGGGTGGAGGTCTGTGGGAGTGGTTTGACCCGCTCTCGCTTGTGCAGGCCCTGGCCCAGGTGGTGCAGAGCCGGCCCGATGTCAAGCTCTTCTTCGTGGCCAAACAGCACAGGGATCCCACGGTGGTCCCCCACATGGCCATGCCCGACCGGGTGGAAGCCTTGGCCCGGGATTTGGGCCTGCTGGACACCCACATCTTCTTCGGCGACTGGGTGCCCTACGAAGAGCGCCACAACTATCTGCTGGAGGCGGACATCGGCGTCAGCTTCCACCTGGACCATGTGGAGACCCGCTTCGCCTTCCGCACCCGCATCCTGGACTACATCTGGGCCGGGCTGCCTATGGTGCTGACCGAGGGCGACATCATGGGCGAAGCCGCCGCGGCTACGGGCGTGGCGACTTTGGTTCCCGAACAGGATCCAGACGCCATCGCCGCCGCCATCCTGGCCATGCTGGATCGGGGCCGGACACTGGACGGCTTCACCCAATTACAGCAAACCCTGACCTGGGAACGGGCCGTGCAACCCCTGGCCCGCTTCCTGGCCCACCCCGCCGTGGCCCCGGACAAGCAGGACGACCTGGCTGGGCGTTCGTTGCCGCCCCGGCCCATCCAGCTTCAAGCCAAGGATGGGGGCGTCCTCTCCCTGCCCAAAAAGGTGTGGAAAGCCCTGACCAAAGACGGCTGGGGCGGACTCATGTTCGAGGCCCGGCGCTATATTCAGTGGCGCAAGCTGATGTGGAAAAAGCGATAATAGACACAACAACCGTTTTCGTCGAATTCTCACTACCACTTCATGCTTGAGTGGATTCTACCATGAGACAGAAAAGGGGAAGCAATGGCATCCTACATTCTTGAAGCAGTCGCAACCGATCAGAATTTTGATGAAGTAGCATACCTGTTAGCTAATCCTGATGTAGCTGCTGCTGTGCGAAAAAGGAAATTCAGTTCAGGTCGCAGCCATTTTGATACCTTTGGCAAGCACGAAAACAGACACCTACGATTTTCCCCCTCCATTATTTCGAAAGCGAAAAAAAACAAGCTTGAGAGAATCAAGCCACTCCTTCGTCCAGATATGCAACATGTTGAAACACCCACCTTCTACGATTTCTTGAGCAAAGAGCTACGCTCACAATATAAAATCGTTGACACGGATGCCGTCAGCAGTCATGGCTACGACCCCTATGGAATGGAACTGATTGAGAAGAATGAGGGTGGATGGGTGTTGGATTGTGGCGCTGGAAAAAGACCAGTGTATTTTGATAATGTAGTCAACTTCGAGATCGCCGATTACGAGACGACTGATGTTCGAGGCGTTGGTGAGGTTCTTCCATTTGTCAACGAATCATTTGATGCTGTCCTTTCCATAGCTGTTTTGGAACACGTAAAAGATCCCTTTTTGTGTGCAAGTGAAATCTCCAGAGTGCTAAAGCCAGGTGGGAGCCTCATGTGTTGCGTTCCGTTCCTTCAACCCTATCATGGCTACCCTCACCATTACTACAATATGACCAGCCAAGGAGTGGCGAATCTATTTGTAGACTACCTTTCAATTGACAAAGTATCCGTTTATGACAGCGTGTTACCCATTTGGTCTTTGACATGGATTCTGCGTAGCTGGGCATCAGGTCTTCAGGGAAAAACACGAGAAGATTTTATGCAATTGAAAGTTGCTGATCTAGTAGGCAACCCAGGCACATACCTGAATATGCCGTTTGTAAGAGAATTGTCGGCAGAAAAAAACCTGGAACTTGCGAGCGCAACGGTGCTTTTTGCACACAAGCGATAAGATTATGAACACAAGTGCCTCTTTTTCATCTCATTGTATAATCCTAGCCTGATCATGTCCTCACGTCGCGCCCTCGCTTGGTTACCCCTGCTGGCTTTGCTCCTGCTTGGCTTTTTGGCCTATGCGCCCAGTTTTCAGGTCTTCTTCCTAGCCGATGATTACACCTTCATTCATGTGGCCCACCAGATGGGGTTGCTCGAACTCCTGAGCCATGCCGGGGAAGGCGGCTTTTTGCGCCCTTTGGTTTTGACGGCCTTTTGGGTCGATTATCGCCTGTGGGGACTGAACCCGGCGGGCTATCATTTCACCAATGTACTCTTTCACAGCCTGAGCGGGGTCTGGATCTATGCTATCACCCTGCTTTTGACGGAGTCCATCCCCACCTTCACCCCGGCTCGGCGACAAGGCATGGCCATCCTTGCCGCCTCGATTTTTCTGCTCCTGCCCAGCCACCCGGAAGCCGTGACCTGGATCGCCGGGCGGTCGGATGTGCTGGCGACCTTCTTTTATCTCGCCTCTTTGGGAAGCTATCTGCGCTTTCGACGGGACGGGGGCGGGGGATGGATTGCGCTCTCGTTGGCGGCTCTGGCTCTCGGATTGATGGCCAAGGAACCGGCCATCACCCTGCCTGCGGTGGTTGCCCTGAACGAAGGACGGCTGTGGCTGGGCGGCGGAGATCCCGTAAGCCGACCCTCATTGCGGTCCAGCGTGGGGCTATTGGCAACCTATTTCGCCGTGATTCCTGGCTATTTTGGTGTGCGCTTTCTGGTCATGGGCACCTTCACCGGCGGGTATGGTGCGGTCCACACGGCCTATTCCGTGCCTCGGCTGTTGGACACGGGGCTTGCCTATGTGGCCCTCAGCGTGCTACCCCGGCTGCCCCTTGGATGGCACACAGGGCTGGTCGCCATGCGGGGCAACATGACGAATCTGCTTCTGCTTTTGATTTTGGCAATGGTGGTGGCGGGGCTGTTATGGGTGACTGTCCGGCGACATCCCAAGCCGGAACGTCGCCCCTTGCTCTGGCTGATCCTCTTTGCCGGGGGCGCGTACGCAATCACCTTGGCCCCGGTGATCAACCTGGGGGCGACGGTTGCCACGGGGGACGGTAGCCGTTATGTCTATTTACCCTCGGTCTTCACGGCCATCTTGATCGCCCTCTTCGTTGGGCTGATCTGGCCTCGACGCCGGGGATTTTTGCTGGCCAGTGGGGTGCTGTTGGCACTGTATGGCGCGTCCTTGGGCATGGTCAACAACCAATGGCGCAGCGCCGGGGAGATTGCCCGCACCCTGCTGGACGGTGCCCGGCCCGTGGCCCAGGCGGATCATCTTTATGTCACCAACCTGCCGGACACCTATCGGGGCATCTTTGTCTTTCGCAGCGGCTATGCCCTGGCCTTGGACCTCCTCGATATCCGGGACTACGCCAAGCCTACCCAGATCCTCACCTATCACACCATGATGGACCCGGCGGACGGGCTGGCGGTGAGCGCAACAGATGCCCCCGGCGTCTTCACCGCCCGGCTGGAGAATCCGGCCACGGACTTTCTCAACACCCAGGGGCCGGTGAATTCCACCTTTGTCGCCGACGCCTATCAGGTGGACGCCTTCGATGGCCGGGGGTTCACCCTCTTTTTCCACCGCTTCCAGCCCACGGACGCCTTGCTGACCTTCTCCGGCGGCGCGGTGCGCACGGATGGGGCTGGCGCGTTGTCCATTGCGCCGGATCAGGTGCAGCCCTATTTTGACCGGGCCGCCGGGGAGATCTACGGCGATCAGGTCGTGAGCCAGTCTTTTGTGGCGATCAACGATGGGCTGATGGCCATAGATCTGCTCTTGGCCACCTTTGACCGCACCAACACGGGCACGCTTGAGATCACCCTGGCGGACGACAACGGGGCAACCGTTGCCGCTTGGGATTTACCGGCGCCCAAAATTGTCAATAATGCATGGAAACGCCTCGCTTTTTCGCCCCTTGTCGATTCTGCTGGCCGCGTATATAATCTGAACGTCCGTCACCCCGGCGGCGCAGCCGATAACGCTCTCACGCTCTGGATGTCCGGAAATATCGGCGTTTACCCGCCCGGCATGTTGCTTATCACAGGTAATCCCACGGCCGGTGCCCTGGCTTTTCGCACCTATGTGCTGACCGCCGAAGAGTAAAAGCCTGTTTGAAGCCCTCAGTTTGGTTAACCCCGGAGACCTATGACTCTGCCCAATCTGCGCCCTGCACAGAGACTTTTTATTTTCCCTTTGCTACTCTACATTTTATTTGGCTGGCCGACACAAGTCATGGCGCAGCCTGATGCTCCCCCTGTGGTGGTGTTGACCCAGCCCGATGGCGTCAACGACAAGGTGGCCGAAGGAGACGACTTCGCCAGTCGAGTGCTTGGCGACCCCTGGGATATGGCCGAGATCAGCGATATCTACAACGAAAAGACGGTGGGGCTGGCGGATCTACAGATGACCAGCGGGCTATTGACCGCGGTCAGCCGCACGGATGATCCGGGGATCTATCTGCTGTGGCCAGGGTGGACTATGGATGTACCCAACGTGGGCAAGTTGGGGGCCAATTTCCCCATCAACGCCGACTATTATTCCCACCTTTCCTTTCGCATGTATGCCAGTCAGCCGGGCCACGCCGGGTTGATCTGGTTTCAGGATGCCCAGCTTGGCAAGGGACGCTATGGGGCCTCTCAGCACATCACGGTTGAACCGGGCTGGCAGACCTATGTGGTGACCCTGCAAGGCATGGCCCTGACCGGGGGGGATCTGCCTTGGGCCGGGCAAATCCAGGGGCTGCGGCTGGATCCCATCAACGCAGCCGGGGTGGAGATCAAGATCGACTGGGTGCGGCTCAGTGCCGAAGGCACGACAACCAGCCGCTTCCCCATCACCTGGGCGGCGGATGGGCCGGGGATCGTTAATTTTTACGCGGACACGGACCAAAATTGGGACAACGGTGTCTATGCCCCCATTACCTATAGTCAACCCCTCACCTTGCCTTTGGGAACCAGTAGCTTCTCGTGGCAAGGTGCTGTTTTGCCCCCAAATCATTACTATGTGGCCGCGGAATCCGGGCTGGACTTCGCCTCCCTCACCTTCCACGATGCCTGGGACATGGCCCAAGCCGAGGATGTGGGGTTTGTGCGCAACGGTGGTGACGTTTCGGTCACGGAGGGTATGTTTGTCTTTACCAGCACCAACGATGTGCCCTATTTTTGGCCCAGCTACGACTATCTCCAGCCCATTGATACCCAGGTCTACAGCCAGTTGACCCTGCGCATGTATTCCAGCGTGGCGGATGCCTGGCGGGTGTCGTGGTGGGGGATGGACGAACAGCCCTATGATTTTGCGCCGGACCCCCTGCCCACGGAGGCGGGCTGGCACACCTACACCCTGAATCTGGCCGGCAGTCCGGACTGGACCGGTCAGGTGCGAAACCTGGTGATCCGCCCGGCCTATACCACGGGCGTGGAGATCCGAGTGGACTGGATCGCCCTCTCCCCGGCCATCCCCGGCCTGGTGGTGAACGGCGAGGCGGACTTGGGCACGGTGCGCACCCACAGCCCCGGCCCCATGACGATTCTGACCGCGCCCCGCATGGTCATCACCCAACCCAGCATGGGTAGCGGCGAGGACTACGCCACGGCCACCTTTAGCAACCCGTGGGACATGGCCAGTCCGGTGGACATTGAGGGCACGGAGGATCTCTTCGGCTACACCTTCAACGGCGACCGGCTGCAAGGCACGGCAGGGATCACCGGGGATAATCAGATCTTTCTGCGTACCGGCGGCTTCAACACCCAAACGCCCATCGACACCAGCCGCTATCGCTACCTGACCTATCGCCTCTTTGTGGCGGGCAAACAGGACACCATCTATGGCTGGGTGGCCCGGCTGTTGTGGTGGGGACCCTTTGGGGCGGCCACCCACAAGGACATTGTGATCAACGAGGGCTGGAATACGTATCAACTGGACTTGGGCGAAGCGGGCGGCGGCACGGTGGGCTGGTTGGGGGCTGTCTCCGCCCTGCGTTTTGACCCCCAGGAGATCCCGGCCCCGACGACCGTTATTCTGGATGATGTCTATTTGCGGGCCATGGATCGTGCGGACACCCTGTTCGAGATCCGCTGGGCCGGGGAGATCAACCCGGCCACCCTGGGCAGCACGGTGGTGGATCTCTATTTCGACACGGATCAAGAGCCTTCACAAAAGAGTTTGATCCAGAGTGGGGTGAGTGCTGGGCTTGGCCGCTATGCGTGGAACACGGTCGGGGTAGCAGCCGGGGAGTACTATATCCATCTGGTTGTCCGGGACGGCATCCATCGCGCCCAAGCTGTCAGCCAAACGCCCGTGAAAATCCAGCACGGGGCAGCCCAGGCCAGCCCCCTTTCGCCATCCGCCGCACGCCCTCCCTTGACCCCCAAGATCAGCACAGCCGCCCCGCCGTTGAGCGGAACCTGGGCCATCGCCACATCGATCGAAACCGTCAACGCCCTGACTTTTAACGGGACCACCCTATGGGCCGGGACTGGGGGCGGCTTGGTACAGTGGATGACCGCGTCGGACACCTATACCCTCCACACCACGGTGGATGGCCTGGCCGACAACACCGTGACCGCCCTGGTCGTGGTCAGCGACACCTTGTGGGTCGGGACAGAAAACGGCCTCTCCCGGCGCACAGCCCTGGGCTGGGTCACCCTGGCCGATGGCCCGCAAGATCCCCGCATCACCGCCCTGGTCGGGGATAGGGCCGGAGGGCTGTGGGTGGGCACCTACGCCGGGCTGGACCATTTCGACGGCAGCACATGGCACCGCGGGGCCACGGGCACGGGGCTGGACCGGGCCTTGGTGCGGGGAATCGCCGTACGGCTGGGCGCACCGGACCAGATCTGGGTGGCCACGGACGGCGATGGGGTATGGCGTTATGACGGCACGAGTTGGTCCCAAATGACCAAGACCCAGGGGCTGGCCGACAATCACGTGTGGGCCGTGACCGCCGCCCCCAACGGGGATCTATGGGCGGGCACTTTCGCCGGGGTCAGCCGCTTTAATGGCACGGCTTGGTCCACCTTCACCACGACGCATGGATTGCCCGCTGATTATGTGCGGGCTGTGGCCGTGGATGCCAGCGGCAATGTATGGGTTGGTACCCTTGGCGGCGGTCTCGCTCGTTATAATGGCGACTCGTGGACCGCCTTTGGCACAAACAATGGATTGCCCTCCCAGGAAAGCCGGGCGGTGGCGGTGGACCCCGGTGATGGTCATCTTTGGGCCGGGGCGGGATCAACCCTGGCCGAGTATGACGGCAACACGTGGGAATCGAAGACCCTTTCCGCCATCTTGCCTCACAACTACGTGCCCTACCTGGCCAAAGATCCGGCAGGATCCCTATGGGCAGGCACCCACGATGGCATTATGATTCACGACGCGGGTGGATGGGAGAGCATCCCCCGAATCACCACGGCGGACGGGCTGCCCAGCAATCACATCCAGGCCATCTTCTTTGATGCTGACGGCAATCCTTGGGTGGGAACAGATTTGGGCGTGGCCGTGCGCCGCAACGGGGTCTGGCAAACCCTCACCGAGGAGCGTACGGCCCCATTGGATCCTAACGGCGAAGGGCTGATCCACAACAACGTCACCGCCATCAACCAGGACCGGGCGGGGAATATGTGGTTCGGCACCTGGCGGGGGACCAGCAAATGGGATGGGGGCACGGGCTGGACCAATGTCACCATCGAACGGGGACTGGCTGACTCCTATGTCTACGACATCGCCATTGACCGTGACGGCTCCGTCTGGGTGGCTACCTTGGGCGGCATCTCCCATTTCCACGGCAGCGGAAACGAAACGCTGACCAACTACACCGCGGCAAATGGCCTGTCCGACAGCCGCACCCGCACCATCGCCATCGACCGCCAAGGCACCAAATGGATCGGCACCTTCCGGGGCGTCACCCGCTATGACGGCACCACCTGGACCCACTGGGACACGTCCGACGGCTTGGCCGCGGATCTGGTCTTTGACATCGCCGTTGATCCCCTGGGCTTCGTCTGGTTTGCCACCTATGGCGGCGGCATCAGCCGCCTTGACGGCCAGCGCTGGTTCACCCTGACCACGGCCCAGGGACTGGCGGACAACTATGCCTTCGCCGTGCTGCCGGATGGCATCAATTCCCTCTGGATCGGAACCTGGAACGGGGTTTCCCAGTGGACCGGTCAACAATCAATCGTCTATCTACCCGCCCTTCTGCGTTAACAAACCTATTTCAGTATCGTTATCTCCACGGCTTCTCACATGGAGATGAACTTCGCAACCGTCCATCACAATCACAAAGGAGAAGGATTTTATGACAACTAGTTATCAGCACATCAAACGGAAAATTCGTTTGGTGGCCTTAATTTTAGGGTCACTTCTAGCCCTGGGGGTGATCTTCCCCCAAAGCCTGGCTGCCCAAACCGGGGTGATGCCCCCCCAAGAAGCGGCGGTGTTCACCATCAGCCAGCCCGACGGCACGGGTGACAAGGTGGCCGAGGGCAGCGAGTACAGCATCGATCTACTGGGTGATCCTTGGGACATGAGTGCCATCACGGACATCTATAACGAGCAGACCCGGGGCATCAACAGCAGTGCCGGGACCAACCGTATGGCCATCGAGAACGGCCAACTGGTGGGCACGACTACGGACGGGGATGGTCACTTTTTCCTGATCTACCCGGGCTACGAGCTGGTGGACATCCCCAGCCTGGGCCGATATGGGATCAACTATCCCATCGACACAGCCAAATATACCCAGCTTTCCGTACGCATGTATTTGGGTAGCGTAGGCGGCGACGACCGAGGGCAGGTACTCTGGTTTGCCAATTCGGAACTCAACGCCTCGGAGTGGGGGGCCTCTCAGTTTTTCACGCTGGAAAGCGGCTGGCGCACGTATACCATCAACCTGGCCCAGCCCAAAGTGGCCGGCAATCGAGAATGGACCGGATTGCTCCAAGGGCTACGTCTTGATCCCACCACGGCTTCTGGGGTGGAGGTGAAGATTGACTGGGTGCGGTTGACCGGACCGGATGTGGCCAACACCACCTACGATGTGCAATTTGGCACGGGGACGGGGGTGGGCTTTCTCTATAGCGACACGGACACCAACTGGGACAATGGTCACTATTCCTTCATCGGCGGCAACCTGCCCCTGGCCAGCACCACCAACTATAGTTGGGGCACCATCAACATCGATCGGGGCAACTACTATGTGGCCGGACGTTCCGGGATCGACTATGCCACCCTGGCTCTGGACAACCCCTGGGACATGGCCGACAGCAAAGATGTGGCCATCACCAGCCCAGATGTGTTGAACCCTACCTTCTCCAACGGGATCTTCTCCTTCACCACCAACCCGGACTTGAACAACAATTCTGATCCGTATTTCCGCTTGCACTGGGATTCGGGCAAGCCCATTGATGCAGATGTCTTTACCCAACTGACCTTCCGTATGAATGTAAGCGAGAACGTGGTCTGGATTCCAGGATGGCGGCTCTCGAACGGAGATTTCATCTTCTTTGGCGATGGCACCTTCGCCCTGGCCACCCCGGGCTGGAACACGTACACGGTGGATCTGAGCAGCGACCCCAAGTGGACGGGGGATATCCAATCCCTGCGCATCAAACCGGCCCAACTAGGCGGTGTTACTGTCCAAATCGACTGGGTTTCGTTGAGCGCAGGCACCCAGCCCACGGAAGAAGGGGATCTGGCGGTCAGCACCACCTACAGCCCCGGCCCGCTCACGGTCAACACCGCGCCCATCATCACCATCACCCAGCCCAGCATGACCAGCGGCGAAGACTATGCCAGCACCGAACTGGGCAACCCCTGGGATATGGACAGCCTAGGCGACACCGAAGGCAACAACATGACCGGGGTGACCGTGGTCAACGGCGTCTTCAGCGGTGCCTCCCCCGCGGACCCTACGGGTGACTCCCAGATCTATCTGCACACGGGAGGACTTTACACCCAAACGCCTATCAACGCGGATAAGTACAAATATCTCAGCTATCGCTACCAGGAGATGGGGCTGAACAACCAGCAGATCCAGGACACAGTCTTTGGTTGGGTCACCCGTATCAACTGGTGGAAGAGCGGGGCCGGGGTGGACCGCTTCTCTACCAAGGATATTGTGATCAACGAAGGCTGGAATACCTATCAGGCGGATCTGAGCCAGATGAAGCCGGAACTGCTAAACGATGCCACCATCGGTCTGCCCGACTCCTTGTGGCAGGGGACCAAAACTGTCTTCCGCTTTGACCCCAACGAAATCACCGCCACCACCACCATCAACCTGGACTGGGTTTTGCTCACCGCACCGGATGCAGCGGACCAGTCCTTCGAGATCAAGTGGGTCGGCAGCCATGCCACAGGG
The DNA here is from genome assembly GCA_018003515.1 of Caldilineaceae bacterium. Taxonomy (GTDB): domain Bacteria; phylum Chloroflexota; class Anaerolineae; order Caldilineales; family Caldilineaceae; genus JAGNDO01. The sequence continues at coordinate 22,113 of JAGNDO010000071.1, forward strand.
GCTATGGTGGATCTCTTCTACGACACGGATCGGGATCCAGCGGTCAAGAGCCAGATCGTCCTTGGGGTGGCGGCCAGTGCTGGGACGTATACGTGGAACACGTCCGGGGTGGCCGAGGGGACGTACAATATCTATATCATGGCCCGGGACGGCTTTGACGGTGTGGGCCGCTATAGCGTCACTCCTGTGCGGGTGAAGCGGGCCCCGGCAGCCGTCTATAGCGAACCCCTGGGCAACAACGACACCGTGCCCGTGGGATCCGACTATGCCAGCAACGTGCGGGTAGACGCCTGGGACATGAGCGAAGCCACGGATGTCAGCTACACCGGCAGCATGACTGCACCGATCTTCGCCGGGGGGGTATTCTCGGCCACCTCAACCACAGATTCGCCCGAAATACGCTTTGCCATCGATTCGGAAACCTCTATCGCCGCCGCAACTTTCTCGGTGGCGACCTTCCGGCTCTATGCCAACCAGGAAGGCCAGGGCCAACTGCTCTGGTTTGCCGAAGGATCGTCCTCCCCCGGTGTGGCGGACGCCTTCCGGGTCTACAAGGGCTGGAACGAATACCGCGTCGATCTGAGCAAATACCCGGCCTGGGCGGGCAAGATCTATCTCTTCCGCCTGGATCCCATCCGCACCGCCGGGGTAGACTTTGCGTTGGACTATATGAAGCTGACCACGCCCAACTCGGCTTCGTTCAACATCAACTGGACCACCCAGAACCCGGACGGGGCCAAAGTCAGCTTGTTCTACGATACAGACAACGCGGGCTATGACGGAGTGCAGATCGCCACGGATCTGGCCGGAACGAAGACCAACTTCCCGTGGGATCTCTCTCATCTGGACGCCGGCGACTACTATGTCTACGCTGTGATGGACAACGGCATCAACCCCAAGAGCCGAGCCTACGCCGGCGGACGCATCGCCGTGGCCAAGCCCGTGGCGCTGATGGGCCAGCCCGACGGCACGGGTGACTCGGTTGTGCTGGGGTCAGACTTTGCCTCCAACGCCCTTAACGACCCGTGGGATATGGCCCAATCCACGGATCTGGGTGCCAACAGCTATGGTCCCACCCAGCTCACCGTCTCCTTCGCCGATGGCATCATGTCCGCCACCAGCACGGGGGATGATCCCTCCTTCTGGCTGGCCAACACGGATGCCACCCCCATCGACACAACCAGATACACCAAGCTGGTCTTCCGCATGTGGTCCGATCAGCCGGGCCAGTGGCAGGCCATCTGGACCAAGGGTGACGGCACGGCCCCTGGCGCGTCCCCGGCCCGCAATCGGCGGGCTGGCTGGGCGGAATACACCCTGGATCTGGGTGCCTTGAGCGGCTGGACCAGCATGGGCACGGTTCGGGCCATCCGCATCGATCCGGCCATTGCCGCCGGGATCAACCTCAAAGTGGACTGGGTCAAACTGGTGGCGGCCAACTCCTCCACCTTTGCGGTGCAATGGACCCCGCAGAACGCGGGCAGTTCTACCCAAGCCCTCTACTATGACACGGACGCCGCAGGCTATGACGGCAGCCTGATCGCCGCCGGGATCTCGACCGCGGTCGGCACCTACACCTGGGACACCTCCTTCCTGGACGCCGGGGACTACTATGTCTATTCCCTGGTGGGCGCTGGCGTCAACCAGACCCAGTCCTATGCGCCGGGGGCCATCACCGTGCTGAAGCCGTCGGCCACCTTGACCCAGCCGGACGGCACCGGGGACAGCATCTTGATGGGGCCAGAGTTCTCCCGGGATCAGTTGGACAATCCGTGGGACATGGACAGCAGCGATATCGGCGGCAACCTGGGCACCACCAACCATCTGGGCACGCCCACTTTCTCCGGCGGCATCATGCGCTTCACCATCAATGGCGGCGACCCGTGGATGTACCTGAACAACAAGAACGGCGCGGCCTCGGTGGACACCACCAAGAACAACCGCATGTCCATTCGCATGAATGTGAGTGCGGCCAGCCAACTGCGGGTGGATTGGCTTGATCCCAGCAACGGCTTCCATGTGGGGCCGGTCATCTCCACTACGCCCGGTTGGCAGACCTATGTGATCAACCTGGGGGCCTCTGCCGAATGGACCGGCAGTGCCAAGAATATCCGCATCCTGCCCGCAACCGGCTCCGGCACCGTCGTGGAGATCGACTGGATCAAGCTCTACAAAACCGGCTCGGCTACCTATGCCATCCAGTGGACACCGGTCAACATGGGCGGCAACGCGGTCTCCATCTTCTATGACACCAACAACAGCGGCGCGGACGGCACCCTGATCGCCAACGGCGTCAGCGGCACCGCCAGCACCTACACCTGGGACGCCTCTAGCGTGGATCCGGGGATCTACTATGTCTATGTCCAGGCCGGTGCCGGGGCCAATACCAGCACCACCTATAGCCCCGGGCCCCTCACCATCCGCCAGCCTGGGGTGATCTTCACCGCCCCGGATGGGGTGTCGGATCGCTTCCTGCCCGGCACAGAGTTCAGCGCCAGTGTGCTGGGCAACGCCTGGGACATGAACGGCGGGGACGATGTGGCCGCCCATAACCATCTGGGCAGTCCAATCTGGGTCAACGGCGAGATGATCTTCACCACCACCGGCGGTGATCCCTACATGCGTCTGAACTTTGCCGCGGACAGACCGGCCAACACGGCGCTCTTCAACAAGCTGGTTGTGCGCATGTACAGCAGCAAGGCCAGCCAGTGGACCGTGCTTTGGCAAGACACCAATTCGGCCTATCACACCTACCCTGGCTTCATCACCCAGGCCGGATGGAACACCTACGAGCTGGATCTGACCTCCTCCGCCGAGTGGACTGGCCAGGCCCGTCTCTTCCATCTAAAACCGGCCATCGAGCCGGGGGTGACCATCCACCTGGATTCTGTGAGGTTGGTGAAAGCCAATGTCCCCTCCACCAACATCCAATGGCAGGCAGACTCCCCCTCGTCCACGGTCGCCCTCTATTACAACACAGCATCCAGCGGGAATGGCGGCACCTTGATCGCCACCGGCCTGGCGGGGACCGTCACCAACCGCACCTGGGATCTCTCCTCCCTGGTTCCGGGCCGTTACTATGTTTATGCCAAGACCGGTGGCGGGGCGAATGCCACCATCACCTATGCGCCGGGACCGGTGCAGATCGTCTCCCAGACTGCCCCCACCTTCGAGGTGTCGCCGGGGAGCATCGCCCGCCTCACCACGCCCAGCACCAGCATCACCACCCACCCCATCATCGTGGACAACAGCGGGCTGGACAGCTACGCCTGGACCGCCAGCAAGAGCGGCGGCGCTTGGCTCACCATCTCACCCACGGGCGGATCCACCCAACGGGCCACCATCTCGGTCCAGATCAACCCGACCGGGCTGGCCCCAGGCACCTACAACGGATCGGTCACAATCAACGCGCCGGGGGTGGGCAACACAACCATCCCGGTCAAACTGATCGTGGTCAACACCCTCAACACGGTGATGATCCCCCTCCTGCTGCGGTAGTTTGGTCGTGTGAGTAATCTCCCAATCTCCCACCCAAAAACAACCCGGAAGCTGACCGCTTCCGGGTTGTTTTTGTTTCCGTGATATACTCAACCCCATGGAAAATTTCGATCCGCTCTCCAATCTAGTGATCCCCCTGGCCGTGGGTGGCTGGCTCTACCTCCTGCCCGGTCTGGCCCTCCTCACCCTGCTGCCCCCTGCCCACAAGCTGGATTGGGGCGAGCGGGCCGGTCTGGCCGCCGGGGTGAGCGTGGCGATCTATCCCGTCCTCTTCCTGATGGCCTATGTGGGCGGGATTGCGCCCGGCGCGGCCCTGGCCTGGGGACCGGGGGGCGTGGGCCTGCTGATCTTGCTAGGACACCACTTTATCCACTCTAGCCAGGTCCGCGACCTAGCGGGTCTTTCGAGGATCTTACCGGGCAGACCCGCCGGGTCACGGACCCGGCTAGAGCATAGAAAGCACCTGCCGCCCCTGCTTCTGGTCATCACCCTCCTCCTGCTTCTGGCCGTACGCATGATGGCCGTGGCGGAGATGGTGGCCCCGGCCTGGGGTGATTCGGTCCACCACACCTTTATCGTCCAACTGCTCTTGGACCACGGCGGCCTCTTCCAGTCCTGGGAACCCTACGCGCCCCTCACCACCCTGACCTATCACTTCGGCTTCCACGCCAACGCCGCGGTCTGGGCCTGGCTGACCGGGCTGGACGCGCCTACCAGCGTGATCCAGGCCGGCCAGGTGCTCAACGTGCTGGCGGTCTTGGTCCTCTATCCCCTGGGCAAACGGCTGGGGGGCAGCCCGTGGGCCGGGCTGATGGCCGTGGTCGTGGCCGGGGCACTCTTTCCTATGCCAGGATACTATGTCAACTGGGGGCGCTACACCCAGTTGGCCGGACAGATCATCCTGGTCCCCGCCCTGTGGCTGCTGGACCGCTGGTGGCGAGAGCGCATCCGCCCCCCCTGGCCCACCCTGGCCCTGATCGCCCTCCTGCTCCTGGGCTTGGGGCTGACCCACTATCGGGTGATCATCCTTATGGCCGCGGCCGGGGTGGCGTGGACGGTGTGGGGGCTGTGGATCTGGCGCACATCCTTGCGGGAATGGGGCGTGCGTCTGGGCCAGTTGATGCTGGCCGGGGGCGTGGCCGGTCTGCTCTTTTTGCCCTGGCTCCAGATCATGCTGCAAGGCCGACTGGCTCGCATCGCCACCAGCATCCTGGCCGCCGGGGGCACGGCGGACACCAGCGCCGAGGGCGAG